>DRGL01000014.1 GCA_011050085.1 Pricia antarctica | reverse complement strand
GTTCATAAAATATGTAGGAGATCGGGAAATTAATTCAATTGAAGATGCTGAAAAGTATATTCAAGTTAAAATGCTCCCACAATTAAATACTCTTGGATATTCGAGCTATTCTATAATTACAAGGGTTGAAGGTCTAAAAGTTGGCACTTGTGCACTTTATAACAGAGATGGTGTAGATGGAATCGATATCGGATTTGGCCTTTTACCTCAATATGAAGGATTGGGATATGCTTATGAGTCAGCACATAGATTATTGGATGCTGCATTTGATGAATTTGAAATTGAGGAAATTAGAGCCATTACATCCAAAGAGAATATTTCTTCTCAACGTCTTTTGGAGAAATTAGGGCTAGAAATGATAGGTACGACAAAACTACCAAATGAAAATCATGAACTGTTGCTTTACTTAAAAAAGAAAACTAGCCACACCAAAAATAAACGCCATTAAAAAGTCTGTTTATCCAAAATATTGAAAGTTCAAATAAAGGATTGATTACTGATGGATTCGATCTAAACCTCCATCTTGTATTAGAGCTATGCATGATACATGTACTACTTGTAGGACGTGTACGACATCATCGCAGATGGTTCCATTTGGCTTTTTGACCGTCCGTCGTTGTTCCAATAGGGCCTTCATAAGCAATAATTTATTCTGGATATTTCCTATCTTCATTTTAAAAATAAGTTCAATAAAGGATTTAATTAAACCTACTATGATAAATAAACTAAAACTTATGCCTTTTTTATTCCTTTTTTTAACAGGATGTTCAAAGGATGACGGTTCGATAGATGAAGTAGAGCTCGGTGCTGTGACCAATGAAGTAGTACTATTTCGATTTACTCCCGATACAGGAAGCAACAGCTCAAGGTTGGAATATGAAATTAGATTTGACAATCCGAATAGCATTAAAGTCAACGGATACCATGAAGTAACCCTCAATGTGGATGGTACAGTAAGTACCAACTTGGCGACAAATTTTTCACCTTGCTACGAAATTGGGGCCAACTCCAGTTGTACTATTAGTTATGACGAACAGGAATCGTTTGAAACGAATATCACCACTTCCGTTGAATTGGTGTCCGTGGATTATGTTTTAGAGGTACAAAACTAAAAAGTTCAAATAAAGGATTAGATAGTTGGATAAGGATAGAATAGTAAAGGTCGAAATTGATGCTGCCGGCAGCTTACATATTAGTCCCGAATTAAAAAAGTTCATTCTAATATATCGCACCGCGACACAAGTTCATTGGAACACAGAAAAACAAACTCTCTATTCCCCAAAACCCTCAGATTGGAGTTATTCAGATTGGTACAATCACATATTAAAAGTTGCTAAAGAAGAATGCTTTTGTGAGTTGTATTTGACAGATGAAACAAAGTGGGTAAACATTCCGGAGAATTTAAAGAATGTAATAACAAAAGTTCAATAAAACGATAAACAAATATGCTCATCCGACATTATGACTCAAAGGTCAATTCTGATATATAAATTTCGAGACATGAAACCTTACCTAAACAGGATTGAAAAGTATGAAACTGAAATCGTAGCCTTGACCAAAAAATCGAATATTCTAGCAAGCCTGAGACTTTTTGTTTTTGTCGCATCGATTATAGTCTTCATTATTCTGATCAGAAACGCGCTGTTCGTTCCTGTCTCGATATTTCTTTTCTTCTTTATAACTGCATTTATCCTTCTGGTAAAGCGAAATAGGGAAATAGATTTCGCTAGACTTCATACAACGAACCTGAAAGAGATAAACGAATCGGAAATCCTAAGGGAAAGGCGCTCTTTGGAAAAATTCGATGCCGGCCAGCAATACATCGATCACGACCATCCATATTCATCCGATCTGGACATATTCGGGGCACACTCCTTATTCCAACTGGTCAACAGGACTACCACGGAGTCGGGAAACGAGCTCTTGGGGAAATGGCTAACGGAACTTCCGGCCAGCGGTGAGATCATTGAAAGGCAGGAAATGATAAGGGACCTATCCCAAAAATTGGATTGGAGACAGCGTTTCCAGGCCACAGGACTACGTTTTATCAATAAGAGAAGTGATTACAAAAAGTTAATGGCTTGGACCTCTGCACCTACGTCGATTCTAGGACATCGTACGCTTTATTCGATCGCAGCGGTAACCCTTTCAGTTTTATCGTTGTCGGCACTGGTCTTCTTTGTCAACAGTATGATCTCCCTAAATTTCTTGACGGGCCTATTGCCTTTGGCCTTAATTCTATTCGTCAACAACAAGATCATAAAAAGACTAAGACCTTTAACAGAGGATATCGTTGAAATCGCGAACAATGACCTCATGACGTTAAAAGGCTACGGGGCACTCATAGATCTAGTGGAAAAAGAAAATTTCGAATCAGAAGGACTGAACCACCTCAAGTCGAAACTGACGGTAAATACCTATTCTGCAGGTAAAAGAATCAAAGAGCTATTCAGGATTCTGGAATTTTCCCAACAACGGGTCTCGAACAACGTACCGATCGGCGGGAATTTATTTTACTCCATCTTCAACGGTTTTCTGCTTCTGGATATCCATATGATCATAGAGACGGAAAAATGGAAATCAAAAAATAGATCTAACCTCAATATTTGGGCCAGGACAATAAACGAGTTTGAGGTTCTGAACAGTTTTGCCGGATTTTATTACTCGAACCCGGAATTTGTTTTTCCGGATATAAGCGATGATTCGGATATCGTGGAATTAGAGGCGTTGGGACATCCACTAATAGACGCGGATGCAAGAGTCTGTAACGACTATTGTTCACGGCGGCCCACAGAGATCGCATTGATTACCGGCTCCAACATGGCGGGTAAAACGACTTTCTTGAGGGCGGTGGGCATCAACCTTGTACTGGCACAGATAGGTGCGCCCTGCTGTGCAGTTCGGGCAAATGTTTCACATATGAGAATTTTTACCAGTATGCGAACTCAGGATAGTTTGAGGGAGGGTGTATCATCATTCAGGGCAGAACTGAAAAGGATGGAGAAATTGTTGAATCTTATGGAACGGAACAACAACGTTTTTTTCCTTTTGGACGAAATATTCAAGGGTACCAACTCCGAGGACAGGCATATAGGCGGTTTCTCCCTGATAGATCAAATCAAGGGGCTCAGTACCTCCGGAATAATTGCGACCCATGATATCGAATTGGCCAAATTGGCAGGCAACGCAGGGTTAGTGGCAAATTACAGTTTTAACAGTGATATAAAGTCGGATGAGATGACCTTCAGCTATAGACTCAATCCCGGGATATGTAAAGATTTCAATGCAAGCGAACTGATGAAATTAAGCGGTATAAAAATTTTATCCAATTGGAGGAATGTACGACCAAACGCCCATTAGGGGAGTCAGCGCGCGATGATTGATTCGCAATGATGAATCATTAAATCTTGATTATATTCTCCCGAACCCGACCTTCCCCCGTTGGACCGGGTCAGCGTATAATTCAAAATCCTTAATTTTCCCAATGAACGATTGAAAACTACAACTCTTTTTAAGTAGTGTAGTTCCGCAAATTGAAAGTTTAAATAAAGGATTGTAAACATCAGCTATCTTCGATTGCTATCAAAGATATTTTAAATCACGTAAAGAGATAGGGAATGGAAAATGAAATTGAAAAGTTGATTCCGCATAGATTTCCCTTCTTGTTTGTAGATAAGATTATAAGTGCGGACGAAAATGAGATTATAGGAATTAAGAGCTTTGACAAATCGAATGACCGGATGCTCACAGGTAGTTTTCCCGGTTTTGATTTTATTCCCGGAATGATAATAATTGAATCTATGGCTCAATGCGGAGGAGCCGGCGTAAAAAAAGCTGGACTTGCCGAAGGCTTTTTTGGATTGGTTAAAATGGAAAGTGTACAATTCTTAAAAGGGGCAACTTATAATGAAGAGATTAAATACATTATAAAGAATATCAGGGTTAGTAACAGAATAATAAAACAAACCGGAATTGCCTATGTGCAGAATGAACCCATTGCCGAAGCAACCTGGGTTTGTGCAAGAATTGATAAACCTTGAATTAAATAAGTGCGCAAGAATCCGAACACCATGCATATAATCTGATGTGCTAAAGTTCAAACAAAGGATAATAGAAATGAAGATAATTAATGACGAAACCTACGATTTGGCAGCTGCTGAGTGGCAGTATCAAATGATTTTAATTTTAAAGTGCACTCTTGAAAAACACGGAGTTGAAAAATCTAAATTAAAGGATATCTGTGGGGATTTCGCGTTTGATTTAGCCATGTTGCAAGATCAGGGGGAAATACAGTTAGACGGTAAAGAACTTAGGCCTGTTATCTGCTTTGAGGATTCGGAAGGGTCACTGAAATACAATTCTACGAATCAAAGTCAAATTCATGATTATGCCTTCGGGAATGTTAGCGAGGCATTTGGCAAATAAGTATTTATTCTAACAAACCGCTTTTAAAGTTCAATTAAAGGATTAATAATTTACATGGCATTGTGGCTGAATGGCTAGGCAAGATTTCACAAGAAGCTTAATAATGGTTCGATTCCATTCTTTGCCTCTAAGTAATTTTAAAAAAATAACGTATAGTTAAGGATGGAAGGAATGTCGGAGCTAGGATTAAGAAATGGACGGAGTTACAGATTTGTTGACCAATACGAAACCATAGAAACAAAGATATCATATGCAAAAACCCTTGATGGTGTTCATGCCTTTAAAATCTGGATAAATGGTAAACCTGTTTTTATTTCCAAAACTTTCAAACCGACAATACAAAAATTAAATGAATTGATAGATAAGCATAAATTGAAAGAATTAAAGTTCAAATAAAGGATGGGCTTTTCATTCTATTAGCTATGTAAATTAATAAAATAAGCCAAACAAGGAAACAATATGAGAATCTATTTGACCGCATTCTTTTTGTTCACAGGAATTTTAGCTTTTGGACAAATTGATAATAACAAAGAGTTTGCGATTACCTCATTTCTTGATAGTCTAAGCCATGATGATTTTTCCGGAACGGTCTTAGTAGCGCATAACAACAAAGTTATTGAAAATCGAGCTTACGGACATGCCAACATCGAGTTCAAAGCAAAAAACAAAATCGACACGAAATTCAACATCGCCTCGATTACCAAATTATTTACTGCTGTGGCGACCTTACAACTCTACGAGCAAGGAAGGTTGGAGTTAAAAAGTCCTATTGGAAAGTATCTACCGGAGTACCCCAATAAGCTTGTTAGGGACTCCGTAACCATTCATCAGTTGTTAACCCACACATCAGGGCTTAACAATTTTTACGTGGCTGATTCCGACAAAATCAAGAATCTGGATTTTAATAAAACTTCGGATTTTATTCAACTTTTTGTGAATGATACCCTTTTATCACAACCCGGAACCAAATATGACTATAGCGCCTCAGGTTTCGTTTTGCTTGGTCTTATTATTGAAAAGGTAAGCGGTAAAGATTATTACAATTATGTAAAGAACGCCATTTTAGAACCTGCAGCAATGGTCAATACCACTGAACTGGAAATCGATTCCATCGTGGACAATAAAGCTAGCGGCTATACGTCGATGTTCGGCGATAATGAATTCTTAAAAAAAAATGACTACTATTTGACAAAGGCATCACCGGCAGGTTTTTATTATTCGACCGTAGCTGACTTATACAACTTTTCAAAGGCTTTAAGGAATTATAAGCTCTTAAAGAAGGAAACAACTAAATTGATGTTCGCTCCTAAAGTAAAAGGTTATAATACACATATGGGATATGGAATCGGTGTAGACCAAAGATATAATCAGCACATTCTAGGTCATAGTGGAGGCTGGTACGGAATACATTGCGAATTGATGGATTTCATGAGGGACCAATATACCGTTGTAATTTTATCCAATAGGGATGATGGAGGAAATAACGGAGCTTCCAAAGTATCTGATTTTTTTATGGAATTGATTGCCGACAAAAAATACGATTAAATCCATCCTATATCTGTAGACTAAATAACTTGCTACTATCTCTGTTTTTAATAGAAGAAATAAATTAGAGTTTCCAATTATAGGCAAAGTTCAAATAAACGATAGTAGTTAATTACTCGATATTAATTTTTTAAAATTTAAAGCAACCACTTGGCATTATTAGCATCTTATATAGATATGTCAAATTATTATGAAAGCAAAAATATTGACCTTATTATTTATTATAGGTGTTGGTTTTCTGAATGGTTGTAACAAGGATGAGGAGGAGTCATTTCAAACAAAGACTATCAGTGGAGATTGGAATTGGACTGCTTCATGTGGCGGTTTTACAGGCCAATGTAGTTATCCGGAGAGGGACAATATTAAGACCATTCAGATTACAGATGATAGATTTATTCAAAAAATAAATAGGCAAATAACTATTGATGAGACCTATCAAATCACAAAAACACAGATTTCTGAAACGAATTTTCCCTATGAGAAAAGTTATGAATTACAACTTGGTGATGGTAGAATCATAGGGATGACATTTATACAAAACAAAGATATCCTTTACGTTGGCAATAGTCTTCTGCTTGATAGCTATAAGAGAAAATGAGTCATTACCAATGCAGCTCTCATGATTACATACCCAAATAGACATATAAAGTCCAAATCAAGGATTAATTCTTTCGCGAATAGATAAAATAAAAAAGCCGATAACTTTTACCGGCTCAAACTAGCTAACTCAAACTTAAGAACGTATCCACGAATGGCACTGCGAAGTTATTTTGTTCAAATCGGATACGATAGAAATTTAGTTATCGAAATTGTTATTAAATTGTATTGTAAAAGTTCGATAAAACGATAGCATTGTTTTAATTTCGATATTTATACGTATATTGTACGTATAAATATTATTCTATTATGATACGTAAAGAATTACACTTAGATGAAATGGTCGTTTCGGCATTAGAAGCCGAAGCTAAGCGACAGAACCGTAGCCTAAAAAATTACCTGGAATTTTTAGCTATAGAACAAGCCAAGAAGCTTGAAGTTCCGTCGAGGGAGTATACTGACATGATGGACGATTTATTGAACAAATTCGATAAAAATGAAATTGAATTCTCTTCAATCGAGGAGGTAATGAGCAGGAATGGCATATCAAACTAATGTTTCAAAAGATGCGGAGAAAGATTTATTAACTGCTAAATGTCACTTCAGAGTATCTGGCCTAGAAGAAACTTTTGATACTGATTTTAAAAGCCAAATCGCCTATTTGAAAGCGAATCCTTTCCTTTTTCAAATTTACTACAGAAATGTTAGAAGGGCTCATTTCAATACTTTCAAATTTTCGATTCATTTTCTTATCCATAATGAAGTAGTGTACATCTTAAGGGTATTACATCATAAACAAAAGTTCAAATAAACGATACCTTCTTGCATCATTTTTATACCATTATGAGGGTATGAAGATGTATTTTATATCTATATAAACAAGTTGTGCATGATATAAACGTACTGCTATGAAGAAAAATCTGATTTACATTTTGACCTGTTTTTCGCTTTTAATTATAAGCTGTGAAGAAGACCCAATTCCGGCTGATATTAAAACTTTAATATTTGGAAAAATTTATGATTCAACTAATACTATTCCAATAGTAAATGAGAAGGTAAAATTGGCGGAATATAGTACGAAAGGAACATTTGCCGGAACGAATTATATATTTAAAGGATTTATTGATTCGACTAGGACTGACATAAACGGAGATTACAATTTACCATTTATTACGACTGGAAATGGAAATAAATATCAAATTCAACTTGACTTTAATGAACAAGTACATATACCGAATTTGGTCGAATTTATTCGAGACGAAAATATTGGAAACCGAGAAGAATTGAATTTTGAAGGTTTAAGACTATATCCTGTAGATTTGCGAGTTATTTTCACAGACGAAATAACTCAAGAAATAAATGTCTACAAACAATTTCCAGAAAGACTAATCGACCCTATTCCCCCATCAACGCAAAATACTCTAAGAAGGATTTGGATTGACAAAAATGTAGTAAATGAAATTAACTTTCAAATAGGAACAACAAGTCCATATTTAAATCATTTTATAGAAATACCCATAAATAATACAACTGAATTATATGAATATGAAGTCGAAATAAGTTCAACTGACTTCCAATAAATACAATGCACAAAAAAGAACTGAAGCAAACCATAGTTCAAATAAAGGATCTGTTATCATTAACAAGTGTGGCAAAATCAACAGGATCAATTATTGTCCTTATCTTGGAGTTGAAATCAATAGCTAATGCCCGGATTGGAAAACTAGATAGGAATGGAACCAAAAGGTATAATTTTATCCATTATCTGCGTATTATTATTATCCTGTTGTGCGAAAAAAATAGGGGAAGTCCAAATAAACCTGGACCCAAACGGAAGAACGGATACGATCTATGTTTCGGAGCTAATCACCGAAAATCCGGTAGCGGAACTTTACCCCACTAGTTTAACTGAAACAGCCCCGATAAATAGCCCCAGGGTTGCAAAAATTTATTCCAAGGGAGAGGAATTTTCATATCTGATCATACTTGCGCCGGACAAGGACCTAAATATTAACATTAAGCCCGATTCAAGCTTGACGACCGATAGCACGAGCGATTCCCTGGTCAATTATCTCTGGAAGAGCAATCTTGATTTTATAGACAGGAACAGTGCGCTAATCTTCCGATCCGAAAATATGGATTCCATTCCGTTGATCTTTGAGGATTTCGAAGAGAAAAGGGAGCGCGAGATCAACAAATTCAATGATGAATTCGGCCCACGGGTCGCAGACCTTTTGAGCTATCAAAATCAGGCGAGAATATATGCCTTTCTTTTCTGGTTGGGCAGGGTATCAAAGGAACTGGAACCAGAAAACAGTTACTTCGATTTTATCGAAAGGATCCCCGGACCCACGGAAGCGCTAAAATCCCTTCCGGACATCTATCTTTATAAATACGAGATCGAATATTTAAGGAAGCACCGGTATCTGGAGGATGTCCCTTCCTTTTTGAGATTTATAGAGGACAGCACGGCGAACGACGATCTTACGGATTTTTTAAAGGCCGTTTATATCAGGAACCTGATCGAAATCCCATCGTACTGGCAAAAACATGAAAAACTTTTTAATACGGAAGTCCTTACGGAGGTCCTGGAATCGGAAAAAGGCAACAGGTACCACCATCTTATCGAAAAGCCCTCGTCGTCGTTCTATGCGTCCCAGAACGGAAAAGAGGCATATGCCTTTGATGCCATTGACAGCTCGGGCGGCAAGTTCGATTTCAGCGAAACGAACGGTAAGGTCGTTTTCATGGACGTATGGGCCACATGGTGCGGACCCTGCATAAAACAGAGGCCGAGGGTAGTGGAGTTCGCCAAAAAATATAGGGACAACGATAAGGTGAGAATTATGATGGTCTCCGTGGATTCCTCCAAGGACAAATGGCTGTCGTTCCTGCAGAAGGAAAAAGACAATGAGGGAACGGATCTTTTTATCGAAGATGGCATGCACTCCGAATTCGGGGACGGGTATAACATCAAATCGATTCCCAGATACATCCTGATCGGCAGGGACGGTAAAATAATCGACGCGAATATAAACGAACCTTCACTGGCCACGGAAGATGCAATAGAAAATGCTATAGGCGAAAACTAAGGGTATGGTAAATAAATGTGTAAGCTATCCTTGGAACCGAACTGTAGCAAAGTAGAATTGGTTAGTTGTAATTCTGTGTTTAAAAAGTTCAAATAAAGGTTATAAAAATGAAGATAACAACCGACCATGAATCTATATATAGCTTTGCTATTTTCATGGTTGGGCTCCAAATAGTGCTTTCCCTAGTTAATGTCATTGTGGATGCCCTTGCGGGATTCCGGTTCTACTTGTTTAGTGAGTATTTCGATGCTTGGTATATTCTCATAAATACAACTTCCGTTGTGGCCTACCTGGTATTACTTTGGTATTTTCTGGTAAATAACTATAGAATTGCTTTAATCGCCTTTTCGGTCACGTTTATAGCAACATTGGCCTATAATTCATTTTTTTATATCGCCCTGACCGATAGAGAATTGTGGAACTTAATTTCTGGGGCGTTTGTGATGCTCATGTGTGTAGGGTCTATGTCTTCTGTCAGCCTGATTGCCTCAAAGACCAGAGAAAGGCGTTGGCTGTTTTGGGCAGGGATAGTAACATTATCTGTCCAGCTTGTTTTAATAGTACTACAGCTTTGGGTTATGAACACTAGTAACACTACTATTCCCGTTGTTATTGGAAAGCTTATGCCCTGGATTTTCGTCGTATTAAGTATTTCTCCAATCTTTTATATACTGAACTTCAAGGAGGAACTCGCATCACTTGAAAAAGTCGGCGACACACCACCTTCCAAATTATTAAAGGGCCTACAGAATGCATTAGGCGTGATTTCGCTAATCGCTGTTTTCTTGGTCTTGACAAATTCTTTTTCGCATTACGCTTGGCAGCAAGGAAAGTTGGAACGGTCCAAAAGTTTGGTTGGAGATTTTGAGGCTAGAACGTATGTTAATGACCAAAATGATACGCTTAGGTATCGTTGGTTGGTGCCCAAGGATTACAATCGCAATGAGAAGTATCCTTTAGTGGTCAATCTACACAATGGGGGTGGAGTTGGAAGCGATAATTTGACCCAAATGGATGGAACCAGCTTTGCCCAATTGCTGACCACTGATGAAAATCGAGAAAAACACCCCGCATTCTTATTCCTGCCCCAGAGTCCTTCAAGTACCGGTTTCGGGGGAATATTAGGCGATCCGGATATGTCAGATTTGATTTTTGAGGCCATGGATAGTCTAGAGCAAGAATACAACATTGATGAGCGAAGACGCTATGTAGTTGGTATGTCCCTTGGAGGTTATGGTAGTTGGCATCTTATCGGGGTCGAACCGGAAAAGTTTGCCGCGGCAATACCGATATGTGGAGGAGGAGACACTGCTATGGCATCAAGAATGACCAACATTGCAATATGGGCTTTTCATGGCAAAAGCGACAAAGCGGTACCGGTAGAATTGACGAGAGATATGATTAAGGGAATTAAAGAAGCAGGAGGAAATCCAAAATATACCGAATATTCGGCTGGGCATCTTATTTGGGATCGTGTAAAAAGCACACCAGAGATTCTAGATTGGCTTTTTGCTCAAAAAAGAATCGATTAATCTAAAAAGTCTAAATAAACGATACTTTAATAGATGCCTACTTCGATTTTCAAAGGAGCACCAGCCTCATCCCAAATATTCTGCTCGCTGTATAAGTCGGATTTAATTAAATTGTATTTGAAACTCGTTTTGAGTGATATCCTAAAAAGGTCGTAATCATATCGTAAGTGATGTCGGTATTTTTGCTATGTTTTTAAGTGCTAAATTTTTCAGTTATCGCGTTAACTATTATATAAATGGCCAATATTTAATCACTCTCATCAGAACGAGTAATTTATTTTAGGCTTGATAGATAAGGAAAGTAATAGCAAAAACCAAAGATATGATTTGAGGAAATTCCTAAATTACGACAGGAAAAATTAAAAATGTGTACAGAAATAAAAATCCCATGACCTAAATCTTGGGATTTCCTTTGTTTACTGGTATCGTGAGGGGGACTTGAAACCACGGCCTCCGGGTTACGGATCCGATGCTTCCCGCCCGAACATTCCATTTGGTATGGACGGGTAAAGAGGTGTACTAAAACAATATTTGCAATTTTTACATTTAATATCAAGACTCTAAATTCTGTACCTATTCTGTACCCGTCTAATAAAAAAAGCCTCTCAGTTTCCTGAAAGGCTTGATTTTGCTAGTAGCGGGGACTGGACTCGAACCAGCGACCTTCGGGTTATGAGCCCGACGAGCTACCTACTGCTCAATTCCACTATTCTATAACTATTTGATTAACAGTTAGTTTGTAATCATAAAAAACTTGTACCTATATAGGCCATATGCGGTACCGTATACGCCAAGTATGTGACAAAAATAGAATAAAAAGATTTTACCTCAAAAAATTTACATTTCTTTTTCTAAAGTATGTATGGGTACCTAGTCTTGGCATCATAGATGGATATACTGGACTAAGCTGCATCACCAGTATTTCCAAACTAGCACAAAGATTCCTTGAAATTATAAGACGGAAAACCAATGAGAAGGTAAAAATCCGGTTTTTGTACGATGGCTTTGGTAGCTGGGAACTTAGCAAAACTTACCTGGGAGAATTGGAGCGTAGCGGGGTCATGGTATCGAGTTTTATGCCCATGTGGTTCGGGCGGCTCCTCAATTCGGTAAATTACCGCAATCACAGAAAAATAGTGATCGTTGACGGAAAAATAGGTTTTACGGGAGGGTTCAACGTGTCGGACAAATATATTGGGGGAGACCAAGCTTTGGGCATGTGGCACGATATGCACTTACGGTTAAAGGGCCCGATAATAACGAGTTTACAGGCCGTTTTTGCCATCGATTGGCATTTTGCCAGCGGATCGGTCGATATTCTGTCAACGAAATATTTTACGGATCAGCCCTCCGTAGGAAATTCTTCCGCGCGGTACGGATTCCGATTTTTCATCCATACATCAACTGTACTTTTCGATGATCAACAGTGCCAAGGAATATGTTTATATCGTAAATCCATATATCATTCCCGGCGATGCCCATTTGGAAAGCTTTCAAGTCGCCGCCATGGCGGGTGTTGATGTGCGGTTGCTGCTTTCCTCGAAATCGGACAGTCTTTTGGTAAAATGGATCGTACGTTCCTATTTTGAGGATATGCTCAGGGCGGGTCAAAATCTATCTCTACCCCGAAGGTTTTCTACATGCCAAAATGATACTCTCCGATGATCGGTTGACCACTATCGGAACCGCCAATCTTGACATCAGAAGCTTTGAACAGAACTATGAGGTAAACGTACTGGCCTACGACCCGATATTGACCAAAGAACTGAAAGAGGATTTTTTAAGGGATTGCGAAAAAAGCCACCTGATCGATTACCGAAAATTTTTAGAACGACCACGAATGGACCGTCTGAAGAAAGGAGTCGCCAAAATTTTTAGCCCCGTATTGTAACTTTACAGTGATGACCGAAAAAAATAGCGAACATAAAATTTCAGAAACCGAACCCAAGATAGGGTTGGTGCTTTCCGGTGGGGGTATTCGTGGCGTGGCGCACATAGGGGCCATCCGAGCATTGCAGGAAGATGGCATCTTTCCCACACATATTTCCGGTACGAGCGCAGGTGCCATTGTAGGTCTGCTCTATGCGGCGGGAGCAAGCTGGTCGGAAATATTGGACTTCTTCAAGACTATTCCCATTATCCATACTCAAAAATACGCCCTTCGTAAACCGGGATTTATCGATACCGAAAAATTTTATTCCGACTTTAAAAAAATGCTTCCCGAAGATAATTTCAAGGCACTTATAAAGCCGTTTTTCGTAACGGCGGTTAACTTGATAAAGGGTACGTTGAAAATATTCGATACTGGGGAGGTTATCCGCCCGGTTCTCGCATCGGCCTCCTTTCCGGGAATCTTTACACCGACAAAAATCGGAAAATCATATTATGTTGACGGGGGCGTGCTGAAAAATTTTCCCGTAGAACCTTTAAAAGGAATTTACGATAACATTATCGGAATCCATGTAAATCCGTTGCGTACCATCAAACCTGCAGATCTAAAACATTCTTACAACATACTCGAAAGGGCGTACAAAATAAAGATGGCCGCAGACTCCATCGAAAAGATTGTCTATTGCGATCTGGTCATAAAGCCAGAGAAATTGAATACGTATAGTATGTTTAATATGAAAAGCATCGACGCTATTTTCGATCTTGGTTATACGTCTACCAAAGAGGCATTGAGAGGCGGAATTCTTATGGATAAAGCTTTTTACATTTAGCCTTTTTCAAAGGCATCTTTTCGTATTTGTTTCGTTATAGCCCCGTAACTCCATCATCGTTTTCCTTTCTAAAGATTAGGTCTTGTTCTTCCATGGCTGTGACTACCAATTTTACGTAGTCGTCCACCGCCCTTTTAATATTCTTAGGGTCGGTTATGTCTATGCTGCCCCGCCATATCAAGGCGCGTTCCTTGCCTTCGCAAATGCAATACAGCGAGGTTTCGGCATGGTACACGGTAAATTTATCATAGTAGTCGGTATCGTAATAAATGCTTTGGTGCGACAGGTAATCATCGCGAAAACGGCCTCTATAATTGCTCCATTCGGCGATACTTTTCCTAAAAGATTCCCGATTTTCAGATCCTGTTATCTTTGTAAAGAGAATGGCATCGAAACCCTTGTCCAGTAAAGATTGCTCCACCAGGTCAAGTTCTTCTTCAGATTTTCTTGAATCGGTAAACGAAACGTCGAAAACATCGCTACTGCGCATGGCCTCGACATCCCTTTCGTCGAATTCCTTTTTCAGTTTGGTCTCGAAATCGGTACGGACATCCTCATTTTGGGTCATTCCAACGATCAATACTTGATAGGCATCGAACAGTACGATATCAGGGTTTTTCCAGTTTTCGACCAAGGCGGTATCCGAACATCCAAAAATAATCAATAGCGCAAAAGAAATCAGTTTTTTCATGGTATTTAGGTTACTTGGTTACGGGGTTACTACGTTCTTGGATTATTGACGTATCGGTTGTAGTGTCTGGCTAAATACCCTAAAGCAAACGACGGACGCTAGCCGTTTGCTTGGACACGACACTTAGGGTTCAAGATCAAGTGATCACGATTTTTCTTTTGGTCTGTTGCTTGGCCTCCTCTTTCTTCATCAAATGCAGTCTGAGGATTCCGTTTTTATATGTCGCCTTGACTTCCTTGGTGTCGTCTACCATTTTGGGCAGTTGCAACGAACGTCTGAAGGAGCGATAGTTGAACTCCTTGCAGGTGTAATCGTTCTCTTTTTCTTGTTGCTCCGCCTTTTTTTCCGCGGCTACTTCCAAAATATCGTCCTTGAGGGTAATCTCGAAATCCTTTTTCTCGAAGCCTGGGGATGCCAGTTCGATTTCAAAGTCATCTTTGTGTTCTTTGACGTTCATGGCGGGCAATGATTTTTCTAAATTGAAGAAGTCGTCGCTAAAACCGCCTTCCCGATCAAAGAATTCGCTAAGGCCATAGTTCCAGGGCCATCGGTTGCTGTTAAATTTAACTAAAGACATAACAATGGATTTTAGGGATTAAAGTTGTTTTAAAAATTCCATACTAAGTTATGGGGAAGGGCGGCAACTTGAAATGATAAATATCAGTTGCACTATTTTTTTAGGAAGCCCTTATGAAATGGATGGCGATAGTCCAATTGTTATAAAACCGGAATTCCTGAAATGTTACCAAAATTTCGCGTACCTGATATTTATCATTTCTTGTTTTTCTTTTTTGGGATAAATTTGATAAGTATTTGAATATTAATGAATTAAAATAATGACAAGATGGATAGGAAAGAACTGAAATGTATGGTTGTAGATGGTTCCAAGGCATCAGGTCAGGCCATTACCGATTTGATAGCCGATTATCAGGATCTGGTATTGACCGTCAAATACCGGAACGGCATCGATGCACTCAACAATATGGGGCAAAGAGAAATCAACCTCATATTTCTTGCAGTTGAACTGCCGCTAATTGATGGTTTCGAGTTTTTGGACAAACTAAAGGATGCACCACAGGTCATTCTGGTATGCGATAAACCTGAATATGCCCTTAAAGCCTTTGAATACTATATTACGGATTATCTAAAAAAGCCCTTTGACAGGCAGCGTTTTAACATTGCCGTGAAGAGGGCGGTCGCAAACCATACAATGGTAAATGGGAATTTGAAAGGGGACTATATAAACGTCAAAAGCAATCTACAACATCAAAAAGTGCTGCTCGACCACATCAATTTTATCGAGGGTCTGGGCGATTACATTCGTTTGGTAACAGACCATGGCACCCTTTTTGTGCTGACGACCATGAAATCGTTTCTGGAAAGACTACCGGAGGGTAAGTTCCTACGGATCCATAAATCCTATGCCATAAATACGGACAAAGTGAATCGATTCAGTAGCACGACCGTAGAAATAGAGGGCAGGGAAATTCCCGTAAGCCGTTCAAAGAGCGAAGCATAGGAAAAGAGGTTGATTCCTGCATAGTTCATTCCCGTACTAAGAACCATGCCTGTAATGTGGTTTACTTTTTTTCAAAATCCACCTGGCATAATTGAAGATTTCTGCTTTTAGGCTTCCAAAGTCTTCCACGAAACCCACGACCTCGGCCTGTATCGCATTGTGTTTTTGATAAAAACTCAGGTTGCAGGCCATATCCTTGCAATCGAACATGCCGCTAAGAGTTTTTTCATGTACCGTTATACGTCTTATTACTGCTGTTTTTGTTGTTTCGGCCTTTTTTAATCGCTCCAAATAGTCTTGTAACCGTTCGAACAGATTGGGTGTTTTTGGCTCGAAAACATAAGAGTTCAGCAAATGTTCGAGAAAAATGGCTTCATCCTCAATAAACCATAGTTTCGATTTCCAATGCTGGCAATCGTGATAGAATTCCTCTACCTTTTTGGCTTGTGCCGATTTTGATCGGATGTTTTCGTCGTTCATGGCACTTATTTTGAATAATCGTTCAACGCCAGTATCGGTATGCGGGAATGATACCCAAGCTCCTTGACCAACGGTCTGGAGAAGATACTGTTGAAAAAGGTATGTTTTTTGTTCAGAAAGGCCACCATATCGCTGCCACGGCTTTCGATAAAGGCATCGATGCCCGCCTGAACCTTTAGGCCCTCCAACGTGTGGAAACTATGGTCGGTCTCCTTAAAAATTCGTTCCAAAAGTTCTTTGTTGCTTTGCTGTGCCTTTTTAAGTTCGGCCTCTTCCTTGATATGTAAAATGCGTATGGCGGTGCCGTGCATCTTATTGATCTCGATTAGGTAACTGAGTTCCTTGCGTTTAAGAGGGGTTTTGTAATCCGTTGGGAAAACGAGTTCCTTTGGGGGCGAGAAACGGACATCTACCGGTATGGCCAAAACGGGACATTCGGTTATCCGCTCCATAAGGTTGATCGTGTTCGTGCCGAAAATAACGGTTCGTGAGCCTGTGTCTCCCTTTGTGCCCATGACGATGATATCGATATCCTTTTTGGCGATGACATCCTCGACCGCCTCGAACAGGTAACTGAAAGTGGAAATGGTGTGGTAGGTATGTTTGGAATTTTTGGGATGCAATTTCAGTATTTCCATCAGCTTTTCAAACTGTTTCTCCGACCTTGCCTTGGCAGATTCAAAGGCACGTTCTCCGGGTTCGGGTACCATCATGTCGTTGTCGAGGCTATAGTCATCGACCTGATAGATGTTCAGAAAATGGAAATCGCATTGCTGATCTGCGTATAGGTCGAGCGCATATCGGACGGCGTTCAGCGCATTCTTTGAAAAATCGGTGGGCAATAAAATTTGCTTATCCATGACATCATATTTTTTTGGTTATGGAATAAAATTAGGTGCAAAAAATGCCATTTGCTATGACGAAAATCAGTTAGCCCCCTAGCCCACGAAGGGGGAACAATCCTGGAGTAGTAAAGTTATGGGTCTAGAAATATGAATATGGTGCTTTTGCCGACAAACATTGATAATTGGTAGTAATTCGTGGAATTCGTGTCAAACAAAGTAATGGTACCATAGGATATCTTATTTGAGCAAGGCCGGCCAAAAGCCGTTAGGGTGTTTCCGGGACGATAAAAAAAGGAATGTCGATTTTCAGCACCATATTTTCAATGACAGGTTCGCGCAGCATCTTTTCCAAAAGGCCATGTTCGTAGCCGACCATGCAAAGCATGTCAATATCGGATTTCTCTAAAAATAGCTGTATGATCTTCGTTTTGCTTATAAAATTGGGTATCCTCTCAACGGAATGTGCCAAAGGTCCGAAAAAGGTTAAGAGTGAATCCAAGTTGAATTTTTGATGGTCGTCCAACTTTTCCTCCTCGTCGATATGGACTATCCGAAGTGCGGCCCCACAAAGATTTGCCATGGTACGGACCGAAAGCAAAACGCTGGCATCATACGATTTTTTGAAGTCGGAAGCCAAGGCGATTTCCTTTGGAACAGTGAATTTGGCATTGTTCGGAACGGTCAAGACCGGACACTTTTTAACCGATTCCAACGTATCGGTCGTGGTGCTTCCCAAAAATACGGGAATACTGCTCTGTTCCCCTTTGTTGCCCAAAACCATCATATCGATATTCAGTTCATCGATGAGGGAATTGACAGCGCGTATTAAATCGTCAGGCTCTGAAAGCAAGCTATAGCCGTGTTTCTGATTTTTGTTTTCCTTTCTGATTTTCCCAAGCATATTGTTCAAACGGGCATTTGACTTTTCCTTCAAATCATCGGAGCGTTTTTGGTTTCCCTTACCGACGGATTTGCCTTTAAAACCTTTTTCTACTCCGTACGCGTTCAATAGAAAGAAGGTACACTCCCTGTTTTTTAAAAGCCCGGTCGCATAGCGCAGGGCGTGGAATGCATTTCTCGAAAAATCCGTGGGTAACAGTATATTTTGCATTTTCTCGGGTTTAATTGCCATAAGGTATTACCAAAAAAGGAATGTTATTGTTAAAACCTACTCTTTTGATGACAGGTTCACGGGTCCAACGTTCCAAAAAGCTATGCTCGTAGTTTACCATGGCGAGGAGGTCGATTTCCAATTCCTCCAAAAAAATGTTGATGGCCGTTGCCTTGCTCTTCAAGAGCGGCATCCAATGAAACGTATGCTCGAAGGGCAAAAGGTATTCCTGTAAAATACTGCGGTTCATTGCTTGGTGCCTGTCCAAAACCTCTTCTTCGTTGATATGCATGACCCGTATTTTCGACCCGTAACGTTTTGCTATAAACCGTAAGGGCTGTAATAGTCCTGCATCATAACTATTATGGTAATCGGTTACGAAAGCGATATCCTTGGGTGGTTCAAAATCGATTTGCTTGGGGATGGTCATTACTGGACATTTTTTTGCCTTGTCGATAGTGTCCAACGCGCTGCTTCCCATAAATATGGCATCGATTTCGGAACGGCCGCTATTGCCCATAACCACGAGGTCAATCTCTTTTTCGGCGACCGTTTCGGAAACCGTAATGGCCAGATCGCCTTTTCTTATAAAGGTCTTGAAAACGTGTTTCGGATCGGTTTCGACCAGTTTGATACGATGGCTTACCTTTAGCAATCCTTCGAGGGATTCTTCTCTCCATTGTTCCTCCAAATCCTTGTTTGGAATCCGCTTGCCCCGCAAGGGCGTAAAACCGTTATAGACGTTAAGGATGTAAAAGGTACAAGCCTCGCCCTGCATCAACTGCGTGGCATGAAAAAGGGCATTATAGGCATTGTTCGAAAAGTCCGTTGGTACGAGGATATTTTTCATTTTTTATTGGGTTTAGTTTTACTATACTCTCTTTCCGGGGGTAGGGATGAATCTGTTGAACTGGGCAGCATGGCAAGGGATTCCTCGTGCCTCGAATTCGACAATTACAGGTGTTTTTTTACCGCTGATGGTAACTGCCCACTGCCACTAGTCAAAATGTGGAATAACCATAAACGGAATCGTAACATGAAACCCTATCTTTTTGATGGTCGGCTCTATAAACAACCGCTCCAAAAACGTATGCTTGTTCTGTACCATTGCCAAAAGGTTCATCCGCTTTTTCATCTGAAAATTGTTAATGGCCGAAATGACGCCTTGGTTCGGCATATTGTGGAAGAGATGGGCGGTCTGGGCCAGTAGATAATTCAGCTTTTGTTTGTTCTCGATCTGTTTTTCCGTCAGGTCGTTGCCCGAAGAAACGTGAATGACCTCGATACTTCCGATATGGTTTTTGGCGATATCCAACAACGGTTTCAACTGTTCCTTTTTATAGTCGATCTCATAGTCCGTGGGAAAGAGTATTTCGGTGGGATTTTCATATTCAAAACCGGAAGGTACGGCAATAACGGGACAGGTCGCCTTTTTGATGACGTGTACCGTGTGGGTGCCGAGAAGGATTTCCTTTGCTCCGGTAGCCCCTTGCGTACCCATGATGACCAGATCGGCCTTCTCGTTTTTGACGGTCTCAAGCACTTCATCGACCGGAATATTGAAGGCGGAATGGGTTATAAAAGTATGACTGGGGTTATAGAACTCGTTCTCGATCTTGGTCTTCAGTTCTTCGAGCTGCGTCTGTGAATTTTCCCGATACATATCGCCAAGCCCGATCTGGCCGGGACTGTACAATGCATATTCCGTCCGATAAACGGCAGGTGTATAGGTGTTGATCAAATAAAAGGTGCACTCTACATCCTTGAACAACTGTACGGCATATTTGATTGCGTTGTACGCATTCTCCGAAAAATCGGTGGGTAAGATTATTTTTTTCATGTGACACTGATTTGTAGACGAAAGTAAAGGGAGCTACAACCAAAAACCATGATATTCGTCAGGTTTGGTATTTATCGGTTCCCGTACCTTTTTGAGATAGGTAATTAAGACATTTTAGGATGAATGGGATTCTGTATAGGACGGTAGACATGACAATAATCATATTTATTGCTCAAAAACAGAACTACCTTTAAGGAAACGATTTATTTAATCCATACTGTCATGCAAGTCAAGAAAAACCCGAAAGCCGACCTGAATCGAAATAGCGGTCTTTATTTTGTTATTGGCCTTAGCCTTGTGCTTTTCCTTACTTGGAGAGCATTTGAATACAAAACCTACGACAAGGAAGAATTTATTGTGGAGTCGATGGAGGTGTCCGACGAAATTAAGGAAGACGTACCCATGACGGAGCAAATCAAGACCCAGCCGCCACCGCCACCGCCGGCAGCACCTGAAATTATCGAAATCGTGGAGAATAACGAAGAAATCGAGGAAACGATTATCGAAAGTACGGAGACCAATCAGGAGTCTGTTATCGAGGCTCCCATGGAGGTCGATGATGTTGTTGTTGAGGAAGAAGAGGAGGAGGTGTCCGTGCCTTTTTCGGTTATCGAGAATGCACCCATTTTTCCGGGCTGTAAAAATGTTGAGGGCAACGAAGCGAAAAAGGCCTGTTTCCAAAAAAAGATCCAGGAACACGTGGCCAAAGAGTTCAATTATCCCGAAGTTGCCTTGGAAATGGGAGTTCAAGGTAGGGTATTCGTGCAATTTGCCATAGATAACAAAGGGTATATCGCCGACATTAGAGTAAGAGGGCCCGATAAAAATTTAGAAACGGAGGCAATACGAATCGTTGCGGCGATACCGAAAATGACCCCGGGAATGCAAAGAGGCAGGGCAGTAAAAGTGCCGTATAGTATTCCGATCACCTTTAAATTACAGTGAAACGGTTGCCCGGATGATTCTCAACCTATCCGGCCCGGTAGGGTTTCGCGGATTAACGATATTATTGATGTAATCAAATCGCACCCTTACGTACACTTTTTGATCAGTTTATACCCCCAATCATAATGGCTAGAGGTCGCCGATATTAAATAGGACCCTAACGAAGTCGAACCTGTCCATTTGTATTTCTTTTTGGTAAATAGCGCTTCTTCCGAATGATTGCGGATGATTTCTCGAACGGAATTAGAGGAGTTTTGCAACATTTTTTGTGCTTCCTCCAAGCTGACATCCTTATATTTTCTCCAAATTTCCCGATTGAGGTCGGGCAAGGTTTTCCAAGTATATCCTTTGGCGGGCATATCAGGTTTTTGTCCGGCCATTCCGGTTTCGTACCATTCCAAGAACATCAGGTGCCAATGGTGAAGGTGGGCAAGAACATCTTTGATATTCCGGTTCAGATATCCCTTCGGGAATACTGCCTGTTGGACTTTTTCCGAAAGTGAATCCACATAATCAATCAGTTTGGAGTAGTTTTTTTGGCTGAGTTCTAGGAGTTCTGTTTTTGTTTTGGGTCTGGGCATCTATAAAAATTTATGGGTTTATGGGGATTACGGGTTTATAAGGTTTTGTTAGGGTCTTGAGTGCTGTTTTCAAATCGGTTTTTTAAACCCGAAACCCGAAACTTTGAACCCTTACTCGTGCAGCACCAAAAACGGTACCTCGGTATGGTAACTAATTTTCTCAACTTCGGGTTTGAAAAGAATCCGTTGAAAAAAGTTCAGGTTCTTGGCCACCATGGCGATCATATCGATATCCCTGCTTTCGGTAAAACATTGAACGGCCGTTTCGAGGCTTTGACCCGTCAGGGAGTGGAAACTATGATCGACATCCACGAGATAGTCGCTCAGAAAATCCTTGTTTTTTTGCTGTTCTTCGCTCAAGGCCTTCCCCTTTTTTGAAATATGCAAAATTCGGAGTTCGGCCTTGTTCATGGTAACCGTTTCGATAAGCGTGTCCAAAGCGCTCAAATCGTAACCAGTATGGTAATCGGTGGGTAAGGCGACTTCCTTGAGCTCAGTATATTGTGCATCTTCTGGAATGGCCAACAAGGGGCATTTTACCTTGGTGATCACATCGCCCGTATTGCTTCCAATGGTCATTTTTTTGAGTCCGGTCGCGCCCTTGGTTCCCATAATGATCAAATCTATCTTTTTGCTTTCCGATTCCCGTTTTATGGAATCCACAAAAAAGTCGTAGAAGGCAAAGGGAACAAACGTATGTTTGGTATTGAGGGGAAGTTCCTTTCCGATACGGTCTAACAGCCGTCGTAGTTCTTCCTTGCTTTCCTTTAAGATAACGGCCTTAAAATTTTCGCCTGCCGTGCGTACCGCCGTTCCCGCACCGGAATAGGGCGGAATGGGATTGACATGCATCAAATAGAACGTACATCTTGTTTTTTTGAACATTTCGAGGCCGTACTTTACGGCGTTCCAAGCGTTGTCCGAGAAATCGGTGGGGATTAAAATCTGCTTCATGGCGGTCTATATTTTGGTTTAAAGCCCTAAAATTAGAATACCAAAACCGGACATAAAATGACGATGGTCATGTTGTCAATCTACCCTGCTCAACCTGTCCACATCCAAAATCCGGATGTTTCGATCCTCAATCTGTATCAGCCCTTCTTTTTTGAAGCTGGAAAGGGTGCGTATCAGGGTTTCGGTGGCCATACCCGCAACACTGGCAAGATCGCTACGTAGAATATGCAAATTTCCCTTTTTATCTTTTTGGAGTTTTTCCGCAAATTTGAGGATGGTACTGGCTGTTTTTTTTCGGACAGATCCGTAGGCCATTTCGAGCAATTGGTCCTTGGCCGCGGAAAGGCTTTCGGAAAGAAATTGCATCAATTCCATGGTTAGGCCATGGTTTTCCTCCAAAAGATGTTTTAAATCTTTTGTAGAAATGGCGACCAATTGGGTATCTTCCATGGCCGTGGCATATTCGGAATGTGCCGTGTTCGGGGCGAAATAGCTAAAACCAAAAAAATCATCGGGTTTATAGATGCCCGTAATCAGTTCCTTACCGTTGCTGTCCAGTTTATGGGTCTTTACGATTCCCCTTAACACCAAGTAGACCGTATTGGAATGGAGGCCCTCACGGTAGATGGTTTCACCCATTTTAAAATCGTGTTCTTGCCCGTTGTCGTCGATGTGGTTTTTGAGGTCGTGAATGGTTTTTATAGAAGTTTCGGAAGTTGGTTTTGCGACGCTATTTTCTCCGTCCCCCTCCCTTAAAATGGCGACTTTTGCCAACCGACTCGCGATGGCCCCGATCAGTTCGGCTTCTTCGAAAGGCTTGGTCAGGTAATCGTCCGCCCCGAGTTCCATGCCCTTGCGTATATCTTTTCTTTCGGTCTTTGCGGAAAGGAAAATAAAGGGAATGCCCTTTGTTTTTTCATCTTGGGAAAGCATTTCCAAAACCCCGAAACCATCCAGTTCGGTCATCATAATATCGCAGACAATCACGTCGGGTAGCTGTTCCTTGGCCATTTGCACGCCCTTTTTTCCGTTGGCCGCCGTCCGTACCGCATATCCGGAAAGTTCCAAAAGCTCTGCCGTGTTTTCCCTGAGAACGGTATCGTCTTCGATAAGTAGGATTGTCTTAGCACTCATAACGCTGAACTAATAACTCATAACATTTTTCACTGCCTACTGCAACTGCCAATTTCTTATTTCCCCGTGGGATGCTAGGGGCCTTTCTTCAAGGGCAGTTCCACCGTAAAAGTACTCCCTTTGTGCTGTATGCTGGTAAATGACACATTTCCCCCTAAATTCTCGACATGCGCCTTTACGATGTTCAGGCCGATACCGGTACCTTGGGTAGTCAACACGTTTTCCGCTCTGAAGTAGCGGTCGAAAATATGTTTTTGGTCTTTTTTCGGGATGCCGATACCTTGATCTTTGATATGAAAAACGGTCTTATCGGCGAGCAAATCTACCTTTAGGTCTATCTCCGTATCTTCCGGGGAATATTTTACCGCATTGTTCAAAAGGTTGGTCAATACAAGGGACGTAATTTTTTCGTCCTGATGGATGGTTACATCATCGATATTCTGTGGATAATTGATCCGTTGTCCGCCCTTGAGCAGCATGTTCGCATTGTAGATGACCTCGTTGACCAGCTTGCTGAGCGAAAATTCGGAATATCGATAGACCTCTTTTCCTTTTTCCATGCGTTCCATGGAAAGGAAATCGTCGAGGATACTGGTCAAATGGTGTACGCCACCGATGATGGTTTTTAAGTGCTTGTCCCGTTTTTCCTGTTGGTCCTCCTTGGGATATTTTCCCACTAAAGTGGCAGAGGTCAAGATGCCGCTCAGGGGCGTTTTGAACTCGTGTGATACCAAGGAAAGGAATTTCGTCTTTAGTTCGTTCAGTTCTTTTTCGGTTTCGAGGGCCTTTTTTAGCTGTTCAGTGCGTTGCTCGACCGTTTTTTCGAGTTTTTGGGTATAATTTTTCCGATCGGAAATATCGAGAATTATCGCAACGATCATCCGCCTGTCGTCCAAGGTCGATGGCTGCATGTGAACTTCTACGGGATAGGTGCTGCCGTCCTTGCGGCGGTGCACGGTTTCAAAATCCACTTTTCCCTCTGAACCATTGAGCAAAGGGGCCATCAATTTTCGGAACTTGGCCTCCGTAAATTCCGGTTTTAGGTCAAGTGGGGTCATTTTTCTGCATTCGGCCAAGGCATAGCCCGTATTTTTCTGTGCCCCGTAATTGGTGTTTACGAACCGTAGCGTATCGGCATCGAACACATAGATTTCGTTGAGCGATTCATCAAATATTCGGGCCAGATGTCCAATCTTTTGTTCGGCCATCTTGCGTTCGGTAATGTCGTTCTGAATGCCCACGAAATGGGTTATGCGTCCCGTCTCGTCGGTAATGGGATTGATGGAGACCTCGTTCCAAAACAGCGTGCCATCCTTTTTATAGTTGCGCAATTGTACATGGCAGCCTTTGCCTTGTTTTAAGGCGTTCCGGATGTCACTAACGCCCACTTGATCTCGGTCTTTGGCCTGTAAAAACCGGCAATTCTTGCCGAGTATTTCCGCTGTAGGATATCCAGTGATCTTTTCAAAGGCAGTGTTGGCATAAATAATGGGGTTGTCGGCTTGCAGTGCATCCGTAATGGTAATACCATTTAGGGCGGCCTCCAATGCCGCCGTCTTTATTTTTTGGTTCTTCTGAATTTTTCTGCGTTCGGTAATATCGATGACCAAGGCCAGCACATACGTATGTCCATAGAGAGAAAACGGATTGAGACCGACTTCCAAAGGAAATTGTTTCCCGTTTTTGCGTAGCCCATAAAGGGAGCGCCCCTCGGCCATCCGCCTGTTTTCGTGTTTTAGGTAAAAATCCTTGACGTGTTTTTTATGGACTTTCCTATAGGTCTTGGGAATCAGAATATCCAACGGCTTTCCAACAAGTTCTTCATCTGCATAGCCGAACATGTCGTTGGCCCGCATATTGGCGGCCACGATTTGTTGTTCTTCGTTGACCACCACAATTCCCTCGGAAACCGCCTCTGACAATAACCTGAAAATATTGCTATTTTTTTCAAAAACACGCATCCCCTAAAATTACCTTTTAAAATTGAACCCGTCGAAAAAAAGCGTATGACTTTTGTCATTTTCCGTCCATATCATACATCGTAGTTTTAGCTTGACAAAAAATTAAATTATGGATTATTCCCTTCATCTACACCTAGAACCTTTGACCAAGAAGTGGTGGAAGCACCTTTTATTAGGAATTCTCTTCGTACTTCTCGCGGTATGGATATTCATAACCCCGCTCGCCAGTTACCTGTCGTTGAGCTTTGTTCTGACCTTGTCTTTGGCCCTGACCGGCATATTCGAGATTATAGCTTCCATTTTCTATAAAAAGGAAACCAAACGTTGGGCACTGCATCTGATCGGCGGGATTTTGGAATTGCTTATCGGCGGTTTCTTGCTTTTAAATCCCGTAACGACCATGAACCTGATACCCTATATCGTGGCTTTTTGGCTCTTTTACAAAGGGGCAAGGGCGGTATGGGTTGCGCTACGCCTTAAATTTTACGACGTTAAGGGATGGGGCTGGATGTTGGGTTTGGGTATAGGTGCCTTGATCTTTACGATGCTGATTATCGTATTTCCCGTACTGGGCGGTTTGAGCATCGTTTACGCAATCGGACTGGCCTTTTTGGCCCTGGGGATGTTTAATTTTTCGGTGGCGTACCGCCTTGGGCAATTGCGGAAACGGGTTGGGAATTCGGTTTGAGTTTTTCTTGTTTGCTCGCAGGAAAAAGGAAACCTCTTGCTGATGATGGTAACCCACGACACAGATTTTGCCATAAAATGTAGCGGACTATTTAAATGGAATACGGGCGGATTTTCAATTAGCTCGAAGAATTTTATGGTAATTATATTTTCTACACTTTTAGAATTATCTGATATTTCTTTTGCGTTTAGTTTATATCATATTTCCCTAAAAGCCTAAGGAAAGATTTGGCGGACTTAGTAAATACGCCCAAGCCTTTGTTTAAGGACCATACCGGCCTATTTTTTTAGCATTGTTGCCAGTAGTGCTTTTTAGAATCCGTATTTTTCTTTTCTCAAAATAAATGCCTTTTCCCCGCCTTCCATAATTAAAGTAATTTCATTTTTGATTTCGGTATTGTCAATTGAGCCTTCGTACTTTATTTCTCCTTGGGTTTGTTGACTGGACTCTTTGTAGTCGCAACAAACTACTAATTCCGCATCTCCATTTACAACTAAATTAGCGTTATGGCTTGTGAAAATCAGTTGACGCTTATTTTTCGCTGCCCAAATATTTTGAGTTATGTCATTAATTGCTCTGTTATCAATGTCATCTTCTGGTTGGTCAATAAGTAGAGGAATTCCTTCTTGATTTAGTAGTACTGAAAGTAACGCTGTAGCCTGTTGTCCAGCTGATGCCTCTGAAAAAGGTATTGTATCTTCCATAGCATTTCCAGTTGAATAATAAAATGACGGTTCAAAATCAATTTCTTGCGTCATCATTGATAACCAATTCTCAGGTTTTAGCAATTCCGCTGCTTTTTGTCTATTTCCTTCATTAAGGCCAGCATCAGATAAAATTTTTGTTTCAGGTAATTGAATTGGTTTGTCGTCAGAAATTTTATACTCCGCTAGTGACCTCAACTCTTCTAGTAAGGTTTTCCAAGTTTCTAAAGGGCTCTCACTTTTCGTTATTGCCTCACAAATTGAATCTATCTTATCACGATTTATTCTTGAGCCTGAAAACGAATTAATTATTTGTTCTCGTATTATTTCAATGTTTATATTCTTGGTTACTTCTGCCTTTATTATACCATTTGACAACGTTGTAAATTGGGTTGCTTGATTATCTAACAAGTCTATTTTATTTCTGTGAAAGTCATACCATTTTTCTCTTTGTTCAGAGAAGTTTGTTTCTGGATCACCAAGTTCTTTTATTCTTGTAATTCTTTCATTGATTGAGTTTGTTATCTCTCGCGTTCTGTCTTCCAGATTATTGATTTGTTTTATAGTACTTTCATTAGAAGTAGCTTTTCCTTAATCTGATTATAACTAGAATCAAAATCAGTCTTTAGAGTTGTCCAGTCACCAATTAATTTATTGAAAGCAACCAAGTTTTCATCTTTTAATAGCTCCAGAATTTCTGAAACTTTGGTCTTTAGTAAGTCGAATTTTGCAAACTTTTCTTTTTCAATGTTATTTATTAAATCCCTATTTTTTATTGCGACTTCGACACCAAGTTTATTTGGATAATCTTTTAAGGAAGTTTTGATTTCCTGAAATTTGTCTTTAAATAAATTAAGTTCATTTTTTGATTCTTGAATATATGTTTTCTCGTTTTCGTAAAGCTGTTTAGTTTGAATTACCTTTTTGTCTTCCTCGGTAATTCCCTTAAGGGCTTTTCTCAAACTCTCAACTTGTTCTGTTATCGACTTAGATTGCAAATTGAGTTCATCAATTTCGCTTTGAATTTCTTTTTTTCTTATAAGATTGTTGTAAGCTAGTTTGGTGTTTTTTGAAACTTCTCTTAAATTAAAGCGTATGTCGTTAAGTTCGTTTGAGATTGGTTGTTGAATAAACCTTTTAAGTTCATCCGTTCTAATACCAACACTACTTAGTTGTTTTTGGCTGTAGGCTTGAATTGGAATCAATCTACGAATTTCATCCTCGGACACTTTTGAAAATTCATTTGAGCCAATCTTTAATTGAATTTCTTTTGTTGCAGAATTTCTTTTTACGATATGGTCAATACCATTTATTATACAACTTATTCTTACTTCTCCAGAAAAAGGGATTAAAGTCCTATCTATAAGGATTTGCCTCCTATTTAAAACATCGGATTGAATTTCGGAATAACTCGAACCCATAACCTGGTCGCAAAGACCCCAACGTATATATTCTAAAATTGTTGATTTTCCAGTTCCTCTACCTCCTATGAAGGCATTATATTGTTGGTTTAATTCAAGTTCAATTCTTCCTAAAAACTTAGAATTAGTAACACTCAATTTATTAATAAAAATTTGTGGAAGTTCAGGTTCTTTAATCGATATTCTTGATTCTTTAGCTAAACTAGCTTGTCTCAAGGCCTCTGCACTGGGTATCGCCCACTTTACCCAAGTCGTGCTAGTTCCAAGGTCTTCAAAAGTTTCTTTTCTATTGTCAGATGTCTGGAATACTGCTACAGATTTGAATCCGTAATTTCTATCTTTTCCATTGATAATACTTAAATAACCTAGGTCGTCTTCCGGGATAGGGCCATCTTTATATCCACTAACACAGGGCATTTTTTTGTAATGTTCATAAAAATCACGTCTTAAAAGCCCTTTGTGCCCTTTTGAGATATGTGGTAAAATAATGTACTTCCCTTTGAGGATATCAATGGTGTTTAATTTTACGTGCAAGTCAGGCAAATCTTTAACAACATCTGAAGGAATAGGAATGGTTTCTTGAGTAGATGGGTTTTCTGCTGGACTCGGTTCTAAAGATAGTTTATGTAGAACTCGTGTAAATTGGTCTTCAGGAAAATTAGCATCTAAAATCAGAAGCGCTTGGCAAGGTGGATTACTTAATGTTAGCTCAATACCAGGAAACACGACCAATTTTTTGCCGTCAGAAATTGGCGTTCCGGTCGCATCTACTTCGTTTTGGGCAGCATTCTTAATGTAACTGAAAAAAGTTAGGTCGTGATGGTCAGTTATTGCAACCGCATTTACATTTTTTTCTCGGCAGGCAAGTACAAATCGTTCTGCATATTGATTTCGGTCTGTATCCAAAGTAGCTTTATTTCCAGACCAATTAATATCTCTTGGAGTATGTACCTGAAAATCGCAATTATAAAATTTTGTTCCTTTGTTCATTGGTTAGTTTAGCGTTACTGGCAACACAAATATATAAACATATCCCCAAAGCAACTCTTTATAGCACCATACGTTACCCCTTCCCCTCCCAAATCAGGGCCGCCGCTCCAGAAATGGCCGCAGTCTTACCTTCCATGCCGGAGGTCAGGATTTTTACCTTGCCCCTGTAGACCTCCAAAAGATATTCCTCAAAATACCGCTGCAACGGATTCATGATCCATTTGCCGCTGTTGACGAGGCCGCCCATGAGAAAGAAGGCTTCGGGCTGGGTAAAGGCAGTAAAATTGGCCAATGCCAATGCCATGGTCTTAGCGGTAAAATCGAAGGCTTTTAGGGCGATGGGGTCGCCTTCTTCGGCAGCCTTGGTAATGGCTTCGCCGTGTAGGTCGTTATAGGCGATGTCCCGGAACCGGCTCTCGTCCATATACTTGCTCTGCATATGGGTTACGGTGCGTTTCAAACCCGTGGCGGAGACGTAGGCTTCAAGTCCGCCCCGAATGCCAAGACCTGTCAACCGACCGTCGCCCAAGGTCATATCGACATGGCCGAGCTCGCCCGCGAAGCCGTCGAAGCCCTCGATCAGTTTTCCGTTGGCCACGATGCCCGCCCCGAAACCGGTGCCCAGAGTGATAACGATAAAGTCGTTCATGCCTTTGGCATTTCCAAAGAGCATTTCGCCCAAGGCGGCCGCACTCGCATCGTTCATGATTCGCATGGGGAGGTCGATACGTCGCTTTAGTTTTTCCAGAATGGGCACCGAACCTTTCCATTTGAGGTTGGCCGCGTTCTCGATAGTGCCGTTTCGGCTCGATGCGTTGGGCGCTCCGATACCGCATCCTATTAGGTTTACGGGAGAAGTGAATTTCGCCTTCAGCTCCTCTATATTATCCTTTATCTCATCCAAATAATCGTCAAAATCCGCGAATTCCTGTGTCCTGAAATACAGTTGTTCGTGGCATTCGCCTTTTTGGTCTACCAGACCGATCTTGGTTTTGGTGCCGCCGATGTCTATTCCTGCTACTACATCCATATCCCGCTAATTTACGTTCCCTTTTTTAAACATCAATAGTAGCACCTAATTTTTCATTGGGGCATGACCGTTGTCATGTTTTGTGCAAAATCCGCTAACTACTTTTGACGTGAACCATCAAAAAAAGTAAACCATGAAGAAAATTCCGACTATCCTCGTTCCCTTCGATTTTTCGAGATCGGCAAAAAGCGCACTCGAATATGCCGTGGAATATGTGGGTAACGACAAGAACCTGAAAATTGTATTGGCCTATATCTCGGAAGACCATAATAGGGATATGTTCAAGGAAGCTTTCAAAAATACCGGGGAAAAATATCAATCATCGCTAAAGCATAAATTAGAATGGGTGGCCATGAGCGGGGCGCTAACGGAATCGTTGGTGCGTTATCAGGAGGATGAATCTATAGAAATGATTATCATGGGTACGTTCGGTAGCACGTTGGGCATTGAAGACGATGAACCCTCCAACACCTCAAAACTCGTGCTGGAAGTCGATTGTCCCGTTTTGGTCGTACCCTACGGTCTGGAGAAGTTCAGGATGAAGAATATCGCCCTTGTTTTGGGGAAAGAGGAAATAGAAGATACGCAAGTACTTGGCACACTTTTGAAAGTGGCCCGAAAATTCAATGCCAAGGTACACGTCATCACCATTAAGAACAGACCTGAAAGCTATGGGTATTCGGAAATCGACGAAAAGAACGAAAATGCGATACAGTACTATCTAGAAAATTTCTATTCGGAACACGTTTTTATTGAAAATCCCGATGTGGTCGAGGGCATCAAGACCTACGCTTCCGAAAAGGAGATAGACTTGATTACTATACTCCCCAGAAACCATGCAACAAGCAGCGAACCTTCGAAAGGTGCCCTTACCGAAAGTTTGACCCTGCATTCCGAAGTGCCAGTTTTGGCCATCGACTAACTCGTATACCCGTAACGGCATGATTGTACTGTTGGTCATTTTGGCCATTACCATTGCTTTGTTTATCTGGGGCAAATACCCGCCCGACGTGGTCGCACTCATGTCGATGCTGGCACTCTATCTGACCGGCTTGCTCGATATGTCGGAAACCTTGAGTGGGTTCAGCAACCCCACGGTACTGATGATCGCTGCCCTTTTTATCATCGGCGAGGGACTCGCAAGAACGGGCTGGACGGCCTTGGCCGGTAAAAAGTTCGTCGCTTGGGCGGGTAAGAGTATCCCAAAACTTTTAGTGCTGGTCACCTTGGGAGGCGGCGTACTATCGGGTTTTGTAAGCAATACGGGTACGGTGGCCGCTCTCTTGCCCGTAACGGTTTCCGCCGCTTGGAAGGCGGGTACCTTGCCCTCCAAACTTTTGATGCCCGTTGCCTTTGGGTCCAATACGGGCGGCTTGTTGACCTTGACGGGCACGCCCCCCAATATCATCGTGAGCAATGCGCTTGCGGAAAATGGTATGGAAGGTTTTTCCTTTTTTGAGTTCGCGCTGATCGGTCTGCCCCTTTTGCTGATTGCCATTCTTTATTTTCGGTACGTGGGGTATCGGCTGTTGCCCAAACACAAAACGGAAAACCCGCCGGTCAATATCGATTCCGAAGTGCATAAATGGATTGCAAACTACAGTATCGGCCATAACATGTACCGGTTGCGAATCCGTTCGATGTCGCAATTGATCGGCACGCGTATAGGGTATTGGGAGTTCGAGAAGAAATACAATGTGTCCATCATGAGATTACGGCGAAGGCATCCGAGCGTTCTAAAGGGTACCGCTCCTTTTGTCGAGCTGCCCGAACCCGAAACTGAAATGCGCTATCATGATATTATTACGGTCAAGGGGAAATCGGACGATGTGGACAGAATGATCATGGAATTCAAGTTAGGGGTCATCCCGAAGGAGTTCAAACCCTCGGAACTTAGAAAGGAACTCATCAACCAAGAAGTCGGTATGGTCGAAATGATCGTTACCCCGACCTCGTTTTTTGTGGGGCGTACCCTGCCCTTGGGCAAATACCTTAGCAAGTCCGGCATACAGTTGTTGGGCGCATCACGCGACGGCAACCCGATGGCGGACAAGAACATTACCATCAAGGCGGGCGATGCCTTCGTAATCCGGGGGTCTTGGAAAAATATCGAGGCCTTACAGAACGTTTATGAAAATCTGGTCATTTCTGGAAGTCCCGAGGCCATGGCCAAGGATGTCGATGTCCTGACCCCGAAATCGTACATCGCCCTAGGTACGCTGGTTTTGATGATTTTATTGTTAGTACTGGAAATATTCCCCGGTGCGATTGCGGCCCTGATCTGTGCCGGTATCATTATGCTGACGGGCTGCGTACCGATCTCAAAAGCTTATAAGGGCATTAGTTGGACGAGCGTCGTCATGATCGCCGCCATGATTCCGATGGGGCTGGCCTTACAGAAAACCGGTACGGCCCAAACGGTCTCGAACGGATTGGTCAACGCTTTGGGCAGCATTCATCCGGTGGTGCTCTTGGGCGGAATTTTTTTGACGACCACGGCCTTTAGCCAGACCATCAACAATTCGGCCACGGCGGTCTTGATGGCGCCCATCGCTTTTACGGCGGCCGTTTCGATGGGAATCTCTCCCCAGCCTTTTATGATTGCGGTGGCAATCAGTGCCTCCACCGCCTTTTTAACACCCGTTGGTACCACGACCAACGCCATGGTGTTGGGTGCCGGCGGTTATCGATTTATGGATTACGTAAAAGTTGGTGGACCGCTTTTACTGTTATTTTTTGCTATCACAATGTTGCTAGTGCCTATAATATGGCCTTTTGAAATATGAATCATAAATAATGTAGAACTATGGAAATTGTATCGAAAACACCGAAAAATGCCGATCTCAAAAAATATGGATTGGAAAACGTGACCGCACATTGGAACCTGGACGGGGAAACCCTTCAAAAACTGACCGTGGAAAAAGGTATGGGCACCGAGACCGAAAACGGAACGCTCTGTATCAACACCGGAAAGTTTACGGGAAGGTCGCCCAAAGACCGCTTTTTGGTCAAGGACGATTACACTAAGGACAAGGTCTGGTGGGGAAGGATCAACAAACCTTTGGACCCCGACAATTTCGACCGGCTCCATACCGAAGTGATCGATTACCTATCGGGAAAGGAAATTTATGTGCGCGATGCCTATGTATGCGCCGATCCCGAATACCGGATGAACGTGCGTACGATTACAGAATACCCATGGTCGAATTTCTTTATCAAGAATATGTTCATCGGTCTGGCCGATGATGAAATCGAAAATTTTGAGGAAGAGTGGTTGGTACTTTGCGCTCCGGGCTATGAGGCAAAGAATCCCGAATCCTTCGGCTTACGGGCCGGTAATTTTTCCATCCTTGATTTTACGCGAAAAGTTGCCTTGGTGGCCGGTTCCGCCTATACGGGGGAGATGAAAAAGGGCATCTTTTCGGCCTTGAACCTTATCCTTCCCATAGAGAAAAACGTACTCCCGATGCACTGTTCTGCCAATGTGGGCGAGGATGGTGATACGGCCATATTCTTCGGACTTTCCGGAACGGGAAAAACGACCCTTTCCGCCGATCCGGAACGCAAACTGATCGGCGACGACGAACATGGCTGGACGGAAGACAATACCATCTTCAACTTCGAGGGCGGATGCTACGCCAAGGTCATCGACCTTACCGAGGAGAAGGAACCCGATATCTACCGTGCCATACGCCCCGGTGCGCTTTTAGAAAATGTCGTTTTTAAGGAAGGTACGAAAGAAGTCGATTATGCCGACAGTTCGATCACCCAGAACACAAGGGTCAGTTATCCCATTGACCATATCGATAACATTGTGGTACCGTCCTATGCGAAAAATCCGAAGAACATTTTCTTTTTGACCTGTGACGCTTTTGGCGTGTTGCCTCCGGTATCCAAACTGACACCGGGCCAAGCCGCTTACCATTTCATTTCAGGATATACCGCCAAAGTTGCAGGTACCGAAGCCGGAATCAACGAGCCCGTTCCGTCGTTTTCCGCTTGTTTTGGAGAACCTTTTATGCCATTGCATCCAACGGTCTATGCCGAAATGCTTAGCAAAAAAATGACCGAAGCAGGGGTCAATGTCTGGTTGGTCAATACGGGTTGGAGCGGCGGCCCTTACGGGGTAGGTTCTCGAATAAAACTTAAATATACCCGGGCGATGATTTCCTCTATTTTAGAGGGCGAACTCGAAAAAGTGGATTACGAACAGCATCCTATTTTCGGTCTGTACATGCCCAAATATTGCCATGAGGTACCCACCGAAATGTTAGATCCCATGAACACCTGGTTACAGAAAGGTGCGTATATCAGTAAGTCCATACAATTGGCACACTCGTTCCATCTGAATTTCGATAAATTCATCAACCAAGCTTCGGAAGAGATTATGCACGGCGGCCCGCTGATCGATGCCCACCAAATTATGGATCATCACATGTAAATTGTATTTCGTATGAACCGATTGGATGCCAAAATACCGGATGGGCCTTTGTCCGAAAAATGGACGAACCATAAAAACCGGCTTAATTTGATAAGTCCGGCGAACAAACGTACGCTAGATGTGATCGTGGTCGGTACCGGGCTGGCCGGCGGATCGGCGGCGGCCACCTTGGCGGAATTGGGATATAACGTAAAATCGTTCTGTTTTCAAGATTCCCCGCGACGGGCGCATTCGGTCGCGGCACAGGGCGGGATCAATGCGGCCAAGAACTATCAAGGTGATGGCGATTCCGTTTACCGTCTCTTCTACGATACGATAAAAGGGGGAGATTACCGTTCACGGGAGGCCAATGTATACCGATTGGCTGAGGTATCGTCCAATATCATAGACCAATGCGTGGCGCAGGGCGTGCCTTTTGCCAGGGAGTATGGTGGCCTTCTGGACAATCGCTCCTTTGGGGGCGTACAGGTTTCAAGAACCTTCTACGCCAAGGGGCAGACCGGGCAACAGCTGCTGCTGGGCGTTTATGCCGCCCTGAACCGCCAGATTGGGCGTGGTAAAATTCAAATGTTCAATAGGCATGAAATGATGGATGTGGTCGTTATCGATGGCAGGGCACGGGGCATTATTTCCCGAAATCTGATTACCGGGGCGATCGAGCGACATTCCGCACATGCCGTGGTCATTGCTTCTGGCGGATACGGAAACCTTTTTTACCTCTCTACCTATGCCATGGGCAGTAACGCCTCGGCGGCGTGGAAGGCCCATCGAAAGGGAGCCTTTTTGGCGAACCCCTGTTTCAATCAGATCCATCCTACGGCCATTCCCGTTGGCGGCCCCAACCAGTCGAAACTGACCCTGATGTCAGAATCCTTGCGGAACGACGGCCGTATCTGGGTACCCAAAAACCTAGAGGATGCAAAGGCCATTCGTGAGGGCAGCAAGAAACCGGGCGATATTGAGGACGGGGATCGGGATTATTACTTGGAACGGCAATATCCGGCCTTCGGTAATCTCGTACCCCGTGATGTCGCGTCGCGCGCCGCCAAAGAACGTTGCGATGCGGGTTACGGGGTGAATGTTACGGGACAGGCCGTTTTCTTGGACTTCGCCTCGGCCATTTATCGCTCGGGCAAGGAAAAGGCAAACGTATCCGGATTGAAGAACGTAGACGATGCCACGATAAGAAAGTTGGGCAAAGAGGTAATGAAACAAAAATACGGAAACCTGTTCCAGATGTACCATAAAATCGTAGATCAAAATCCCTACGAAACTCCCATGAAAATCTATCCGACCACGCATTACACGATGGGCGGACTGTGGGTGGATTATAATCTGATGACGACCGTTCCGGGCCTGTTTGCCATCGGGGAGGCCAACTTTTCGGATCACGGGGCAAATAGGCTAGGGGCATCCGCCTTGATGCAGGGGTTGGCGGACGGGTATTTCATTCTGCCCTATACCATCGGGGATTATCTTTCCGATGATATCGGTACCGGAAAGATTACTACTGCATCCACCGAGTTCGAGGAAGCGGAATCCGAAGTAAAGGAAACCATTAAAAAGTTAATTGGGAACGAGGGTTCGCATCCCGTAGACTATTTCCATAAAAAACTGGGAAAGATCATGTGGCAATATTGTGGCATCAACCGCAATAAAGAGGGATTGGAGAGGGCCATGAAGAAAATAAGGTCGGTTCGGGAAGAATTCTGGGAAAACGTCATCGTTCCCGGAACCGCCGAAGAGTTCAATGAAGAACTGGCCAAGGCCGGTCGCCTGGCCGACTTTTTGGAATTGGCGGAACTCTATGCCAAGGATGCCCTGTTCCGCGAAGAATCATGTGGGGCACATCTCAGGCAAGAATTTCAGACCGCTGATGGGGAAGCCATGCGGAACGATGTCGACTTTGCCCATGTTGCGGCTTGGGAATACACCGGAGACCCCGGAGACGCCCGATTGCACAAAGAAAAATTGGTGTATGAAAATATAGAGGTAAAACAGCGTAGCTACAAATAGACACTAAAAACAGCGTAGATGAAATTGACCTTAAAAATCTGGCGACAAAAAAATCCCGACCAAAAAGGGAAATTGGTGGACTATAATTTGAACGACGTCAACCCCGACGATTCCTTTTTGGAAATGTTGGATACGCTCAATTACGAGCTTATCGTAAAAGGGGAGAACCCCGTTGCGTTCGATCACGATTGTCGCGAGGGCATCTGTGGGATGTGCTCCCTTTTTATAAACGGTCGGCCCCATGGCCCAGATCGTGGCATCGCCACCTGCCAATTGCACATGCGCCGGTTCAAGGACGGGGACACCGTTTATATCGAACCTTTTAGGGCGAGGGCTTTCCCGGTTATCAAAGATCTGGTCGTGGATCGTTCCGCCTTTGACCGCATCCAACAGGCCGGGGGTTATATATCCGTAAATACTTCCGGGAATCCACAGGATGCCAATACGGTGCCAATCGAAAAGACGGTGGCCGACGCCGCTTTTGATTCGGCGACCTGTATCGGTTGCGGTGCCTGTGTGGCCGCCTGTAAAAACGCATCGGCCATGTTGTTCGTATCGGCCAAGATATCGCAGTTGGCCCTGTTGCCACAAGGGGAGGTAGAGGCAAAAAGCCGTGTGGCGAACATGGTCAAGCAGATGGACGAGGAGGGTTTTGGAAACTGTACGAATACAGGTGCCTGTGAAATAGAATGCCCCAAAGAAATATCCCTTGAAAATATCGCCCGAATGAATCGGGAATATTTGAAAGCGGGCGTAAAGGGTTGAAATCTTGTGTATGAATTGTAATAACGACACATCGACCTATATTGACAAATTAAGAAAAACACAACCTAAAATTTACATTAAGAACATCGCAAAAACTAAAATCAACTATACTTTTAAATGATGGTAGAACCTATACACACCAACGGTGCGACAAGTAAATACAATGCGTGGTACCATCCGTACAAAACGGACAAGCAATTCAAGAAAAAAACCGCCTATTTCAGTATGGAATTCGCCGTTCACCAAGGGCTGAAAACCTATTCCGGTGGACTCGGATTTCTTGCGGGGTCGCACATGCGATCTGCCTTTGATCTCAAGCAGAACCTGATCGGTATCGGCATGCTATGGAAATACGGCTACTACGATCAAGGTCGCAACAAGGACCAAACGCTCCGGACCAATTTTATCGAGAAGAACTATAATTTTCTGGAAGATACCGGTCTTGAAGTCGAGGTACGCATACACGATAACCCTTCCGTAAAAGTGCGCGCCTATGTCCTGAAACCGGAAACCTTCGGAGCGGCACCCTTGTATTTTTTGACCACGGATGTAGAAGGCAACGACTTTCTCTCTCGTACCATTACCGATTACCTGTACGATGCGAACGAAACGACCCGCGTCTCACAAAGTATCGTACTCGGCATCGGAGGAGCGAAGATCGTCGAAGCTTTGGGCGGGGCCGATGTGTACCATCTTAACGAAGGCCACGGGCTGCCCGCTTTTTATTACTTGCAGGATAAGGCCAAAAAAACCCATAAGGCCTTTACGACCCATACGCCCGAAAAGGGGGGCAATGAAGAGCGGAACGGCCATCATCTGAACCATTGCGGTTTTTTCGGGAGAAGGCTTTCCGGCGACGAGCTCCAACAGAAAATGACCAATGGCGATAATGTCAACTATACGGTAGCCGCACTCCGTATGGCGCAAAAAGCGAACGCGGTCTCAAAGCTACATGCCAAGGTCTCGGAGGATATGTGGAAGGATTTTGAGGGTACCAGCAAAATAGTGCCTATTACTAATGCCCAGAACCAACACTTTTGGCAGGACGGGGATATAAAAAAGGCATGGAAAGAAAAGGATACCAAAGCGTTCAAAAAACGGAAAACGGTGCTTAAGGAAAACCTTTTTGAGGAAGTACTGCACCAGACCGGAAAGATTTTCGACCCCAATGTGGCCACCATGGTCTGGGCCAGGCGATTTGCGGGATACAAGCGCGCGGACCTCTTGCTCCATGACGAAGAACGGTTTAAAAAACTGGTTTCGGATACCAAATATCCCATACAGATTATTTGGGCAGGCAAACCCTACCCGATGGACTATTATGCTATAGATATTTTCGACAAGTTGGTTAAATACACCAAGAAAATCCCTAACCTAGCGGTATTGACAGGTTATGAAATAGAACTGTCGCGAAAGTTGAAACTAGGGTCCAATATTTGGCTGAACACCCCTCGCATTACCCACGAGGCTTCCGGAACAAGCGGTATGGCCGCCGCCATGAATGGTTCTGTCAACCTCTCCACCAACGACGGATGGATGCCCGAATTCGCAAAACATGGGCACAATTCGTTTATACTGCCCGAGATCGGCTATAAATTGCCCGAAACCCAACAAGACCGGTTAGATAGCAGCAACCTCTACGATGTATTGGAAAAACAGGTATTGCCCGTCTTTTATGACAATCCGAACAAGTGGAACGAAATCGCTTTTGCCGCCATTGACGACATTGTACCCGAATTTACCAGCGAGCGCATGGCAAAGCAATATTATAAGGAGTTGTATTAAGTTCCCTATAACATCGAGAACGGTTGTCCCGTGCTCTGTAGCGCGGCGAACCAAAACTCGCCCCCAAGGTTTATTTTTTTTCGTTTGTTTACGACTTTTGAAATGGGCAGGTACACAAACCGGTTATTGAGCCTGCCGACTACAAATTTTGTTTTACCTGCCATCGCCCCATGAACGGCATGGTAGGCCAGTCTATTACAAAAAAGACTGTCGTTCGCATTGGCGGGGGCACTTCTGATGATGTAGCTCGGATCGATGTACTTGATGGTCGTTTTAAGCGATGTGTCATCAAAATAGGCCTTTATCCGCTCTTTTAGCAATAGCCCAATGTCCTTGTGTTTCACGTTCCCGGACGCATCGACAACCTTGTCCCCTGTTTCGAACAAATGTTGCCCCGCCCCTTCGGCGACTACGATGACGGCGTGATGTTTGAGTTCCAGCCGATTTTTCAGGGCTTCCAAAAATTTGTTTTCGCCCTCTAGTCGAAAGTCCATTTCGGGTACCAGCACAAAATTGACCACGGGCATGGCTATGGCGGCGGAGGCGGCGATAAATCCGCTGTCCCTTCCCATCAACTTTACGATAGATACGCCGTTGTAGGCTCCCGTTGCCTCATTGTGGGCATCTCGTATGATGGGGGTCGCCACATCGAAGGCGGTCTCGAACCCGAACGATTTGTCGATCAGGTCGATGTCATTGTCAATGGTCTTGGGGATTCCGACTGCCGCAATCTTTAAATTCCGTTTTTCTATTTCCTCTCCAATAGCATTTACCCCCTTTAAAGTTCCATCGCCGCCGATGGCGAAAAGTATGTCGATGTTATGGGTTGCGAGGGTATTGACCATTTTCTCGACGGACTGCGCCCCACGGGACGAGCCCAACACGGTGCCGCCGAATTCATGGATGTCCTTTACCTTATCCGGTGTCAGTTCCCTGAACCCATGCCCGAGTTCGGGATTCAGACCTTCGTATCCATAGGGAATCCCGATAATCCTTTTGACCCCATAAAAATAATGGAGAGCCATGACCAAGCTACGGATCACGTTGTTGATGCCAGGGCAGAGTCCGCCACAGGTTACGATGGCCACCGTGGTATTCTTGGGGTCGAAGAAGAGTTTTTCCCGTGGCCCGGCCTTTTCGAAACAGGCGGGTTGTTCATTGTTTTGCATACAAGCGTTGAAACTTTGTAGGGAGACATCGGCCAATACGCGATCGTTTTCCTCGATAAATTTATAAAGCCTATCGCCGGTCGTTTTGCTCAGATGAAGGGGCGAGGGAATGGTTGCTGCACCGAGGGTTTGTAGTTCAATTTTTTTTTCGGAATTCATTTCTCTTGTTTTTCAGGACATGTCGGGGTCGTATACCAAAATGCGAAAGATTGTCGGAATATACTTTTCCTTAATGTTAAATTTAGGTTTCCCTTCGTTTGCCCGTGATTGCCGTTATGGTAATCCGAAAAATGATCGATGTTCCCCTAGCGTACGATTTACCCGAAAATTCACTGATGAATTCCACTTCTTTGTGTTCTTTTTGGCGGATAATAGTTTTGACCCCTTTGGTAAAATCATGTAGTTTTTGTTTTGCCACGCTCCCTTGAAGCTCTTCAAAAGTACCGTGTACCATGGCCGATTCCCAATTTTTAAGGGAGGCTATATCCTCGACCTGTATGGCGACCGATCCGTTCTTTCGCATGGCATCGATCTTATGGCCTTCCGCCGAATAACTGATCAGGCAATTGTCCGAAGGGTCAAAATAGTAGGTAATGGGAACCACGTACGGCTCCCCTTGCGATAGATATCCCAAGTGGCCCGTATAATTATTCCTGATAACATTGGTGCTTTCGCTGATGGTCAGATCTGTCATTTTCACATTTTTTGAAAGGTTAAGTAAATATTTTCCCAATAGGATGAAAAGGGATAAAATTACCACTACAAATAGATTTAAGATATGACAAAAATCATAGAATCGTCCGAACATTGAAACTACTTTTACATAAGAATAAAACATCAAATAAATGACATGGAAAATTTTAGACCCCGACCCAAAGGAAATTACATAGAAAGCGGTCAATGGCAAGAACTCTACACCTTGACCGTACATTGGAAGTCAGACCTGTTGTTCTATAAGGACGATCTTAAATTTTTGCGCCATTTGGTGGACAAATATTTTATATGGGTCAAGAATCAAGATAATCTCGATGGCGTACAGAAGGTAGGCGAGGCAATTTTGAAAGATATCCGCGAATGTGACCAACTATTGCGGCGGGTAAGCAAACACCTGTCCCATCTCGCCCGTATTATTGACGAACCTTTTAAAAACGACTCCCAATTGTTCAGAAAGGAACATGCCGAACTCGAAGATGACATCGCCCGATTTATAAAAAATGTCAGGAAAGAACGAAAGCACCTTTTCAAGATTACGGAACATGTGATGGACAAGGAAAAATTAGAACACCATCTGAAAGATTGACCATTGATTTTGGGTTATCGATCCGTTCCATTATCGAGGACGTGTTGTGGCCCATTAAAATAACAGCGTATGATGCCCAAAGAAAAAATAGGAAACGAACTGTACCAGAACCTCGGAAAATTATTTTACGCCGTCGCCATGGCGGATAAAAAAGTGGTTCCCAAGGAAGTCGAAAAGTTAAAGGAGGATGTACGTAAATACTGGTTGGAGGTCGATGCTATCGAGGACGAGTTCGGCAGCGATGCCGCCTATCAAATCGAAATCGTTTTCGATTGGTTACAAAACGAAGAAGAGGAGAGTCAATTCTACTTTGATGAATTCGTTGATTTCTATAAGGAGCATCCCTCAAGGTTCGACCCCAAGATCAAAGAACTAATATTGAAAACGGCGGACGATATCGCATCGTCGTTTGCGGGAAGGAACAAATCGGAACTGATACTACTGTCAAAACTCGAAAGCCTTTTAAACTAGACTCATTATTAGGATCTACATTCGTTATTTTTGCAAACGATAAAAATAACATGTAAAAATCGAACCCGCTGCCGATGCGCCAAGAACTCAAAGAAAACTACGGCCCAATTTTCGAGGAGGCGCTCTTGAAAGAAATCGACCAAGCGGCCATTTTCAAGGAAATTCCCGAAGGCACCAAACTGATGGAGATCGGCGATTACATCAAATCGATGTCGCTGTTGGTTTCCGGGGTTATCAAAGTCTTGCGCGAAGACGATAACGGCGACGAACTCTTATTGTATTTTCTCGAAAATGGCGACACCTGCGCCATGACGCTGAATTGCTGTATGGCCCAGGCCCAAAGCGAAATTCGTGCCATTGCCGAGACCGATGCCAAACTGATTATGGTGCCAATCCAAAAAATGGAGGAATGGATGGCCAAGTACCGCAGTTGGCGCAATTTCGTTTTACAGAGCTACAACGATAGAATGTACGAACTCTTGGAAACCCTTGATAGCATTGCATTTTTCAATATGGATCAACGCTTGTTGAAATACTTGAACGAAAAGGCAAGGGTTACGAACAGCAAGAACATTCGTAGCACCCATCAAGAAATTGCTTACGAACTGCATACTTCTAGGGTCGTAGTTTCCCGCCTGTTGAAAAAGCTGGAGAACATGGGCAAGATCGTCCTGAACCGCAACCATATCGAACTGCTGGATCTGGATTAGGTTTTTAAAAAATTAAACTCCCGGACTTTTTTGCAATTTGGAACCTTGGTTTTTGGAATTTTCCCATCTGTAACCTTTGTTACTTCCCTATCGTCCACGCTGGTTTAATTTTGTTTCCGTTCTTCAAACCACCCTAAAAATGACGGAAATTCTCGGATACGTCGGTGCCCTGGTTATCGGTATCGTTCTCGGCCTGATCGGTGGCGGCGGTTCCATTCTGACCGTTCCCGTACTCGTCTACCTTTTGTATGTCGACCCTGTCGTCGCCACTGCCTATTCACTTTTTGTCGTCGGGGTATCTTCGTTGGTCGGTGCCTTGCGGAACATTCAAAAGAGATTGGTGGATTTCCGCACGGCCATCGTTTTTTCCGTTCCCGCATTTATGGCCGTATACGCTACACGGAAGTATTTGGTGCCCGCCATTCCCGATGAACTATTTAGCGTTGGAAGTTTCTTGATGACCAAAGATGTCGGCATCATGGTCTTTTTTGCGATCATCATGTTGTTGGCCTCCTATTCGATGATTTGGGGAAAATGCAAACACTGTGATGACGACGATGCCAAGGTACGGTACAATTACCCATTGATCGTACTGGAAGGTCTTGTGGTAGGCGTTTTAACCGGAATCGTGGGTGCCGGAGGCGGATTTCTGATTATTCCCGCTCTGGTCATGCTCGCGAAACTTCCCATAAAAAAAGCGGTGGCGACCTCCCTCTTGATCATCGCCATAAAATCGCTGATAGGCTTTATCGGCGATGTGCAGAACATGGAAATCGATTGGGCATTCCTGTTAAAATTTACCGCCCTTTCCGTTATCGGAATCTTTATCGGTATCTGGCTGAACAGGTTTATTGAGGGCAGTAAACTGAAGAAAGGCTTCGGCTGGTTCGTAGTCGCCATGGCGGTCTATATTCTGTGGAAAGAATTAGGCTGATGTGGGATGCACGGTGTTGGATGCTCGATGCCGAAAAATGGAATGAGCGATATAAACTCATAAACTTTTTTGCGCTTGCTCTTGAACTTGAACTTACACTTGTCCTCCTTCCACCTGACCAAAATCATTTTCGCCCCGAACAAAAACAATGACCTTTGTAACCAAAGTTACTGTACGGGTTTTCATACGGTCGTAATTTTATCCTGTAAACCTTTAAATTGTACAATAATGAAAATAGAACAGATTTATACCGGATGTCTGGCCCATGCCGCATACTACTTGGAAAGCGAGGGCGAGGCCGCCATTTTCGACCCGCTACGCGAAGTACAACCTTATATCGATAGGGCCAAAAAAGACAATGCCAAGATCAAATATGTCTTCGAAACGCATTTTCATGCCGATTTTGTAAGCGGCCATTTAGACCTAAAAAAGAAAACGGGCGCACAAATCGTGTTCGGCCCTACCGCAAAACCAGGCTACGATGCCTTGATTGCCGAAGATGGACAACTATTCAAAATTGGCAACTATAAAGTAAAAGTCATCCACACGCCCGGCCATACGATGGAGAGCACTACCTATCTTTTAATCGATGAAAACGGGAAAGAGCATGGTATCATTACTGGAGACACTTTATTTATCGGCGATGTCGGAAGACCCGATTTGGCTCAACATGTAGTTTCCGAACTGACGGAAGAAAAATTGGCGGGACATTTATTCGATTCCCTACGGAACAAGATCATGCCCCTGAGCGATGATCTGGTCGTGTACCCCAATCACGGAGCAGGTTCCGCTTGCGGAAAAATGATGAGCCAAGAAACTACCGACACTTTAGGCCATCAGAAAAAGACGAATTACGCCTTGCGGCCCGATATGACAAAGGATGAATTTATTGAAGAACTGTTAACGGGCTTGACCGCGCCTCCAGGCTATTTTCCGCAAAACGTACTGATGAACATCAAAGGATATGACAGTCTCGATACCGTGATGGATCGTGCCAAAACCTCCTTGTCGGTGGAAGCTTTCGAGGCCGCAGCCAACGAAACCGGAGCCTTACTTTTGGACACAAGGGATGCCAATGATTTCGCAAAAGGCTTTATTCCGAACAGCATCAATATCGGATTGGACGGCAGTTTTGCCCAATAGGTCGGCGAAATGATTCCCGATGTGCAACAGGAAATCCTGCTCATTACCTATCCCGATGGACAGGAAGAGGCCATAACCAGATTGTCCCGCGTAGGCTATGACAACGCCATTGGCTATTTAAATGGAGGCTTCGAAAGCTGGGCAACCGCCGGAAAGGATTTCGATAGCGTAGAAAGAATTTCCGCCACGGAATTTGAAAAATCCTATCAAACGGAAAAACCTTTGGTCTTTGATGTCAGAAAGAAAAGTGAATACGATTCAGAACATATCATCGGTGCAATCAACGTGCCGCTAAACGAGATTAATGAGCACTTGGCGCAATTCCCCAAAGACAGACCTTTTGTACTGCATTGCGCAGGCGGTTACCGAAGTATGCTCGCCGCGTCTATCTTAAAGCGAAGAGGCTGGAACGACCTTGTCGATGTCGACGGGGGATTTGACGAAATGAAAAATACATCCGTCGAGATATCGGAATATGTATGTCCGACAACGATGCTTTGAAAAAAAGACATGAGACGTGAGATTTGAGATTCTAGACTTTTGAAAAAGAACCGTTTAAGCGAATTAAAATCTCAAATCTCACGTCTAAAAACTAATATCTATAAAAAATGGAAACAACAGAACTAAGAACGAACACAATGCCTCGAATTGGCGACCAAGCTCCCGATTTTGAGGCGATCACTACAAAGGGAAAAATAAAATTATCCGATTATGCTAAGGATAAATGGCTGGTCATGTTTTCCCACCCTGCGGATTTTACGCCCGTTTGTACCACCGAAATGAGTGGTTTTGCAACGCGCAAAAAAGAATTCGATACGCTTGACACCGAACTGCTTGGACTCAGCATCGACAGCGTACATGCCCATTTGGGCTGGGTCAGTAATGTAAAGGAAAAAACGGGCGTATATTTTGATTTTCCGATCATTGCCGATATCGATATGAAGGTGTCCAAACTGTACGGAATGCTACAGCCGAACGAAAGCGAAACGGCTGCGGTTCGTGCGGTCTTCTTTATCGGTCCGACAAAGAAAATCCGGTTGATTATGTACTATCCTTTAAATGTGGGGCGGAATATGAATGAAATCTTGCGTGCCCTGGAAGCTTTGCAGACTTCCGACAAGTACAAAGTAGCAATTCCATTAGATTGGAAAAAAGGAGACAAGGTCATCGTTCCCCCGCCAAAGACCTTGGAGGAAATGGAGGCCAGAATGAAAGATAAATCCATAGAGTTGGTGGATTTCTATCTGGCGAAAAAGGAATTGAACTATAATTGAAACAGAACTTAATTTGGTTGGTTGTTTTAAGGAAACGGTCTTTTTCAAACTTGGGCCGTTTCCTTTACCAAAAAAACCAATTCCTAAAAAAGAAAACTATGCCACTGATGAGTACCCTTTTCGGGGCAAAAAACGAAACTTCCGATAAAATCGCCATACTGGGCGCCAACACATACGCAGATGCGATTACGGGTAACAAAGTGCAATTGGTCGATGCGCGCAACGCTAATGAATTCCATAGCGGACATATCAAAAACGCTATCAATATCGATTTTTATAACGCAACGAATTTTACAAAAGCATATGAAAAATTAAATAAAGAGAAACCGATATATCTATACTGTCGTTCAGGTGCACGCAGTCAAAAAGCGGCCAGACGGTTGGTCGATATGGGTTTTCCAAAGATTTATGATTTGAAAGGCGGGTATAACAGGTGGCCTTAAAAGGAGTTGGCAGTTGTCGGTTGCAGTAGGCAGTTATTCAAAACTCTGTAAAACTCCTTTTGCTCAGTGAAACTCTGCGTAAAAACTATGCGTAAACTATTTCACGGAGTTGCACGGAAAATTCATAGAGGTACACAGCGATAATATGAATAGATTCTTGTCTTCATGGGAATGACAATTAAAATAATTAATCGATGAAAACGGCAATAATAGTACAAAACTTAAAATGTGGCGGATGCGCAAAGACCATCACTTCCAAACTATGGGAAGTCCGTAATATTTCAGACGTGGCGGTCGATGTGGAATCGGCCGTGGTGTCGATCGTTTACGAAAATATGAATGATGCCCTGACGGTAAAAAACAAGTTGAAATCCCTGGGCTATCCCTCCATAGACAGGAAAAACTCCATGGCGGCAAAGGCGATTTCCTTTGTAAGCTGTGCCACGGGAAAACTATCGAAATCATGAAAAAAATAGTCCTATTGACCCTTATATTGGCCTTTACAAGCTGCAAAGACGTAAAGAAACCGAAAAACACATCCATAGAAAACCCATCGGATATAGAAAAAATGGCAACAAACCATTCCCATCCCGGAAAGCGGATTATGGAGGCGGAATGCTATATCTGCCATAATCCGAAGGCATCGCCGGAAAGCATGATCGCCCCGCCGATGATTCTTATCAAGAATCACTATATCGGCGATAATATGAGCAAGGAAGAGTTCACGGAAGACCTTATCAAGTGGGTCAACGATCCCGAAACGGAGTCGAAAATACCCAATGCCCTCCTTGAATTTGGCAATATGCCCTATATACCCTACCCCGATGACGCTATTGCACAGATTGCCGAATACATTTACGATTACGATATTGAAAGACCATCTTGGTACGAAGCCGTTCAAAAGGTAGAAAATGGAAAAGGCAAATGGATAAGCAGGGACATTATATCCAAAAAAATACGAGACCACAACGCCAAGAAGGGAATGGCCATGGCGTTGGCAGCAAAAACAGCACTAGGACAAAATCTCGTAAAGGCCATCAGCTCGAAAGGCACCGTTGGGGCCATCGAATTCTGCAACACCCAAGCCTTACCGATTACGGATAGTGTATCGGTCATGAAAAACGCGGTCATTAAAAGGATATCCGACAAGCCCCGAAATCCCGATAACGCTGCCAATGAAGAAGAACAGGGTTACATTACCTATTACAAAAAATTGATTGCCGCGGGCAAAGAGCCAAAACCCATCGTCAAAACGGAAGACGGCGAGGTCGATTTTTATTTTCCGATTACTACCAACACCATGTGCCTGCAATGCCACGGCAAACCGAACGAACAGATCCGACCCGAAATCTTGGCCACCTTGAGAAATCTATATCCTGCGGATAGAGCTATCGGGTATGGAGAAAACGAAGTCCGAGGACTTTGGGCAATCAATTTTGATGCGGAGCAGTACTGAACTTGAAAAGCTAAAAACAGTCTCTAAACCTAAATTTTATTAAAATGACCTCAAAATTGATTTTACCCTTGGTCTCCTGGGGCAACGGAACCCTGATGATCGCACTTTTCGCTCTCGTAAGCGTAGTTTTGATAGGAGCCGTAATCTCCATGATGTCGGCCGGCAAAAAGAAAAAGGAATGACGAAAAAGGCATTCCTTTTTGGGGAAATGCCTTTTTAAACTTCTTGTAAATATAGATGGATTCTAGAGTCAAATCCGAAACGTCATCACTGGCAGGTTGGCATGGTTGGCCAGATCCTCGCCGATACTGCCTTTAAAGAAATGGGATAAACCACTGCGCCCATGTGTGGGAATCGCTATCAGATCGGCATGTACTTTTTTTGCATAGTTGTAGAGGCCGGTCTCAACGGTGTAATCCGAGATTTGGTATACCTGTACATGGTTTGGTAGGTCGCCGTGGTGGGAGATCCGTAGAAAGGCATCGATCTGTTCTTGAATTTCATAAGTGCCCATAAAGTTGATGCCGGGCAGGTTTACATGTACCAAATGTACTTCGGCCTTTAGCGTAGCGAACAGTTTTACCGCTTTGTAATAGGCGGTTAAGTTCTCGATCTGAAAATCGAAGCCGTAAACGACTTTTTTGATATCGAAATTCTGGATTTTTTTCTTGATGACAAGAACGGGCGTTTGCGATGTACGTACTACTTTTTCGGTATTCGAACCCACGAAGATTTCGCTAAGTCCGCCCGTACCGTGCGAACCCATGACAATGAGATCGATATCCTGTTCTTTGGCGACCTTGTCGATTTCGCCGAAAATCTTGTAGTTTTGAACGGTTTGGGTAGTTTCTATGCCTTTCAGCCAAGGCCGGTTCAGGAACATACCAAAGCGTTTTTTGGCCATTTCCATATAGTATTTGGCCTCCATAAATTCTTGGGAGTCGTCTTTGGTCAGCACGGCTTCCGAAAGGCCCAACATGTGGAGGACCACTATCTCGCCTTCAAACCTTTTTGCGAGGGTCGCCGCCACCTGAAGTGCATTTTCGGAATGCTGTGAGAAATCTACGGGAACTAGGATTTTTTTCATGATGATATGATTTTTAGACTATCTACGACCTTTTTCAACTTGTTGCGCACTTCGCCCGCAATGTCGGACAGCGATTCGTTTTCCACCGCCTGCATCGAAGCTGCGGGATCGACCGCTGAGATTTCGATGGTACCTGCCTCCTTTTCCTGAACGATTACGTTGCACGGCAACATCGCTCCGATCTTGTCCTCGGCCAAAAGGGCTTTATGGGCAAAATCAGGGTTGCAGGCTCCCAAAATCCTATACTCGTAAAAATCGACATCCAGTTTTTTCTTTAAGGTAGACTTGATATTTATTTCCGTAAGTACGCCGAAACCTTCCTCTTTGAGGGTTTCGGTGGTTCGTCGTATGGCCTCGTCAAAAGTGATATTGCGGAGGCATGTTGTAAAATAGTAGGACATTATTTTATTTTCTATGGTGGAAAATCGACTAAGAATTTTTAAATAAGCTCTAAATGGTCGAATATAGATATGACCGGAAGTTACCCGACCAGTTCTAGATCGACGATAATATACTCTTGATATTCGTTGTTGTCATTCTCTTCATCTTCGTCATTCTCTTCCTCTTCGCCTTTTTCTTCTTCGTAGTTGATAGTTTCGATTGTGTATACCACGCAAAAGGTTCTTCCCTGATAGTTTCCATCGGTCAGGTCGTATTTTTCTTGTGCCGATGGTTCCATGTTCTGAAACTCATAGCTCGTCCCCTTCACATCCACAAAACAGTACGAACCGTGCGCGTAGGATTCGAAACATGCCTCCACGTAGTGGATTTCTTGCAACCTCGTGCCAGGGAAAAGGTACATCATAAAAACCAATACTGCCAACAGCAATTTCATTTTCGAATTTTCCCGAAGGTACTCCGGTTTCGGCCTTTGGGAAATGATAAATATCAGTTTACTACGAAAGGATGTGCTTTGCTATATTTTCGGAAGCACCAAAAAGGGCAGTTCGGTCTTAGAGGCGATATTCTTAAGTATCGGTTCGCGCAACAACCGGTCAAAATAGCCGTGTTGGGTCTTGAGTAGGGCGACCATGCCGATATTTTTGTTTTCCTTTCCCAACTCGAAAATCGTGGAAGTAATGGTATCGTTCATCGCAACTTCCATAAACTTTGAGTTAACACTTTCGAGACTTTTTTCGAGCAATATTTTGTTCGCTTTTTGTGCGCCGCTCAACTGTTCTTCGGCTTTGATGTGTACTACCGCCAAAGCCGAACCGCCTAATTTGGCAATCTGGATAAGGGGACGTAGCTCTGAGGGCGTAAAAGCATGTTTGAAATCCGTAGCAAATAGGATTTCTTTGGTAGAGCCCAAATCATAATCCGATGGAACGGCCATAATCGGGCAATTTTCTAAATACTTGATAACGCTAACCGTATTGCTGCCCATAAAAATTTCCTGTAGTGCCGACGATCCCTTGGTGCCCATAAAGACATAGTCTGCTTCCTTTTTCTTTATGGTTTTCTCCAAGGCATTGATGATGGAGTTGGTAATAACGATCGCCTTGAAATGATGGTCTTCATTAGACCTGTTTGCCTTGAGCATTTGTGTGAAGTTCTTCAGTTCGCTTTTAGCGGTCTGTTTGTTGCCGGGCGACGATGGCGCGCTATGGTAGGCATGCAACAAATAGAACTTACAGGGTTCGTTCTTAAAAAGGTGTATGGCGTAATCGATGGCCTTTTGGGCATTGGCCGAAAAGTCGGTGGGCAAGATTATTTTTTTCATGGCATTGCAATTAATGCCCAAATCTAATGATGAAACATCGGTAATACCATGATATTTATCAGTTCTGTAGTCTTTACACTGCTTCTCTTGATTTGTGTGGAGACCCTAAACAAAATCATACCAAAGGCTATTTTCGTGGTAGTCATCAACTTGTACGACCGTATTAGGAGAGTGAAAGGAGTTTGCCAAATTGGAGACGTTGTGTTTAATAATTGCCGAACAATTCGATGTAAGATCTTTTCTAAATCCCTTATCCTCCATGTCCAATACGAAATTCAAGGAAATGATTCTTGAAAAGATTTTTCCTAGATCGATCATTTTTCTCTGCTTTAATCCCAAAGTAAACGAAAATCCCACTTCATTCTTGAAATAGGTATATGACTTATCGGTAAGGCTAAAATCCTTTAGAAAACTATAGATGTTAAATTCGTTTTTGCGCTTCATATGTTTTCCGATTAGTTCTGCGATCTGCGTATAAAGCATTTCATTCGAGCCTTCGAAAATTTGAAATGCCCTACTGTCCATGATTCCCCTGCCTCCTATATTCTCCATCTTAAATCCTTCCGATCCGTACAACTGTGTTGCTGTTTGTGCCGCTTCCTGCATAAGGTCGGTCACATAGGCCTTCATCACATTTGCCTCTACGCCTTCATCGGAGAGGTCATTGTCTATACCGCTGTGAGAACTGCTTCTGAAGCACATCGCCGAAGCTACCGTAAAAGCGGACTGAATCTTTGAAATTTGATATTGCACTTGATCCAGTTCGATCAGCTTTTTGCCGCCAACGATTCTGGAGGTACACTGCTTTATACTTTCGTCGAGCATTCGTTTTATAAAACCGAGTGCCATGCCGGGAAATTGCATCCTACTTCTGTGCAATATATCCAACATCATTTTTATGCCGGACGTTTTTGGCTCCAATTTATATTGGGACGGCACTTGAATATCCACTCTATTTTTTCCGTAAGGAATCATATAAAGTCCAAGGTTGTCATAATACTCTTCCACCACGATTTGCTGATTCGGTCGTGAAACGTCGCAAATGAAAAAATCGATATCCCTGTTTAAATTTCCTTTACTGTTCTTTTCGCGGGAGGCGATAAGCCAATAATCGGCCATTCCCGTTAGACCTTGCCAGTGCTTAGTTCCTTTGACTACATAACCATCCCCGACCTTTTCGTTATACGTCTCCATGCCCAGCGCATCACTGCCAAAATCCGGCTCGGTGATCATTAACCCACCCATATTCTGTTTTTCCAGAAATCGCTTAAAAATGTCATCCTTTACGGATGCGTTGGCATATTTTGCGATCGGCTCTAAAAACAAGGCTATGTTTATGCCGAAAGTCAAGGAGAGGGCCAGGGATTCGTACGAAGCCGCCGATAACATGCTAAGACACTCATTTACCTTTAGCCCCCTACCTCCATAATTTTCGGGAATGGCTACGGATAAAGGGGATTCGGCCATAATATCCCTTAGCACGACCGAGGGCATGCCCCGTTCTTTGCTAAATTGTTCTATGTCGTACCTTTCGTGAAAAACATTTTTAAGAACATTTTTAAACTCCTGAATGTACTCCAAGAAATTTTTATCCATACCTATTTTATTTAGTCTACCGAAATCCCCTCTTTATTGGAAAAATCCGATTATGCTTCCCATTTGTTAGAAGGGAAGAATTCTTTTTTTTTGGAAATTTATGAGCAAAAATAGCTGTGGGGAAGGGGTAAAACTATGACATTTGTCAGTTTTTATAGGTAATTGGATTTTCTATTTTCTAAAGCCTATGGTTCTCCAAAAAATGGTAGATGTATTCGGTAATGAAAGTGCCTAAATAGTAGGGGAGATTCATTAACAGGATACGAATTTGTAAACAAGATAGGGTAAGCAATAATGATACTTGTCATGAATAGAGGGTAATTTCCAATTATTGGAAACCTGTGACCTATATCATTTTAAAGGCGTGTTTTTATCTGCTATACTCCCCGAATTTTTTTGGAAGATGATTTTGGTCATTTTAAACAATTGTTTAGTCCCATAATTTTGTGCAGTAACGAGCATGCGAAGCGCTTCCCATGTCCGTTTGATCAAATCGGATGAAACAATGAAAATTGTATTTGGCATTCTTCTTTTTATCCATGGCCTTATCCATTTTATGGGTTTTGCCAAAGCCTTTGATTTTGGCAGTATGGCCCATTTTACCAAGGAAGTTTCAAAGCCCATGGGTTTACTTTGGTCGTTGACGGGGCTACTTTTTATCGTGTCCGGCATCCTGTATCTGATGAAAAAGGAAACTTGGCCGATGCTTGCCCTTAGCGCTGTAGTGGTATCGCAGATACTGATTTTTATGGTCTGGAAGGATGCCAAATTTGGCACTATTGCCAATGTCGTTATTCTTCTAATCGGTATTTCCGGGTATGGCCATCATCAGTTTGATAAAATGATCCGAACGGAAACAAAACAACTACTGCAAAACATACAGGCGGAAAATCTCCCCGTAATTTCTAAAGCGGCTATTGACCGTCTACCGGAAATCGTCCAAAAATGGATGCAAAGTTCCGGTGTAGTCGGTAAAGAAAAAATTGTTTCCGTTCGGCTGAAGCAAAAAGGCGAAATGAGAACCAAACCCGAAGGTAAATGGATGCCGTTTACGGCAGAACAATATTTTAATGTGAAAAACCCTGCGTTCGTTTGGTCGACGAAAGTGGAATTTAACTCAATGGTCAACATGGTAGGAAGGGACAAATTGATCGATGGCAAAGGTGAAATGCTGATCAAATTGTCCAATGTGATTCCCGTTGTAAACGAAGGCAATATCGAAAAAATAAATTCCGGTGCTATGCTCAGGTATATGGCCGAAATGGTCTGGTTTCCATCGGCCGCGCTGAACGATTATATAAAATGGGAACCTATAGATGCAAACTCGGTCAGGGCTACCTTTACGTTGAACGGAAAATCGGTTTCAGGGGTTTACGAATTTTCCTCGGAGGGAAACTTCAAATCTTTTGAGGCAGACCGCTATTACGGGGGAAAAGATGATTCCAAACTCGAAAAATGGAAAGTGATAGCATCCGATTATAAAGAATTCAATGGTGTTAAGATTCCAAATGAATGTAGCGTTATCTGGAAATTAGAGGAAGGTGATTTCAATTGGTTGAACCTTGAAATTACGGAGTTGGAAACAGAATAGCCCTTCAATACTTAGAATTAATGGTAGCTTGATGGATAGCATCCAATATCTTCTCTTTTGGACAAATAAAAATTTGGTACAACGCCTAATTTTATATAGGTAAAGGACAAAAAATACTACAAAAATGATAAGCAATTACGAAAGCTGCATAGCGGCCTGTCAACAATGCCTTCTCGACTGTCAGAACTGTCTGGCGAAAATGGCGGGCATGGAGAGCATGAACGACTGCCCCAACTGTTGCAACCAATGTGTGGATGTCTGTTTGGTCTGTATAAAGTTTATGGTATCCGATAGTCCGTTTACGAAAGAGTATTGCGGTCTATGCGCCCAAGTCTGTGAGTGGTGCGCCGAACAATGTGGGCAGCACGACCATGAGCATTGCCAGGTCTGTGCGGCCTCTTGCTTGGCCTGTGCCAAGGAATGTAGAAAGCATGCGGCGTAATAAAAGTAAAAATCTAAAAAAAGAAATCATGGAGAATTCAAATGACACCAAAAACCAAGAAGGATTACGGAAACTACGGGAATTGCTCAAGGACACCAAGATAACGATGATGGCGACAAACCTGCAAAAGGTTCCGTTTTCCATCTGCCCTATGACCCTTCAGCAAATGGACGAACAGGGTGACCTTTGGTTCTTTACCGCAAAGGACAGCGACCACTTTAGGGAAATCGAAAACGACAACCGCGTACAGATTATCGTATCTAACGAAAGCGAGCAGCGATATCTTTCGATATTCGGCAATGCCGTTCACATGATGGCCGACAATAAGGTCGACGAACTATGGAACCCTATGCTCAACACTTGGTTCGACGGGAAGGACGACCCGAACTTGGCGTTGTTGAACGTAAACGTGGAAAATGCCCAATATTGGGACACCGATAGCAATAAACTAGTCTCGTTTTACGATATGGGGAAATCCGCCACGATGGATAAAAACCCTGTTGTTGGGAAAAAGGGGCATATCGATTTGCAGAGCCATTGATCCAAACATTGATCTGCTAGGGTAACCTCCATTTTCTATAATATAAATTACAAAGCTGACATTTATCATATTTTCTACGATATGGCTATACTATTTTTGTAGAAAATTCAAGAAACCAATGTGCAGTTTAGTTCAAAAATACAATGTTGCAGGCCCCCGTTACACCAGTTATCCGACCGTTCCATATTGGAACATGGAGACCTTTTCGGGACAGCAATGGGAAACTGGCGTCCGCCAAAGTTTTTCCGAAAGCAACGCATCCGAAGGCATCAGCCTCTACATCCATCTACCTTTTTGCGAGAGCATGTGTACGTTCTGCGGATGCCATAAAAGAATTACACAAAGACATAATGTAGAAGTACCCTACATCCAATCCGTATTAAAGGAATGGGAACTCTATTGCGACCTGTTTCCGTCAAGACCACGAATTAAAGAATTGCATCTTGGCGGTGGTACGCCCACATTCTTCTCTCCCGAAAACCTGCAATTGTTGATCAACGGTATTTTTGGACGGGCGGATCGCGCGGCGGACCACGAGTTCAGTTTTGAGGGCCATCCCAACAATACCACCCGCGAACATCTTCAAGCATTGTACGATGTCGGTTTTCGAAGGGTAAGCTATGGCGTACAGGATTACAACGCGACCGTGCAAAAGGCCATCCATCGGGTTCAGCCCTTTGAGAATGTAAAAAAGGCGACCGAAGTTGCACGTGAGATCGGATATACTTCCGTAGGCCACGATATTATTTTCGGTTTGCCCCATCAGACGTTGGAACACGTCGAGGAAACCATCGCAAAGACCAAACAACTGATGCCCGACCGTATCGCGTTCTATAGTTATGCGCATGTTCCCTGGTTAAAGGGTAACGGTCAAAGAGGATATAAAGATGCCGACCTGCCCCAAGGGGAGGAAAAACGAAGGCAATATGAGAAAGGCAAAAAATTGTTGGCCCATGCAGGATACGAAGAAATCGGAATGGATCATTTTGCATTGCAGTCCGACAGTCTTTATACCTCGATGAAAACAGGCGGACTGCACCGCAATTTTATGGGCTACACCGCCTTGAAGACCCAATTGATGGTCGGTCTCGGTGCATCGAGTATCAGCGATAGTTGGTACGGGTTTGCACAGAACGTCAAAAACATCGAAGAGTACCGCCATTTAGTGGGCCGAAATATCATACCGATATACCGCGGCCATATTTTGACCGGGGAAGACCGTATCGTTCGAAAACACATACTGAACCTCATGTGCCGGTTGCGGACTTCTTGGGAGGATAGCGAAAAGTTTTTTGAAGACCTGCCCCGAATCATCGGGGATCTGCACGAAATGGAATCGGACGGACTTTTGGAAATTTCTTCGCACGGACTGGTAATAACCGAAAAAGGAAGACCTTTCGTTCGCAATATCTGTATGGCCTTCGATGTATTGTTGTACCGCAAGACACCGGAAACCAGATTGTTTTCGATGACGGTCTAAGGGGAAAAGTCTAGGAGTTTATAAATTTATTTTTTTGTCCAACGTCCAACGTCTTATTTCTTATGTCCCTTTGGGCGGAATAGTCTGAATCTTTAAAATAGCGTTATTATGAAAAGTATTATTGTCCCCGTAGATTTCTCGCAACAGTCGGAATACGCTCTGAAAGTGGCAGCATCCTTGGCCAAAAAGCACGGTTCCGAGATTTTGGCGTTGCACATGCTTGAACTTAACCAAGCGATGATTTCGTCATCGGAAGGTTTTCATCCCGAACAAACGGTTTTCCTGATAAAATTGGCCGAAAAACGATTTGGCAAATTTTTGGACAAACCCTATCTGAAAGGAATCTCGGTAACCCCTATCGTAAAACATTACAAAGTTTTTAGCGAAGTGAACGACGTGGCCAAGGAAAATAAGGCGGAATTGATAGTTATGGGTTCCCACGGTAGCGACGGCCTCAAGGAGATTTTCGTAGGTTCCAATGCCGAAAAAGTGGTCAGAACAGCCGATATACCCGTGCTTGTCGTCAAAAACGAGATCGAGGACTTTAAGGTAGAGCGTTTTGTATTTGCCTCCGACTTTAAGCAAGAGAGTTTGGTAGCCTTTCACAAGGCGAAGGCTTTTGCAGATATGTTTTCCGCAGATATAGATCTAGTCTACATCAATACCCCGAACGATAATTTTCTGAGTACCCCGGATGCTTATGACCGCATCGGTAAATTTTTGGCAAAGGCCAACGTAGGTATGCAAGTCGATATTCACAACGATTATACCGTAGAGCGCGGTATTTTGAACTACAGCGAAAATTCGGGTACCGATGTCATCGGTATCCCCACGCATGGTCGCAAGGGACTATCGCATTTCTTTATGGGCAGTATCGGCGAAGATATCGCGAACCACTCTAAAATACCTGTGGTTACGTTCAAGATTTGATTGCTTTTTTCATTTTTTCGAAAGGGAGAGAGGGAAGTTGATAGAGCTTCCCTTTTTCTTTAAATAATTCCCGAACCTGATAAAAATCATGTTTTCCAATAGCTTACTGCGCTAAATTTGTCCCCATGAAAAGCTATGTAATCCTTTTTGTTGCGACGCTGATGCTGGTCAGGCCCCTTTGGCCGATAGCGGAGTATGTGATGAACTACGATTACATCGTCAACGTGCTTTGCGAAAACAAGGACAGGCCCGCGATGCATTGCGACGGCAAATGTTACCTAGCCAAACAATTGGCCAAGGAATCGGAACGGGGCGATAAAAATCCGTTCGGCGAAAACCGCTCCAAGACCGAGATACAGCAAATCGTTTTTTTCGAACCCTTGCATCCAATGGATGTTCCGATCGACTTCCAAGACGAAGCGCCCGATAATTTCAAGACTTCACGAGCGTTCATTCCGACGCTATTGACCTCCGATATTGCACATCCGCCCGAAGTGGCCTGATTTCTCCATGTGCCTTTCCGAAAGTGTATTGGATAGGCGCATACGTACCGATAGTCACTGGAATCTATTTTCCAGAGGATTTCCGTACCCTTCACACTTTTGAATCAGGTTAAACCATAATCGGATGAAAACTAAAATAATGGGCCTGCCGCATCGTAGGATGGTGGCCGAGCCGAAAAGAGTATCCTACTATATCGGGATCCTGTGTGGTCTATTCTTCTTCGCAACACATGGCGATGCCCAACAACTAAAAGTGGACATCGGACAAGATTCCGTACTGCCCATCAATTTGTCGGAAGTCATTGTTATTTCCTCTTTCAAAGAGACTTTGGAGCACAACGGGCATACGAAACCGCTCTCGACCTTGGACGAATATTTGGAAGCCTCCCAAAAGGTCAACATGATAAAAAGGGGTGCCTATGCCTGGGAACCCGTTCTGAACGATATGTCTTCCGAACGGCTTTCCATCACTATCGACGGCATGCGCATTTTCGGTGCCTGTACCGATAAGATGGATCCCATAACCTCGTATGTCGATGTTAGCAACCTGTCGGAGGCACACGTTTGCAGCGGTCAACAGGGTGCGGAGCACGGCTGTACCATCGGTGGATCCATTGATCTGAAGGTCGAAAAAAGCAATTTCAGGCCGACGGACTGGGTCGGGTCGCTCGAAATGGGCGGCGAATCGGGCAACAACGCACAGATTATCGGCGGCGAACTCAATTACTCCGATGAACGTTTTTATGTCGATACCGACATCATTTACAGAAATGCGGAAAATTATACCGCCGGTGGCGGAGTGGAAGTCCCTTTTTCGCAGTTCGAGAAATACAACCTTTCTACAAATGCGGGCTATAGCTTTGGCGACGACCGAAAACTATCGGCCAGTTTTATTTTCGATGAGGCCCGCGATGTCGGGTATCCCGCCTTGCCGATGGACGTTTCTCTGGCACAGGCCTTTATCGGCTCGGTAAGCTGGTTGCAGAAAGGTTTTTTAGGAGGATTCACGGATTGGGAAACCAAACTCTACGCCAATAAGGTAACCCACATTATGGACGATTCGCAACGCCCCGATGTGCCGATACGGATGGATATGCCCGGATGGAGCGATACCTTCGGCTATTTTTCCCAAGCAAAATGGAAAAACGAAAAACATCAAGTTTTGCTGAAGTTGGATGGGTACTATAACCTTTCTCTTGCCGAAATGACCATGTATCCCAACGATCCCTATGAAAGGACGATGTTCATGCTGACGTGGCCCGATGTACGCACGCTCAACAACGGTTTTTATGCCGAGGACGTCATCAAGATTAAGGAAAGTTCGGTAAAGCTGTCCACAAGATTGGCCGTGCAGAACTTCAACATAGCCGATGAATTCGGACTAAACAGCCTGCGGATTTTCTATCCGGAAATGGCACGGCGGCAGACCCGATTCCTGAGAAGTGTTTCGGCGCAGTACCATACGAACTTGAAAGCAGTGCATTTTAATGGCGGCCTGTCCTACGGCGATCGTGCGCCATCCGTAACGGAAGGTTTCGGATTTTACCTTTTCAACAGTTTCGATAACCACGATTACATCGGTGATCCCGATCTAAAAAACGAAAAATCCTTGGAAGGAAATGCAAAAATATCCTTGGAGAAAGAAAGGTTCAGTATTGGGTTGGAAGGCAATTATTTCCGTATGGCCGATTATATCCTTGGAGAAATCGACCCGGCCTTGAGCGTGATGACCATCGGTGCCGACGGGGTCAAGATTTACAGGAACCTTGAAAACGCCGATCTGTACAATGTCTCGCTTGACACGGAATATAAAATCCTAAAAGAGCTTAAATGGTCGGGTGTAGTGTCGTACCATCGCGGTACCGACCAAGATGGGCGCAACCTGCCGTTCATAAGTCCGTTTGCCTATAGCTCGAACCTGCAATACGTCCACATGACCTTTTCGGGTTCGTTGGCGATGCGGGGCGCGGGCAGGCAGGTCAATTTCAATCCCGATTTCGGGGAAGACGAGACCGATGCATATACGGTCTTTTCGCTGTCCTTGGGCAAACAGTTCAAGTTCGGTTCGGATGATCTGTACGTAAAATTGGGCGTAGAGAATCTATTCGACGCGTACTATTCCACCTATTCCGACTGGAAGAACATTCCAAGAATGGGAAGGAATTTTTTTATGACCGTTTCGTATGCCATCAATTAATTAAAACAATAAACAGATTCCCACCTTTGCAGGAATGAAAAATAAATCTAATTACATCATGAAAACAATAAAATTATCACTCGCAGCACTTATTTTATCGGTAACATTCACTTCATGTACCAAGGACAATGATGACCCGATCGTTGTCGAAGAGAACCCGTTGGCGGATTACAATATGTTAACGACGTTGAAGGCCAACAGCCACAGTCTCGAAGTATATTCCGATCAAGATCAATTTACGATCGGGTATAATGAATTGTTTATCCGTATCAAGGATGAAGCGGCGGACAGCTATGTTTCCGATGCCGATATTTCTTGGATGCCGGTCATGCACATGACCGAAATGATGCATTCCTGTCCGAAATCGGAAGTGTCAAAAACCGAAAACGTATCCGTATATAAAGGATACAGTATTTTTCAGATGCCCGGAAATGCCGATGAGTATTGGGAACTCACATTCGACTATACCATCGATGGCCAGGCCTACAACGCGACCGAACGGATCGAGGTTACTGCACCGGTCGATGGCAAGAAAAAGGTCAATAGCTTTATGGGCAGCGATGATACCCGTTACATTCTCGCCATGATGCCGATGGATCCCGAGGTCAAGGTCAACGATTTTTCAGCGGTACTTTTTAAAATGGAAGATATGATGACCTTTCCTATTGTAGAGGATTATAAAGTAACCATCGATCCAAGAATGCCTGGCATGGGCAACCACAGCTCGCCCAATAACGAAGATTTGAACTATGATGCCGCCTCAAAAGCGTACAAGGGAAAACTCTCCCTGACCATGACCGGTTATTGGAAAATCAACCTAAAACTGATGAACGCCGACGATGAGGTTCTAAAAGGCGAGACCGTTTCCGAAGAAAACGAAAGCAGCAGCCTGTTTTTTGAGATAGAGTTTTAAGGAATACTTTTACATTTGTTTCAGAAAGGCCATCCGCAGACCAGAATGTATAGTCATTGCTAAGTGCAGCTATTTGCCGAAATCGTTCCCCTTCGTTGTCATGTTCCTGCATCATCGTTCGTATCGGATTCTGGACCGTTCCGAAACGGGGATTGCCAAGGATTTCGTTTTCCCGTTGCGCTTTGACCATCTTACGGACCCATGGAAATAGCACGAGTTCTTCCTTTTTCATGTGCATGGCCAGTTCGCCCGCGGATTTGGTAAAATGTTCCGTAACCTCCAAGAGTTCCGGGTGGCGTTCGCCGTGCACCCGGCAGAGTTTTGCCAAATATTGGTTCAAGACCGGGATTTGGCTCTCAACATACCGATGGTGCTTTTTTTCAATATAATCCGCAAGTAGGTCTAACGGCCACGTTTTAAAATCGGTGTTATCGCTATCGTGCGGCCGTTGTACCTCGTCCAATTCCCTTATCAGTTCATCGACATTTAAATTTTTCTCTTTGGCGACTTCTTGAATGCCACGGTTTCCCTTACAGCAAAAATCGATTTTATGGTTCTTGAAAACCTGTGCGGTACGGTAGTCATCGGCGACCATTTTCCCTATTGTTCGTTCCATAGTTTTTTCCATCGTTTGAAAATTTATATCGGACAATTTTGTCCTATTTAATGTTAAATTTTTTTATCGTTTCAAATAGGTTAGCCCTACTTCAAGACCCTCGGTCATTTCATAGAGGCTGGTATTTTCTAACATCATTTTTAGTTCGTCCCTGATCTTTACGAATTTGTCGTGAACGGGACAGGGTTTATTAGAGTTACATTTTTTGAGTCCAAGTCCGCAGCCCATTGATACCTCGTTGCCGTCAATGGCGTACACAATTTCACTGAGTTTTATCTTTTCGATTTGTTTATTTTCTATTTGGAACCCTCCCGCGGACCCTTTTACGGAATCAACGATTCGATTTCTGGACAGCTGTTGCAGTATCTTGGCCGTGAAAGCAATCGGCGAATCGATTTCTTCCGCGATTTCCTTGAGGCTGACCCTTCTGTTCCGAAGCGATTGCGAAGCAATATAGGTAGAAGCCCTGATACCGTATTCACATGCCTTCGAAAACATTGCAGCTATGATTTATAATTGAACCCAAAAGTACAAAATCTTTTAATTCGGACAAAAATATCCGAGTTAATTTTCCGGGAAAAGTCATAGGATGAATTTTACTGATTTCTGTGCCGATAGATCTGCATGAACAGCATGGTCGACATTTTCTGGGCTCGGTTCTTGGCAATCCAGGCCGTTTCGCCCTCGAAGAGTTCATCGATGGTCGCGAACCATTCGTTGAGCCATAGCCCAAAATGTTCGGAGGTTATCGAATGGCCCGTTTTCTCATCGACTTCCAGATGTGCAGTTACGGGGTTGCCAAAGTATTTGCGTTTTAGGAAAAGTTGGGTTTCCCAAAAATCGGTAAGCAATTCCAGATGGCTTTCCCAATCGGTTATGATTTTGTTGAAGATAGGGCCTAGAATGTCATGCTTCCGGATTTTACCATAGAAAGTATGGATCAAAAGACTGACATCTTCCCTATTTTTTAATTCCTTTTTCTCCATCATGTATTCGTAAACCGTTCATGGGCCGCTTTTTCCAATCCTTCCCGATGGTTGGGATGTGCGATCGAAATCAGTGCCTTTGCCCTTTCCTTTAAATTCTTCCCGAACAGATCCACCACGCCATACTCCGTGGCGATATAGTGGACGTGAGCGCGTGTTGTCGTAACTCCCGCACCTTGCCGGAGATACGGCGTAATCTTCGATATTCCTTTTGCAGTTACCGATGGCATGGCAAAAATCGGTTTTCCGCCTTGCGATAACGATGCGCCACGGATAAAATCCATCTGCCCGCCCACACCTGAATACTGCCGCGGCCCAATGGTATCGGCACAGACCTGCCCCGTCAGATCGATCTCGATGGCACTGTTGATAGCGGTCACTTTCGGATTTTTACGAATAATGGCCGTATCGTTGGTATAGCCCGCTTCCTTGAAATGCACTAGTGGATTATCGTCGACAAAATCATAGAGTTTTTGGGAGCCTACGGCAAAACAGGTTACGATTTTCCCCGTTTTTACTTCTTTGTCCTCTCCTGTAACCACGCCTTGTTCTATTAATGGCAAAACACCGTCCGAGAACATTTCGGTATGGATGCCGAGGCGTTTGTGGTTTCCAAGATTGCTTAGAACGGCATTCGGAATATTGCCGATGCCCATCTGCAAGGTGGCACCATTCTCGATAAGTCCGGCCACATGTTTGCCGATTTTTTGTTCTACATCGGAGATAGGTGTAACGTTATGCAAATGAATTGGCGCATCCACTTCAACGGCGCAGTGTATATTCTTTATATGGATGATGCCATCGCCGTGCGTTCGTGGTACTTGGGGATTGACCTGTGCAATGACTTTCTTCGCCGTTTGGATGGCGGGAAGTGCCACATCTACGGAAACACCCAACGAGCAATATCCGTGCCGGTCGGGAGGGGATACCTGTACGATGGCCACATCCAACGGAAGGATGCCGCGCCGAAAGAGCAAATGGATCTCGCTCAGAAAAATGGGGATATAATCGCCCGAGAACGAATTGACCGATTTCCTCACGTTACCTCCGACAAAACAACTATTTATTCTAAAGGTTTTGTCATACGGTGCCAGAGTATATTTAGCCTCGCCCTCGGTATGTATCGAGATGATTTCGATGTTTTCAAGTGCGTCGTGTCGTTCGCACAGGGCATCGATCAGGGTGTTCGGTGTCATGGCGGCCCCTTGCAGAAAAACACGATCGCCGGATTTTATTAAAGAAGCGGCCTCGGCCGCGGAAACTGTCTTCATTTGTATTTATTTTGAGGGTGCAAATATCGGGAGGATGCCCCTTTTAAAACATGATAAACGTCATAATCTTACCCAAGAATATAACATCCCTAGGATCGGGATTCAGTCGTTTAACGTCTCCATCATAAACCGGTACAGCTCGCGCATCTGTGGTTTACCTTTGTGTTTTCCGGCCCTGCCGAAGGCGTAGAGGATAAACCACAATACAACGGTAAACGCCATAAAACCTAGTTGCAGGCCGTAGGGCCGGTTCAACGATACGCTGGAGTAGGCCCATATCCCCAGAATAATAAAAACGGTGGCCACACCGAAGTGTAGAAACATAAAGAACGTCCACAAAGTGGGATTGGGACCGAACACCCCATAGAGTTTGCTGTTCTTTGCGTCGATCTCCTCGATTTCGAGATGCAGTTGGGGCGACCAGAAATGGTTTTGTTCGGCGTTGAACTTGATAAAAACATGCTCATCGATCTGTTTTACGAGAAACGGTTTTCTTTGGGATTTTTCGAAAGCTTCAAGAACGTAGTCCTTCCGGCCCGGGATATCCAGCTGGAATCTGGGGCGAAGGACGATATCATTGGGCAGCACTTTCACTTCTGTTGTGGATCATGGCATTCCATCGTATCGGAAGCCGCCAGTTCAACGACCGGTTTGGGCGAGACGTAAGGGATGCCCAGGCCCAATCCCCTGAGAATAAAGAGGGCACCGACCAAAACCATAAAAATGGGAATGAGTTTCCGTACTTTTTGGCGAAAGCCGCCTTTTAAAAAGCCGCTAAAATAAATGGCGGTGGTCATCAACGGGATGGTGCCGGCACCGAACAATATCATATACAAGCTGCCTTGGGCGGCATTGCCCATGGCGATGGCACCGAAAAGTGCCATATAAACGAGTCCGCACGGAAGAAATCCGTTCAAAAGGCCGATGGTCAAAAAGGTATCCGGGGATTTCTTTTTCAATTCGTGACCCAAGCGGTTTTTGACCTTTGAAATAATCTTATAGACTGGTTTTGAGAGATTATATCTGTTAAAGGTTCTGAGGGGAATCAACACGACCACAATCATCAAAGCTCCGATGGCGATGGACAGTTTTTGCTGCATCCCGAAGACATACAATCCTTTTCCGAGGAGACCGAATACCAGACCGATAATCCCATAGGCCATGAGACGGCCGAAATGATATAGAAATATCTGTCCGAATTTTTTGAAATCGTTCGTTCTATCCACCGGAAGCATAAACGCGATCGGCCCGCACATACCCACGCAGTGGAGGCTTCCCATTAAACCCAGTATGATGGCGGATAATAACATTTAATCTATTGTCATTCCCTCATAGGAAGGAATCTGTTTAAATTTCGTTCAAGGTTTCAACGGATTGTGACGTAGTGATAACCATTCTGTTCAATTTGAAACTTTCTAGACACTCCTCGCAATGACGTCTTGATTCTTGGCTCTTGTATCTTGTTTCTCTTTTCAGTAGGTAACACTTTCCTTATGCAAATAGGCCTCTCCCTCGTATTCCCAAAAAACTTTAATGTCCCAGCGGCCATCCAACAAACGTTTGTCAGGTATGAGCAAATGTGCATTGGACAGACTAATGGGTAAGTCAAAATCCAAGTGTTTATTGGACGGCCTGTAAAGGGACACTGTTCCTGTTATTTTTTCAATATTTAGATGTTGTGGAAACTCCACCTCCAAACCCTCTGATGTTTTTCTCATCTGAAGTCGCACCGCATTGTTTTTTGCATTGTTCTCGGCATCGATTTCTTCTTGATATTCCAAGGTTGCCTTGTAATACTCTTCGGTAACCAAGTCGTGGTTGGCACGATAGTCCGTACTCATACGGAAGACAAAAAATAGGATAAAGCCGATAAAGGCCACGAATGCGATGACGATACCTGTTCCCCAGTTGATTTTCATGATTTTCGCTTTATTTCTTGTTCGTATTTTAATCGAACTTTTCTTTCATTTATAACTTCTAGGCGCCAAGAAAGCAGTACTTGTGGTCTCGATCAGTTCGTCGCCACTGTACACCCCGATCTTTACTTTTTCCTTGTCGCTTTCAACGGCGGAATAGTTGATCTCGACGAACAATGTACCCTCGGCAAGCCCCTGTGCGGGCACTTGAAAGTCTTGGTCGCGTACCAATTTTACCGTTCCTTGGTGCGACAATAGCTTAAAGTGCACATCGTTCACGTCTTCGGTCGTCTTATTAAGCAACTTGTAAGTATACACGTTGCTGATGATATTTCCTTCCTTGTGCTCGTACAACTGGCCGGGCAATCTTAAAATATCGGCTTCGAGATCGTTCCTCAGAAAGAGCATGCCGATAAAGATTCCCGTTAGAATGGTCAGTACTGCGGTATAGCCCTTCAAACGCGGGGTAAACTTGAACTTTTCCTTTTTTTCGATTTCGGCCTCGCTCGCATAGCGGATCAATCCCTTGGGCAGGTTGACCTTTTCCATGATGGTATCGCATTCGTCGATACAGGCGGTACAGTTCACGCATTCCAACTGGGTTCCGTTTCGGATGTCGATTCCCGTGGGGCAGACGTTGACGCATTGAAAGCAGTCGATGCAATCGCCAAACCCCAGGGCCTCGCGGTCTTCGTTCTTCCGGAATTTCTTGCGTCCGTTTTCGGCCTCCCCGCGCTTATGGTCGTAGGCCACCACGATGGATTTGTTATCGAGCAAGACCCCTTGCATCCTGCCGTAGGGACAGGCGATAATGCAGACTTGCTCCCTGAACCAGGCGAAGACAAAATAGAAGACCGCCGTGAATATCAGCAGGGAAATTAGCGTACTGACATGTTGCAACGGCCCGTCGACGATGTAGCGTATCAAGGTATCGCTACCGATCAAATAAGCCAGAAACACGTTGGCGATCAAGAATGAAATGATAAAGAAGACTATCCATTTCGTTACACGTTTCCTGATTTTCTCCGCGTTCCAAGGTTGCCGGTCAAGCTTGATCTGGGCACCGCGGTCGCCATCGATCCAGAATTCGATCCTCCGGAACACCATTTCCATAAAAATGGTCTGGGGGCACATCCACCCGCAGAAAATACGTCCGAAGGCTACCGTGAACAGAGCGACAAAAACGACCCCGATGATCATCACGATGACGAACAGATAAAAATCCTGCGGCCAGAACGGGAGACCGAAGATGTTGAAACGCCTTTCGAGCACATTGAACATCAAGAACTGGTTGCCGTTGATCTTTACGAAGGGCGCGGCGAACAGAAAGGCCAATAGAAAGTAGCTAACGTATTTACGGTATGAGTACCATTTACCACTCGGTTTTTTGGGGAACACCCAAGCCCGCTTGCCGTCTTCTTTGATGGTGCCGATAGAATCCCTAAAGTGTTCTTGGTCCTGTGCCATTTTTACTCTTTCAATTCGTGCCGTTCCTTGAGATGGGCACTACCAGCATTTTCATTCCGCGTCCGGGGGTAGGGGCGCATCGGTTTCCGCATCGTCCATGATAACCTCGATGGTGGTGGAATCGATTTGTTGCACCTCGACTTCTTGGATCGGTGCGTTGGGATCCATCCATTTTTCGCCTTCGGGAGCCTTGGCATCGGCGGGATTGCTGCCGTGCATGCTCAATACATAACTGGCGACCTGTGCCATTTCGGAAGGTTTTAGGTTGGTCTTCCAGGCCACCATTCCCTTGCCCGCACGGCCTCCCTCGGAAATCGTATTGAACACGTTCTTGATACCACCGCCCAATACCCAGTAATCGTCTGTAAGGTTAGGGCCGATGGAACCGCCACCGTCCACCTTATGGCATACGGCACAGTTGCCCGTAAAAATGGTCTCGCCCGCCTTGATATCGGAAGCATCGGTCAACAGCTCTACGGTATTCGCATCGATGAGGTCCTTGGCCGTTTTTTTGTATTCCTCGATCTCCGCCTGTGCCGCCGCCACTTCGCGCTCATATTCCAAATCTTGGTCGTAGCCCCCGAATACATGGAACCGGAACATATAGACCACACCGAAAATGATGGTCGCATAGAACATGTACACCCACCAAGGCGGCAGTTTATTGTCCAGTTCGCGGATGCCGTCATAATTATGGTCAAGAATGATTTCGCCCTCGGCCTCAATGGGTTTGGAACCCAACAGTTTTTTGTAGGTCTTTTTGCCCCATTCCCATTCCCATTTTTTGTTCTTGGAGGCCAGATAACGGGCTTTTGCCTCTTCCGATAGCGTGTGGAACATGACGTTCTCAATGGCGGCCAATATGACTTCGATGGCAATCATGAGCATGAGTACAAAGACCATGAAAGCCTGTGCCATTGGATAGGTAAGGATGGCAGGTTTGTCGCCGGAATCGATAAAAAATTCCATCAATCCGAGGATAAGGAAGAACCCGACGGGAATGCGGATCCACCAAGCTGAGCTATTTTTCATAATTCGAAGTTTTGTTGGTTGACGTCTTTTTCCAGAGGCAGTTCGCTCATTTCTTTAATATGACTTTTCGAGGCGGTAAAGACCCACCAGAAAAGCGCGACGAAAAATATAAAGAAGATCAACAGCGATATCATCGGATAGGTAGCGACGCCGTCGATGCTTTCCATATATCCTTTTACGAATTTTAGCATGGCTATTTATTTTTTGAAATTAGTTCTTCGGTTTCCTTTATCTTGATATCCGTACCCAAACGCTGTAGGTAGGCGATGAGCGATACGATTTCGCGGTCGCGCATTTCTACGAATTCCTCCCCATTCTCGGCCGCGTATTTTTTGTCCGCCTCATAGGTCTTCGCGAAATCGGGATCGGTGTATAGGTTCTTTTCGATTTGGGTCGCCTGCTCGTCCATACTGGCCTGTGCGTTGGCGATATCCTCTTCGGTATAGGGCACTCCCAACGAGACCATGGCCTCCATTTTATCCTCCACGTCGCTGCGATCATGTTTATCGCGAATCAACCACGAATAGGAAGGCATAATGGAACCTGACGAGGTACTCTGAGGATCGTACATGTGGTTCAGGTGCCAGTTATCGGAGTATTTGCTGCCAATACGTGCCAAATCAGGCCCGGTACGTTTACTTCCCCAAAGAAAAGGGTGGTCATACACGAATTCCCCTGCTTTGGAGTATTCCCCATAGCGCTCGACCTCGCTCCGGAACGGACGAACCATTTGGGAGTGACAGCCTACGCATCCCTCTCGGATATACAGGTCGCGGCCCTCCAGCTCCAAGGGAGTATATGGAGTTACGCTCGTTATGGTCGGGATGTTAGATTTCACTAGAATGGTCGGAACGATCTGGATGATGCCCCCGATCAAAATGGCCACGGTGGAAAGAATGGTCAACTGTACCGGCTTGCGCTCCAGCCAAGAATGTAGGGTTTCCCCCGCTGTCCTTCTTTTGGATACCCGGGTCAGGGCAGCAGCCTCGGCGAGTTCGTCTTCCACCTTGCTTCCCGACCGAATGGTCAGTACCACGTTGTAGATCATGACGCAGGCACCGATAATGTACATACTACCACCGATGGCCCGCATCCAGTACATGGGCATGATTTCGTTGACGGTTTCCAGGAAGTTTCCATATACCAAGGTGCCATCGGGATTAAAATCCTTCCACATCAGGGCCTGCGTAAATCCGGCCACGTACATGGGCAATGCGTAGAGGATAATTCCGAGCGTACCGATCCAAAAATGGACATTGGCAAGTCCCACAGAATGCAATCGGGTTTTGGTCATTTTCGGTACCAGCCAGTAGATCATCCCGAAGGTCAAAAATCCGTTCCATGCCAAGGCCCCGACGTGCACGTGGGCAATGATCCAGTCACTGAAGTGGGCGATGGCGTTCACGTTTTTAAGGGATAGCATGGGGCCTTCAAACGTTGCCATTCCGTAGCCCGTGATCGCCACGACCATAAACTTTAGGGTCGGGTCGGTACGTACCTTGTCCCATGCGCCACGGAGCGTCAAGAGTCCGTTGATCATACCGCCCCAAGAGGGGGCTATCAACATCACGGAAAAGGCAACGCCCAAGTTCTGTGCCCAGTCCGGCAAGGAAGAGTACAACAAGTGGTGCGGCCCTGCCCAGATATAGATAAAGATCAGCGACCAAAAATGGACGATGGACAACCGATACGAATATACAGGCCTGTTCGCCGCCTTGGGCACGAAATAGTACATCAGCCCCAAGAACGGGGTCGTCAAAAAGAAGGCCACCGCGTTATGCCCGTACCACCACTGTACAAGCGCATCCTGTACGCCCGCATAAACGGAGTAACTTTTCAGGGCGCTTACCGGAAGTTCAAGGCTATTGAAAATATGGAGTACCGCAACGGTCACGAAAGTGGCTACATAGAACCAGATCGCCACATATAAGTGCCGTTGGCGACGTTTGATCATGGTTCCGATGAGGTTGACCCCGAAGGCGACCCAAACTAAAGCTATCGCAATGTCGATGGGCCATTCAAGTTCGGCGTACTCCTTGGAAGTCGTATAGCCCAATGGAAGTGTTATTGCCGCGGCCACGATGATAGCCTGCCATCCCCAAAAATTGAAATTACTGAGAAGATCGTTGAACATCCGCGCCTTGAGCAAGCGTTGGGTGGAGTAATAGACGCCCGCAAAAATGGCGTTGCCGACGAACGCGAAGATGACCGCATTGGTGTGAAGTGGGCGCAAACGGCCGAAACTCAGCCACGAAATACCGTCGGTCAAGTTGGGGAACATGAACATGAAGGCCAACAAAAGGCCGACGGACATTCCCACGATTCCCCACAACATCGTTGCGTAGAGGAACTTTTTTACGATTTTGTTATCGTAGTAGAACTGTTGTACTTCCATAGGTATACCTGTTTATTTAGTTGGATTCTTTTTTGTATTCGTCATTGTCAACGGAGCGTGGCAATCCGTTTGTTTGAGACTGGATTCTTCAGTTTGTTTCGTGCCTAGTAAAAATGGCTTTTTTCTTCTCTCTCCAGAAGGTTTAGGTTTGACCAGTTCATCCTCGAACAGCATCCGTACCGATGGGGTATAGGAATCGTCATATTGACCGCTCCGCACCGAAACGATAAACGCTATAAAAAAGAGGATGGCAACAACGATGCTGATGGCCAACAACACATAAATAACACTCATACCTACCTGAATTCTGGCGTAAAAATACAATCTTGATATTTCAATAAATATGACATTTGTCAGGTTTTTGATTATTTCAGTTTTCTGCCCAAAAAATTCGTGGCTACCGTTGCAAACGCGACTACACTTATCGAACTCAACGGCATTAAGATTGCGGCAATGACGGGCTGTAACTGTCCGGTTACGGCGAAATAGAGCCCGATTACGTTATATAAAAGCGAGAGTATAAAACTCAGTTTAATGATTTTCATCGCTTTCTTGGATGCCAAAATATAGGTGTACAGCTGTTGAAATTTGGACGCATCCATAATACCGTCGCAGGCCGGGGAGAACACGTTTACGTTCTCGGAAATCGCGATACCGACCTCGGCCTGGGCCAAGGCGCCTGCATCGTTGAGTCCGTCGCCGACCATTAAAACTTTCTTTCCCTGTTTTTGCAGCGATTCGATAAATGCTAGCTTGTTTTCCGGTTTTTGGTTGAAAAAGAGCGGAGTAAGTTTGGGCAACAGTTTTTCCAAACGGATTTTTTCGCCCTCGTTATCCCCGGATAGGATGGCCAGGTTTAAAGTCTCGGACATTGCTTTGAAAACTTCGGAAACCCCTTCGCGGTATTGGTTGTAAAAAACATACTTGCCTTTATAGCTATCGTTGCTGCTGATATGTACCGAAGTGGTCAGGGCATCGTTCGCCTGATCGTTACCGACAAAATCGGAGGAGCCGATCTTGATGTTTTCATTGCCTTTACTGCCTTCGAGGCCTTTGCCGAGATGTTCTTCGTATTCATCTAGAGTGATGATGTTCTGTTCCGCGAGCATATCGTACAACGTCCGGCTGAGCGGATGGTTAGAGGCACGTAAAGTGTTTTTCAACAAAGATTCCTCTTCAGCGGTCAGGGGCATGCCCTCATAGGTGGCCGTACTCTTTTGGGAGGTCGTGATCGTTCCTGTTTTGTCGAAAATGGCCGTATCGACCTGTGCGAGCTGTTCGATGGTCCGTGTATCCTTTAGATAGAATTTCTTCCGTCCGTATATCCGCAACATGTTGCCTAAGGTAAAAGGTGCCGCGAGGGCAATGGCGCAAGGGCAGGCGATAATCAAGACTGCGGTAAAGACGTTCATCGCCTTGCTCGGATCGTGGTATAGCCAAAAGGCGGTCGCAACAAAGGCAATCGTAAGAACCGTCAGGGTAAAACGTCGTCCGATACTGTCGGTCAAAGTTTGGAATTTACTCGATTTATCCTGATGGAAAACGGAATTGCCCCACAACTGTGTCAGATAGCTTTGGGAAACGGATTTCAGGGCTTCCATTTCGATGGCTCCCTGCAATTGTTTTCCACCGGCAAAGATTTTGTCGCCCGACTCCTTCCGTACCGGTTCGGATTCCCCTGTAACAAAACTGTAGTCGATTCGGGCGTTTCCGCTGATAAGGATACCGTCAGCGGGAATCAGTTCCTCATTTCGGATCAATAATCGGTCTCCCCTTTTAATCTCGTTTACCTGTGTACTTTCCTCTTTTCCTTTGGTAGTTATCCTCGTAACGGCAATGGGGAAATACGACTTATAGTCCCGCTCGAACGATAGGAAGGAATAGGTTTTCTGTTGGAAGAATTTTCCTAAAAGCAAGAAGAACACCAATCCTGTTAGGGAATCGAAAAAGCCGCTTCCCCAATCGAAAATGATTTCCAGGGTACTCCTGAGAAAAAGCACCAGAATTCCCAAAGCGATAGGTACATCGATGTTCAAAATCTTACTCCGCAGTCCCTTGTACGCCGAAATAAAATAATCCCTTCCCGCATAAAAGACCACGGGCAGCGAAAAGGCGAACATAAGCCATCGGAAAACCGTCTCGTATCGGTTGAGCCAGAATTCCCCTCCGGAAATATCGCTCGAGGACAGATCGAAATAATCCGGAAAGGACAAAAACATCACATTGCCGAACGCAAAGCCCGCCACGCCCAATTTATAGATAAGGCTGCGGTCGGCATCCTTCTTTTTTCCATCGAAATCATCCAACGAAATATAGGGTTCGTAGCCGATTTTAGCGAGTAGGATAACCAACTCCTTTAAAGGGAGCTTGGCACTATTATAGACAATACGGACCGTCTTTTTGGGGAAATCCACTTGGGAGCTGGTAACCGAAGGGTTCAGCTTGTTCAGGTTTTCCAAGACCCAGATGCACGAACTGCAATGAATATGCGGAACGTAGAGGTTTATCATTTGAAGGTCGCCATCGTTGAACTCCGTCAATCGTTCGACGATAGCGGCGTTACCGAGAAAGTCATATTTCCCCTCGATAGCCTTGGGAGTTGCCCCGGCGGCGGATTGCAGGTCGTAATAATAGGATAGGTCGTTGGAAGAAAAGATTTCGTATACCGTCTTGCACCCGTTGCAACAGAAGTCCTTTTCATCGAATTCTATCGCTACGGAGCGACAATCGTCGCCACAATGGTAACAGTTGACCGTATCCATACACATTTTGCTTATACCTGATGCAAATATGCGGCCGATGCACAATCTAAAATATGATAAATGTCATGTTGGGCTGTTTTTGTTATTTGTATTTTTACATTAACATTATGCGAATAGGCCAAAAAGAATATTTTCATTAAAAAAATACTCGAATTAAAGAGCGGAATAAATGCAACTCAGGCAAAGCAAGCACAGGACAACAGCAAAAAACAGAAAAATGAAAGAGGGAATGCGTACCCGTTGTGAAAGTTGTATTGTAAGGCAGTTCAATGCCTTACGTGCAATGGGCAAGGAAGAACTAAAAAAGGTCTCCGATTCAAAAATTACCAAAACCGTTAAAAAGGGCGAGACTATTTTTGAGGAGGGGGAAAAGCTTGACGGTGTGTTTTGTGTGCGTAGCGGCGTGTCGAAACTTTCAAAGCTGAGCGAAAACGGAAAGGACCAAATCGTAAAGTTGGCGACCAAGGGCGAAGTTATCGGCCAACGCTCCGTAATCGCCGAAGAGTTTTCGAACCTGAGTGCCAAGGCCGTAGATGATATGGAAATCTGTTTTATTCCCAAGGATATCATTACGACCACGCTGAACACCAATCCCAATTTTGGCGTTGAAGTCCTTCGCCATATGGCCCACGACCTTAAGGAGGCCGACGATGTTATCGTAAATATGGGCCAAAAAACGGTCAAACAGCGTATTGCGCAGGCATTTCTTTATTTGAAATCCAACTTTGGAGAGGACAAGGATGGTTTTCTTACCTTGACCCTTTCCCGTGAAGATATTGCCAACGTGGTCGGTACGGCCACCGAATCGTGTATCCGCATCATTTCCGAATTCAAGAAAAAGGGACTGCTGGAAACTTCCGGTAAAAAAGTGGCCATCGCCGACGAAAAAGGACTTGAAGAGGTGGTGGAAGGGTTTTGATTTTTCTTTAAAAACCTGATAAATATCATAGTTTCCGTTATTGGCTTCTTCTAATTTTGTGCATATATCCCATTAGCATTGGAATTATGAAGAACATTTTGATACCTACGGATTTTTCCGAGAACGCCTGGAACGCGACACGATATGCGATACAACTTTTCAATAATGAAAAATGTACCTTTCACTTATTGAACGTTTATACTCCGGCGATAGCGAGTAGCCGCTTCTTGGCCGCTACCCTAGATGGAGGCTCTTTGGAGGACGGTGCACACATGCATTCCGAACGCGGTTTAAAAGAGTCCGTAAGGCGGATTAAAAAGACCTTTGACAATCCCGACCATAGTTTTAAGACCATTTCTTCGTTCAGTTTGTTGGTGGATGAAATCAAGGAGGTTATCGAAAACGATGACATCGATCTGATCATAACCGGCACCAAGGGTGCATCGGGTACCGAGGAAGTCTTTATGGGAAGCAATACGGTACGCATCATCAAGTCGATCAAGAACTGTCCGGTCTTGGCCATTCCCCAACATTTTGAATTTAGCACACCTTCGGAAATCGCTTTTGCAACGGATTTTAATAGATTCTATACAACATCTGAACTACAGCCCTTGATTGATATGGCAAATGCTTACGACGCGGTCATACGAATCGTTCACGTGCAATACGAGATCAAGGCGTTGACGGAACTACAGCAATTTAATTTAGGTATGCTCCGTAAGTATTTGAAAGATGTGGAGCATTACGTCCATACGGTAACGGAGCTGAATTCGGTGTCAAGAACCTTGGAGATTTTTACCAACGAACTGGATATCCACTTGCTCGCCATGCTCAATTACCAACATAGCCATATGGAGCGTATGACCCGCGAACCTGTGGTAAAAAGGGTAGCCTTTCATACGCAGATTCCGCTGTTGGTCATTCCGGAGCTGGGAATGGGTGTTTCTCCCCGACGAAAGATGTCGAAGGAAAACGCCGTAACGCATTAATTTTGCCTGCCTATCGGGTTGTCCTCGTAAAAATCGGAAAAAGTCTTATCGGTACTGTAGTGATCGGTCAAAACCCTGTAGACCATAAAAACGATCATTATTTGCCCTAGTACGGTAACATAGAACACCCAATTGAACGGAAAATTCATGGCCGCCATAATCGTAACGGTCAATAAGACCAAAGTGGTCGCCGCTACCCAGAACATTGCTGAATCCTTCATATTTTTTTATTTCAATATAGGAAAAATTGGGTTTAGGAATTGTTAAGGGTATGCAAACAATCACTTCTGAGAATGGACTATGTGGATTCCAAATTTACTTTAAAAGTAGATTTATTCCATCTATAACCCACGCTCCTGCGGAAGTTCAAAAAAACCCTACACTCCAAGACCACCCGAGCGGTCGACCTTCGCCCGCCCGCTTTCGGGAGTCTTTCCGTTTCAGGTTTTCCGAACCTCCTCGGAACCCCGAATAAACTCAAACGGACGAAAAAAGCGTCCGCTTGAATTTATTTTAGCCAGCGGCTTAAATCATCAAGTTTTTGAAATTTATTTTAGTTTTAAACCGTTGTATTTAACCTTCATCCGTTTCAGGTTCCTTTGCTTTCCAATGGTCAAAACAAAAGGAACAAATCCGAGGAAAAACATGAAAACCACTACAACCATGTAAACGAACTTTGCACCGAACCCTTTGTCGGGTAAATAGAACGAAAGGAAGAATAGCATGAAGAAAGCTAAAATTATTAACGACGATAAAAAATATTCACAAAATAGGTCAATTTTCATTCGTTTGCTCGGTTCTACGGCTACCCCGTCATCGATAATGGTAGAATTGGCAAATAACAGTTTGAACGATCGCAGTGAAACTTCATCCTTTACCTTATCAAAGAATTTTAGAAAAATTTTGCGTTTTGCCTTGGGCCAGTGGTAACCGAACACGTTTGCAAAAGATAAAATTTCAATTTCGTTTTCTATGACATCTTTCAATAAGGAGTTGTCGTCCTTCAAATTTTCGAGATTGTTCTTCAGGGAAGCTATTCTCTTTTCATAATCACTTTTCAAAAGGTTGTTTAACTGATGCTATTTTTCACATATTACTTTGGCCGGATTGCCGCCTACAATTGAATAAGGTTCTACCTTTTTTGTGACCGTTGTATGGCTGGCAATGATAGCGCCATCTCCCACCTGTACCCCGGGCATAATGGTAGCGTTGTATCCAATCCAAACATCGTTCCCAATAACCGTATCCCCTTTGATGGGGTACGACTTCCCATCCATTGCATTTTTCCAATCCTTGCCGAAAATCGCAAATGGATAAGAGGAAATGGTATTGGTCAGATGATTGGCCCCGTTCATGATAAAAGTTACATCAGAGGCGATCATACAGAACTTTCCGATAATCAATTTATCGCCTACAAAGTCAAAAAGGTACTTTACATTTTTTTCAAAATTGGCCACATCCTCAAAATCATCATAGTAGGTAAAGTCTCCTACAATGATATTAGGGTTCTTTACAATATTCTTTAAAAAAAAAGACGATTGTAGCTTTCTAAAGGAAACGGGGTGTTCTTATCTGGTATTTCCATAAGTTTTAATTAAATAGTCTACTGAATAAAGTACCCAAACCCACCCTCCGTTTGGCAAAGGGAATTGATGGTTACATTAATTTAAATAAAAATCTCTTGACCCAATTTGTAGAGATTCAGAAATACATAAAAAAATTGCTCACGCTCATGATGTCGCTGTTAAGCTATCAACCTCCTTTTGAAAAAAAGCAGCCAACCGATGACCACCACATCTTGGTGCAATCGCATCATCAGCCAAAAGTGTCAGGAAAAATTCAACAGGTCCATAGGTTTTGGAGGAGGTAAAAGTACGCAGTACCCAGATAACAAACTTTCGCAACCAATGCGGAAGATGAATGATGTTGATGGGTTTCCCGCAGGCCAAAAGTGCTAATTCAGCCACTTCGTTCTGGGTTAGGATATCAGGTCCGCCGATATTGATTTCGGTCTTCTCGGATTCAATGGCATCAACACAGGCAATCGCCAAATCCCTTCCGTGGATAGGATTAAACTTTTGTTCGCCATTTCCAAAAAGATATATTTTCCCTTTTTTGGCCATATCCAAAAAGTCTTTCATGTCCGAGAAAAAACCGTTGGGTCGAATGATGGTATATTCCAATCCTGATGCCGATAATTCATCAACAAAGGCTTCTTTAGCAGCCAGAATTTTCAGGTTTCGGTGGAGGTTTCCGTTCAATACGGAAATATAAATAAACTTTCGCACTCTTGCTTTTTTGGCCTCTTCCAATAGGTTTTTATTAGCTCGGTAGTCCACATCCATATAAGTAAGTCCGTCTTTTTGACGGGTAATGCCTACCGTTGAAATCACAGTATCTACGCCTTCAAAGTGTCCGTTCAAGGTTTCGGGTTTGGTCACTTCGGCCTTGATTATTTCGGTGCAATCGGATTTCAAATCCTTTGCTTTTTCAGTATTCCTGACCAATATCTTGGTAGGAATCTGTCGTGCGGCCAATTCTTTGGCGATATAGCTTCCCAGGTATCCGGTCGCTCCTGCTAATAAAACTGTTCTATCCTTCTCCATCATTCTTTTTTTTTTGCTTTCGATAGGTTTTTTAGTTGAGCGAGTACCTCAACCATAAAAACGACATGCTTTCTTTGATAGGCGGTTTGATTAAAGGTGCCCGTTAGATAGACATCTATTTCTGGACAGAAGTACATAAAGGCTCCAGAAGTTCCGGAATGTCCTATAAGTGTAAGATTGCCAAGTAGCGGATTCAATTTTTTCAGTTGAAATTTCCGTAGGCCAAAGCCATAATCCAATCCAAAGGACTCTTTAGTCCATTGTTGCATTTGTCCCAAACTTTTTTTGGACAGCAATCTACCTTCGTTCAAAGCCTTGTGAAATTTCAACAAATCTTTGGAAGTAGTCGCCAAGCCGCCGCCTGCCCAATCTGCACTTAGGCTTTTGAAAGTGCTAATGTCGGTATCGTCCACATAAATTTCAGCCAATTGTCGTGTTCCGCTATCACTTGGTTTTGAACGCAAATGCATATAGGAGTCTTTCATTTTCAAGGGATGAAAGATTTTCTCAGCGAGTACTTCATGATAGGGCTTTCCGGTCAATTCATCGATTAGAAGTCCCAATAAAACGTATTCCGTGTCGCTGTAGCGATAGCCTTTTCCGGGAGGGAAATGGGGCGTTAACTTGGACTTCGCAAAATCGATGGTTTCCAGCGGCTGCCACATTTTATCGCTACCGGTAAACAAGAGTTCCATAAAAGTTGGGCCTTCTTTCGGGGCGTCCTCAAAAAAATCGGGCAATCCAGAAGTGTGTTGCAACAATTGTTTGATTAGAATTTCTTTGGAATAATCCACCCCTTTAAAAATGTGCAGTCCATCTATTATTTTCGAAGAAAGGTACTCGGTCAAAGGGTCGCCAACATCCAACTTTCCTTCTTCCTGTAATAGCATAATCAAAGTAGCCGTGAAGGTCTTCGCAACACTAGTGGAATGAAAGGGGGTTTTATCGGTTACGGGAGTACCGTCCTTAAAACTTCCTTTTGCATAGTTCCAATCGATGCCCAGCTTATCGGAATAAACCGTCAAGAAAGCGTTATGGACATTCTTTTGTGCCAACTGTTTTTGAAAGAGGGAATCCACTTTTTTCTTTGCCTTTTCCAATTGTTGTGCATATGTCATACTACTTGCAAAAAGCCACATAATGATGATTGTTTTAAGATTCATGTTTCTAATAATTAGGTCGTTCTTACTTGCTGTACAATGGCACGCAGATGACGCTGATCTTTATGATAAGTTATGATTTTATCTGTGTAAATCCGCTTAATCCGCGTCATCAGCGTTCCATTAATTTCCTTGCTGAAAATCAATTATCCCTCAAAAAAGCCTGTATGCCTTCCTGAATTTTTTGCTTTACGGCCTCCCATTTTCCTTCGTTTTCTACAAAAGTTCCGTCTATATTGCTTGTAATTACAAACCCGAAACTGCCGTCACGGGCGATTTCCATTTGCGATGAAACCCCCAAACTATTGCCGCCATGCATCCATTTGCCATTTTTGTTATACCAATAGAGACCATGGTTCTCCGCAAATGCATTTGGTACTACTCCATCAGGAAGTTGTTCCATAAATAGAAGTTCATAATATGAAGGGGCAAATAATGTAGCCGATTGACCCTTTATGCCGCGCATCATATCCAATAAATAGTTGCCTAAGTCCTCATTTGTGGTGTGCATACTCCCTTCGGGATAACCATGATTCCCATAAAATGGAAGCAGTTTACCTTTATCAATATAGGGAATCGCCATTCTATTAAAATCCACTTCCAACACGTTAAATGTTGAAGTATTCATTTGCAAGGGCATCAAAATATGCTCCTTAACGTATTCATCAAAAGATTGTTCGGCGGCAGACTCAATGACAAAGCCCATTAATGACGTGGCTACATTGGAATAAGACCATGTACTTCCGGGCTCAACATTGATATAGGTATCATCTCCATAGAATACACCTTCTTCCGAGAAATACTCCCCAAGATAATCAGCCAGCGGTATGGGGTTTGATACTTCCAATCCAAGACCGTTTAACAGAATATCCGCACCCTCGCCACTCAAATCTTGACCAGGTAGTACGCTATAATTTCCCACAACATAATTCGTTGGATTATCAACAATGCCGGAGGTATGGGTCACTAAATGTTTGACCAATATAACTGCCTCCGGTCGTTGTAGATTTACGATTTCCACAGGTAATACGTCATTTATAGGTGTCTCTAAAGTGAAGTACCCTTGTTCCATTGCCTTGGCAGTCGCGGCCCCAACAAAAGTTTTGCTTAAAGATCCTATTCCATTCTGTGTTTGATTGGTATATGCTTTCTGGTTTTGTGCGTCCGCAAAACCGAAACCATCCTGAAAAACGATGGCATCATTTTTAACTATTGTTACTGCAAAACCAGGAATATTCTCCGTTTCGACCACCGATTCAAAATAGGTGGACAATTCAGCAGCGGTCATAGTGTCCGATGGTTCGGGCAATACGACGACCTCATTGTCGTCACTTGAGCAGGAGGTTAATGTGATAAATAAGCTTAATAGGCTTAATCCGATGATTCTAACTAATGTTGTCATGATGTTTTTCTTTTTTTACCCAGAACTTATTTCAGGGTCTGATTAATGATTAATTAATTTGATGCAAATATTTGAATACTAATGTCGCCAGTCGTTCGGTATTATGATTTAGGACTTTTTTGAGATTTGACTCCTTTGAATAGCAGATAAAGACTAAGCGAGAACTCCCCTAGATCGGCAGGCAGGGTTATCCATTCGGATAGGTTCTGATTTTCCGAAGGAAACAGGAAATACAAAACAAAATCCGTTAAATACCCCAAACAGCCTATCATTAGGAATATGCCGATAAGTTTTGGGAACAATCCCGATTTTAGAACCAAATAGCCCAACGGAAGTAACCATAACCCAAAGAATATTTGGGCGATGTGATAGCCTTTTGAATGCATATCAAGATGGAACAGAACCGTGTTTTCCAACTGCTTGGAATCAAGAATTGAATGGTTAATTAGTACTAAAGGAGCATAATGGTTCAACATATTGACACACATGATGGCCACCGCAACCGAAACGCTTAAGACCATTGTTTGAGCCAACCATTTGTTGATTTTCTTTAGGATGCGGTATAATACCAACGGCAATAAAAAATAGGCCAATTGCATTAAAAGGTCACTTACAAATCCCAAACGGAACAAAAACTCGTTCTGCGTTATGCTTACAATTGTTTGCTGCCCATCGGCCAAATTGACCAAAGTATTGCGGACGTACTTTTCTGCGAAAATTCCAAATACAATGACCAAGAGGTAAAGTACGCCCGCGATTCTAGCTGTGTTTTTGATTGATTTCATGATGAATAAACTCGTATTGTTTTAATGATATTCGATAAAAAATTGTTGATTATCGATTTCTTCCCAAATTGCCATGTCTCTTTTCTTGGCTTGAAAGCGGATTGGTTTTCCACTTTTTGGAGAGTAGTATGTTCATATTGAAATAGCGGTTGTAGATGTCCGTTCCGTTGCCCATATCGACCATACCGTAGTGGTAGCGTAAGTCCAAAAGGAGCCTTGCCTTTTTCAACTGGAACTCGTAACCTAGACCGAATTGTACACCCGCGTCCCATCTACTATATGCATCGGGGCCAGATCCGAAATCCATTTTGGTCTTGCCGCCGGGCATGGTTTCGTTCGCCTCCGTTTTTACCCTTCCGCCCAAATTGTAGCTGACCACAGGCCCCGCGTTCAAATACAGGTCACAAAGATGTAAGCGTGCCAAGACAGGCAAGTCAAGGGTGTTGAACCTGATGCGCGTTTCCTGCCCGGTTAAAGGGTTATCGTTTTCCAAGCGCGTTCCCTTCATTACAAAATAGAGTTCGGGAACAACCGAAAAATAATCCGTTACGCCCATTTGAAATGAAGCGCCTGCTTGAAGCCCCCAATAACCTTTTTTGAAATCCTTTATGGCTTTGTTGTTGTCGCCAAAACTCATACTTGTTGGCGTGTAGTTGATGACCACATATAAATAGGTCTCTTGGGCAATGGCGTTGATGGTCATAAGTCCTATTGTCATAAGTGTTAGAAATTGCTTTTTCATCTTGTTTGATTGATTTTAAGATTAATGATGGGTCAAAGATGAAAATCAAGGAAGCGCCGAACGCCCGTAGTTATGAATCGGAACTTTTTAGATGAGATTTGGAACTTTTTAGGCAAAGGAATACAGGCTAATTAAGCAGAATAGGGAAACGCAGCTATTCAAAAGAATTATTAAATTGTAACAATTAATAAACCTCGTATCAATTGAAACTGTCCGCCATCACAAAAAGAAATATCTTTCGGATCATTCCTTTCGGAATCATCTGGTTGGTCTGCGGTGCTGTGTTTCTTTGGGTAGAACATGCCGCTATGGGCGACCAAGCTAACGCAGCGGAAACGGCTATTCAAATTGATGCCGATGTGCTGGTCTTTGCGCTAACGGGAATTACGTTCATTGGTTTATTGGTCGGGTTTATAGAATTGGTATTTCTGAACCGCTTGTTCGAGAAGAAGAGTTTTACGGTAAAAATCGCTTCAAAATTTTTGATTTACGCCATATTCTTTTTGGTGGTGATCTTTATTACTTTCCCTATTGCGGCAAGTCTTGAACTAAATACTTCCCTGTTCGACCAACGGGTCTGGGATAAATACAAAGCCTTCTTTTTTAGCATTACAAACCTAAGTGCCGGAATACAGCTTTCGTTTCAGTTGTTGATTTCCTTGTTATATACGGAAATCAGCGAGAATCTGGGGCAGAACGTTCTACTGAATTTCTTTACCGGAAAATACCATACCCCCGTTGCGGAGACCCGGATTTTTATGTTTGCCGACATGAAATCTTCCACCACGATCGCCGAGGAATTGGGACATATCAAATACTTTGAATTCCTTCGCTCGTACTATTTTGACCTGTCGGATGCCATTATCAAAAACTCGGGAGAGGTCTATCAATATATCGGGGATGAGATCGTAATCTCATGGAAACTGAAAAACGGACTCGAAAATAACCATTGCCTCCGTTGTTTTTTCGATATGAAATCGGATTTAATCAAACGGAAGGATGCCTATTTGGAAAAATATGGCGTATTTCCCGATTTTAAGGCCGCATTGCATTTTGGGGAAGTCACCACAGGAGAAATAGGAGCTTTAAAAAAGGAAATATTCTTTACGGGCGATGTTCTGAATACCACCGCCCGAATTCAGGGACTTTGTAACGAATATGGTGTTAACTTGCTTGTCTCTAAAAATCTCACAGAACAACTTGATTTTAGAGATAAATATTCCGTTCAGATTTTAGGGAAACCTCGGCTCAAGGGTAAAATCGATGCTTTGGATTTGGCAACGGTAACTTTGAACTGAAGTTTGTTTTTACGATTTCAGAGAATATTTTTTCGAACGCAATTCGGAAAAATTAGACTGAAAAACCTAATAAGAAACAATAACTAAAAGCGAAAATAGTATACCTTTTGTTTAAAATTTAAGGCTATGGAAGTACTACGGATACAGAAATGCATCGATAATTACAGTGACCATTTGACTAAAAAATCGCGGAATGCTTTTGCTGATTTATGTGATGAACATACTTTTAAAAAGGGAACTATTCTATTGAAGCCCAATCAGACCGACACCTCAGAATACATTCTGTTAAACGGGACTGTCCGAACCTTTTTAATAAATACTGAAGGGGAAGAAATAACATTATATTTTTTCGAGGAGAATACTATTATTCCCCCACACGTAACTCGTACCGAAAAAGGGAAATCACTTTTATACTGTGAAGCTTTGACCGATTGTACTATCGCCAAGATGGATGCCAGTGCTTTTGAGGCGTTGATGATTACTAATCTTGAAATTCGAGAATTTGGGAATTCCGTTTTGCGTCAAGAATTAGCAAACAAGGTTCAGAAAGAAATCAGAATGGCCTCTTGGACGGCTAAACAACGTCTCGAACAGTTCCGTAAAGATTTTTCCATGCTCGAAAATCGTGTGCCCCACCCTATGATAGCCTCCTACTTGGGTATTACCAACGTTTCCCTTAGCCGATTGCGAAAACGGGGTTGATTTGCTTTTTATCATTTGTTAATGCAGCGTCGAATTTTACACTGTTCCTTTGTTATATAAAACCCAAGGGAAATGAAAATGTTCGAAAAAATTATCAGAAACCATCTTCAAGGAAGGAAAGTACTACTGCTATTTATAATAACCAATATCGTTTATGTGCTTATGCTCACTGTTACGATTCCTAATGTAATGGAGCATACCGAAGGAATGAAGCTCTTGGATATGATGCCCCTGGGATACGATGCGGAATATGTAAATACCCTGTTCAGGACCCTTGGCCAAACGGGACGCAATACCTATTTGTACCGTCAAATTCCCATGGACATGATATATCCGTTGCTCTTCGGAATTAGTTTTAGCCTATTGCTCGCCTATTTTTTAAACAAACTGAACAAGCTTAAAACGCCATTTCTTTATCTGTGTCTTCTGCCCATGTTGGCAGCCATGGCCGACTATGCAGAGAATATTGGAATTATAACTTTGCTGAACGACTATCCGGAAATATCGAAAAATACCGTAACGATGACCAATAGTTTTAGTCTGCTTAAGAGTTCCTGTACCACACTAAGCTTTGTCGTTTTTATCTTTGTCTTGCTTACCCTTGGCATTAAAAGTTTTAGAAAAACAGTTAAAAGAACTGAACGAGAAAAAGGGTGTGAGTCCTATTAAAGGTTGGTGAAATGGACTAAGACTTTTCATAGGATACGTTGTTACCTACTGCCTTTTCTAATGCCATAATCTAAATGGAAGTACTCCCCAGTAAATTAAAATAAGTGTCCATTGTCAATGTTTATTACTAAAAATACGTATCTCAAGTTTTTTTACTTATTCATTGGTTTATTTTTTAACTGTAGCTCCAAGGACCAAACCAACGCCAGCTCCTAAAGATATTCCAAGGGCTACATTATCTGTCAGGATACCAATGCAAAGCCCGATTCCTGCTCCAAAAATTAATCCTAATATCAATTTCTTTTTCATCTGTTGATATCTATTTGTTTTTCAAACGTCAGATGTAATTCGCCAATCAACATTTCGGTTAGTATCCAGAACTGTCATGGCTCATTTCATATAACTTTTTTTAACTAGCCATGTCGCACTTAAAAGTGCAACACGGCTTTGATTTATTTTATGATTTTTATGCTAAACTCTTAGGGTCCCAAACTCCGGTTGCTACAGTAGCTTTTGCATAGTCTGAAAAATCGATTGGCTTTCTGCCTAATACTTTTTCAATATCGTGGGATACTTCAGCTAGTTCAGGATTACCCAATACTTCGGTAAACAGATATTCTATGAGCCAGATAAAATCTTCGGGGAGACCAGCCTTGCGCATTCCTTCGCCATATTCCTGTATTGAAATAGGGATAAACGTAATGTCGCGGTTACTCGCCTTGGCCATTTCAGCTACGGCATCTTCGAACGTGAGGGTTCTTGGTCCTGTAAGCTCATAAATTTGTCCGTTATGAGTTTCCTCCGTTAAAGCCTTAGTAGCTACCTCGGCAATATCATTGGTATCCACCCAAGGGATTTGAGCTTCCGCCTGTGGCAATGCAACCACGCCTTCCAAAATAGGTTCCAACAAAAAGTTTTCACTAAAATTCTGGTTGAACCAACTGGCACGTACAATAGTGTAATCTATGCCTGAATGAATCACGACTTGCTCGCATAATTGTGCTTCACGTTCTCCTTTTCCTGAAAGCAATACCAACTTTTTGATATTGGCTCTCTTTGCGGCTTTGACCAATTCTTCAATAGCTTCCAAAGCGCCTGGCACCGCCAAGTCGGGTTGATAGGTAATGTAAATCTTATCCATACCTTCAACTGTCTTTGACCAATCTTCAGGTTGGTGCCAGTCGAATGCGGGTGTTGCACTTCTAGAACCGATGCGCACGTTGTGCCCCAAGGCTTTAAGTTGTGCTACAATTCTTCTTCCTGTTTTTCCTGTTCCTCCGATGACTAAGATGTTTTCTGTTTTCATTTTCTAATTGATTTAATTTTCATTTCCGCGAAGGCGGAAATCTTTTGATTTTACTTTTTATTAATATTCTATTGTGGTATTTCTTTCCCTATGAACCTTGAGATACCAATACAAAGTTACCGTTGCTATAAACTCTAGTGCAATGAACCAGAAGCCGAAATCGACAAAGAAATCATAGTAGCTGCCTCCGTAGGGTAGTATGGTAAATGGAACGGTGATGAGCGCATCTAAAATGGCCGAGATGATGAAGAAAGTCAGGCCTACCCTAAGTCCGTGGGTATCAATATTTTTTCCATAATAGAGTTTTGCTCCCAACCAAACCACGGGTATGATGACTATTGACAGCCATATATTAGCTTGTTGTTCAGCGTTTTCCAAAATTGGCACGTAGTAGGAGAATCCATATAAGCTCACGCCGATTATCCAAATAATTAATCCAATGCTGATGACTCTTACCGTTTTCATAACTGTTTGTTTTTTGATTATTTATTATAAATGATTCCGATTAGCAACAAGGCGAAAGCTGTGAAAGAGGTTATGGTTCGCTGTATGTGCCATCTGTTCCAAGGCTGTTCGAAATTGGCCCTCAAGTCTTTTAATTCGATGGTTGAGAGATTTTCTAATACGGTTTTATCCAACATTTCATTGAGCGGTACATTCTTGAAAATTGTTACAAGACCTACCCCTACGAAAAAGAGTATTGCGGCAATTAGGAACGACCAAAATGTGGCAGGGTTAGCATTTCTATGCAAAAAGGCATTTACCGATAGCAATACAACGGGCGAAAAGAACACGAAAAGGAATCTCGGGTTAAGAATCGCGCGGTTCATTGCTTGAAAGGATTGCAAGAAGGTGAGGTCGTTCAATCTCCCGATGCCAGGTGTTATGGCATTTGACCAAGTAAAACATAATCCTGCTGTAAGTCCTGTAAAAAGGATGCCAAGTAACAATACGACTGCTTTGATTTTAAATTCCATTGTTCTAAGTTTTTTTGGGGCTTATCCACTTTAATAATTCTTGATATTCTTCGTTAGTGAGTTTGATTTTCTTTCCTTTCGGCATTCGTTTTTTGATGAATACCTGTTTATAGATATCGTTTGCCCAAGGGTTCATATTCTCATCGGTAAAAACACGTCTGCGATTATGCTTTTCTTGACAGACGTTGCATTTGTTCGAAAGGATTTTATAGGCTCTGAGTTGAATAGAATCTTCGGCTACTGTATACATTGATTTGGCGGGAACGTAGCTCTGCGCCAAATCTGTTTTTGGATGCTGTTCCGCCAGAAAAGAGAGAATAATTCCAATAATAATTTTTGCTAACATGGTCATCACAGTATGGTTTACTAATTATGATGACACAAAATTGCGCAGTATCGGCCCGAATCATTTATTCGAGCGGAAGTATGATTTGTTCGAAAAGTGCGCTACTCGATAATCGAGATTTTAATACTCCGAGGCCTGCCCGTTCCGTTCAGGCAAGTTTGCCTAGAATTTGAAGAAATGGTTTCCTGCGAATTTTATAAGGACTTTCCCTAAAGTGGTTTATTTTATTTGACTAGGACGGTAGCCGAACTTTTTGGCAAAAGCATTGGAGAATGAACTCAAACTATCGTAGCCAACTTGCCAAGCAGCTTCCTGAACGGTAGCTTGACCTTCGCTAATGAGCGTATGGGCCGAAGAAAGCCGTTCATTTTGGAGGTATTTAAAAACAGGCACCCCAAAAATGGCCTTAAACTCTTTTTTGAGTTTTGTAGTATTGAGCCCTATTAGTTTGGAAAGTTCCGTGAGTGAGGGCGGGTCTTCAATATTGTTTAATAAAATATCCCGCACCTTGTTCAACTGATCCCTGTTATTTGGTCTTGAATCTTTATCCTGTAATAGCGCAAGCTGACCGAAGAAGTGGGATAACAAAGCCGTTATCTGACTTCTATAGAACATCATTTTTGTCTTGCCCTGATACTGATTCGTGAAAAAGGTATCCACAATGCGTTCCATCTCGGGCGTCATGAAAAAACTGGGGCCTTCTACGTAGTGGTCATTAGGCCGTACCAATTCTTCCAGTAAATCTGCAAACAATTCGCCCTCTTGGTTGGGCAGTAGTTCCACGTTCTGAAGTGAAGTAGCCACTACGATGCACTGTAAACTTTTATCTGGACTGACGGTATGTTCAAACTCCACATTCTCATCGCCATGAAAAGAAAGTGCCAGACCTTTTGTGTGGTGAAAATCCTTTTTGGTTTGACCATATTTTACACATAAGTCAACATTCCCGGAGCCGTAAAATGCAACAGCGATCAAAGGTTCTTCGAAGCGACAAGCATCAATTTCTACTTTTGTTGTTTTAGCTTCTTCAACTAAAATTACGAAGTCGTTGATATGGATAAAATCACGGGTCATACAGTACCCTAAATTTAATAATTATCATTGATACTAATTGTATCGAGACGAGAAACAGATTTTCAAACCAAAATTCCAATTAAAAACAATCAACCATTTGCCTTAATCTATTGCTTAGATGTCATACCTGTTTCCTTTTTAAAGAACGTATTAAAAATGGTCATTTATTTCTAACCGATATGATAGTTTTCTTTAATACCAATAAAATTCGGAATAAATTAGAGTTCTATAAAACTTCCGTTTGCGGAACTCCACAAGGGTCGAAGCTAACAATATCAAAAGTTCAAAGAAATGATATTGTAATAAAGGCTTTAGTCTATTTTTATTCAAAACTTCATTAGGTACCAATGAACCCCCATTTTCCTTTCCAAAGAAGCCAAATCCCAAGAACGGTCAATACCAACATTTGCCAATTCTGCCCAAGACCTCCAAGACCTAAGGTATTTTCTAAAGTGTCCCGGACTTCATCGAAACAAACACAGTAAAATGTCGAAACCGCTAAACTTGCCGTTCTAGACCATATATACGCAAAGACAACTGCGTGCAGGATAGTAGGGATAAAACTAACAGCTAGAACAAGTGGCACATCGACCCAAGGATTATTTCCAACATCAAACCCCATTGCGAATACGAAAGGTAAATGCCAAACCCAAGTAATCAGGCCATGCACCAATAACGCCTTTCGGTATTTGTATTTTTTGAGCAATCTGGGCAGAAGATAGCCCCGCCAGCCAAATTCTTCACTAAAAGCCGGAATAATGGTAATCAAAAAACTAGTGGAAAAAGTAATGGCTATCGTTGCCATAGTGGTTTCCTTCGCCAAATACCAGCCTGCCGATCTTTCAATAAGACTAGGAAATAGCCAGAGGAATAGTGCCAAAATGAGCACGTAGAAATAGTGCTTTGGTTTGCCCCAGCCCCACCCTGCGTTTTGGAATCCATCCTTAAAAATCCATTTTCCACAGATGAAAGTCGCCACTGCCACCATAATCATGGACAACAGCAAAATGGGCCTATAATTCTCGCCCAAAAAGATATAAGCAATCTGAAAAGGCCATGAAAGCAAAATCACGATGAAGAGATACAACCTTAACAAAATGACTTTTCCAATTTTTTATCGATTTACAAGTCTAAATATCAACATAATAACCGCATTACCGAATATGGTCGTGGAGATAAGTTTATTGAATTTTGCCAACCAATTGGGTAAAAAAATATCAAAATTATCTTTGGTAGAATTGGAATATTTTCGTGCGATGACCGTTAAGGGACAGAACCACTTAAATACCAATAATACTATTCCCTCCAAGAATACCAAACATACACAGACCCATACCCATTTGTCGATTTTATCTGCGACTACGGCGTACAACAGATAAAATACGACCACATTAAAGAATAGCCAGATGAGGCTGTGAATACTTTTGATCAGTAACAATTTGCCGTCCGTGTTCATCCCTGAATATTTCGTTAGTGGATTTCGGTTTTTAGTTTTTCGGTAAATCCTTTCCACGCTGATTATTTTTCGAAAAGCTTAAATGCCATTCGATACGTTGCTAATTTTCAAAACTTTGTGATCTATTATATTCCAACTCCGTAATTTCAAGGTTCAACCAATTGGAATCGCCTTCCCTTAGTTTCCATATAACGCTACATTTATTTGGGATTTTAATACCATTAAATTCTTTGTAATCCGATGCTGTTATTTTCCACTTTTCAAGTTTTGAGTCCATTTTACCTCCATAATAGCGGTTCGCCTCAAAGGATTTGAAATTTCCCTTATCGGAGAATGTATAAATCCCTGAAACTGACTCTCCTTTTAAAGTAAAAGTGGCCTTGGCAGCATTTGCGTCCATAGCTTCCCATTTTATATAATCATTCAGCATGGCCGATGGAAACCAGACCATTTCGGCCATATACCTGAGCATGGCACCGGAATTTACTTTTTCATTGTTGCCTTCATCCACAACGGGAATCATGTTCGCCAATTTGATTAGCATTTCGCCTTTGCCATCGATCAGTTTATCCCTGCCTGCCATATTGACCATCGGCATGAAATCGACCTCTGTGGTCCAAATAAACGCAGCATCTTCGACATTAAAATATTGTGTTGCGGTAAAGGGCATCCATTTACCTTCTGGCTTAGTCTTCATTTCCCCTTTTTGCTGTAAGCGGACGGAAACAATTTCATCTTGACCAATTACACCAGAACTTCGCATCGATTTTTGAACGATTTCCGGTAAACGTTCCATAGCCGTTTTAGAAATTGCAGGATGATTTTCTGTTTGAACATTTTGTAGTAGTTGTTTCGATTCCGCTCGGACCATTTTATCGAACTGATAATGACCTAAGCCAACAATTCCGACAAATAGAATGATAATATTGGCGATAGTACCGAATTTGGCATCCTTCCAGACCATAAAAATTAATAGCTGGGATAGCACAACGGCAATAATGGCTATTAAAGGCCAAGTATCCTTTTTCATTAGATACAGGATGGCGGATATGAAAAAAAGCAGTCCCGTCAGCAACCAAAGCAGACCCATAGGTTTCGAAATTTCTTTGGTAAACTGTGCAATATTCCCAAAATCAAAGGCCTTGGCGAAACCCATAAAATGGATAAGGCCGTGAATAATCAGTATGACTATAAATAGTATTCTCATTTTTTCGTATTTGACATTAAGTATCCTCCAAAGCCTATCAACCAGATAACGATAGGGTAAGCCACCCAACGTTCGGTACCGCCACTACCCCAAAACGGAATAAAATATGGAGCTCCAAACAGAAAAATCAACGACATAACCCCAATGGGAATACCGACAACGGCAAATGGCTTTTTTAATATCGTAAAACTGAGAATACAGGTAAAACTCCCCATGACAAAAATAAGTAGGGAAAATATACCGTGATAGGGCGCAATATTTACCGGAAACACTCCTACACCGAATACCCCAATTGCAAAAAGAGCAAAGGGTATGGTAAACCACAGATTTCTAAAATGACGGTACAGCGGCCAGTTTGAAATACAGAGCAACAAGCCTGCTAACAACATCGCGATGTTGAAAATGGTTGCCGAAGGTTGGTGGATAATAGTGTTGGGAGGGCGTGTACTGCCGAGATCGCTAATATCGTTGACAGCGGTATTATAACCTTCAGGATAATAAATTTCTCCTGTAATAATCCCCATGAAAATGACGAAACCCGCAAGGAACGCCAAAAGCCCTCCGAACTGTAGAGGGCTGTTTTTTCCTTTTTCCATTAGAATACTTTTGCTATTCCGACTCCCACGGCAATATAGTTCAAGTCCACATCGGTAGTTGTCGTTCCGATTTCGATATCCCTTGATAGGGCGCGATATCCGACTTGCGGTCGCAAATGCCAGTTACTGCCAAGGCCTACGTTAAGGCCTACGCCAATTTCCCAACCGATTCCGTGACCGGAGTCCGCCGTAATATCCCCTGCGCTATTCTCCACTTCGATATGGTTGTAGATTCCGCCTAACCTGATCAGATAGGACAAATTTTCGGAGGTGCCCAAAGGATGGATGAACTGCAACCCGACGGTATAGCCCGTCTCCTCAAAATCCGTATCTCCGGTGCCGGCAAAAGATGCGCCATCGGATTTGAACTGGTTCCAGCCCCAACCGGCATAGGCACCCAAATGGGGCATGAAACGATAACCGATTTCCAATTCGACACCGAAGCCGGTTTTAAGCTCGGCATCGGCCAAATCTTGGGTGGCGAAATTGATACCCGGTCGTAGTTCTGCCGACCATTTATCTTGTGCAAATGATGTGTAGGAAAATCAGAAAAGTGAAATTCCGATAATACCTTTTTGAATAGTTCTCATGACAATTTGATTTTACAATTTGATTCAAAAGTATCATGTGGGCTTCGGAAATAAAATGATAAAAATCATCTTCGTAGTTTCTGGTCGGATAATTTATTCGCTCGGTTTTGCGTATCCAAAAAAAAGCAGTTTTAGGGAACTATTCAAGTCTCATAATTGAAATAGTGTCAACATTTCCATTTGTCGTTCCTTTTAAGATTTTAGTTGGTTAACCTTTTTCGAAACTGGATTTACAACTCATTTTACTCAAATTCCTAATAAAAACAATTAACTATTCCCCTTGACCCATTGCTTCGGCGTCATACCTGTTTCCTTTTTAAAAAACGTATTAAAAACGGTCTTGGAATTAAATCCACTATCATAGGCCAGACCAAGCAACGTGATGTTCTTGTTTTCGGGCGCAACGGCCAGTTGTTGGAATTCCTTAATGCGGTACCGGTTGATAAAGTCGTTGAAGTTCTTGCCAAAATGGTTGTTCAACAGCCACGAAAGTTTGTTGGGGTGCAAACTGATATCGGCGGCCAACTTTTTCAAACTAAGTTCAGGATTCAGAAAAGGTTTGTCTATGTTCATATCCGTTTCGAGCAGCTGAACAAATTCTTCCAATTCTTCTTTTTCAAACGGGCACGAATTCGAAGGTTTTTTTGGAGTTGATTCTATTTGTGGAATTGCAATATCTTTAAAGACCGTTGTCTCAATATCGATATACTCCTGATGTTTACGAAGTGGATTCAAAAAGGGATCGTTGGCAAAATTGATATACTGACCAGTTCGAAGTAATGTATTTTGTTTCAAATTCGCCAAAGCCGTTTTGTAATCTCCCGTGTAAATCATTCGGTAAAACGCCCAAGGCAAATGACTGCTTTTTAATTGAAATTCATCATAATTTGCGTTTCGCTTTTGATTGGCGAAGTAATTCGTACCATTAACCAGATCAAATAATTGTGAGCATATTTTTGGTCTTTCCAACTGTGGTGTTCGTTCTAAATACCTATGGAAAGCGTCATAGTCGTCTTGCAAGATAAGACAGGCCGTTTTAAGTTCAATCGAAAGAATGAATGTAGGGTCGATTTTCAGCGAAGCATCGAGAGAGATTATTGACTTTGCATATTGCCCATGCAAATAATACAAGTTTGCCTTTGTGTAATGATGATTTGGAGATAGCGGATTAATTTCTAATGCTTCATCAATAGCTTTTATAGCCAAATCGAATTTACCCAGAGCTGTAAATATTTCTGCTTTTGCCTCTAGTGCCTCCGTAAACTTTGGGAGAAGGTCGAGACTTTTTTCCAAATGGGCCAAGCCTTCGCCGTAATTCCAATTTCCCCAAAAACTTATAGTAGCTTTTGCAAAATGGCCTACATGAGAGTCCGGATTCAAGGAAATCCCTTGGTTGAGATAATCCGCTGCTTTTGCCAACCCTTCCTTCAGGTCAATGAACTGCCAACTTGCCAATATTCCGTAACACCAACCTATGCCCACATAGGCATCGGCAAACAATGGGTCAATAGCGACACTTTTTTTATAAAAAGTTATAGCCGTACTAATATCTTCTAGGCGCCAATTTAATTGAAATGATCTACCTCTAAGAAATAATTTGTATGCTTCAATATTATTGGTTGGTGTGGCCACCAAGTGTTCCTGAACATCAAAATGCCCGAAATTCTCCCGGATTTTATCGGCGATCAATAAACTGATTTCATCCTGCAATTCAAAAATATCGGAAAGTTCCCAGTCAAAATTCTCGGACCAAATATGGAATCCGTTATCGGTGCGTATCAATTGGGCGGTAATGCGCACCCGTTCTTTGATGATGCGAACGCTTCCTTCCAATAGGGTTTCCACGCCGAGTTCGTTTCCTATGTGGCGGGCATCCAAAGGTTTGTTCTTGTAAAAAAAGGAAGAGGTGCGTGCGGTTACTTTGAGTCCCTCGATCTTGGTCAGGGCGTTGATGATTTCCTCCGAAATCCCATCTGCAAAATATTCGTTTTCATCCTTCCCAATATTCAGGAAAGGGAGTACGGCGATGGATTTTGAATTGAAAACGGGCTGCACGGGCTAAAAATCGGTTTTTCTGAAGGGAACAAAAGCACATCTAAAAATACCACATTTTAAGAAAATACACGGTATGATGAGATTTGGGACTTCTATATAATAATCGGAACTTTCGATGTGGCTCAACTTCCCAACTTGCAAGTGCTTGAAAAGATTATCCAAAAAAATATCCCAAAAAGTGTGATTTTTTTTAAAGTGTTGCGAATAATAGAGTAAAGGATGAAGGCAAACAAAAAAGACAGATTCATAACCCTGATAGATGAGCATAAAAAGATCATCTATAAAATCGTGAATTCGTATTGCCCAAATAGAGCGGATCGGAAAGACCTGGAGCAAGAAATCATTATTCAACTATGGAAGGCATTCGATAAGTACGATCCAGATTATAAATATTCTACTTGGATGTATCGCATCGCTTTGAATACAGCCATCTCCTTTTATAGAAAAGAGAAGAAATGGTATACCAAAACCGACTTTTTAAGCGATGATTCCATTTTTTGCCTAGCGGATGAAGACAATGAAGATGGAGTAGCATTGAATCAGAATATCAAACTGTTGCAGGATTTCATCAATAATTTAAAGGAACTTGATAAAGCCTTGATGTTATTATATCTAGAGGACAAGAGCTATGAGGAAATCGCCGAGATCCTGGGAATCACAAAAACTAATGTGGGCACCAAAATCGGCCGAATTAAATTAAAACTTAAAAAGGAATTTAAAAAATAAAGAACTATGGAAACAAATGAATTAAAAGAACTGTTCGCGGCATACGATGCCAAACTGGATCGAGTATTACAATTGAACGAAAGGTCACTGAAAAAGATAAAGTTGGACAAAATACGAAAGCAGACCCGCTGGATATCTGTACTAAGAAGTATCGAGGTCGTCTCGTTTTCGATATTGGCCGTTATTCTCGGTAGCTATATAGCCGACAACTGGGCCGTTACGCATTTGGCCGTCAGCGGGATTATTCTTCATGTTTTTACGTTGATCGCCCTTGTCGGAAGTATAGGTCAATTGGTTTTGTTGCAACAAATCGATTACGCAAAGCCAATCGTGGAAATAAGAAAAAAAATAGAACTAATCAATTCACATGCCTTGTTGTTTTTAAAACTGGTATTTCTTTCGGCACCGGTATGGTGGGCCTATCCCTTAGTAGCCCTGAACTATTTCTTCAATATCGATATCTATCCCAATATGGATTCCGATTTTGTGATAAAATATGTCGTGGTCAATGCTTTGTTGATTTTTCCGCTTGTTTGGTTTTTAAGTAAATTGAGCTATAAAAACTTGCATATCAAATGGGTGCGAAAGACCATTGGCTTTTTTACCGGGACAAAAACAAAGAAGTCTTTGGAGTTTTTAAATGAAATAGAGGAGTTTGAAAAATAATTCCGCTTTGCTTAATCCGAATAAAATGAAAACTAGAAAGACTATTGCCGTTGCCTTTATTGTATTATCAGTAATACTTGGCGTTATCTTCTATTTGAAAACCGATTACCCGGAAAACTTTGAAGGCTATTTCAAGAAATCATATTACGGACAGTTCGGGCCTTTGGCCATTTGTGTAGAATTATTATTTGCAGCATACTACCTTTATGTAGGGCACAAAAAATCGAATTTTGCCTTGGCCTTATTTGCCTTTACGGCATTGGCGGATATTTTTTTCAATCTAACGGGCATCTTTATAAGCGGAGTCCCCAATTATGCCATGGTGCTGTTCTTTGTTTGTGCCGTAATCTCACTATGGATAGCCTTTTCAAATGCATTTAATCTGGGAAGGATAACCCTTTTATGGGCAATAGCAAGTTTTGTGCTTGGTAATGCCATTGAGTTTTATTTTAACTATTTTTAAAGACATTTTGCAGTCAAAGTGATTTTGCCCTTAGCCCTATGAGGTTAAACAGTAGTTTTAATGCTGTTTACTTTTCGTTGGCATCCGTGCTGGGTTTCAATTTAACAGCAGTCTGCCCGTAGAGGGAGAAAGACCGGAAGTAGTCTTTCTTTGAAAATGAAACTTTTACACCAGTATTTGGATGGATAAAATCAAGTTCATCACCAACAATAGCCGTAAGCTTATATTCATCACCATTCGGGAAATAAAGTGAAATTTGGTCATTGATTTCATCAAATGTGATTTTAAGGTCTATTCGATCGTTCCACTTGTATTTACCTATCAACCCTTTTAAAACTTCTGAGCTAACCTCTTTCCGCCGAGCATCGATTTGCTTAAAATGCTGCCAATTATATACTTGTGAGGCAGATAGAAGGAGTTCATTCCCGAGTGCCCCTCCATTGTCCGAATTGATCAAATAGACCAAACCATTTCCGTTCGTTAGACTTATTGTCATACCTGTACGATACCCTGCATTACCTCCGTAGTGCGTAATGGCAATATCCTCTCCAGACCGGTTCACTATGAACCCGTACGCTTGTCGATCCCGTACGTGGCTTATCATCGATTTAATATCGGATTGGGAAAACAGCGAGATTTTACCGTTATAGGCGTTATAAATTTCAATTAGGAATTTAGACATATCAACCGCGTTGCTCCAAAGACCTGCCGCGGCTTGCTCCGGATAATTTCGCCAGCCACCATCTAAAACATCCCCCGATTGCGTGTAACCTTTGGCTACCTGATTCGATTTTGATTCTGGTAATGGTTGTGTGAAATCCGAGTGTTCCATTCCGGCAGGCTCGAGAATCCATTTTTTCATAATTTTCGGGAACTCTTCGTTGTATATGTCTTGAAGGGCCAATTCGGCTAATGTGTAAGCACCACCCGAATAGGCCAGTGTTTCATTGGGCGGTGTGATGACTTGAATGGCTGGGGAATTTACCCCTTCACTACCCTTTAAAACATCTAAATCAGAGGGTAAAGCAAGATCTTTAGCGTATCCTTCATATCCGCCAGAAGTGATTCCTGATGTATGGGAGAAGATATTACGAAACGTGACCGGATTCTCCGCTGTTTGTTTTCCTTGGGGCAGTTCAAAATCCTTCAGATAATTTTGGATATTTTTATCTAGATCTATTTCGCCAGCTGAATGCATACGTAGTGCCGCCAGAAACGTTACCGGTTTAGACAATGAGGCTGCCTGAAAAATACTCGCACAGTCCAATTCTTGTTCTTCGGGGAAATTCGCATTTTGATACATGTCTGCCCATTCAATTTTACCTTCGTTTATTACCGCAAGGGATAATGCCGGAATTTTGTATTCTGACATTTTATCTGCTATGGAGCTGAAATTATCCGACTCTCCCAGAAACATCACTTGCCCACGAATTCCAACTTCTAGTTGAACTTTCTTTTCAACTGATCCTTCTTCGTTAATACAATTTGAATCAACACTTTGGGTGTTGGAATTTTTGGATGGATTGGAACAAGAACCCAGAAAAACCAAAACAATGGATTGAAAAATTAATTTATACTGAAGTTTTTTCACACGCTTTGTCTTTGTCATAATTTTAGTGATTATTTTCTGAACATATACATTGCTTACCGCATGGAAGATCACTGCCGGCCAAAGACTGTTCGACTTAAAGGTGTAATAGGTCATCATAAATGACATGGAAACAATAACGATAAAAAAGGTAGTCATTTCCAAAAGGATATTATCACCGTAATATACGATCAACGGCCAATGCCAAGAAGCCCAAACAATTCCACTAAAGAGGGAAACACCCGAAAAAGACAATAGCTTTCTCAGTTCATAGATGAAAAATCCCCGCCAACCGATTTCTTCTCCCAGAGTAGTGGCCATTGCCCGAATAACACCGACAGTTCCTAACAAGATAACCGCCACGATTACTGAAATCGTGGGGCTTAATGTTCCTATTCCGACCAATCTAATTTCTTCGGCCCATTCTAAAGCCATTTTCACATTCGGTAATCCTCCCAAACCGAAAAGCCAGATGAGCATATAGGTAACCACTACATATAAGGCAGGGACGAAATACGATAAACGGATATATTTCCAATTTCCCCAATCCCAATGTAAGGAAGAAATGGGGCGACCTTTTAATTCTAACGTAATCATCGCTGCTATCGCTGGACACCACATAAGTGCGCCAATGTATATTCTAGAAGGGTATAAGTTGACGATGGCATAGTGAAATAAGGCACTAGTGATGGTAACAATGGCCAAAAAAATGAAGATTGTTTGCCAAGACTCTTTATGTTCCGCTAAATTTTGTGACATTTTGATTTAGAAACTGTTTAAGATTTTATCATTTGTTGTTTATCGGTCAAAAAAACCGTTATGAGCTTTTTTCTCTTCTCAATATCTTTACAATACGATTAATTACAATCTCCGATAAATTCCATTCGTATCCCTCAAAATCGGTTGTATTTATGAATTGAACCACTACGGTATCGATATCCTCATGGTATTCTGCTAGACTCTGATAACCTACTACTAGACCGCCATGTTCGTACTCATAAATGGAGGAATAGATTTCTTGTTCACCTTTTTGGAATACGGAACCGTCGTTCAATGCCCTAAGAAAAATACCAACATCTTCTGCTGTAGCCAACATCCCATATTCCCTAGTTTTAAAATCTTCATCATAGCCCACATAATAGCCGCTCATCACATCATCTAAATCTACCTCGTCAAGCGAAAAAAACGTATGCTTTAGTTTTAATGGTATCAAGATTTTCTCCCTTATATACTGGTGGTGGTTATAGCCTAATACATCATCCATGATTCTGCGAAGCAATAAATAATTCGTGTTTGAATAGCCATAGTCTTTATCCGGTTCAAAATTGGCGGGCAAATCAAGGGCAAATTCCAGCGCTTTTGTACCATTTTCCTGTTCATTTTCCCAATACGCGGGATTATCTGTAAAATTGGGAATACCAGACCGATGTTGCACCATCATTCTCAACGTAATTTTTTCCGCATTTTCGATTCTACCCACAAGTTCCGGAAAGTAATCAGCGAGCGTTTCATTTAGGGACAAACGATTGTCATGAACCAATTTCGTGACGGCAACCGCGACATACAATTTGCTAATGCTGGCAATCTTGAACAAGGATTTAGGATCGGCAGGTATTTCGTTTTTTCGATCTTTCCAACCGCCTGCATAAAAGGCTGGCGGTTTTCCTGCTTGGTCCACGTAAACAATCATGCCATCAAATCCGTGGCCAATGGCTTCATCCACTTGTTCTTGCACCGTGTCGGGTAATGGTAAAATCCAAGCTTTTACCAAGACCCATGGCACGAAGTATAAGGAGCCAATGCTCGCCACAATTAATAGTATTCTGAGTATTTGTTTGGTTCGTTTCATTTTTCTTTTTTTGACGTACTGGTTAAGCGTGAAGTATTATTTTTTCAATTCTCTGGTTATCATTTCTACTTTGAACATGTTTGGATTCCCCCAACAAAACCGTCTCTTTCAATGATGGGAAAATTTTCTTTGCGCGCCTTAGCATTTTTACGCCTGGAAACATAATATCTTTCTTTGCCGCAATTATGGTAATAGGGGTTTTAAGTAATTGAGCCTCCTCTTTTTTTATTACTGGTACCGGGGTAAAATCCATTCTGAAATATTGAAATACCTTCGACAAGTAGCTCAGTGCGAATTCATCACGTTCCGTAAAAAGTGTTTTTAAAAATTTTTCAAGGTATTTGGTATTTTGGGTTTTAATATAACGCTTCATAGGTATGAATACCTTAAATAGTAAAGTCAGCGGGTTTCCATTGACAATAAAAGCTGGTGCGGATAAAAACACTTCTTTAATATTATCCTCATTCTGAATCAACGTTTTAAGTATCACCAATCCTCCGAACGAGAAGCCCGCCATGGTTACGTTCCTTAGGTCAAGTTGATTTATAATATCATTGATCCATAAGCCGTAACTGTCGTCTTTCATACTCAATCTGGTTTCAGCACTTTTGTTTGGTTGTGCAAGAACGTCAATGGCAAATACCCGAAAATATTTATAAAGGTTAGGATAGGTCTCTAAGGCTATCGGTGCACACCCATTGGAACCATGAATCAATAGTATTGGTGGTTTGGTTGGATTTCCGGTAATAATGATATTGGTAGTACCAAATTTGGTATCGATCAGTCTGTACGAATAGTCTATGGCCAAATCTCTTACTTTAAGGTCGTAAAGACCTATGATTTCTTTTTTTCCTGTTTCTGATTTATAAAGAGAATTCATTATTGTAGTATTGGGTGTTTTAGATAATTTTCGGCGATCAGTTCAATTGATTTTCCGAAAGATTTTCATCTTGATTTATGGAAGTCAAAAGTTCTTCCCATTGCAAACCTTTCGGCATGAGCCAAATTTATTTTATTTCATATCGGGGGATTGAGTTTTGATTTTTCGAATTTCTTTGATGTCCATTTCAATCCGAACAGAGGCCTTAAGAAAATAGTGCGCCTAAGAATAAACTCGTATATAAGATAGCAAAAAATACCCGTGAACGCAGTAATAGCAATGAATTTTAGTACAATGGGCATCTTTAATGGCAATATGAGCATAGCACCGAAATAAAGCACGAACATGTGAATGATGTATACCGGATATGCAGCTTTATTTAAGTAGCTTAAGGTTTTACTCGGTCGGTTCAAATATTTATACCCCAACCCAAAAACCCCGAAAATCCAGCAATTGGATTCCATGGCCGTTAGATAGCCCGGTGCCTCCGTTGCAAACTCAAAGTATTTTATACCGTACAAAATGGCGGCTATACCAAGGTATAAGTACCTCCATTTCAAAACGGTCTGCCAAAAGGTTTTACCGCTGTACACAAAAAGAAAACCGAAAAAGAAGGCAAGTAGTCCAAGAAAGAAGCCATGCCAGGTCTCTGCATACATGGCAAATAGCTGCGGTTTTACCACCAAGGCCTCAAGCACAAAAAATATAGAAATCGACAAAGGTCCAACAGGATTACTCATGAATTTGGACAAGCTTTTTTTAAATCTTCCATTCTCGTTCTTTTTCAGATAGAAAAATAGGGGGAGTAACAGCAGTAAGTATGCAAAAATATTCCCTAAGAACCATAAATGCCCTACATGCGGATAATAGCCCAAGGGCATTTCGTAGTACATCTGAAAAATAAACATATGCAATGTGGTTATGGCCACGAAGCCAAAGGCGAAAGGTAAAAGAATCCGCTTAGTACGCTCAAGAAGCAATTGCTTCCAATTTCTCTTGCGCATGGCAAAATAGAGTCCCATTCCGGATACGTAGAACAATAGCGGAATCCGCCATACGTTTAGCATGGTCATGGGTTTCCATAAACCTTCTAAGGATTCATCACTCCTGATGAAACCGATGAACATGGCCCATGGTTGAAAAATGATGGCTATATGATAGATAAGTAACAAGCCTATTGCTATTACCCGTAGCCAATCAATATCGTATCTTCTTTCTGTTGTTATCATTGGAATATCTATTTAGGTCGATTACTGCAACATCATAGCGATGACCGGACGGGTTTTTTCGATTTCTGCCAGGTCAATTTGTAAACCTATCGGCCCTAATTGTTGCTGAAGCATTTCATAAATGGGCTTTATTTCTACAAAAGGCCCCATAACACTTTCCCTTGGCGTCAAACCAAAGTTGTTTTTTGCAGTTTTATCGGCTTTGGCATCGATAAGCGATTGTACGACTTCGACCCTACAAAAGAATGCGGCCGTATGTAAGGCCGTGGCGCCATCATTATTTTTAGCCGTTAAATCTGCACCGGCATCGATAAGGGCTTGTGCAATCTTAATTTTTCCAAAACTTGCCGCAGTGATCAATGGCGTGGAACCGCTCATAGCGTCTTTCATGTTAAGGTCAGTACCCGCTTCAATGTGTTGTTTAACGGCTATAAGATTGTCCGATAGTATCGCTGCTTGAATGTCGATTTCTGGAGCATCAACTACCGACTTGACTTCTGTGCCACTTTTTGCTTGTTCTTTTGTCTTATTACTCGACTGACCGCATGCCGCTGTGAGTAAAAGGAGCACTAATGACATGTTCACCAAGGTTCTTAATGTGTTAATTCTAAATGTTTTCATGATTATATTTTTTATGATTATTGATATTATTTTTTCTCTGATAATTAAAACCAGCTAAAGCCAACTCCTAAACTAAATTGCACCACCTCTCTGTCAATATTATTATTCAGCTTCACACCACCCAAGAGCAATTTAGATTGAACGTTTAGGGCAAACTTGTTTTTTCTGTACACTTCATAACCTGTACTCACCATAGCTGCTATCCCTGTATTCCAATCGTCATTTACATTGTCTTTAATATCATATAACGCAGGCGAATCGATGGCCAGACCAGCACCACCATGTATCCACCACCGGTCTTTTACCCAATACTGAACAGCAGGTATAATGCCTCCAAAGTGTCTGTCGTTATCATTAACCGTGTAAATCATTCCAGGTGCAGAAACGGTAATGGCTAATCGGTTATTTATCATATAGCCTAACTTTAATTCAGGAAAAGTGCCACCGCTTTGGGTATTATCTAAACTTTGAGTTCCAGCACTATCTTCTATACTAATTATACCACCACCTAGACCAAATTCAAACATAAAACCTTCTCGGTTGAAACTGTTTTGGACATTAGAATTGTTTTGGGCAAATGCCATTGTAGATATTAAAGTAAAAGCAATACACGTCATTTTTAACATTATCTGTTTTTTGATTGTTTTACTCATGCCTTTGTTATTTATTTTTAATAGGTATTCGTGAATCTTTGATTTCATAATTACATTTTTAATTGTTGTTATAATTTTGTTATGATAAGGGATAGACTTTGATGAGGGTCTACCCCTTTTTTCCAACCCTACGGACTAGGCTTCTAAATGAAGGTAATGTCTGAATTCTGACCAGCGGATTCTCTTGCTGTCCTTGAAACGGGTAAGGAAAGTGAGTCTTCTAGATTCCGTTGGCGAGTGATTGATGATTGTTCTCATGACTGTGTTGTTTTTTGATGTTTTCTTACTGACCGTGATTAGCGGCTAAAGTTTCTGTACTGCGCCCATTGGGTTCTCTTGCTGCTGCTGAAAAATGAGAAGTACTGTCCTGTTCTTGATTCCGTTGCTGTTCTTGTAATTGATGCCTTCATGATATTTTGTTTTTATAGATTGTTTACTGTTCTTTTATTTCAAATTATCTGCTGAAGTTTCTGTATTGGGCCCACTGTGCCCTTTTGCTACTGCTAAAGGTTGAGAAGTACTGACCTATTTTAGATTCCGTTGCTGTTCTTGTAATCGATGCTTTCATGATTTTAGTTTTAAATTGTTTTGTTATGATTTTTGTTGGTACAAAGATGCTATCGAACTTGAAGCAACCCATATGAGCTATGCGGAGAACTATGTAAGGTTTCGGGAGGCCATAGAAACTATGGCGCAGGGATGCAAATTATGACGCAAAAGATGACTTTTCCGATAAATAGATGGCCTTCGAGATAACGCGTAATTCTTTAAATTTTCCCTAATTTAGAGCTAGTAATAAACAATATGTCAAACACACCGGCCAACACATCGACCTTTATTGAACAAGCGGAAGCCCTGATTATGAATAATTTGGGTAACGACCAATTTGGGGTTTCTGAATTGGCAGATGCCATGAATATGAGCCGGTCCAACTTGCTTCGGAAAATCAAGAAACAAACACAACTTTCCGCAAGTCAATTTATTCGTCAAGTCCGTCTTAAAGAAGCTATGGAACTGCTCAAGGAAGATTCTTCGACGGTTTCCGAAATTTCGTATCAAGTGGGTTTTGGAAGCACTTCCTACTTCATTAAATGTTTTCGGGAACAATATGGATATCCGCCCGGAGAGGTTGGCAAAGGTGCTATAGAAGTGGAAACCGAAAAGGTTAAGCGGAACTATTTGAAGATATACCGATGGCCTATTATCGCGGGCACATCCATAGTATTGCTGATTGTTGCATTTTTGATTTTCAATAAAACGGTTGCCGTACAGAAGCTGGAAGTTGAAAAATCCATCGCCGTGTTGCCCTTCAAAAATGAAAGTGCCGATTCCACCAATCTTTATTTCGTGAACGGGTTGATGGAATCCGCATTGAACAACCTTCAGAAAATTGAAGACTTACGGGTAATCAGTAGAACCTCGGTAGAGAAATATAGAAAAACGAACAAGGGCATTCCAGAGATTGCCGAAGAACTGCATGTTAACTATTTGGTAGAAGGTAGTGGCCAACGCGTAGGCAATCAAGTTTTGCTCAACGTACAATTAATTAACGCTTCGACTGATACCCCTATTTGGGTGGAACAGTACAGTCGGGAAGTAGAAGATATTTTTGGGTTGCAAAACGATGTTGCAAAGAAAATTGCAGATGCCATTGCAGCTGTAGTGACCCCTGCCGAATTGGAGCAAATAGAAAAAAAGCCTACTGAAAATCTGGTGGCCTATGATTATTTCCTCCAAGCATTGAACCCTTTTTATTCGCGGACTACGCAAGGCTTGGAAAAGGCCATCCCGTTATTTGAAAAGGCCGTACAGCAGGACGAACAATTCGCGCTCGCCTATGCCAATCTCGCCATATCTTATTATTATCTCGATATCTTCCAGAAACAGAAACGGTATACCGACCTTATCAACAATTATGCGGACAAGGCACTGCTCTATGATTCAAAGAATGATGTAAGCCTTATATCCAAAGCATTATATTATATGCATACCGAAGAATATCGATTGGCTCTACCTCATTTGGAAAAGGCACTGGAATACAATCCTAATTCGGCCGATGTTATTCAACTGCTTTCTAGATTATATTCTATCTATATACCTAATACCGCAAAGTACCTAACCAATGCTCTAAAAGGCGCACAATTGGATGTTGCAACCAATGACTCACTGGGCCAAAGTTTCATTTATTTGGATTTAAGCAATGCCCTTGCCCAAAGTGGTTTCACCGAAGAGGCCATGAAATATGTCAACAAGTCGCTAGATTACGACCCTAATAACTTATATGCCCCACATTTAAAAGCGTTCATTCAGTATGTTGTGGATGAAAATTTGGAACGGCTCAAAACAACCTTAAAAAAAGAGTTCGAAAAGGATAGCACCCGCTTGGATATTCTACAGGATATAGGGAAACTATATTATATCGAGGAAGACTATCAAGGTGCTTTTACCTATTACCAGAAATTCGTAGAAGCTAGAAAAAAGTTCAATTGGGATATATATCCCCATGAGGATATAAAGATTGGATTGGTCTATCAGAAAATGGGGTTTGAAGAAGAAGCAAATGAATTTCTTAAGTGGTATAGTGAATATTTAGCAAGTGACAAATCCATTTACAAGGGCGCTAGCATGGCCGTAAAGTATGCCTATGAGGGAAAAGTGGACAAGGGTATGGAGCAGCTCAAACTTTTCGCATTGCAGGATAATTACCAATATTGGATTTTGTTGTTCTTGGAAAAAGACCCGCTAATCAAACTCATGAAAAGTCATCCTGCCTATGAGGGAACTATCCAAAAGATAAACGACAGGTTTTGGGAGAATCATGCTAAGCTCAAAAAGACTTTAGAGGACAACGAACTCATTTAATGTATTAAGCCATTAATTTTTTGCAATGCTTTATTGCCACAACTGTATGGTTAGATTAGCATTATTTCATAATAATAGCCCTATAAAGCCCCCATTTAGTGATACTGATTTAGGAAATAGGGAAAGTGCCAAAATAGGGCCGATTGATAAGACAATTTTCCAAAACTATGCCTCTTTCCACAACGTGTCCCATCTCTGGTCTCTTTTAGTAGTTTCGTTAATTTACCTTTTACTGGGCTCATAGAGTATATTTAAACGACACTTTAATTTTCATTATTCCTAAAAGCGGAAGTCCAAAAACCCTAGGCCTTCAAGACCTCGCTAAATAGCGGACGCACGTCGCTGGTCAGCTATCGATCATCTTCGTCGTCGTAAGGTTTCAACCTCCTCGGAACCGCTCATAAACGCACGAAGGACAAAAATACCCTTGCTCATTTATCTTGCCACCGCACAATTTTTTGGGATATTAATATGTTATTAAGTAATACAAACTATAACTTGCTAAAGAACTATTTGCTAAAATCATTTTGATGAAAATTTTTAAAATTATTTGTATATCCATAATGTTGGTAATACTCTCATGTAACAAGGATGATGAAGTTTCCGTAGATGACAGAAACGAAGCTTTGTTCGGCCAATGGGAATACGAAGCAATCATGTCCGACACCGCTGTAGATATCAATGGCGACGGAACGGTAAATATCGATTTATACAATACCAATGAAATCCGCCAGTGCCTAAAGGATAACCTTACCTTTTTCGCTTCGAGGGGAGGGGAAGAGAAAAATGCTTTCAGTATTAATGAAAACGGACTGAGTTGTGGGGAAGTTAATGCATTTGAAACCGTAGAATCCGACAGATACGAGCTTGTGAACGATAAAATCATTCGTTTTGATAACCGTAACGAGATGAGGATCATCGAATTTGACAAGAACAGATTAGTATTGGAACAAGACGACTTTGTAGACGGCCAAGAAGTTGTAATTACTTATACCTACAAGCGAAGTTAAGGGTTTTAGAAGTTGAGAATAGGCTTCGTGTTACACCCTGACTATAGTTCCCGATGTCCAGTCACTCCATTGCCCGTTACTGTCCCGAACCCTCAGTTCGTAATCTTGATCTAGATATTTCAATTTTCCCTCGCTAGGCTCCTTCTCAAGAAGAAAATAACGGTCTACACCAGTACCGGTCGCATTGTTGTAGTTTAGTAGTTTAGTGTCCCATCTTCCAGCTTTGGCATTGTATATACGAATCTCGACCTGCTGCAGATTGGCGCCGTTATAAGCCTCTGAACAATTCGCCTCAAAACAGGTATATATACCCACCTCATAGTCACATCCGTTTAGACCCCCGCAACTCACATTTCGCTTTTCGCCTTTTGCGACGGCAAATGGCCGTTTGAACATCTCAACACTTTCACTCGTCCTCTGGGACTGTCCCGTCGAGTTTTCCACTAAAAAGTTTATTGTAAAGTTCTCGTCGGTTTCAGGGGTAAACTGCATAGGGGCGCTTCCGTAATCCAAAGGAATGATTTCACCCTCTCCATAAAGAACATTTTTATAACGCAGCATACCCGCGCTTGCACCAATAAATGTAAATGTTATCGAGTATGTAACACTTGGATCATTCCCTGAAGTAGCATTTGTTATTGCAGTTATATCGAACGGAACATCAATATATTTATCTTGGGAAGATTGACTCAGGTTCAACGTGAACGCCTCCTCATATACCGTATAATTAATATTGACGTTTGCCCTTTTTTCCACATCAGAAGATGACCGTACCGTGAACGTAATGTTGTGACTACCTTCCGAGGAACCAGAATACTTCCCGGAGAACGAGCCAACGGGTACCGTAAAACTTTCCCCGGCGGAGTAGTTGGTACCGCCGAATTCAAACGTACCATTATTGCCACCTGCCGAGAAATACATTTCATAGGTGTCTCCGCCAATTCCAATTTCGGATATATTGAAGTTCATATCGACCATTTCGTCGGTATAGGCCTGCTGTGAGGTTGCGGATGCATTGAAGGTATAATCTTTGGCCGCCACGTTTACGGTTATATCTACGGTTTTTTCAAGTCCTGTATCATTTTGGACTGTAAAAACCATTTTCACGGTACTCTCATCGGTACCTTCAAGCGTCCAGTTAAAGTTGCCCGTATTTACATCGTAACTGTTGCCCGGACTTACCTCTGCACCGTTACTATCGGTAAGTCTTGCGTTTCCGTTCATGCTGAAACGTATAGTATAGTCGGAAGATCCCACACTTTCCGAAATATTGAAATTGAGGTTGGTGGTCTCACCGACCGATATATCCGATTTTTGACTACCGCCGGTAAATATAAAATCCACTTGATCGAACGTGATAACCGTATTTGCGGTTCGGGTCACATCGGAACCCGATTCGACACTGATAACGATGTTATGCTGACCCGGTTCCAATCCCGTGTAGGAGATGTTGTTGACTCCTGCGCCCAGCGGAAATTCCTCGCCCGGACCATAAATGATACCATTGACCGACATCGAACCATTTTGGCTGGAGGAAAAAAATGCGGTATAACTGTCGTTTGCTCCCTCGGGCACTTCATCGATATCCACGATGATGCCTACCGGAAAGTTGGAAAACTCCGTCGCCTTCGAAGGAGTCATATTGACCGTAAAATCATTGTTCCCAACTACCAAAATCACTTTTTCTTCCAAAATCTGGCCGTTGCTATCACGCAGAAGAAACGTAATTTCATAGGTTCCAGCCTGTTCAGCGATAAAATCATAAGCGAAACTGCCCGGATTTACGGAAAAATAGCGACTTTGTGTAATCTCGGAGTTGCCATTATACAATGCCGCACTGCCTCCTGATATAAAATAGTTGAGTTCATAGGATACCCCATTATAGTCCCCTTTTTCGATTAGGCTTAAGGCCACGGTACCCCGTTGGCCTACCAATATCTCACTGCTGTTGGCGGAAGCATTGAACTCCAGTTCCAGTTCTTCGGTATCGAGATCGATTTCTACCGGTCCGACCGCTTGCCCATAATTGTCGGTTACCAAAAAACTTATTCGATGTGTGCCCAGCGTTTCAGGTGTATAGAAAAGGGAGAAATTACCCAAGTTTACGGGATAATCCGTATTGTTCGTAATCGTATTTCCATTGATTCCCGTAACCCTTCCATTTCCTTCTTCCAAGTTGTAGTTCAAAAAGTATTCGATGTTATCCGTATTACCGCTTGATTTGATATTAAAATTAAGCTGGGTACGTTGGTTCATGAAAACTTGGTTGCTTTCGGCATTTCCGCTGAAGGTAAACGGAATATTGGCCACTTCGATTTCGACACTATCCCTTTTCATCTGACCATTGCTGTCCCGCACATCAAAGTAGATTTTCCGCTGTCCCAATGCGTCGTCCTCGAAGGTAAAATTAAAGTTTCCAGGTGCTATATCACGAAAGGTTCCGGTATCCATGACCCCACCATTTTGGTCGCGCACGGTTCCTGCCCCCTGGCTATCCGCTGAAAAGGAATGGCTTATGTCGTAGGTTACCTCACTTTCCTCGTCCTGCGTTCGCAAATCGATATTCAGAGCCAAATTGGAATCCAATTCGACCTGTGAGGAAGCCGCTGTTGCCCTGAATGTGAAATTGACATTGCCGATATTTAAGATGAGTACGTTTGAAATGGTCGCTCCATCGGGAGCCTTCGCCGTCATGGTCAATTTATGCTCGCCCAACGTTTCGGGAAGATATCCAAATTCCGTTACCCCCTTGGGCAATTTGAAAGGCTCCCCCGCATCATGGACAACGTCATCCAAATAAAGTCTTCCCGAGCCGTTCTCCAATTGGTAGGTTATCTCGAAGTCTTGATTTCTGTCGCTATCGGGAGACAACGTTTCCTTGTCCCTGAGCAAGGTAACTGTTACTGGGTTTTGACTGTTGATAATGAAATCATCGGTACCCTTTCCCAGTAAAAAGCTAAAACTCGCATACTTGACGTTGTATACCAATTCCAGCTCTTTCTCAATTTTATTGGAATCCCAAGCCAAGACTTTTACCTTGTGCATTCCTGTATCAATGGGCATATAACGGTATGAAAGATTGAAATTTTTGACCGATATGGTATCGTTCGCATGGACCGTATCGTTTTCGGTTCCTATGTAATATCCTTTTCCGTCAATATTATCGTATTTCATGAAATAGGAAACATTGGAAACCATCCGTTCGGGTTCCAATATGAAATCCGTTTTAGTCGCTTCGAATACAAATCCATTTTCTTCGTTGGTGCCTTCAAACGTAAAGTCGAAGGAATCTTGTACGATATCCTCAAAGTCCTTACTACATGCCAATATCAGAGCTAAACATAGCGTTGTTACCGCGAATATCCGTTGTGGGGCATTCATTTTCATACAATCGTTTTTAGAACAAAAAATAACGTAGGCCGACTCCGGCATACGGATAAAAATTCCCAACATCGGAATTGATATGGTAGTATTCGTTCGCTTTTATGAGCAGGGAAAAATCATTGCTGATACCTACTTCCGCTTCCGCCCCGACATAGAGGCCATAGACGAATTGACTTTTGGCGTTTATCAAAGCTCCGCTTGGAAGTTCATTACTGCCATTGTTGATGACCTCGTATCCGAAGAGTCCGCCCCCGCCTAGAAACAAGCTGAAATTTCTCTTTCGCGGTGCTACGAATACCCGGTAATAGATTCCCGGTTGAATAGTAAAAATGTTGTAGGGTATATCTTGACTTCCTTTATCCTCGGCAATGGCGGCCAATATGCTTATCTGAAAATACCGGTACCGGTCGGGATGAAAATTGAAGGTGCCCATGATACCGTAACCATCCTCGACATACCCACCGCTCAAACCGACCGATGAGGCCAGATTACCTCTCAGTTGGCCAAAGCAGAATGAAGCCGATAACAATAATGCCATCGCTAGACAAAAACGAACATTTCTCATAATTTAAAGGCTAACGGGTTATTGATAACGCTATGGTCGATATCCAGGGATAGGTTCCTATTGCCCTTATCCTCGTCCACATTGACCATAAGTACTTTCTTTCGATCCAATGTGAACTTATCGAAGACCACCATAAAGTAGTTTTCGGAATTCCCTTCGACCCTTTTAGGAACTTTATATCGGAACAAGGGCTCGTGTTTTTTATCGATGTTGTTCGGACTGTTCCTATAATTGGAAGCGATATGGAATTTGAGGAAATTCACATCGTAGGGCATGTGCGCTTTGTTCTTCAAACGAAACTGCAGGTATATTTCGTTGTATTCATAAAAGACATTTTCAAGCCATAGGAACACGTCATCGTATTTGGCGAAATAGCGAATGACCTTGCCTTTGTTGAACTGATTATAGTAACATCGCCGACGAACGTATTCCATGCGGTCGAGCACATAGAGTTCCCTAGTGAGCGGCAAAGGCTCCCCGTTCGTTTCTTCATTTGGCGAGACCCCTAATTCTTCTTCTTTTGTCCTTGTAGCGATATCGGAACGCTCCATTGGAGGTTTTGGCGTAGCTACCGAAGTTGGGACATCGGAACTTTCTTCTAGCGCAGAGAATGCTTCTGGGTTTTCGGCCATAGATCTGGTAATCGGCCATCTTTTCTTAACAGGAACTTCAATCAGTCTTAAGATAAAATCATAAGTAAGACCGTCCCTAGTATACACCGTGTAATTGGTATGATCTTCGGTATCGGGTGCCACGTCATTGTAACTTAGCAAGACGATACGCTTTGCATTGTCGGACGCATTTTTGACAGGGAAGGATTCGATGAAATTGAGTTCTTTCCCGTTGATTGAGAAATCGAAAATTTCGGGCAGGACGAGTATTGTCTTATAATCCCTGGAAACCGGAATGGTGTCCGTTTGCGCATTTCCAAAAAGCGCACTGAATAACACAAACAATGATATGAAGGTTTTTATTCTCATTGCGTTACCAATAAAAGTTCGTAATCGTCCATCAAAAGAATCTTTTCTTTCTCCCGTAATTTTTTCTTTCTAAGGAAGGATCCCAATCCTCTTACTATATCGGTCACCAGATCGGGAGAACCGTTGGTCAACTCTTCACTCACACCGGTCAGTAGATCGTTGCTCGCATTGGCTTTATATTCCCGCCATAGTTCGCCAGCCCTTGTGCTATAGATGCCTTCACGACCATCGTTAAAATCTTTGACAGATAGATTCACTGGATGATGTTCGATATTGTCGATGTCCAGAAAAACCCTGTTCCCCTTAATCGAGGCCATGGCGTATATAAACGTATTCTTCTTGAACCTTTTCTTCTCTAGAACCATATCTTCCATGAGCAGCAATCGGACATTCTCATTGGGCAATATAAATTGGTCGCCATATACGGTAGCTCTAATCGATATTGACTTCTCGATATCGACAATCGGCTCAGCGGGCGAATAACCTTGGTTGGTTTGGGAATCGCCTATCATTTTCTCTTTTCCCTCCAATAGCTTCTCGCGGTAGGCCAACCGGTTCTCCACGAACTGTTGTTTTTTCTCATCTTCGGTCATTTCGGGCCGCTTTCTATCTATCGATTTTTTGATTTCCGGAATTTCTGCACTAGTGGTTTCCTTAGTTTTCGGTTTCATGGACAAACCTTCCAGTTGTTTTAAAATCCGTTGGAGCGAGTCGTTTTCGGAATTTTCCAAATCTTTTAGGTTAGTTGCAGCTTCCTTTTCCAAGGAATCCTTGACCTTCCATTGCCGGCCTGCGGTATCGGAATCCAAAGTCGGTGTCTCGCCCGGCAATTCGGTATTAAACCCGTTCAGGTTTGCCGCCTTGTTACCGCCCATCTGAAAATCCTTTAGATTTTCGATGACAAAAAAGCTGGTCATTATCAGAATGAGAGGTAAAGCCATAGCAACCTTTTGGTTTCTGACCACCCATCTCTTCACAACTTGTATTTGTTCCTTTAATTTCAAACTACATGCGCTCCAGGTCGGAATTGTCTACGACCTGAAAGTCGATAATCTTTATACCGTTCAAATTGTTCGGGGTAACCCCCGCCTTTTTTAATTGTCCCTTTGTAATCAGGTTTCTATACGTTGTTGATTTGCCTTTTTCTATGGCCTGTTTGCCGTAAAATGTGAACGGAAACGGGTAGGATCCATAGTCGATTTGGATCGAATCAAGTTCCACAAAGTAGCGATAGTCGCGCATTGCCACATCATGGAAGTACTTTTTTTCGACCAAACGGGCGTATAAGCGGTTGCCTGACCAGTCGACCATGTGTAATGCCTTTCCTTCAATGTTTCTTTTAATTAGCTTCAAATTGGGCTCCAATGAGAAAAACAGCTCATGAAAATTGTAAAGATGGCCCTCGCAGAGAATTTCCAGATTTTCTTGGACATCCCTAATGGGGGCCATGGGCAATCTTTGCCCTCCATGAAGCAGATATGCATTGTTCTTGGCGCGCTGATCCGCCTTCATTACATAATAGGTAGCCATGCCAAAAACCATAATGACCACTACCAAACAACCATATACCAATCTATTGTTGTGCCTTCTACTCTGGGCAATGTCATTGATAATCCCGTACTTTCCTTCCATAATTTGATTATTGGATTAATGTTCGGACAGCTTTGGTAGCTCCTCCACTTTTAACGTCCATGGCCGTTTGAATCGCTTTTTTACTATAATGTTTTGGTTTGGCGACAATGCCACCTCCTGAAATATTAAGGCCTTGAACCACAAAATTTGCCAAAGTAGGTGCCTTGATATAAAAAAACGAGGTCATCAGTATCAACATGGACGAACTTAAGATCAGTCCCAGATCATAGGAACTGTATCGAAGCAAATGATCGACCAACTTATCCACAAGGTTGACCATGAACATATCCACCACGTAGAGCATGGGCAGCCAAAGACAGATACTCATGAACTTTTGCAGCCATGCTTTCCAGAGTCCCGAAATAGCGGGAATGAACGAAAGTCCAATATTGATAGGCCCGAAAATGATGAGAATGAAAAGATAAATGGTGGCCAATGCCTTGATGCCGATGAATATCAAGGTAGAGATTATATGTGCGAACGCGGTTATGGAACCGGCCAGTCCGGTCAGGGCGAACGACTGTAGGCCATCGATGTCCATACTCAACAGGTTCCATTCCACAAGGTTGTTCGCCGCTACATCGATCTGCGCCAAAGCTATTTTTTGGCCGATGGTATCCCAACTTTTTTGGGTACTGACAAACGATGAACCTAGATTATTGTAAAATTCAAAAATGGCGTGTGCGAATTCCGAATAGTTGAACAAAATGAACATTAAGGGAAACCATTTCAACGCCTTAATAACATCCGCTCGATCATTACCTGCAAAGTGTGTAAGGGCAAAAATGCCCAAACCGATTTTCGCCATTCCGAATCCGATGCTCAACGTAGGCCCCAAACTGGCAAAAGCATCGCCGATGTACTGGTCGAATATGGAATTGACCGTTACCCGAAAGCCAGAACTTGATTGTAAGGCGTACATTAATTTGTTTTTATAAGTGAATGGACGGCTTTACGGTGTTCGTTTTTTTGTAGAAGGGATGTGTTGACTTTGATGACATCGTCCAATAACCCGTTCATCTTTTCCAAGATTGATCTGAGCGCCGATAGCCTGTCCGCCGATTCGATAATTTCACCGGTGGATGCAATTTGTGAACCTTGGGAAACAAGTGAGGATACCTGTAGGACGGCATCCGCCAATGTCTCGGCAGCCCTCTTCTTTTCCACTTTTTCCAAGTTGGTAAAGGTTCGTAGGTTCTTTTGCGTACCCTTATATGCCGCTAAGATCTTATCCTTTAGTTCGTAGAGTTCGTTCATTTCAGGACTTCCCATGACATAGCTGGCTGGCGTTCTTTTCGCGCTCAGGTCTTGACTTAAGATTTTGGAGGAACTGGAGTTGGCGGTAACGTTGCGTTCCATCTGTGCCAATAGCTTGCCCATGGTCGCGTTCAAAGTGGCCAGTTGCGAATTGAGCGTCGCCACATTTGAGTTGAGCAGTACCAATTGTGCGTTCGCCGCTACATCGGTCACCGGAATCTGCGCGGTTGCCAAACAAGGAAGTATCCCTATAAAACATATGGCCATGGTCATTTTTAGTATTCGATTTTTCATTTTTTTTTGGTTTTAAGTGTTCTTACTATTTCCGTTCAGGGTTTTCAAATCCCTATCGGTTTGTTCCATCACTAATTGTTTATAGGCGATCGCGGTTCGTTCCCAATCATAACCGTGCTGTTCATGCAGCCTATTGATTTTTGCTTTTTCGTTCGGATTCGTTTCGAACAGGCATTTGGTCGGTAAGGATGTTTCCAGTCCAAAAACCTTGACCCTTTCCTTCCAACAAATTGCCATTTCCCTTAGTTTTCGGCCTATGGGTAAATCCTTGTTGACGGAAAGGTTCAGTTGCTTTTGTTTGGCGTTCAGGCCTAATATGTTCTGGATTTCATCAAAGGAGTTGGCGAATTCACCAAGGTCGAGCAGCACTTTGATATGACTGTTCACCACGATGGTCTTGCCGATAAATTTTGATTTTACGAAATCGTCGACCTTCTGTGATATGAATATGGGCTGTCCTCCATACTTTCTTGCCATCCTGGATTTGGCATCGAAATAGTTGGCCATAATGGGGTTGTCGAACAGGTTCCATGCCTCGTCCACGGCCAATATTTTATTGAGGGAAAGTTTCTTCGGGTCCTTCAACTTTTTGTCGAACACATCGATCATCAAAAATGCCACGATGGGGAAAAGTTCTTCATTATTGACCAAATTTTCCAATTTGAAATAGACCAGTCTTTCCTGGCTCAGTTGAGCTATTCTTTTATCCCTGCTATTCAAGAGGTACGCCCTCGGCCCGTCATGAGCGTATTTGCTGAGCAACAATAAGAACAGATTGGGATCGAATATTTCATCTCGGATGCCCTTCGTTTGCATTAGGGCTTTCAAATTTTGATGTGTGTAGTCGTAGAACGTATTAAAAGAATCGTCGGAACTACCCTTTGAAAACTGATGTTGATAATATCCCTGAACCAAGAACTCGATAATCGTACGGACTACTGTGTTATCATGGGTATCCCCTGCTTCATTATCCTTACGGCCATATAGTAAATACACCAAAGCGATAAGTTGGGTCAGTTTATGTTCGGTCAGGGTTTTCTTGCCATCCTTAACGACAACATCTATAGAATCGAGTATAAAGGGATTGAAGGTAAATGGGTTTTGGTCGTCGTTCGCTATTGTGACTCCGTTCAGTTGGTCCAATAGCTTGTCATATGAGTTTCCGTTTTCAAGGATCAAAATTTCCGCACCTTCACGATATTCCGAGTACAGATAGGCGTTTGTAAAGAAGGTCTTTCCTCCGCCCGATCCCGATGCTATGAGCATCCCCCGGTTAAATATCCAATCCTTTTCCTCCGGTTCGCGATAGAGACTGACCAATAAAGGTTGTCCCGTGGCCCTATCGACCATACGCAGCCCGTGTGGACCGTGAAGCCTGTTTTTATAACCTCCTTCGAAATACCATAGACTGGAAGCCATTTCGGAGGAAAACGGACTGTACAGTTCCATACTCGTACCGATGCCGTTACCGAGAATGCCCCCGAAAAATAGTTTTTTGCGATCCACGGAATTTTCCTTGGCATGGATGCCCAATTTTCCGAATGCGGATTTGACGGTGTTGCACATCGACCGAAAGGTCTTTTTGGAATCGGCCAACCCCAGTACGTTCAGGTGGTAATACACCAATTCTTTGTGGTCGTTCAGTATCGATTGTTGGAACTCGTAGATTTGGTCCCGATAGGTGCTGTTTTTGTCCCCTTTGCGATTGGTGGCGTATTTGTTCAAGCGTTTGGCCTTTGACCTTAGCCTACCCATGGCCTTTTCCTTCTCCGGGATATAGATGTATTGGTTGATGATATGTTCGTGCGGAATCTTAAAGCCCAAAGAGAACAGATTGCTGATAGGGAAAAGGTTTTCACCGGTGGTGTATTTTCCGAAATACTCATGAAAGGCCATATCCTCTTTTGAAAATTGGTCCAAGTTTTCCAGCGTAAAGTACTGCCCCTGTTTGTCCCCGATGTGCAAGGTGTTCCCCGAAAAATCAACATCCCTGCCAGCACCTGCTTGGTAGCTTGCTTCCAGATAATTATCGTAGTACCCGGCCGATTCGAAAAGGTCTTCATACCCCAATATTTTCGAGCCTATCAAACCGGAATCGTTTATCAGGTCGTTTACGGCCCCGACACGGGCCTCAAAATCGGCCATGACCTCGGTGTTCAGATATTCTGCGGGTAATGGGTTTTTCCCATAGAAACCGCGTTCCTTTTTTAAAAAAGAATTGACACCTAGAGGTGTTCGGCCGATATAGTTCTTGGGTACCTTGTGTATCGCCAAAAAGGAACGGTGTCTTAAAAAAGGTCTTTCCTTAAAGTAGAGTTCATCCTGCGTTTCGAAAAAATCGCGTTTCATCCGCAAAGGATCAACGGCATAGGTTTCCCCGAAGAAAAGATCCTGTTTGTGCAACAGGCAATTTTCCCCCATTATTTCCAGAATACCGGAGACTATTCGGTTCAGGTTCATATAGTCCTTTCCATCCATAGTGTAGATTTCCGGAAGCTCCAATTCCAACGGAATACTGATACAACCTTTTTCTTTCGACACCAGAATAGGGGCCTCGTACCCATAAATAGGAAAAGTGTCCAATAGATTTACCGTTTTTTCCATAGCACGAGGAGTTTTTTGTTCACATGACCTTTGATGGCATCCGGGCCTTTCTTGTCCGCTCGGGATTTAATGAAACCGTTTTCACCGTATGCTTTGGAATAGAAGAGCATCAGCCCGACGTAAACTGCCGCTGCACAGAAGGAAAGTAAAAGACTGAGAAAAGTAGGTATGAACGTACTTAAGAACAGCCCCAACATCAAGGAGAGGAACGTTCCCTTGAAGGCTTGGTCCACATATTTAGCGCGTAGCCCGAAGAAGAATACATCCTTCTGAAGGGCCTTTGGGATTCTTACCAGCTTGTTTTCCATCGCTACCCGGCCAAGTTTTCCCCAATCTCGATAAGACCATAGAAAATGACCAGCCCCAAAATAACATTGCCCACTTTACGTGCCATGTCCTGATTCTGTTCCCTGATGATCAGGAAGGCAATGGCCGCGATTCCCAATAGAACGCTAGCGGCAACCTTAACGATTCGGAAAATACTGTTGCCGATCTGGACCGTACCCTGTTCCGCTTGGTTGACCTGGTCGACAAGTTCGTCGATTTGGGCATAGCCAAGCTGATGGAAGGCAAGGGTAATGAGGAAAGTCAAGAAATAACTACACGGAATCGTCCACCTCCGTTTCCGGCGGCGGTTCGGAATTTTTGATAATCTTAAATTTTTCATGTTCTGGAATTAAGGATTCATTCTGAACATCCTTATCGGAAGCATTGAAAATATCCAACAGCTCTGAGCTGGTTTCGTTTTCATCGACACGGTTGAGTAACTGGTCCATATCTTTTTCCTTCAAAGATGTATTTTTTACAAATATAGAAGATTTTTGCACAAATGAATCATTTTCCTGAACTTTCTTTTCTTTTTTATTTCGTTTGAGTATGACAAAGACTATCATGTACCAAAGTAACCCTAAAGTACAGATGACCACATAGACGATATGTTCCCATTGCCAATTCAAATCTTATCGATAATATCTTTTAATCTTATAACGCTTTTTTCATGGTACAGTTCCAGGGCCTTTCGCATAATGTCGTTTCGGGACACCTTTTTGTTCAACTTATAATTATAGGCACTTGCCAGTTTTTCGTAATCTTCGAAACAGGTCTTGCTCAACCGAAAGATGAACTGTTCCTTCTTATCGGTGTACCGATCCTGCTCAAGAAACATTTCGAAATCCGCTACCTCCATCCGTTCACTCTCATTTAAGTTAGACGTGGGAAAACTGTCGACGGTCGACCTCTGTAAACCGATATTCTCAGAGTCGTTGTCCTTCAACTTGTTCTCTTCGATGTTCGGGTCGCGCTCATCCCTGAGACCTTTAACTTCCTTTTGTGTATCCATATTGTCCAAAATCGCCGATTCGAGCAAATCTTTGACGTTTAACTTCTTTCCCATATTCAGTTTTTTGATATTTCAAGTACTTCTTCCATAAATCGCTTAAGCCCCCGTTCTCCGTTTTCTTTAGATAAGGGGATGGGAACGAGCGTATTCCGATATCTCTCCCTGTAAATGGTTCGCTCCATGACCACTTGTCGCATCATGGGCATTCCTGCCCTCGCTAGGGTATTCCGGACCGCATTGAACTTATTGACCTTGACAAGTTCATAGCGGTTAAAAAAAAGATTGACGGAACGTAGCACCCTATTATCATTGCCCAAAAAATTCTTCCGTAAGGTCTTGTAGAACACAGCAGTACTATCGATTTCCAATTCGTCGAGGAAAAAGGGAATAAAGATGTGTTCCACATACAAAAGGCCCCTTACCATCTCTTCGTTCAGGTTTCCGGGAAAATCTATAATAATGAAATCCATGGTACCATAATATTTTTTGATCAACGGTTCCAAGGTATGAATGGTCGCCCGTTCCACGGGAAAGGCATTTGTTTTCATGTTGCCCATTTGGGATAAATCCCGTTTCCGCTTTTTGTAGACCGAATATTGTGGATTGTCCATATCGATCAATACGACCTTTTTATCGTACAAATGGAAAAGGTTGGTGGCCAGGATAATGTTAAGGGTCGTTTTGCCACAACCGCCCTTTTCGCCGGTACATGAGATAATTTTAGTTTCCATAGGTATACTTTTAAAATTAGATGGTCATATGGTTATAGCGTCATATGGCCATATGGTACTATGGGCATTCGATGCAATAGCACAATGACGCTATACGGCTATATAGCATTGTTGCTATATGGCTATAACGCATTGAACCTATATTGCTATATAGCAATGACCATTGCTTTGTAGGTATTCGAAGGAGGGGATTATACTGTTATAAGAAACTAAAAGCGAGTCGACTTAAGGGCTGCGAAAAGATGCTATAATTCGGATTTAAAATCCTTTATGGCATCCGATACGCGTTCTTCCAATTCAAGGAATTTCTCTTGAAGGCCTTCTTGATAGACCATATTCTCCCCAAGCTTCCGCTTTTGTATAAATTCATTGTCGGGCAAAAGAATCCATATGGGGTTGTACCCTAGGCTATAGAAATATAGAATAATCTTTATGGAATTGACCATGGAGGAGCCGCGCTCGACATTGGTCAAAGTGGCGCGGTCCATGTTCAGGTATTCGCTCAAATTGGTAATGGAGAACGCGCTGAACCGTTTGTCCTCTATATCGTCGAGTTCGACGAGTTCAAGTCGTATTTCCCTTAAGCGTTCCCCGATATAGCCGAGGTCTTTGGAGTCTAGTGCAATGATCGATTCAATATCCATTATTCAAAATTTTCTATGGGATGAGAGGAAAATTTCTCCTCAAAAATGTTTTGCGATTCTTCTTGTACGTCGGCCAAAAAGTTCATTTCGGAATCTTTCAGCTCTTTTTCAAAGTTATCCATAAACTCGGCAACTTCCGTCTCCGAATTATTTAACGACTTTGCAATTTCACCATTTATTTTCTTTTCGTCAAATATGGCACTCTTCAGTTCTTTTCCGGTTCTGCGCTTATACTCTTCCTTGACCAATTCGTCGACTTCGTTGATAATCTGATCAAATTTCGCCTGAGCTACCCGGTCCATTTCCGTTTGCACCAAAAACTCTTCTATAATGTGTCCGAACAGCTTTCCCCACTTAAGGGAACCGGCACCTTCGTTTAAAAGTTCTAAAATTGAACTCTTGTATTCGAAAAGGCGAAGCTCCTTGACCACGCTTTTAAAGATTCTGCGTTTAGTAACGTTGGAAAAACTACTGTTGCCCACTTTGTCCAGATGCGCTCCGTAAAACTCGATGTAACCGATTTCTCTCGCGAAAAGTAGACTGGTTTTTTTCGCAAGTTCCAGTTCCCGGATGAGTTTCATTTCCGCATCGAAACGTTCCTTGTAATCCGCAGGTCTGAAATCGTTGACGATGGGCAGCTCATGTTTCATGGCCCGTTCTTTTCCTTCAATATCCGGAAGGAGTTGACCATAACATTTTTTCTCCGGTATCTGGTGCTCGAAAGTATCCGCCAACAAACCTGCAAAATGACCTGTCGACATCGAAGCAATCTTGCTTTTGGGCAAAAGCTCCATCATCTGCGTGCTCCAATTGGTACTCACGTCGGAACTGCTCGTATTTTTTGATATCCGTTCTTGATGTATTTTGCCGAAAAGCTCGCTCAATCGTCTTGCGGTCTCCCCTTTGGCGGCACCGCAGATTACGTTGGCGCAGTTCGCGTATATAACATCGGCCAGTTCCCTGCCGTAGTCCAAGATGAGCTGGCCAACGCTTTGCAGGCCCAAGATTGTAGCGATTTTGTTCTCGCGACCGGTATCGATAATAGTCCGTAACAACATGATGAACAGTGTCGGCACCTCGTCGATTATAAGGGCCATCGGGCGCTTGCCCGGTTTGTTGACCTGTTTTAGAATGGTGTTCATATACAGGCCCAAAGGAGCGGAGTAGACTTCCTTTCGCTCGGGATTGTTCTGAAGCGATACGATTTTAGGATATCTTGGTTCATTGACATCAAGACTAAAGTCATTGCCGGACATCACATAAAAAATTTCTTTGGTCGCCATACTGGAAAGGCTTATCTGAACGGTACTGGTCTGACCCGATAATTGTTCCATGGCCTCTTTTTCGAGCGCGTCACGAAAGGGTACAAGTATTTGTCGCACTTCGACATCCTTGGTCATGATTTCCATTAGGATATCGATTTTGACCGTTGTCAGTATGGTCAAATGGCCTGGGGTACAGATATAGTTTCCAGTCTCCTCGGATTTTTTCTTAAGATACCAGATACAGCCTCCGGTATAACTGATGGCACTTCGCGAAAAGTAGTCCTGCCTCTTGATCCATTCCGGGTTCAAGTTCTTCATAAGGGTCGCGGCGGTATCGATGGCATCCGATTGATTCGTCAGTCTGTAGGGATCCATAGGGTTGTTCTTATGGGTCATTCTCAGGTCGTCAAAGCAAATTCGATACAATTTTGGAAAAGGTATTTCAGAATTGTCCCCTTCCTTTTTCTTGGCTTCTTGCAAGTATCCATTGGCTTTTCGGGTCAAGGTATCGAACTTGAAGTCGTAGATGACCATAGCGAATTTCTTATCGATGAACTGCGCCATGATTTCCTCGATTACCGAAAAAGACTTACCGCTGCCCGGAGTTCCGATAACGAGCAAAGACCGAAAGAGGTTTACAAAATTAATCCACCCTTTTCGTTGCTTCCCCTTATGTGTATAGGCATACGGAATATTTACGGAGTGGGGCGTATCGATTCGCTCTTCGGTCTGCTTAAAAGTTTCGTTCGCATCATTGAACGGGTCTTTCTCGGCCAAGTTCATAAAATCGAGAAACTGGAACAAACGCATACCATAGGTCATCAGGCCAAGATAAGAACAGGTCAGAAGCATCAAAGTGATATACATACCGCTCAATGAGGTTCCGTAAGGAAGACCCGATATAAAAAGAATACTTAGGGAAATTGTAAATCCTACAACACTTTTTGTGCGATCGATATTTTCCTTCTTGATGGGCCGGTATATCATGATCCCGCCCATCAAAAGACCCAATAACAGCACACGGGCCATCATACCCTTGGTAGGTAACCCGGATCGAACGAAATACGTGTAGGTCTTATCCAATAAAGGTTGTTGACCATAGTGATAAACATACAGTGCATAATATTCGTGAAAGACGATTATGACAAAGTAGAAAGCTGACAAGTACATGCCCATGTACCCTTTGTTTTTATCTTGCATATCCTTTTCGTTTGCGTTTCTTCCCTTGTTCTTCCATCTTGTTCGTTAGAGATGAGCTAGCTGACAATGAAACTTTTTTTTTACCGAAATCAGTTCATCGTTCCAATCCTTTTGGGAGGGGGACTTATCTATTCTAATAGTGTCCCTTGTAAAACATTCGGATAGGATACCGATTGCCCTCTTCCAATAGTCCCTTGATGCTTTTGGAGACCGTTGTATTTTGTCAAGATCGAGTTCCCAAACTACCTTATCCCTAAAACAGATCGCCTTTTCAAAGAATTGTGCCGTCCCTTCCGGACCACCAGCGATCTGTTCATTGATAAAATCTGTATCACGCTCCATTTCGGCCAGAGAGCCGGAATGATAGTTCAGTTTAATTTGCATATTCGGTCGCTTCCAATCAAGTTCCATAAATACGCGGTCCGACCGTCGATTGACCCAACTCCTCACAACCATAAGATCGTAGCGCATTCCTTCGATATCATGGTCAAATGCTAAATGAATCGGTAGATTAGTGGCCCCTCCTACCAAGGTATTCCATTGGAAAAACTGCTCCAACTTGCGATCATCTATATGGCCCGACATCGAAATGTAAAAGGCCTTTGGAAACCCATGTAGCTCATGATACGCCAAAGCATCGAAACCACTCTCTACGCAAACCACCTTGTCCGCCTTGACTTCTGGATTTGAAACAAAAAGGTATTCGTAACGCTCGTTCAGGAATAATCGAAATTTCTTTATTTTACCGTCTTTTCTGTCCCGGTACGGTCGATTATATAAGGTGTAATTTTTGATATTGCCGTCCGTTCCATATTTCGGAAGGGCGATATTCGCAATACGGCCCCTGCTGTCATCGATATGAAAGGCATTGAAGATTCTACCCTTAAAGGCATCGGATCGGAGAGTAGCCAGGCTCAGATGGCGTACCTCGGACAAATAAATCGGCTTGGTCAAAGGATTGATGTTATACCGTTCCTCAAGGCTTTTGAAAGTCTTGACGCTCTTTCGATGCGTTTCGGTGTTTGCAACCGGATATGTTCGTCTTATGGCCTCTAATCCGGATTTTATGGCTTCATAGAAATTTCCGAAGCACATATGTATGAACTTAAAAAAAAGTCCCTTGTCAGAACCGTCATTGCGATTAAAATAGGTAACGGGATGACGTTTGGTCTGTAATACGATACGCTCGTCATTCTTCTTGAATTCTTGCGAACCTGTACTTTTCTTTAAGAGCTGATACCCTTGGGCATTTAGATAGCCTGAAAAGTCGACCTCCTCATTGATTTGGGCTATCAACTTTTTATAGTGCAAGGGATCCTCGGAATAGTTTATCATAATAGTTTGGTATACAGAGACACTATATGTCTCCGATGGAGCACGGTATATCTCTTGTACATTAAGTTGGATTGTGAAAAAAGGCCGTTCGGAATGAACGGCCCATGTCCTAATTTATAGTCGGTCCATCAGACCTTCATGCTTCGGCCGCGCGGCTTTTTTTTTTCGTCCTGATGTACCTCCATGGTTTTGGCTTTCGCCAACTCGACATTTTTGGTAATGTAGGATTCCCTTCGTGGAGAATAGGATACCAAATAAGGTTTGACACCATGTTTTCTGCTCTTGATGACCATTTCTATTTCTTGGCCCTTGTTAAGTGCATCGGCCTGTTTTGCAGTCAACTTTTCTCCGTAGAAATACGTGTTGGTAGAGAGTGCCGATTTGGTTCGAATGTCCTGTACCCTCGGTTCATAATAGGCCAGCTTTTGAAAGACCTCCCCATCGTTTGTACTTCCTTGAAATCCAACGAACTCTTTTTGCTCCACCATACGCCGGAATTCGTCGGCGGTAAAACTATGGTTGTAAGCCGATGCCTTGTCCAAAGTAACCACCTCGTTCCTTCGATACTGAACATCCAATCGAGTACCCAAATTACGGTCGTATACCATTTGTACCATTTTCGCGCCCTCTTTGAGTTCCCCTTCCGAAATATAGGTGGATTCATGAAAATATTCTTTCCCCTCGGCCAAGTTATCCCGCACGCTTTCTGGGAGCTTTGCGTAGCTGATGTATTGGCCCTCCAACTGTTCCTTGACATCGCCATAAGCGAATTTTTGGTCTTTGGAAACGATAGGTTCGAAATACTTGCTGTTTTTGGGCAGGTTGAACGACTGCCCGTCATTGGTCATAACGGACACCTTGCCGTCTTGCTTTCCGGTTACCGTGGCCCGTTGCCACTTTTGGTTCACCTTTACGTAAACCTTTTCTGCTTGATTTTCCATTTTTCAAGTTTTAAATTAAGGATTAATAAACATTTGTTAACTTTACAATTCTAAGCATGAGATTTCCATTTTTCATGTTCAGAATTAAGGATAAAAGGGGGCGGGAGCGCCCCCTTTTTTTATACGGCCATTTTAAAGGCCTTTAATTTTTCGGTGCCGGTATAGGCCCCGTTTTCTTCATACTCTATTGCCCAATTGGCGTTTGTCGGTTTTACTATTTCAATTATTTTATGCATGTAATTACGATAATAGCTCCAAAGAAAATAGCGGAGCGCATTTACCTCATAGGGAATTCGGCAAGCTACCCACTCCTTCTCCTGGTTCAATACGATACTCTTTCTATCGAGTAGGGACTGGTCGGTAATTTTATTGAACTTCAGGTATTCCTTCATCAGACCGCTGTTGTATTTCAGGATTTCATTGTGCAGTTTCGCCAAAGGTTTCTGTCCCTCGGGGTGGAATTTGACCGTAAGATGATCTTTGTCGACCCTGACCAAAAAGCGGGAATCGTTGATAAAGGAGATCAGCATCAAATCCTGAATATAGCCTTCGATTTTGGAGGAACCCGTAAAGCTCAGCACCATTTTTTTCAATTTGGTGCGCTTTAAGATTTGCAGGAGTATTTTAGAACTTCTATAATTGATGTCGGAAAGTGCCAGGAAAATCACATCTTCAAGTTCAAACCTGCCTTGAAATGCCAAGGCCTCCATTGGGTTTCGCAAAACGACCAGATTTTTTATGGTCTTGGGCACCTTACTGAACCAAACCGATTCGAATATGGCACTTTCTGCTAGCAAGGATAGCTTGCCTCCCTTTTCCGTGACATACCCCGTAAGGTTGTTTGCGAGATTTCGGTACGGAAAATATAATTGGCCCTTGGCATTTTCGAAAATCCTGTCCTCGAAGATTTGCAAGGATGCCGACCGAGCCGTTTGCACGGTCAATGAAAACTCCGACTCGAAATCGTTGAAATGGTTGTAATCGGGCGCAACGGCCTCCAATGTATTTTTCGATCTGTCGTTCACAAAAAAGTCCGGTTTCTTATCTATGGAAGTATAGAACTCATCGAGCCTTGACCAAAGCCCCAATTTGGTATTTGCGTCGTCGCGTGAAATACGCTCCAATATAAAATCAAAAGCCGTAAGTTTTTTTTCAGGTGCACTCGGCCTATAGTACCGATAACCCAAATCCGTGCTGATGACTATGTAACTGGAGCTATGGGTGCCATAGCTGATATACTTCCGCATTTTCCGCTTTTCGGCCAATCCAAAATGTTCAAATAGGAAAACCAAGTCAAGGGATTCGTCAAATTTTCGCCACTTATTGTTCATGTGTGTAAAAATTACATATATTTGCAATTATTACAGCAAATATAATAAATTTGTTGAAGTGTCAAAACTTTTGGTCGAAAATTTATAAAAGAGAAACTATGGCCTGGTGGAAAAGTATTAGGAAAACAAGTGTCGAATGGTTAAAGGGATACACTTTAAAAGTGGGCGGGGTGACCAGTTCAAACGATGTCGATCATTTTACCCCACAAAATGCCGCGTACTGGATTTTCGTCGGATTGTTCTTCCTCTGTTATATGGCAAACCGCTTTTTTTATGGGGATGTTCAAGGACCGGAATACCTTGGTGCCCTGTCGCAGCATCCCAAAATTTTTGAATACGAGCCACGGACCGATGACATAGTATATCTGAAACTAAGCGAACTGTTCGTCCAAATGGAGAATTTCCAACAAATGGAACCAATAAAGCCCTTCCTTCCGTTGCTTCCAAAAATTCTGGATAGTATTCCCTCATCAGTTCCCTTGTTTCGTGAACATTACGTTCTTTCGAGTCCATATGGTAAACGCTACCATCCTGTACACCGGATTTCCAAAAAACATTTTGGTGTCGATTTGGCCGCACCAAAAGGCACTCCGATTTACGCTACCGCTGCCGGAAGGGTCATACGTATCGAAAACAGCCCAAAAGGTCATGGCCTCCATATCGTGATTTCCCATTCCCATGGTTTCCAAACCCTTTACGGCCATATGGAATCGGTTTCGGTTACCGAAGGGGAGGCCATTGGCGCACACGATTTTATTGGAACCGTAGGTAGTACCGGTATTTCAACCGGTCCGCATCTTCACTACGAAATCATTAAGAACGGTAAGCGGATAGACCCAACAGGCTCATTCAATTTGAAGTATGAAGTATACCTGAAATTGAAGAACCTTTAAGCGATTAAAAGCCATGAAAATAAAACTTGACCCACGCAGTCCGATCAAGCTTTTTTACAAAGTCCGAAACTTGGTGTCCCGTTTTCTTGACCCTAGCTTCAATACATTCCAGAAGTTCGAATATAAGGTCAATCCTACCGATGATCTGAACGACTTGAAAAAGTTACGTTATGTTCGAAATCTTGAGTTGGCCGACTCCGGTTTCATCAATACAGCATTGAAAGAACAATTAGCGCGCTTAAAGAGCAAAGACCTATTGTTTCAAAAAGACCGAACGATCACTCCGGTAGGACGCATAACCATTTTGGAAGGCGATACTGCTTTGATGTCCATTCTATTAGGGTACTGCAAGTCGGAAAGCAAAAAGTACCTATCCTACAACAAAGTGAACAATTGTCCAGTTTGGTATGCCAATGACAATTCGGAATACGTGAAACTTGTAGAACGTATTTATCCGTCCCGATCCGATAAACTCTTTATGAAACATCGATATTTTCATAAAGACGTAGCGTATCTGGATAAAACCATCCAAAAGAAATCACTAGCATTTTTCAATACTGCTTTGCAAACGATGTATTTGCAGAATAAGTTCGTTCAAAACGGAATTCAGAGCATTGCACCACCGACCGATTTTACCGAGCAGTTATCCCGTGGGTTGCCCATACGTATTGAAGATGGTAAGAATGGATTATTCGTGCCGACCGTTATCCGGAAGGATTATGTGATTTTGGCACCCTATCTTGCCGTGAGCAATGACCGGAACCGAGTTTACTTTTCAACTGAAGAATTCCGCACCCTTCTTGGGGAAAGATCGATTACTCCTTTTGCCGAAACTAAAATAGGTTTATCACTTGGAACCTTCAATGACAAACTATTCTTAAAAGCGACGGCGGGACAACATTATGAGGGCACTCTCAAACAATGGACAGCGCTTGACGATTTTTTGAACTCCAAAAACGTTTCCAAACTTCTAAAATATAGGATTGTAAAGGATGTAATCAAGAAGAAGGACTTTTTCGTCATGACGGATAAAATTCCTATTCACGGTACGAAAACAGTACTAGCGCTTAAAAAACACTATGGTTCCGGCAAAACATTTTACGCCTTGATAAAAAATGGCCACGGACCAAAGCTGGAAGCTTATAGACCGATTGCATCGCTAAAGGATAATTATCCTCACTATTATGCAAAATATAGGGCATCCCGCAAACGTGCCATTCTATCGGAAACTGAAAGGTCGCACAAACAAAGAACTTTTAAAATCTCAATTTGAACCTATGCTATTTGAAATCAAGATTACCGATCCGCTAGGGCATATTATGCTGAACGATATTTTTTATATGGATAGTATCACGGATTTAATGGACATATCCACCGGTATGGTAATCCATGACCCCGAAGACCCGGATGAAAAGACCTTTAAGCTCACCATCCTATCCGAAAAAGAATGTCATATCGATTACAGTTTCGCTGTATTGAGCACGGTAATGGTTTTCAAGAATATTCTCTACGACTGCCTTATCGAGCTTAACAGTCCCCTGGCAAGTCGAGAGACCGATTTGGAATCAACTTATAAATTAAAGGAACCTTTATAAAATCAAAACAATGACACAAGGAGAACTTTTACTTACCGGTAGCGTTATCGCTTTCAGAGCGGAACATTTTGAAACCATCAAGAACTGGGAACTTCAACTGGCAATGGACGAATGTGCCGCCGATCTTCATTTTTGCTATCATTCCCTGGAGGAATACCCCAACCTGATCGCACATCTTGACGCTACCGAATACCGACTGGATTTCGCTATCAATGCCCATATCCTTCATGCCCGATTACAGGAACAGTTTCTCGACGATGGGCATATTGGGCCGATCGCCCTTGAACACGCCAACGACGAACTGTTAAAAATTTATTGCGCGCTCAATGAAAAAGAGCCCAAGAAAAGGGCGGCCATACTCAAATCCCTTCAATAGTCCACGATGAAAAACGATATTTTGACGCGTATTCTTGAGGCGATAAAAGCTGCCAATCCCGGTAATTATTATATCAATAATGGTGGCTTGGCAAAATTGGGGCAGCTGTTGTTCTATCCTCCAAAAGGACAGGAGAAAGTAGGACATGATCTGTTGCAAACTATCGAAGAAACATTTCCGGAAACCTCGAAAGAAATCCTTGGTTCATTAAAACGGTATCACCTTACCAGCTATTATACGCCAAAAGAAATAATCGGGTATAAAATCGATCTATTGAAAAGAAATGGTTTCGATCCAAAGACCATATTGGAACCTTCGGCGGGCAACGGGGCATATGTTCAGGAACTGAAAAAAGCATTTCCCAATGCCCGAATTACCGCTCTAGAACCGGATATACTGTCCTTTGAAATTTTAAAGGCCAATAATATTAAAAGTCCGAACGTAACGGTGCTCAACATCCCTTTCGAGGAATTCTATTTGAATCATGCAAAACAGGGGAAATTTGATTTGGTCATGACCAATATTCCCTTTGGGGATATTCCGATTACCAAGGCCTACCAGCACCATTATCTTACCGAACCTACGCTTAAGAACGTTGGTAATTATTTCAATGTATACGCACCTAAAATGGTTCGACAAGGCGGCATTACAGCCTTGATTATCTCTTCGGCCTTCTCCGAACGAAGTGCCTATAATGATTTTAGACAAAGAATCTTAATGGAAAACGATTTGCTCCTGGCCAATCGTTTCAACACAGATTTGTTCTCCGAAGAAGGGACAAAGGTCGTATCGGATTTATTGGTCTATCGAAGGACAACGAACAAAAACGCTCTTTCCAAAATTGAAATGCAATTTGTCGAAACCGATACCATTGAAATAGAAGGCCAAAGTTTTAAGACCAATCAATTCTTTAAAGTGCATACCGAACAGGTCAACGGCAGTCCAAAACTTGGTTTTTTCCATAACCGGCCGAGTATGGTCATAGAACCTAATGGTACATCCCTGTCGGAGTTTTTGGAACGTCAGTCCAACAACTTCGATTTTGTACAAATCGCTCCAATTCGAACGATCCAAAAAGTTCAGGAAACTTTCCTCGAACCATCGGCACCCGAAAAAGAAGAACCTATAGCATCCCAAACCTCCGAATTGGAAATTGGTCCCGTCCCGATAAAATTGCAGGACAACGATGCCAAACAATTTACCCGCTTGTTCTTTGGCAGCTACAATTTTGACGAAAAGGGAACGGTACTCTTTTACACAGATCCCCATAGCTTTAGGAAGGTGCCGAACAAGATTACGGAGCTGATACAGGATTACGCGCGGATGCGAAATAATCTGGTGCTTTTAAACCTGAATATAGATAAAGGCAGACTTTCGGTCCAGGATATTGCCCAACGCTTTCAGGATATCGATTACCAGTTGGACACTTTCCATTTCAAATGGGGTTCGTTGAAACAACACCTCATTTTCCTTAAAGAAGACCATTACTTTGAGCAAGTTCGTCAACAGTTCGAAAAAAAATTGGAGGGACAAAGCTATGGCAAGAGCCCCGAGTTTACCCTGCAACGATTTTTACGATCGAAACCCGTAGAACGGGTAGAGAAACAAATATCGGAAACAAGCGAGCAACAACATACAACGCCAGAAGAAAAGCGGTTTGAGAATCCTGAAGAAATGGCGCGCTACCAGTTCGACCAAAATGGGATAATCGATTTACCTGAAATAGCGGAAGCATTCAAGACCAATGAAAAGGACCTGTTACTTACCGCGCTCGAAACCCGTTCGTTTTTTTTGGAACCCAATCCGCAGTCCGAAACCGGATATAGAACGGTTCCCTATTTTCTCTTTTCCAGCGGCTACATCCAAGATAAGATCGATTACCTCAAGAACAATCCTCCACCGTACGGAATCGAATCGGCTAAAATGGAACGGGCCTTATCGGATCTGTTACCCGTTAAATTGGACCTGAACGACATCGAGTTCAATTTCGAAAGCCATTTTATACCCATTACCGCGAAAGAATCTTTTTTAGAGGAACTCATTAACGAAAAAGTGCGGATCAACGTAGGTCAGTTCAATTCAACTTTGACGCTCCTATTCCCAAGGGATTATAATCTGGAGGCCCATGAACGTTTTAGCGTAGTACTGCACCATGAGGTCAAGGCCGGTTACAAACGAATATTACAACATTTCGCGGAAAACAGGTATCCTGTCATTTTCTCTTCCTACAAGGATAGTTCAGGGAAGACCGTTAGAAAATTGGATAAGGACGCTACCTTGATGGCACAAAACCTGTACGAAGAACTACAGCTCCATTTCAAATCCTTTATCGAAGGGCGCCAAGAACTGAAAGCTACCATTGAGGATAACTACTACCAAGCTTTTTTGGCCGACATCAACATTACCGTACCCAAAGGTTCGCTCACGTTTCCGGAAACCTTGGTGTACCCGCCCTATCAACATCAAATCGATTCCACGTTGTTCGGTCTCACAAAGGGAAGTGCCCTGAACGACCATCAGGTCGGCAAGGGCAAGACCCTTTCTATGGCAATGTTGGGCTATAAATTGAAACAGCACGGGAAAAGCGAGCGTACTATGCTACTCACGCTAAAAAGTGTAGCCCCGCAAATCGAGGCGGAAATCAGGGCCAACTTTCCTGAACTGAACATCCTACGGTTGAGTTCCAAGAATATGGCCAAGAGCAAACGCCCCAAAACCCTGCGCACTATAAAGGACAATAAATCCATTGACCTGATAATCGCCGAACATGGACATCTAAAGCAAATACCGAAAGAGCGGAGTTTTGTTATGGAGACCTTGGAGGAAAAAATCGAGATGATATCGCAGGATTTGGAAACCGCAAAGCAATATGGAAATGGTAAGGAATCCAAGAAATTGATCAAAGGGATGATCAAAAGAAAGGAACACTTGGAGGACAAGCTACAGGCCACACTAAAAAAGTTGAAAGAGCGTTCGACGGAAACCGAGATTACCTTGACCGATTTGCGTATCGAAGCCCTGATGATAGACGAGGCACATTATTTCAAAAATATCGGTTTCACGACCCGGCATCAGAACGTTTCAGGTCTTAACAGTCATTCGGACAGTCAACGGAACCTCGACCTTGAAATCAGTATCAAATCCGTTCATACGCGGATGGGAACGGACAAAAATATCTTTTTTTATAGCGGTACGCCTTTGAAAAACTCCGTAACGGAACTGTACGCCTATCAACGCTACCTGACGCCATCGGCATTGAAACGCAAGAACATTTTTAATTTCGATGCCTGGGCCTCCATATTTTTGAAGCAAAGTGTAAGTATTGAACCCAATATCTTCGGGGACCCTAGAATGCATGCCCGTTTTCGATATTATACCAACCTCCCCGAATTGAGCAAGATGTACAATTCCTTTACGCACATCTGCCGGGACAAACATTTCAAGACACATGACTTGGAAGCCGATAGGGAGTTTGTGATTTTAGAGTCCACTCCGGCATATGAAGAACTTAAGCAGGCATCCCTGGAATTTACCAAGAACCGGAACCAAAAAGCGCTTTTCAAATTGCCCATTTATGATGATGAGCAAATGAAATCCGCTCATATTACCGCATTGAACATCAATAGGTCGCTTTTGATCGATCCACTTGCCAAGGATAACATGGCCGTGAAATTTACGGAACTTGACCAGTTTAAACTGCAAAGGCTGTGTCGCGATGTAGCAGAACTTTACAAAAAAACATCGGAACACAAAGGGGTATGTCTGGTATTCTCCGACTTGAACGTTTGGAAACCGGGCGTGTACAATTCCTATGATACAGTGCGTGAGATACTTCATAAAGAATATGGCATCCCTGTAAATAAAATTGCTTTGGCACAAGAGGAAAAAGCAAGGAACAGAACCGATCAAATGCAGGAGAAAATCCGAAGTGGCCAAATACGGGTGGCTCTGGGCAGTACCCAAGTATTAGGTACGGGCACCAACATTCAGAAAAGGGTGGTGGGTATATTTCACATGGATATTCCCTATTCCCCCGATGCTTTTGACCAACGGGCAGGACGCGGTCTGCGAAAAGGCAATGAAGTAGCACAAGTTTATGGCAATACGGTCGTGGAACGGTTCTATGGCATAAAAGATTCCACCGATATATTTTCCTATTCGCTCAATACCCATAAAGAAAAGTTTCGGGAACAGATTAGGGAAGCCGACCCGAACAAACGTGTTTACGATGACCTTGTTCCCGATGACAAAAGCCTTTCGTATGAACAGATGCAGGCCGCCCTTATTGGCGATATGGACCAGTTTCAATTGGTAAAGCTTTCCGACGATCTCAAGTTTTTGCAATCACAGAAACGATTGCACGAACTCAACAAGGCCAATTCCTTTAAGGCCGTTGAACGGATCGAAAAGGAGAACAAAGAAATCATCTCACAATTGGTCGAGCTTGAAGGCGCACAAAAAGTAATACAAACTTTCAACCTACCGGTAGATGAAGATACATTCGAGGATACGTCTCGATTAAAGGACGGGCTGAACAATCTAATTTCAAATTCCATTCTTTTATCCAAAGAACTCGTGACCAAAGAACCCAAGGAGTTTATTAAGTATTTAGGTTTTTCGATCGTAGAACGGTCAAAGCTAAATCTGAACGTTCAAAAGCACAAGAGGGTTGCCCATTTTCCATCGTTAAATGCGAATCTCGCTTTTCAGGCGGACTATGTACCTTCAAACGAGCATTATCTTTACTCTTTTAGATTGGAGTTTAAAAATATACACATTTCAGGTAGAAAGCAGCAGCGCTTCGACCCTGAAAAAGTGGCCATGCAACTTATCAAGTTATGTCAAAAGGTGGCGCGTGAAATCAAATCGAAAAAATTTGATGTAAACTATAACCTACGTACTTTGGACACTCATCGTAAAAAAACGGCCATTGGCTTCCCGGATGAGAAGGTAGCTAAGATGCAGGTGTTAAAACATGAAATTAAGACGCTCAAACGGAAACGGGCGGGTTAAGTATAAAATGATGCAAGGCCTAAAATCCTCTTTAAACCAGACACGGCTATCGTCAACTATCACTTCGAGTATTTTTGAAAGGTAACTCAAATTCAGGCTAGTTCGGCAAACCTGCCCATTTCCAATATACAGGTCACGGTTCCAACGCCCCTTCGGGGCGTTTTTTTGTGGATAGGGAGAAAGAAGTCAGGGGTGGTTTTTAGCCCGATTTGGCGAGGTTTTCCAGAGGTTTGTGCATATTTTGAAGGTAGTTAAGTGATTGTGTAATAGGCTAATACCTTTTAGAGATGAACAACTTTTTTTCAACCTTACAGCAAACGGGTATCGAACAGTGCGGCATGAGTATTTTGTTCGATGGAGCTACAGTCAGCGTATCTGTTTTGCCTAAATCTAGTGCCCAGGATAAGGCACTCCACACCCTAAAACCACTTACCCTTAGAGGAACGATTGAAGAAGTGGACGAAAAATTCTTTCAAATACTCCAAAAACCTTTGGAAAAGGCACAAGCCCTTTTTAGAAATACCGTTGCCTTTGAGCAAGCATTGAAGGAAACCGAACAAAAGACCCAACAGGCCAAGAAGAAAAAGGAATCCGTTTACAAGAAGGCGACCGAGTTAAAAAAGCTTTTAAATAAGAAGGATTTTAACCCGATGGAAGACCACAAAAAGGCGACCGACCTTGCCAAAGCAATTTTGAAGATAGACCCAAACCACAAAGAAGCGCAGAAGGTCGTCAAGGACATGGAAGTGTATGAATCCCCAAATCTGTTCAGATAATGGAAGTAGCGACTATCACACGAAAGTACGTTTATCAAGACGGGAACAATAACTCCATTGAGTTGGACGACATTGATTACGAATTGAGCCACGAGCAGGTCATGGAACACTATGCACAGCTCTATGCCGAACTGACCAATGCCAATATCATGGACAAGGGTATTGTAGATGGCTACCATGAAATCCACTTTAAGACCTTGGCAGGAACAAAAGGATAACCCAATGAACGTAGACGAATTTTTAAGACAAGAACAATGTACTCCGAAATACAGATCGAACCCATCCAAAGAACTCGCACCGTTCCACGACCGATTGTTTCGGGCGGTACAACAGGAATATTACCAAAGAAGAACGCAAAGACCCAAAGTACTAGAACCGAAAGTATTTCCATTTCTGACATAAGCGCTGCGCCAGTTCTTGCCCAACCTTTGGTAAGTGAAGAATACGACTTGGACAAGAAGGCACTTGCCCGATTAATGGTAAACATAACCCGAAATTTTGCAGGTAATATCGACGATTGGCAATTCTCGGTCTCCGATAGTCTGGACGATTTGATACTTCGTTGTACGAACAGGCTTACTATAAAGGGCAATATCGATCATATCGAAGTGTTACAGGACAATGCACATTTACGACTCATACTGAAACGGTTCATCGCCAACCGCAGTACGGTGTATTTGATTCCGATCCGCCCTGTTATCGAACTGAGATGTCGAAACCGAAAACTTTATCACATCCTGCTATCCTTTATCAAGAGCCTGCCCTATGGGGGTCTGTTCCCAAAGTATGAATCGAGGATTGACTGGTTATGGGAATTTCTTTTCGAGGACGTTGAGAACTACAGAGACAACAAGAAAATCATGAAGAACCATTCCACAACATTCTATGCGAGGTACAAGACCTTTTTGGAAGGCTACGAAATCAGGGACTGGAAAGCCTTATTGGACAAATACCGCCCCCGAAAACGGATTAACAAGCAGATCAAAGAACTATTGCTAAAGGCAGAAACCATTGATTTTCAAGTGCCTTTTCAGTTGAGTGTCAGGGACGGGTATGATTGTATGTTCGAGCATTGGGAATCGTTTTTAGTCGTCGATCGTACCGATAGTGCATTTTCCAATGGGTATATCCAAATGCTGAACGATTGCTCCAGCGATTACGATATCATATCCACCTATCAACATACCATTGCCGAAGATGGCAATATCGAACCTTTTGATGAAGCGATTCCCCATAGATTGGACCGATTGGAAGAATTTATAAGCGATCTGAATGAACTTTTAAACGAACTCTAACACATGGAACGAATAGCAGTATTACAGGCAACAGATCATTTTCTGCCAAAGTTTGCCATTATCGGGCATACCAAGGAAGATAACTATTATCGCAACGACCACTATTTTTCGTATCACGAAGTAGCAGGATCAAAGTTGACCGCAGGGATGCCCTTGACAAAGGATACCGCCCGAAACATCTTTACCTGTTTGGAAGGGGAATTGATAAAATTCCGGTTTAAGGGAATACTTCCAAAAAATCTGATACACTTCGATTTCAAGGGCAATTTTCTATTGATATGGTACGCCCATCCCGAACAACGGATGCTCTATTTTGAGACAAAAACGGGTATCCCGTCAGGCAAATACCCCTTGCCCAAACTGGTCTTTAAACTAGAGGGAAACTCATTAAAGGTATTCGCCATAAAACGAAAGGAAACCCTAACGGACGATACATTCTTATACCATGCCCCAATGCTGAATACAGGTAAGCAGGGCAATGTTTGTATGGGCAATGCTTCTATGGATTATGACGGCTTTGATTACTATGAGGATGTTATGGGATTTGTCGAACAACAGTTTTTCCGCTCTGTTTTTACCGAAACGCATCATACTAGTTTGGTCGATGGCAATATCGTAAACGTCATGAAACAGAATTTCGGGAAACCATCCTTCGATGACAGGGTATTGATAGCGACCAAAATGACCTTAAACCAACTTTATGAAAACTAGAATCCATTTTACCCCCAACTATTTTTACAACCCGACACATCCCATTACGATAGCGTTGATCGGAGTAGGGGGTACAGGTTCGTTGATGCTCGCAAGATTGGCACGGATAGATTATGCCCTTCGACAAACAGGACACCCAGGGGTTCATGTAATCGCCTATGATTCCGATAGAGTGGAAGCCAACAATGTCGGGCGACAGTTGTACACCCTATCTGACGTAGGGGAATATAAAGTCTTCCAAGCGGTCAATAAGGTCAACATGGCCTTTGGTCTGCAATGGCAGGGTATTCCGATGGATGCATTGGCAACTGGCAAGGATATTCGGGCAAACATTATCATCACTTGTGTTGACAATGCCAACTTTCGTTTGCGATTGGCAAAATCATTTCATTAC
>DRGL01000013.1 GCA_011050085.1 Pricia antarctica | reverse complement strand
CTCAGTTTCTTTAACGCCTAATTTTGTCGGCATTGCCGGATCTGTTCCATTACTCATTTTGTTTCTCCTCTTTTTCGGCTAAACAGCCAGATTAATATATCAGCCAATATTCTCAGAATGGCTATCGTATCTATTTTTGTAGTTTGCTCTTTTTTCCGATTCTTCATCATTCCATGACCAGCGCCGGTAATTCCAACGGCTCCACCAACAGCCAATAATCCCTGACCGATAGGAGCTGTTTGTGGAATCAGCGACAATAAACCACCAATCAACAAAACAATACCACCTAATTTCCGCTTAAAACCTGACTTCTTCCAAATCGGTAGTTGTGGTAATTCGATCGGTTTCTTCTCTTCAAGCATACGTTTTATCGTTTTATCATATCGTCGAACATATTCGTCACTTACTTTTGTTCGCGGTTCCAAATCTTCATTTGTCAGTCCTTTCGGCTTTCTAACATCAAAATCGGGATCAAGCTCTATGTGGATGCACAACCGGCTAAACACCACATCGAAATATTCGTCGGGGAAACAATTAAACATCTTAACCTTAAATAATTCCTGTTCGGACTCGGTCAGATCGTCGTAATAGTTTAAATCGCTCTCAGTATCCGGGTTCCGGCGCCGGAAGTCTAAGGCATCACAAAGCGGTTTGGTGTAGTGTTTTGAATTTGAGAGCTTCCGAACTTCGGCCTCTGTCATTATCTCCCAATTGTCTGGCCGCATGTGCTTTTTTAATTTTCCCCAATGTTTGCCAGTATCCACAGATGTTACAACTGCTTGGGTGCCTAGTATGTTTTTGTGCAGTTCGTCAAACTTTTCAAGCGGCTTAAGAAATATGGGGTTTAGGTTTTTGATGCTTATGTCGGTGGATTTCATTTTCAAGGTTGTTACCTCCGCAATGATTATACAAAATTTTTATTTCATTGTCAAGAAAAATATTAAAGTCCAAAACAACATCGCCTTTCTTAATTGGCTGAGTCCATCGCCACGAATTAACATAACTATTTATTTAAGTCTGATTGTTGCTTTAGCAGAGCTGCTCTAAGTTCCCGTATTGACTCTTCACTTTTAGCCATTTTACCGCATTTGGGACAGCAGAGAACTTCTGGTATTTTCTGACAGTCAAGCTGGTACAAGTCTACGTTACAATCTTTACATTTCACCCTTACCTCCAAGTTAAAATTAATCCCGGCCGGATCGGTTTGTTTACTGCAACTAATTGTTAATTTTAAAACATCTCTTCAGTTATTAAAAGAACATTAGCCATGCGACCGGGAATTTTTATTTGACTACTTTAGATGTATCATAGACCACCGTTATCCTGGAGTCATAGATTGTTAAAACGTTGTTTGTGTCGAGAATCGCCTGTTCAAAATACGGCTCCGGTTCTATAAGAAAAAAACTAATCGGTGGGAACGTGTCAACCAATGTGGCGGCTTTATATTCAAGTGCTTTAGTAAAATCAAACTCAAACGGCAGTGCAACGGTTTCAACTGGCTCGTAAATTACAAGCGTATCACTATCATCAATCACCGCAACATTCGGCACAATTACAGGCTTCCCGCAGATCACAACCACCGCAATTAAAACCAGAACGGCGATTAGGAATAGGTAAAATGGTTTGAATTTCATAATTTACTCCAATCAATTTCACAAGATGCAAATTGTTTGGCTATCATTGTCACGGCTTCCAATACTATCTTTTCTGCCATTTCAGAGCTTATTCCAGGGCTACCTATTGACTTAAACGTTTCGAGACACATAGAATAAATTAATGCGCTGACCGTTAAATATTTTTCATAAGGTTCTTTTATTGCTCCCATCTTTGTCCTCCAATTTATTCACTATTAAACATCTCATTGTGACAACAAAACCCGCGAACTTTAAATATATAACCGTCTCCATCAACCCTACTTCCAATCCGCGCTTCAACAAAACACACACAATCTTTACGACAGGTGTTTTTAATTAATGGACAAAATTGAAGTGGTTTTCCTTCTTTGTTTAAGTAATCAGCTTTGTTTTGTGCGTCGTGTTCGTTGTTAAATTCCGTTTGTCCTGTTTCGTTTTTCATCTTCCCTCCAAATTAAGCGGGTGAAGCTATTTCGCTATGTCTAAATAACACCCGTTCGGCTTATTGTAAAATAATTAAAATGGTGGGTCATTGCCAAACCTCAAGCTGTTGCGGTCGATTGTCTGTGTGGTAGTTCCGAGTCCGCCTTTGCGATTTTTTAACAACCTCAGTACTTGCTGGTCTTTTTCATCGATCCAAATTCCTATGACATAATCACTCATTTGGGCAATGGTTTTTGAATCCCGGGAATGGTCCAGTGAAATGGCTGTGGTATTGTTTTCAACTCCCGTAACTTGGGAAATCATAATCAATGGCACGTTCAATCTTTTAGCGAAAGATTTCATTTCCTTTGCAATTTTATCAACCCGTTCCACGTTGGTCCGGCCTCCGCCATCCATTAATTGTATAAAATCAATGCCTATTAACCCTGTTTTCTTATTGTAAATCTGCTGTTCGGCGTAGAGCGTAAAACGTTCCATGTCAGTAAATGACAAATACGGGATATCAACCACGTAATAATTAGGTAATCGCAATTTAACACCATCAACCAAATCTTTAAAGTCTCCTTGTTTAAAACTTTCCTCAACTTGTGGTCCGGACAACTCGGATTCCATCTGCACTGCACGTTCAAACAGATCCAACCGGGTCATTTCTAATTCAAACATTAAAACCGGCTCCTCTGAATACTGGGTGTAATGCCTAAGAATCCATTGCAGTAAAGCGCTTTTAAAATTGCCTGTGTAGCCCATAATTGTTAGGACCTGTCCGGGCCGTATTCCCCGGATACGCTCATCCATTTTTGGAACGCCGATATTTACTTTTTTCCCGGATCTCACAAACTCTTGGTATTCATCATAAATTGACCAAATAGGAAATACTTTGTTTTCCAGATCGTTTTTATCTTCTTTTTTGTATAAATTATCGATGATACTGATTAGTTCACTGTCTTCTAATGGCGGATCGTTGCCATTGTTCCACCCGGACAAAACGTTGAATGTTGTGTCTTTATTGAAATTTCCGGTCTTACAAATACCAGCCAAAGAGCAAGCATACTTATTACGTTCGCCCTCTCCAACCCCGTCTCTAATCTTTTGCCAATCGGTAGTTGTTTTAGATTTCGGTTTGCTTTCATTGCTCATCCATTTTTTATATAGCTCATTGAGTTGGTCGTTTGTGACGCAATCGTATAAACTTGGAGACTTAACAGGCTGTGGTTTGGTTGCCAACTCTAGTATTTTATTGATACCTTCATTAAATTCCTGAATCGAAATTGATATTTTGTGCTTTCCCGATTTTGAGTTTATTGTATTATTCAATCTAAGAAGTCGATTAATATCATAAATAGCCCCATCGTGCAATTCTCCAAACATCTCTGCTGCCATGTTTTTCATAACTCCAGGCAACTTTTCCGATGGGATTAAACCAAACATTCGAGACGGCAGTAAAACATGAAAACCCTTTGCTCCCGAAAAAAATAAATGTTCTACACTAATATCATAATCAATCTCTAAAATACCTATTACGTCCTTTGTTTTTTTGTATGCGATATCTAAATTTTCGTCATCAATGTCGATTGGCATCCAATCACAAAAACAAGGCCCGGAGTAACCGCCAACAGATTTGTTTTTTTCGCAGTAGTTTAGATATTCTTTTGTAAATCTAAAAACTGATCGATAACAATCTGTTTTTCCAGTGCAATCGGGTAGCTGGTCAACTACATTGTTCCTTTTATTGACATGACCTAACGCATGGTCTACATATTTGTATTCAGGGAAGTCCATTAGGTTAATTCCACTTCTTCAGGCTTTAATTTTGGCGGAGTTAAAAATTCTTGGTAGCGCTCTTTTTCTCCAAAAAAATTATTGGGCTGTATCCAATATATCTTGTCTGTTTTAGCGTTTCTTTTTAGATATTCAGCATAGTTTATAATATAACCCATTAACTCAGGTTTGTTTTTGCCGTTGCGAAGTAACTTTTTTATGTTTATAATTGAATCTCTTTTAGGCCCTGGCTTCACAAACTTTTTATAAAACTCGTAAATCTCGTCAGAATCCTTTTCTATGATTTTTGAAATCAGTCGCTTTTTCTCTATAGTTTCTGTTTCTGTTTCTGTTTCTGTTTCATCGAGATTGTGTAGCGATTGTGGAGCTACATTTTCTAAAATATTATCGGGCGGCTCGGGATTTCTCTGTTTTGATGGGTGATCTATTTTTTGATGCTTGGGAAAATTTCTTATAAAGTAGTATTTTTCTTGATGATACGAGAATGAAATAATTGCCCCAATGTTTTCAAGTTCCATAATCCATTTTTCGAAAGTGTCTTTGTTTATATTTTCGTATGGAAATATCTGATTTTTTAGCCATGTCAAGTGCCCCTTAACCGTTCCGTAATCATCTGAGGCCGTCCACATGCCCACGAAAGTTAAGCGAGAGTCTCGCGAAAGTGTAGCGAGCTTTTCGTCATTCCAAAATTCAGGTCGAATTAGCCTACTTCTTGCCATTTTTATACACTCCCGTTTGGCACATCCTACGAATTGTTTCAACTATTTGATGACATTGAGTGCAAAGTTTTAATCGGTTTGATGGCGCATTATCTATTTCAGGGTTTGTTTCTGGTGATAATATATGATGTTCTGTGAAAGTATTTGCTACGCCTAAAAATTCTTTAATCCGGAGACAAATTTCACAGTATTTTATATTTTGTTTGATGTGTTTTACTGATTGGCGTTTCTCTTTTTTACTGGGATCGCGAACCCACTTGAAAAACTTACTACATCGTGAATTTGCACAAACATCCTTGCCCCAATTTTGTGACGATTCTGGCTCTATAACCGTTAATCTCTCATGCCAACCACACCACTCACAGGCAATTTTACTAATATAACTGTTATAAATTTGCTCTGATTTATACTGCATCTCCCTACCTATAAAAAAAGCCCAAACTTAGACAGGACACAATCAAATGGAGAATAGGATTGTGGAACCGTTTCCGGGTCCCAAGTCTTATTTGGGCTATAATTATCATCTGTGAATCTCCATTTAATTTAATGTCCACTTACTAATCTACACATTTCCACGTAAAAATCAAGAGAAAATTAAAGTAACTTAATTTGGTCATATTCAAGTAATGTGTTTGCTTTTTCTATCCGATCTTTAGCGATATCAAATGTTTCCTTTTCAATCTCAAAACCTATAAATTTACGGTTCAGTTTCTTACATATCATTCCAGTGGTTCCGCCACCCAACATATAATCCACAACCAAATCGCCACGCTTTGAAAAACAGTCAATGTAATACCGGGCTGAACTTTCATCCTGTCCCCATCTATGAAATCGTTTATCTTCACCACCACCGCGCCAAAAGGACAAAACATTACAGCGCGGCAGCCCGTTTTCGTCTTTACAATATGCCAGAATTGATTTATGTCTTGATATGATTTTCCGTTGCCACATTATGGGAGAATTGCCAGCGTTTTCAATTACGAAATCCCAGAAATAATAGAGCTGGCTGTTAAGGCGCGCCATTACTTGTTTTTTCCAATAAACACCCACATAGGCCAATAAAAAACCACCCGGCTTTAGGACCCGGGCAGCTTCTTCGGCAAGCCAACCATAAAGATATAGATATTTTTTTGGATATGGTGGATCCGTGAATATCAAATCCACGCTCCCAGGTTCAATATATTTTGAGGCAAGTTCCCGGCAGTCACCGCAATATATTTTATTTTCATTCATTTATTAGCCTTTAATGATCTTGATAATCGTTTAAAACACCCTTTTCCAATTCATCAAGCTTAATCCTCAACAGCCGATTTTCTTCCAAAAGTTCAATCTTTTCCTGCTGTAGTTTTAACAGCCTTGCGGAAAGCTCCTTGATTTCCCGGTGAAGCTCCATAGCTCTGTCTAATAATCTCTTATCAATCATCTCAACAATATCGTTCTGTGGGTTCTTTGAGATTCTTAACGCCATCAGGGCTTGTTTTTTAGACTTTATTGCTTTATCCATGCCAGACCATTCCTTTTAAGTTAATCGGCTCCCAGGGGCTTTGTTTGGAGCTATTTAAAGACAACATCGTTTATATTTCTTCCCTGATCCGCAAATACAAGGATCATTCCTGCCGATTTTGTTTTTTAGATATTCTCTCTTGGTTTTCAGCTTTGGTCTAAAATGGAGATTCGGGTCAAAGTTTACGTAATTTTTAACTCTCAAGGCAAACTCCGGGTCAGTTTTTTCTAAGGGTTCAGTCATGTTTTAACCGTTCTAAATTAGACTTCTGGCGGACTTCTGTAAATTTACTTAACTCTACAATCAACTCCTGAACTTTCTCCCAACTCGGCTCCGGTAGGTTGTGGCGTTTGGAGTCGGCGCCGATGTTGACGAAATCGGGTTGACAGTATAATAGTTCTTTTGCAAAATCAATCACATCAAAATCCATGATTGGCTCAATTGTAATAAAGGTTTTTTTGCGTAGTCTCTTTATGTTTCGCATAGCAGCAAATCGTTTATTGACCAATGGAGCTGTTGAAAAATCACCATCATAATCAATGCGGTTAGTTTCTATTGTTGTTCCTAAGAAGTTATGTGGAAATATATCAAACTCACTGAACCTTTTGGGGTTTTTGCTTTGGTAATAATATGTATTTGGATATTGATCTGCGTGCATTAAAGACAGAGAAATCCAACGGGTAGGAATATCTTCAGCCCACATATCCGTTGAACTGCCAACAAATATTTTACGGTGGAGCCCCAGATTAACCTTTAATTCCCCTTCATCTAACCGCACCGGATTAAGCTTAAATTGTTTCATGTAGCAATAAATACAGTCGTGTTGTTCGCATTTACCCTTAATTGGGTTCCAAGTGAAATCAACAAAACTATACATATTTCCCTTAGATTTATTTAGAGCCATTTCAAAAACCTCCGTTTCTTCTTTTTGTCTTCAGCTTTAATCTTTCTCTTCAAAATTCCCATATCTCTCACATAACGGTTACTTAATTCAAGCTGTTCATCAGCCAAAGCCATAAACTTCAACCACCTTTCCCGGTGATCACGGGCGCGGTCGATCGCGTTTTCGAGCATTAGTTCTTCGTTGCTTTTCATAATAGCCTCATCTATTGCTTTCAAAAAATGCTTTGGCGAAGCCTGGCGGGGTTATTGACCGGCGCGTTACCTGATCTAATTTACCATAAAATTCCGGGTGGATATCTTTTGATTTCATGGAATCAAATTTCGGTAATTTTTGACTGTTTCTGCGCGCCAATTCCAATTCACCTTGATTCAAATCCACCGACTTTTTAATCGGATCATTGAAATGTCCCCATAACGCGGTATGTTTTTTATATCTGTCGCCGAAATCATAAGGTTGGAATGTAAAAGCGGGTCGACCAATAAAGCGTTTTAAAAAACCATTATATGGATTCTCTACAGCCCAAAAATTAATGGTGGTTTTGTGCGCTGTTTCTTTTTCTAATTTATACTGACACTCCCAAATTATATTCAAACACGCTGTCACGGTTTCCATGCCAGCGCGTAAATCTCTGGGCGTTTTAGCGTTCATTCTTGCCAGGCTAAACATTGTGCAAGGTGGAGCTGCAAGTATCCCATAGACATTCTTGGGCGGTTTATAGGTTAGAACGTCATTATCCGGAAGCGTAATAGAGATAACGTTATATCCTGCCTCAACATAAGGCCGTTCCCATGCGCCGGTTCCAGAGCAAAGGCTAACTATCGTTTTTTCACCGTTTAATAGTTGTGGCATAGTGTTCCCTATAGTAATTTCTCTTATATGCCTTTAGTTTTTCTCTGTTTTCTGGTCTTTGGTTTCTTTCTGTTACGGCTTTATTGTGACATGTTTTGCATAAAGCGGTTTCGATCTTTCTCGTTTTTACGTAATAAAAATCTTTTAACAACAAAACCTTGTTGCATTTATTACAGGGCTTTTTAATCCAAGCTCCATTTTCTCTAATCCAGCCAGCGTGTAATCTCAAATGATCGGAATGGAGCATTACTTTTAAATTGTTTAATAAGTAATTTGATTTATCAAGGTCTTTATGGTGTATGTCATATCCTTTTGGCTTGTTCCCGTTTTTTCTTTCCCAAACCCAGACATGTAAGTATATTTCTTTTCTGTTTATCCAGATACACGGGTACCCTTTCTTAGAATACCATACCTTAAATCCTTCGTAGTAAGTTATCATTATCCGTCCTTAAATTTTGATTTGTTTGCATAGATAAAGATAACACAAATCGAAGACATTATCAAGAACTATTTTATTACTTTTCATCCCGACCCCGTATCTAAAAAGTGACCCTTAAATTTAGTTTCCGCCAACCTGGCAGCTATTTCCTTTTTAGACTCTTTGGAGATGATCGTTTCCGTCTCGTCTAATAGTGTTCGATACCGGCAGGACAAACATTCCGCGAAATCCTTAACAATCTCGACATCTACGAATTTCCGATTTGAAACCTTAATCATTCCGGATGCTCTTGTGGTGATTTCGGGTTGTTTTTTATTGGTAACGGTGGAAACCGGTTTGTAACGATTATACCCACAGCACGGACATTTAAAAGGCTCCTGTTCGAGTTCTGGCCAGTCGGTGAAGATAGTCATGGTTGCTCCGGGTTAATCATTGTTTTTATTGCCATCAACACAAAAACTACACGGCGCATTAATATGACAAGAGCAGCCGCGATTGCCCTCATAGTCAATCATTGCATCGTCTAAGGTTTTGCTTTGTGCTGGTGCAAAATAGCGGTCATAATTTTTCCTTTCTTCGCTCATGTTTTTCCATATTTTCTCTCTTAATTTCCGAACACATTCTCCACAGTAACCAAAACCAGAAGCGTCCGGAGTGCACCCACAAGACAATTTAGCCATTAGATTTCTCCTTATTTTCCAACACTGTTTTGCGACATTGATAGTAAGCACGACGCATTTTGTCAACAGCGATTTCATCAATACTTTTATACATTCGATTAAACAAAGTTATCTGCTCGCCAGTGCATTGATCTAACTGCTCACCCACTAGTCCGCGCATAAATTCAGTTACTTTTCCATCAAATTCTTGATATACCATCATTCCTCCAAACTACAATGATTAAATTAAACCGGGTTAATTATATCAGGTTTTTATCTTCGCTGTAGCTGTATCCTGCTTTATCCGCTATTTGTTGGATGTTACATTCTCTAATTTTTCTATAAAATGTAGATTTGGGCACATTAAGCTCTGTTGCCCAATCTCCCAGAATCATTTTTTTACCGTTGAACTCGATCCAAATATTCGTTCTTTTGTTCCTGCATTGTTCCTTCATGGTGGCCCATTTGCAATTTTCGGGGGTATAATCCCCATCATTATCAATTCTCTCAATAGTATGTTTTGGCGACGGGGCACAGCCCATATCGGCAAGAAAGTTCTCGAAGCTGTAGAGCCAGCGATCACACACCCTAATACCATAACCACCATAGCTTTTATAGTCTTTGCGCTTGCGATTATAGCATCTTCTTCTCAAGCCACACCATGCTTGAAATTCTTTTGTCTTAATAGATCCAACACTGTGCCCGTGTGTTCTAAATCTTTTAGCTGTAAGATCTCTTTGCAGACAGCCACAACTCTTTGTCCCTCCACATCGAAGCTGATCACCGCTCACCGTTTTTATTTTTCCACAATCGCACCTGCAAAACCAGAACACCGAAACACCACCCCCAACCACACCATCGCGTCCCAGGACTTGTAGTCGTCCAAATTTCTGTCCCGTTAAATCAATAAATTTACCCATATTGACCTCAATAAAAAAATCCTCCCTACGGCACGGATGGCTGACAAAGGCCAATACACCGCAAAGAGGATTCATATAAAGTTTTTTGTCATTTTTCCGTTGATAAAATGTAATCATAATTTCACTCGAAGTCAATGATTAGTTATATTAGATTTTTCTTTTGATCGTAGCTTTCAACCACACCGCACTCTTTAATCAGGAGAGTATTATCTTTAACCTTTTTATCCCCAACCTCAGCAGTTAATATCTGGAACCCCTCTTTTAAAAGCGAATCGATAATTTTTGTTTGGTTTTTGTCATCAAGGTCTTGCAAATCGTCAATAAACCTGTATCGAAGTTCCGGGTCTTTGGACATAAACAGTTTAGCGACCACGATTTCCAGCTCCCCCTTTGAATAGTAGGGTTCTTTGATCGGTCTATCATTCAAGAGCAGTTCGCCATTTTCACCAACACTCATATTATCAAAGCCGAAATTAAACTTTTTAATATAATCTAAACGTTCTTTAGTTTTTACTTTTTGCTTTGCCTGGTTAGCATCGACTAATTTTTTGGCTTTGGCCTTATCTTTAGAATCATCATCCCAGGTTTTCCAGGTATTGTATTTTTTGTTGGTTTCGCCAGCAGTTTTGAGTTCTCCCTGAATTTTGGCAATTTTGTCTACCGGGTTTTCCAGCCTTTCTAATACCTTGAATTGTTTTTCTGAATCAATTTCGGCTGTTTTTAAAAGGCGCTCCTTTTCTTGCAGATCGGCCTTTAATTGAACAATATCGTTTTTCAGGTTGGTAGTGGTCTCTGTAGAATCCAACCAATCTTCTTCCGTTTTGTCATAATGTTTTTGGTCTATGTCTTGCAGGGTTTGCAACTCTAAGGCCAACTTGTCAACCTTAACTTCCTCAACCTTTTCCGGCTCTACCAACTCCCCGAAATTTGTATAATCCCGGTTCAGGAGGGTGTATTCAGCTTTCAGGTTAGAAATGTCCGCATCATATTTACTCGTATCAATCCCCAACAAGGTCGCTTGCTGTTTGCTGTCAATGGATGCAAAGTGACGGGCAGAGATAAAAGCGACGTTTAACAGCCCGTTAAGCCATTTCTGATTTACCGGGTAATCATCGGGAGCCTTAAAACTCATATGATTAGTTGCTTTTGAAATGTGGTTTTTAACAACGATTTCAACGCCCATAGTTTCATCGATAAGGGTTAATTCAATGTCAGATGTCGGCCGCCCTTTACCGATGAAGCGGAAACGCTCGCCGATCAGTTGACCGTCCTTAGATCTCTCCGATATGCCTTTCAGGCACGCCCATATTGCAGTTAATCCAATGGTTGTCTTGCCTGATCCATTAATGCCCACCAGGCGCGTTATTTGGTCGTTAAATTCACATTCAAAATCTGTGAATTCGTGGAAGTTTTTAAGTTTTAGCTTCTTGATTTTCATTAGCTACTCCTTTTTTAAAATTTAAGTTTCATAATATCAACATTAGCTGATTCATGGTTGATTTTATCGTTGGCCGCGCTTTGCTCGGCTTCCTGTTCGTCAAGTTCTGTCCGGGTTTTGGCAACCCAAAGATATAATTTTTCTAAATTGTTAAATTCTTTGACTAATACCAATGAGCAATCTTCAATAAAAGCTTGAAGTTGATTGGTTAATCTTAATTCACATCTATCACCATATTTCCGTTCTATAATTTCCATAATCTCCGGTATGGAGAATGTTAAACCTGGTTTCGTTTTATTGCCCATCGTTCCTCCTTTTAAAATATGGCGGTCGGGCAGACTATCGACTTATTACGCACGTCGCTCCTGCATTTTAATTTGCCTAAACAGGTTCCGACCTGAATGGCTACCGACCGCCATTCCTGCCACAGATTCTTACGGTTTAGCCAATTTTGAGATTTCGGCTTCTAATTCCTCCAGCCAAAGCTCTGAAACATTCGTCCAGGATCTTATGTCTGGCTGGCCAAACAATTTTTCACAATTTTCTTCCAACCAATCTTTTTGTTTGTCAGGATTGTTTCCAACCTGAACCCGGAGAAGATCGGCAATATACATTTTAGACTGTCCGGTCGTCATTTGTGGGGCATCGGAGTCTTTGGGGGTGTCGGGGCCCGCATCAGCAGGAGACTCCTCGGCGATTTTGGTTCCGTCAGGCTTCTGTTTCTTTTCTGAAGCTGCCATTTGTTTGCGAACCTCATGGCGCAGCTTGCCTTCTTCTACTTGCTCCGTATCAACGTGTTTGTCTTCGAAGTTCGCAGCATCTTTTTCAGCCATTTCAGCGGGGGATTCGGTTTTTAATTGGTTCCCGGTTTTGTCCTCAATCTTTTCATCGGAATCGTCGGCTGTTTTTTCTTCGGTTTTTTGGGTAGTCTTTTTTTCTTCTTTGGGTGGATCTTCGACAACCTCAACCTCTTCGACGTTCTCAGCGTTGACATGTTCCGGCAGCAAGTTTAAATCTAATGCGCCCCCTTTATACATTTCCGGGGCCAGGGTGCTTTCATCTGAGGCAACCGCCTGCTGCATTTCGATGCTGAGAGGGACATATTTTTTGCTTGCCAGAATTGCCGTCTTGCACCACATTTCATCTTCCCAAACATTCCAAGGGGATTCTTTTTTGCTGCTGGCTTTTGAAACTGCCCGGCGTTTTAAAACCTGCTCTTTGCTCATTACCTGAAAATGGTATCCCCCATCTTTAAATTTCCATACGGAGTAAACAAACCGCCGATTCCCCCTATCACCTTCCATCAAAGGCCGATGCTCTAATTTTGGATTCAGCCCGAGTTCATAGTTGAAATGGTCGTTTTCATAAACAACATAAGCGTAAACAGTCTCAATGCTGCCGGATCGTCTTGCAAGCTGGATATATCCCTGATACATGGTCATATATTGACATTCGTAAGATCCGGCCTTGCTGTTGAAATATGGGACAAAGGCACACTGACCCAGCGCCGGAGTCGGGTCCAATCCCAAAATAGCTGATTGCATCACAGCGCCGATGATGCTTGAAGTAGTGCATTTCTGTATGCTGGGATTGCGGGAAATTACCGTAGTTGCAATCTGAATAATTCGTTCGGGTGTAACGTGTTTAGGAACCGCCTGGGCGATTTGAAGTTTATACATATCAATCAGCCCGTGAATCCCAGTTGTTTTCATCCCCTTCATGGTTTTGGGAACGCTGGCCTGTGCTGTATCGTTATTGCCACCGTCTTTTTTTCCAAGAATGTTCTTTGCTTCGTCCGATCTTGTTGTCATGGTCCGTCCTCCTTTTAATGATGATTTATTTAACTAAAAATCTTCTACTACCAGGTTTATCTATTTTATATTTTTCATAAAGTTTTGGATGATCGATGGTGAACGCTTTTTCATTGAACTTGATAGAGGTTTTGTCTTGTTTCCAGGTTACAAGAATTTGTCCAAAAGAAGTTAATATCTCTGCATCGCGGAGGGCAAGTTTGATCTGTTCTTCGTATTTCTCTTTTTCGTCCGTAAATTCAGATACTTTTTCTCTGACATCTACAAGTTTTTGGTGTATATTGATAGTCTCTTCGGCGGCCTCAATTACTTTCCCCTGTTGTGCGGGATAAAGCGCCAAGACATCCTTTTCGGTTTGTGGCTCTGGTGGAATCTTTTTCAGGACGTTATTTTCCCAAAATTCGACTAACCGGGGAATCATATAGTCATTGATTAACTCGGTATCTGTCTCAACCGGGAACCTGTCAAAGCGACAGCCACCAAAACACACGGCTACTTCACCCCAAGAATAGCCCGTGATAGCTAACTGCATTTGGATCTGTGTAAAGTGCATCAATGGTGGACCATCGTCCCAATATTTCATCATTACTTCTTTTGTGTTTTTGCACTCGAGTACTCCCGGGCCATTACCGTTGTTCCCCGCAATTGTCCTGTCCAGATTACACCGGATAAAATCATAATCCGGATGTGAGCGAATTTTGTGATCCCGCCGAACTTTCATACCGGTTTCTTCAGCCCACCAAGCAGAAATGACCTCCTCCATTCTCAGCCCGGCCTCCATTAATTCCTTGTTGGGGCTTTCTTCTTCTTCCGCTGAGTCACTTGTTTTGTCTACCCACACATCGTAGGCAGTTCTATATTTATTTAATCCCAAAACAGCAGATGCGTCGCTGGCACCAATCCCGTTTTTTCGCTCTAATAGCCATTCTTCATGAGTCATTTCGTTTGTTTGAATTGTGTTCATTGTTATACCTCCGTCGTCTGATAAGTTAAAAATAATGTCCTTAATGGCAAGACATTCTAACATTCAAATGTTCTGGTTGTTGTTTCCTTTACCACGTGGAATTTTGTTTTACAATATCCGGGTATCTTTTTTAAGATCCATCTCTTTTTACTTTGCTCCATTTCTTCCCAACAATCACCGGTGTCAACGATTATATCGCCTTTCTTTGTCCACAACTCAAGAAGGTATTTATTTGTAGCTGCTATTCGAATCGTTGGATTCCCAGACTGGAAGATCGTTGTGCCCGATGTATCATATTTGTGGATGGATAGTTTCATGGTTGCCTCCGCTTTAATTTCCTTATTTCCGATTCCAAACAAATTACTAATAGCGTGTAGTCATGCCGTGCTTTCTCGTATCGCTTTAATTCTAATTTGTCAAGTAGTCCTGGGTACTTGTCGTTTAGCCATTTTATATAGTCCATAGGGTTTTGGCGCAACCAATGGAAATGGTCATAAAAACAGAGCGTAAGCCCGTTATCTATATCATATCTCAAGTTCCAAACACCCCGCTTAATTATGTGATGTGAGTGAAGCTCAAATTCCGTTCCACATTTGACGCATTTTTTGCCATCGCGGAGCTTGACCCACTCAGCCCAAAGATCGTCACAATATTTTATTGGGTTGTATTTCTTTATTCGCATTTAGTCCTCAATCACTTTCTGCAAAAGATTCCACATTGACCGGTATTATAAGTCATGGGGATTTGTTCAAAATTCGCTATTTTACTATCGACCATTTCTTTAACCCTACGCAAAGGATTCTTTTTAAATCGGTCAAACATTAGATAATTATCGCCACGCGATTTCTGAATGGTTTCCTCTCTGTAAATCAGGTCATTAAAAAGCTTCGGTTCATGTTTGGCAAGAGCTAATAGCTCCGCTCGCGACTTAAAGAAGCAACTATAACAACCGCCCCTGGACATATACCAGGGATATTCCGGAACCAAACCATAGTCATTACATAGCTCATAAACATCGTCCCGCACCATCTTTTTGTCCTGTAATGGATAAATAGCATAATCCGATATATTGCCAGTCCGTCCGGTTTCATCGTATCTTAAACCTATAGCAAGTTGAAACGGTGCAAAAATTTCCATGTATTCCTCAATGGGTTTTATTTTAAATATTCGGGTACAGTATCGCGCCCTCGGTGACGGAAAAAACTTTCTTGCAATTTCATATTCTTTAAGGGAATATTTTTTGTTTTGCACCCTTGTAATGCTTATATTTAAAACCCTTTCCATGTTATCTAAATGATTATGAACTTGGGGAAATTCATCACCGGTATCAGCAAAGATAAATTTCGCTTTTTTGTTTTCTGCCATTAATATCGCTAAAGCCGTAGAGTCAAGCCCACCAGAAACACTGACAAACAAATTCATTCCTACCTCCAATCACTTACAAACACATTCATGTATACCAACTACGCCAGAAACACCACCGCACTCACCGCAATATTCAACTATTTCATCTTTATTGACGACCTTAATTTTACCCTCATTAATGTGCTGAACCGCTATATTAATATCCATTCTCTCCGGCGCACCCATGTTAACCAGAATCATGAAGTTAGCTTTTTCGAATATGCCGAAAATTTTCCAGTATTGTTTTTGTCCGGCGTTCTCAAATTCGAAGTATTGACCCTTTCTAAAGGGGAGTTTTTCATTTTTCATTTTAGCCTCTCAAATTTTGCCATGCGATCATAAAGAATTACATTAACCGCAGCAGCAAGATTCATACAGCGATTAGTCGGCACATAAATTATATCTCGACACAACGAAGTTATTCGAATTCCAAGCGTAGCATCCTCTGCGCCAAATATATAAAACGCTCTCTGTGGGTGTTCATATTCTATTAGTGAAGTTGCGCCCTCGATCAGATCCACCGCAACCGGGACACAATCAAACGGAATAACAGATTTAAGATTTTCAACGTGCAAAAGTGGGATGTGCCGATATTGTGACATTGTATCTGATTTAGATTTCTTATATCGCTGTCCCGTAATTGCAACCATAGCTGATCCATAATTACCGGCAGCCCTAAGAACACAACCAACATTAACGGCTGTTTTAGGATTGTCTAATCCTATACAGGAATAGCCCCTCATTTTATCCTCTCAAATTTAATTACCCAGCAAAACGGGTTAACATCCCACCCGAAACCGCGCTTTTTGTTGAGGGAGTCCCAAAGCAATACAAACTTGCCAACACCTTCTGCTATACAGCCCAAGTTATCTATTTGTTGCAATCGCTCAGATCTTATTTTTAGTATTTTAAGTTTGATCCGGCTGAATTTCTTTGGCATGTGGATTGATGGTTTCCATTCGGGAAGGAATCTAACATTATTATCAGCCTTATAATAAATTTCTCCGCTGTATTTCCCAAGCATAAACGTTTCTCGGACATAGAGGATATCGCCAGGGTTGCCGTAGGGACACCTAAAAACACCAGGTGGTTGCGGTTTCATCACCCTCCGCGTTTCCGTTTTCCTATAATCTAAAATAGCCCTCACCATTTCAGAGGAAAATATGATCCCCCGTTCTTTAATTTCTATCATCGCTCCCCCTTTTCAATGAAAGTCATACAATAAAAGCAATGTTTGTCACCGTTGTTAGGATTAATCTTGTAAGGCGGAACCGTAGATTGACATCGGGGACATTTATCTTTTGCCATTATGCCCGCCCAATTTCTTTAGCGTACCTCAAATTCTCCTGTATCCGGTCAGCGATATAGTTGTCAGTCAACTTCCGGATTTTCATAATTGACGCGGCCGTTACAATGCGGAGTTTGGTGAATTCGAGCTGATCTTTTTGTTGTCTATTCATGGCTTTCTCCTTGTTTTTTTAACCATTGATTTTTAGCTTCCCGGCAGGCTTTCAGTGACCGGGAAATCTTCTGGAATCTAGCTCCGGTGGTGTGGCAGTATTTGTAATCGAACCAATATTTACAGTCCACGTTTTTGAATTTCTCGTATTGCTCATGGCCGGGTTTCGGCAGATTCATTTCTTCACCCCCGGATTCCAGACTTCAAACGCGCGGTTCTCTAAAATATACGGAGTCCCGTCAATCATTTTTTGATGGATCTTGCCAGATGCAACCGCCTGGGTTACTGCGGCCCGGGAGACTCCCTTAATTTTAGCTGCGTTTGTTACTTTTAAATAGTTCAAATTTGCCTCCCTAAAAAGTTATTTCTATTGAGATCACCCTGTTCTGTTTGCTTTCGATTATTGTGTTAGCGATCAGAGTGCCACTCAACTTACCCAAAACGGCTATCAAAGCCACACCGACAATCGCTATAGCTATGACTTTCGTCCATTCTCTTATTTTCTTCATCTCAGCTTCTCCTTGTTTTGGTTCGTCTCTGTTGACTATTATATAATACAAAACGTATTACAAAGATGCAAGTTTTATTTTAATTGTTTTCAAAAAGGTAGGATTTTAAGTATAAATATTACGGAATCTTAATAAAAAAAGGAGCGACCCGCGTAAATCGCTCCCTTAAAGGAAAGTAATTATGATATTTATAAGATAGTGTTTTGCGGGAAAAAGTCAAGAACTATTTCTTAGGCAAAGCGTCAATCTTTTGGAGAATGAGCCTGTTTTGCTCTTTCAGGTCAACGCCCTGTTTCTCAATATTTTCGATCTTGCTTTTAATGACTTCAACGGTTGCTACAACTCCGTCTTTGCCGTTTAAAACGTTCTCGGTTTCGCTGGCATGAGTCTCTAAATGATCAACGCGTTTTTCTACCGCCTCAACTTGCATTTTTACGGTAGCTTTGGCTACTCCGGATTCCTTTGCCCGGTCAGTCAATGTAAAATAAAGTGTTATCGCTAAAACTAAAGTTCCGAATGTAATTCCGCCAGCGATTTTAACGCCCTTGCCGTTTGATCTAGTCATTTTCAATCTCCGTTATTATATGCCGAGTATTTCCCAATCACTACGATTGCCAAATATGTAATACCGATCTTCCCACATATCTTTAAAGTCGCCTCCCAGTCCGTCAAAACCCTCAAGCACAATACGAATGAGAATGAAATGAGAAATTAGCAAGAAGAAGATAGCCATCCAAGCGTGTATTTTAATCTTTATAAGTGTTTTCATAATAACCTCCAAACAAATATAGCAATCACGCCGACAGAATCAGCGATTAAGTCTTTCAAATAGAATTTAAACATGCGTATTCTCCGAACAATTCTTTTGCTTTTCGATTGTAGGCTTTTGCTGCTTTAACCTCGGATGTGAAATGACCAAGAAAAACCTTTTTACGGTTAATTCCAACCCTTGCAATCCACCTGTTATATTTTTTAGACCAATGAACACCCTTATGTTTTGATGTCCCACCTCTGCTCGGAAGTGAGTTCATTTGGTTTTGTTGATCCGTGCATATTCTAAGATTATATTTCCTATTATCTAAATTGTTATTATTTTTATGATCTGTTTTCATTCCTTTTGGGGTGTTCATTATTTCTTGGTGCATGGCAATCGTTTTTGTTTTATTTTTTGATATCTTTACGCCGCGACACGCATAACAATGATTGTCGCGTCTGGATTTGTGATAATGATAATGCCAACGCCATTGATTTAGACGCTCAAAAAGATCATCGTCTACTATGGCAAATTTTCCCTCACCATATTTCCCATGCAATGCAATTAGTTTCACGGCTCCCTCAAAATTTGATTATAAATATTATCAAAATTCCCACAAAGTCAGCAATCAGATCCTTCCATGAAAAACCATCTCCGCCCCAAAAGCCATACTTTTCCCAGGGCATGATAGAGTCTTTCAGTTCCCACAGCGACCCGATAAACAGCACCAGCAGGCAACCGGCCAGTAACGGCAGTAATAAGGTAGCAAAATAAGCCAATATAGCGCTCACTATGGCGTGTTCGGCTTTATCCCAGGGCAATATAGACCCTTGCCTGGAGAGCCACTTGTCATCGTGCCATTTGACCCAACGGTATTTCATTTTATTCTCCTAAATTACAAACATAATATTACAATTATTACACCTTGCGTTTATTTCATAGTTCTTTCTGTGAGAGTAGGTGCTTGCGGTAGATGCACATTTCGGACATTTAACAAAACCGTGTAATAAGTTGTAGTATCTTTTCATCATTTTGACCATCTTAATTCCTTCTTTTCTATTTATTATCCATGCTTTTATTTTCTTCATTAAAAATACTCCTCCCAGCGTCTATAAAAACGCCGTTTCATAAACCACGAATCGATAGCATAAGGGACAAAGACAAGATTGAGCGCATCGAAATTAATCAGGAACCATAGACAAAACGCGGCAAATCCTTTGTCGATTTGGATTAGGAGGCTCATCTCTTCCCTCTCGGTTTAGGTTTCTTCCGTTTCTCAAACGCAATATGAGCGCCATTAAGGCCACTATAGAACGATTTCAGATCAACGTTTGTATGATCCGTGTAGTCTAAAATGTTCGAATTGGCTTTGGTGATGCCGATCCCGGGCGTGATTATATACTCCGCCCAGACGATAATTTGAGGCTCGCGCTTGTCCCTGCCATTTTTGGACCAGGCGAACGGTTTGTATCCGCCGAACCAGAATAGCGTTGTGTCGTAAATCATGTAGCAAATTTGATCACCGAAGTCCTCTTGTAATGGAATCCAGAACCAGTATTTACCGGCCTGTTTCTTTAGGATTTTCTGTTTGCGCAAGCCCTCCAAAAACGATTCGCTATTATAGCCGTCCATATTGAACAAATTTAATAGCGGTATGATTCTAGCTGTATAGTCTACCGATTGCGTGAATGTGATCGACTCGTAGAACTTAACGCTTTCCGCTTTTGTCTGGCTTTGTAGCGGTAGAATCTGGAAGAACAAGATTCCACTTAACATCATCAATAAGCGTTTTCCAGTCAACTTTGCCTCCATTATTTAATGCGTCCTGTAAAATTAATCTCGTTTTCTCCAGGCCGGCATTCTGTGCGACTACATTTTTTTTAAGCTCTGCGATTGCTAAAGTTAAAGCATCCCGGTCGGCCTTTGTATCTGCAAGCACAATGTTTAACCGTTTAACTTCCGCTTGCGCCTGCTGGAGCTGGAGTTCAAGTCGCACTTTTTCTGGGATTATTGCGTTTCTTTGCCCGAAAAGCGTTCCACATGAAACCAATACAATTAAGATGATACATAATTTCTTCATTTTGCCTCCGTCTTATATAGACCGAAAGGCCACAATTTGACGGAGGCTAAGATGGGGTTGCAGCCTCCCAGCGTTAAATTCATTGAAGTGTCTCCGTCGGTTATAGTATAAGCAATTTTCATACCGGAATCAAGCATTAATGTGAAGCCAAAGCATTCGATGTATATTCCAGCTCCACCAATGTAATAATCCCCATTCCTGAATATGATCCGCCTCCGCCAGCCTCGCCGGTTACGTCTCGATCAACCTGTATATACAATATGTCGCCTGCGGTAAGGGGCTGGTTGCCTCCCGTGTAGACGATTACAATAACCGTCTGATAAGTTTCTTTGTCGCCCTCGGATGCCCCTCCCGTAAATGTGGTTGTGGCGGTGACTAAAGTTCCATTGTCCACAGCTTCACCAATTGCAACACTCCGGTAATGTGCGTCCCACTTGATTTTTTCTGTGTTCGCTATGGCATCCCCACTCGTTGGATGCCAATGAATATTGAAATTCATGTTACTTGCGCCATCCCAATCCGAAGGAATCTCGAACTCAACGTACGCAGCTTCATTGTCGGCATCAAAGCCGAGCCCTCGTGAAGTTCCTATAGTTGTAGCTGTCGGTGCGTTTGGGCCTAACACGGCCGCGCCTATATCTAAATCGAGGTGGCGGGTGTATGAGGCGAATACGGGAGCCTGAACAAACGTGACCACTTCACCCGATGAAATTGTTATTGCGTTCGCATCCGCATTATCATCGATGCCTAACGATGTAAAAGCTCCAAGTGCGGTTAACACACCATCAGATATCATCGTCCCTGCTGTCAAGTCCGCAATCACATCTAAATCATTATCAAAGTCGAATCTGTCTTCATCTTCCATGTATGTGATTGAGCCTTGATTGGTTACAGCGTCAAAAGCTAAAACTACATCGGCATCGGTTCCAACAGCTCCGAAAGTTGCAGCAGCAGCATTATTTGTGAAGTTTGCTTCGGCTGATCCGGTTATTGCGGTTCCCGAAATTGCACCACTTGAAACGATACTGGCAACTCCGGTAAATGCTCCCGATCCATCAACAGTAAACGTGCCATCGGTGAATCCAGTTGAAGCATCTACCTGGCCTGTAACAATCAAAGTATCAGCTAATGTGTTGTCACTTGTGATAGAAGTTCCATCTCCATCAAATAATCCATCAGTAGTAATTCTAAACAATGGCGAACCCGACACACTCAAATTCAACAGGTTGTTTCCATTGCCAGCTGAGCCGTCACCCAAAGATGTAATATCTATATCAACACAGAACGCATCAAGCGAAGCGGTAGAAGTTTGTGCAGCTTCACCCTCAACAAGCATAAGCCCTTGTTTAACATTATTGCCCGTTAACTCAGTACTCGCAGATGATGGACGAAATTCAAAATGAGAGCCGGCAAGTACTAAATCGGAAAAAACTTCCCTTACCTGTCTTGTAGCATGGAGCGCAATAGCATCATTACCGCTTTGACGCAAAAAGAACTGAGTTGCATCAGACTCAAGATACATATTGTTATTTACTTTATCTTGAGTTATAAAAAGATATTCACCTTGATCACCGAAGAATTTGTAGCCTAATGCCTGAGTCATTGTATAGTCAATAGTTGCATCAGTGGGGTCGGCAGCAGCAGTTCCGCTAATCGTGAAAGTCTCAGCCGTATTCGCCGGACTATCGCTGTCAGCATCGAATTTAAGGATGAGTGATGGATCTTCGCCGTCTGCCACGGTAGGGTTGATTGTGACTCCGGTTTCAGCGGTTACTAAAGCATCTGCCCCCACAGAAGTAGCGGTAAAAGCTCCGTCAATGTCCACTGTTGCACCCGTGAAATTTATACTACCAGCCCCCGCCAGAAACGTAATAACCTCATTGCCGGTAATGCCAATTACCGCACCATCAGCTAAAAGCACATCGTCACCCGGGGCAACATCCCCGGCCATTATAACATTCCCCAATGAATCAACGCTAAAAGCATTCAGCGATCCCTCACCGTCTTTAACCTGGAACACATAAACCCCGACGGCGCTTGAATTTGTCAGAGCAAAGCCGGACGGTTTGGCTATGATTGAATCACTATCGGTGTCGAAGACCTTGAACGACGTGCCGATCAATGTCGTTATTGTGATGGTTGACTCAAAGCTGACCGGGATCTCGAAGATAACAGAATCGGCGGGAGATTGAAACCTGAGCCCGAAACCGTCCCATTTAAGACCCCTAACACCGCCGATGCCGAACACACTCTGACCGAAGGCCGATGTTGCGAATAATAAACCAAGTATTAAAAATATAAATTTCTTCATTTTAGACCTCATTATCTTTGGTTATTCCAGCCGTTTCCTTTTAATTGACAGGTATCAGCCTCGGCTGCGTGAGATGCGACCTCAATGCGCCATAAAGGTTTCGGTGGAATATCACTCCCCGAAGCAGTAACAAGCCATGTCTGCCAGTCAGTAGATGTAGACGATACCACTAATGAATCCTGAGACACCCATCTATCTGTTTCTCTGCCCTTGCTGTCTTTCACGTTCTGTTGAAATATTAGCGTAGACCCAACAGTTCCGGTATCATTAAATAAATAATCTATCGATAAGATCGGCCACATTCCATAGGTTGCAGTAAAATCACTTCCGCCGGCAGTGTTGATATATGTAGAATCAAAATCTGCCTTGCCTGGTTGTAATAAATAGACATCATCAAATATCCCAGCGTCAATATCTTGTTGTGCTACCGCGTTCCCGGAAATTAATACTAAGATTAAAATAAGTAGTTTCTTCATTGTGTTACCTCTTTTAGTTAGAAAATTGTAATGTCATCAATGTAAATAGAAGCACCCGCAATAGAGCCGCTTCTTTTTAGCTCGAGCACAAAAGCCGTTCCAGCCCCTTCTGTTGTAAAATTAATGGAAAAATATACCCATGATAACGATGCAGGCACACCAAACGATGTCGGTGCTGCCGCCCAACTCCCATCTGATTGCAAATAATTGGAAGATGTAGTGTTTTGTAATCCAACTGCGATAGAAGTTGTTAAAACAGACGATTTATTGTAGAATGTTAATGTGTATTGAGTGTCAACTACAAGAGTCAAATTTGGATTATGGACAATGGCAGCATAATTACCCGTCCCGTCAAGATCGAATCTTGCAGCATGATCACCGCCGTGTTGTGTTGATGTTTCATCGTTAACCGATGACGTTCCATTATTAGCTTCCGTCCAATCTGAAAAATCATCAGCACCATCTAAGGATTCAAGGTCACCATTAGAAACCTTATTGTCATGTGTATGGTCTACCAACTCAAAGCTAATTTCATCAGTTGCTAAATTGTGTGCAATTTTTGTCGCAATTGCATTACCCGACGGGTAAATCCGTGAATGTGTCGGCGTTGTCATATCTCCCAATTCAACATCTACATTTTGAATCATTGATGTGAAATTGGCAATCCGTTTCTGTAGATAGAACCAATCAACCAGCCATTGAACAAGAAAATCAGCAGTGTCATCGTCCCGGATATAGTCGCTTTCAACAGTTAACTTCCGGACAAATCCAAAATTAGTAAATGATGTTGAGCATTTGGTATCATATCCAGCAGCTACGCCGGAACTTTTGCCATCTTTATTACAGAATGACCGTTTTTCATATTCGTTTGTGTGGTAATTCTTAAAATACAGGACTTCAATATCGTTAAATACCGAATTTAATGGTGTTTTCCTGACCCGTAACGTCGATTTCTTAGAACTTGGTTCGATTTCGTAATCAGCAGTTGTGAATTGCTTCACCGCCGGGATTAAATCGATAGCTCTCACCGTTTCTTTGTTGTCGTGATCAGTAAAATATAGGATCCCAATATTAAAACATAGATCAGAGATCCATTTTAGCGGATTCCGGCGTTGTAACATTTGGAATGCCACTATTTCATCTTTGCGCGTGCCAGCAGCAGAATCTCCCAACGTATCAAAATTGACATAATCTATATCACTATCGCCCAAGCTTAAATGATCCCGCAACATTGATTCAACTGCAAATACGCCAGGCTCAATCAGATTTCCTGCGTTATAATTATTTACTCGTCCCGCAGTATCAATCCAAGAGCCAAAAGCAATACCGTCATCGCTCGTGTAAACCTCGGTTAATCGTGTAGTTTCTGGCATATTGGAAATATCAATCTGTAGCGTTTCGACTCTCATTATATTTCCGGCACCAGCACCTGTTGTATAATCAGCGTAGACTATTGCATCACTAATATCCCGGATGGCGCCCACTACATCAAAATTAGATGACTGTGCTATTGCGGCGCTGGTGTCGGCTATTTTATCAAAGCCTAACAAATTAGCTGCGTTGGTTGTTGAGTTTGTACCACTGTTCCAAAGAATCTGAATCGTTGTTGCACTTTTTGTGATAGTAAATCTAAACGTTGTCAAACTGTATGATACAGTGTATGCACCAGCACCAGCGGCGGTTAGCTGAGTATCTATTTCTATCGCCAAATCTGTTGCGCTATATGTCGCCGCTGATAGCGTTGCGTTTAATTCTCCACCCCCACCTTCTTTAAAATCTATTGCATCATTAACGCCAGCCGAGACAACAAATTTTCGTGTCCAGGCATGAGTAATTACGGAAACAGCGGTTTCAGCGGCTGTTTTATTGGGGGACTTAAATATTTGTCCGTTATCATCGCGAACATAGATATTGACCAAATCTCCTAACGTTAAAACGCCCTGGGGTACTGTTAGCACCCAAGCAACCCTAACAGAGATATTGGTTTGTGTTGGTCTACCCATCACCGTAGCCCCAACCTGTTGATTCGCTCCACCAGGTGAAATATCTACAAACGTGCTTGCGTCACCATCCATGATTTTAATCCAGTCGCTTGCATCATTAAATGCCCCTCCCGGATCAGCAGCAGCCCGTAAAGTAATAAATCTACGCGGATCACTTACTGTGTGGTAGCTTTTATTTGCCGGTAGTCCAGCAGGACTGGCGCTTTGTGCATCAACGGTAAAAAGCGCAAACCTGTTTATTTCGCTGGACCAAAAATGTGCGGCACCAGGTGCATCGGCTAAATGATCACTTGAAAGATATATCCGTAAATTCTGATCGACTAACAAAGCTTTATGTAATCCCGCATCGATCCAATCTCTTGATGAATTTATACTATCAAAATTACCATAAGTTAGCGGTCTCGGTTTGCCTATATTAGAAGGGTGAACATCTGCAAAATCTGAAACGGTAATAGCTGTTTGCGGTAAATCAATAGCGAATCTTGCCCGGCTGGCATCAGTGCAGGTGAACCGGACTACATCGGTATCGTAATCAACTACTTCAATAGTGAACTTATGTAATCTCAACGCATTCGGCCAGGTCTGGCCTGAACCATCAGTGAACAATAATCTAACATCAATATTTCGACCTTCTAAAACCGGCGGCATTGATGTTGAATTAAGAAAGTCGTCTTGATTGAGAATTTCAAAGCTGAAATCTGATACTGTAGCAATATTACCACCATCAAACAAATCAACCTCTTTTGTGATTGTTCCAAGTCCGCCTTTTCGTATCCGACCGCCCTCAAAATCACGCTGAACATGGTAAACAACAGGATCTCCGGCGTTTATGTTTGCGGTAGCTTGTAGTCTTGTTTCACTATCTATAGAAGCAACGACATAAGATGCATCACCATCTATTAACAATTCATCACCAGGCAGGACGCCTCTAGTCTCGAATGTTGCACCGGCAGAATCAAACTGAGTGCTTCCACCTGCAGCAGCACCATCGGAACGAGCCTCAACTTCCAAATCGGTAATATCTTCCGTAGCCCAATTGATGGCGTTCCACGAATCATTAGATCCAGGTTCGATTGTCATCAGGTATGCCGGTTTTGAATCTCCCGCTTTACCCGTGCTCACATTTGCGCTGAGTGTTTTCATTTAACCTTATATTTTTTGATATTCCAAAATTCATTTTCACCAAACTTTTCGCCGCGGTAATTCTTTTTACCGGTTGATATCCTGCTATCATACCACCGATTATACTCGCTCAGTAAATGATCTTTCATGGCGCTATAGGCCCCGCCGATATTTTCATGTAGTGAAATTACACCCATATCACTTTCGTGAATACAGGGGCAATATTGTGCTGCAAATACTATCATATTTCAACTCTCAAAATAATATCATAAGCATATTTCTGATATGCCCATTGCGACTCTACTAAACTGCCGCCCCACCATCTCACCGTCACGGCACCACCATCGCCATTTCCCACATTCATTCCCGAATCCGGCGTAAAAGTAAAAGTGTCTTTAGTAAACGTGACAGTCGTAATTATGAACGTCCTCAAATTAGTCGTTGCGTTTGTGTGATTCTTTTCGTTTAATTTTATCCCTATAAACCGCTCTGTCACACTTCGATCATAAGCCTTGACTGAACCGTCTTCAGCTACGCCGATATTTTGATGGTGTTCGTATGTATGAACGAACGGGAATATGAACCCCGTAAATGTTATAGTCGATCCGCCTAAAACGAAAGTCGCCATTACACCGCCTTTTCTATGTCTGAGCGCCGGATTTTACGGCCGGCAATAGCGCGTTTAAAGCTCTCCGCAATCAATTCCATTCCAGGACGTGCTATTTCAGATGCTTCAGCCTTTGAAAAACTCGCGCCTGTAATATTAAATTGAGGACTAATTACAACACTGCCTTGATCGCTTTGACCCGGAGGTGTTATTTGAACCCTTTCACCGGGTGAAGCTCTGAATGTCACCAATTGAGAATCAGCACCGCCAGAACCACCAACCCTAAATTCTCCGCCATGTTGGAATCCTAACCCCTCGGCAATACCAGACCCAGCAATAATTTGGGCGCCCAATGCCGGATTAAAAATTGCGACACCAAGCCCGGCTAATTTGCCAAGCCCTGATAGCAACCCAGACTTGATGTTCAGACTACTAATTTCTCTCATTTGACGAGCCATCGAACTAAGGGTTCGTAAAACACCCAGGGTGCTTATTTCCCAGTTTCTTGATGTGCTAACTGCTTCTCTTAATCGAACTACCGTTTCTTGATAATTTTCATTTATTTGTCGAGTGCCCGCAACAACAATCTCAATTGATCCTGTAGCAGCATTAACAGCAAGCTCGTAATCATTTGCAAGAGTGGGTAACAATTTGGCTTCATCCGCCCATTCACGCATCCCATCAACAATACCATCTTGACTGATTCTCACTGCCTCACTATTAGATAATATTTCAGCTCTGATTTCAGAGGCTTGAGGAAATGCTGCTTGTGCATTTGCTATCCGTTCAGCTTCAATCTGATTAACAGCCATTTGGGTTAACATGGATTCTTTTTCTGCTTTTAAAATTGCCTCTTTAATTTTAAGTATTGTTTTTTGATCTGCTGTTAATTCCGGAACAATCGAAGGCGGATCTGGAATGGTTAGTTTTGCTTTTGCTGCTTCTTCGATACCCCTAAAATGTTCTAATATTGCCCTAAATGGAGTGTCGGCATCTTCTAATGCGGCTTTTACGGCTTCAAGATCTTTGGTTATTACGACTAAATTTGTGCTTGACGCAGCCGATACAGTGCCTAATGTTGTTATATCAACAACAAAGGGTTTTAATACTACATCTGCTTCCTCCATCTCTATCTTTAATAATTCAGATTCCATCCTTAATTGTTTTATTGCTCTACTTACAGCTCCTCCTTGTATGAAAAAATCTGTCAAAGATCCGATTATGCCTTGTTCGCTGATCGCTTCATTCAGTCCCTTTAACGCCCCAGTGACGGCTGGCAAGACTTTTTCTGAAGTTTCCAATAATGTCTTGTTGAATTGATTTTTAAACAACTGCCACTGATTCGTTACCGTTGTATTTACTTTTTCGAATGCTTCATTCATAACACCAGCAGCAGTAGTATTAGATTCTATTATTCTTTTAAATTCATCTGCTTGTTTTCCAGCTAAAGACATTACGCCAGTCAAGGCACGAACATTACCAAATAAACCTGTTATTGCTTGAGCATTACCACCAGTCTTTTCTTTGACTTCTTCCAAAAACCCACCCAATCCTTTTGCGGCTAACGCCTCTGCGTCAAATTGTATTTTTAATTTTTTAGCTAACTGTTCTGCATCGGCTGTCGGTTTCAAAATTCCAACCATAATAGCCCGAATTGATGTCATAGCTTCTTCAGTAGATAAGCCACCCTTAGTTAGTGTGGCTGCTGCTGCTGTCAATTCTTCAAACTTAACTCCGACCTGTGCAGCAATCGGGGCGGCTCGACCAATACTGGTAGCAAGGGAATCATATTTAGTCTTACCCTCTTTAACCGTATTAAAAAGAACATCCTGAATAGCGTCAATATCTTCAACGGTTTTACCATAGGCGTTCATGATAGTTGTGCCAGCGTCCACCGCAACGAACGTAGAAGTCAATCCGGCCGTAGCTGCTTTAGAACTCGACTCCAACACTATCATGGCATCGGCGACATCCGTAACACCGGCGGAAATGGTCTGATATAATCCTTGCGCCAGGCTTTCAGCATCTTTCGGAACGCGTGTGGACAGATCAAGAATCTCGGCATTTAATTTCTTCATATCAACCGTGCTGGTATCAACTATAGTAGAGACTTCTGCCATAGCATCTTCAAACGCCAGAACGGTTTTAACGGCACCCCTGATCGCAAATACAGCGGTAGCCATGCTGGCGATGCCCAGGACATTAGACTTAATAGCGTTTGCACTTTTAGCCCATGCCGATTGCATCTTTTTAGACTCTTTGGTAACGGTTCCGCTGACTTTCTTGACTTTCTTGCCAAGCTCGTCAATCTTGATATTACCTTTGTCGTCCACGGTTATGGTGAGTTTGACGCTCGTAAAGCCTCCCAATTATACTGTTTAAATTCTTTAGAGTGAATTTGATTATGACACTCATAACATACAGTAATGCCGTTTTTTAGTACCATAATTAGATCAATGTTTTCAGAAACCCTAATTATATGATGTGCCTCAAGGTACACGCCTATCTTATAACATATCTGGCATGCAAAGCCATCTCTTTTAAAAACATTCATTCGCCCCACCAGTCTGCCTTAAAGTTTTTCTTGCATTGTTTACAAACTTTAGTCATTTATCCACCCTGTTTAGTTGCTGATAATAAATACCGCATGTAACTGTTCATAAATATGACCTTTTCAACCAGTTCCTCAAGTTCATTATGGTCCAATCCCATATTAAAAAAGCCGACATAGAAATCAATCTTTCCGATTGTCGGCAGTCCGTTTTGATCGTATCCACTGATCTCCCGTATTTCTAAATAAACCGACCATGCGAACCTGTTTTCCGGTAGTAACTCAAATATCTCTCCGTCTTTCGTGAATTTGCAAGTATCCGTTTCAGAACATGGCGGCAGTCTTTTGTCGTTTTCATATCCATCCCGGCACATAGAGCAGTAATTAAACCCCCAGACTACTTGATTTTCTATGTGCTCTTGGAGTTTTTTAATGATCCATTTGTTTGGTCGCTGTCCGGATCCGACAATCCAAGTTGACTTGAAAATGTTGTATAAAAATCTTCCGGTAGAGATAGCGCAACCGCATCGCTAAACGGAATCGGTTTGTCTTCAGCATCTACAACAGCCTTGTCGCTCCATCCGGTTAGACAATACGGAACAGCCCTTTCGATTAATCCGTAAAAATCAATTATGCCCCTGGCGTTGGTGCATTCATTAACCCACCGTTTTTTTAGTTTCAATGGCGGTCTGCGGTAATAGAAATCTCCGCCCATGAATTCAAAACTTAATCGTTCGTCGTCTTTAACTATTCTTACTGGCATAACTTTAGTCCTTTCTGACCTTTTTAGCCTTTAACATTTAGTTAATTCTAATTTCAATCTTTCGATTGTTGTATAACACACTCCATCTATTTGTTTTTTGCCCCACATTTCTATCCCTTTTGGCGAGAAATATAAAAAGATATTATCAACATCGGCTAATAGGTTCTGATCAATCTGGCTATCTGAATGAATGAAATCACTATACAATTCTACTTCTCTATCGCAATTTTTGATGACAAAATTAACCATGTGTTGATTAGATTTCTCATACGCCTTGATTAACTTTTTGCTGAACCTTGTTAAATCGTTTCTCATCTTTAGACTCCTTGACCTTTTTGGCCTTTGGTTTATTTATCTGCTTATTCCCCTGGTCTGTAATAATAGATTCAGTGGGTGAAACGGTTTCTAAGATTTTGAATAAACTCCGTTGATTGTGTTTATCATAATAGTACGCGCCACCAGCGAAACAGATCATTATCTTCCCGCGCTGAACTCTTAACTTTTTAGATGTGCTGTAAACTACCATGTTTATTCTCCATTCTGAGCACGTAGACTGTTGAAAGGGTTATTATTTATTGAGCGCAAAATTATCTCCGTATTGGCATTATTCGGCGTCGGTGCGTTATGATTAGTATCAACAGCGGTGTTAGCTGTTGGAATCAACGCCTTATAGCCAAATGTTATAGGAATCGCACCAGGGCCGTCTATTGACGCGCTAACGTTGGTTAGTTTAAGCGATCGAATCCAAATCTTTAGAGTGTTTTTACTTGAAATATTCGTTCCGGTCAATGTTGACCCTTCAAATATAAGCGATGCCATCAATACGGTATCAGCTTGATATTTAGTAAAGAATGTATTAGCAGCATAGCGCGGCAAGGTCACCGTCCCCGTGATCTCCCGGAATCCGCTTCTAAACGGTTCATCTATGTGTGTAGCACTTATCGTTGTTTGCTGATCAGTCTTTAAGTTATTGTTTATATTCATTGTCCATTCTGATATCCCTTGATTATCGGTAGAAGATAGAAGTGTCCCTGTTGAAAAATCGTCAATCCGGAAAGTCAAATCCGCACCGATTATGCGTTCTTGTAGGTGAATCGGTGCTGTAGGCCCTGCTGAATAATCCCAGGACGTTGACGCTGTATTAACCGATGAACCTAAAAGCATATCGAATGGAACCATATCAGCAGTCAGGTTTAAGCCGTTGATTATGCTATAGTTAAATGTCAACTGGTTAATCATAACCCCGCGCCATTCCCACTGATCAACGGTTTTTTCAAAAACTAAAGTTCCATGTCGCATCATTACATCGGACGAATTCCCGGATGTTTCAGTGCTGTAATTAGAAAAAACATTATCGAACGTTTCTATGTGTAAACTGGTCGAACATTCGAAGGTGTGACTAAACACCCGCGAAATCTCATAATCCGAACCGGCGCCAGGATCAGATATCCAAGCTGAATCAATAGTTGCTGTAGTTGCGCTTGCTCTGGCTGTGATTCTCCGCACCTGCCCTTCTGTGGCATCTCCCGAATCAGATATCCGCACCCATTCACCAATATTTCCTACAACAAATTGACCGCCGGCGTTTGTGTCTTCTAAGGTTGTTCCAGTAGATCCTCCCGTAGTTGTCCCGGTCATGGGATTATCACCGCTGACCGATTCATCATAAGTAGGCGAATCGTCAAATCCAGGTTTTTCATATCCCAAAGCCAACGCGAAGGCGTTATCTAATCCTAAATAATGCCCCTGTAATTCGAGCGGCCCGCCTGAGAATTTAGAAACTACATCATGACCCTTTACACCCGATTTCCCCTGGATGGTTTTGTCGTCATCATACTCATAATTCTCGTTGATACCTTCAGTTAATAGCGGTAAAAGATCATACGGCCCCATGCGTTGTGCGTTTGTGGTCGCTAAAGCTATCGTAGTTGGATACGTGTTTACTTTCGCGCCGTTGGTTGTTGCTACAAGATCAACATTCAGATCCGGTTTATTAGGCCTGAGTGCCGCTTTTGATAGTATTCCTGTCCCTGTTGCCATTTATTTTACCTCAATTAAAATAATTCTGCTAATTCAGAACGTTTATTTTTTAATGATAAAGATTCCTGAGTTATTTCATCTCGTTCATTTATTGAATCAAATAATGCAATAATACAATCTAAAACTTTTGTTCTTGCTTTTAGTATTTTTGCGTCTTCAAGCGCGTTCATGTTAAACATAATGCCAATTGACTCTTTTTGCTCGACTTGTTCGATAAAAGATTGCGACGATTCTTTTAAAAACTCAACATCAAGCCCCATTTGTTTTATCATTCCAAGCCATAAAAATAATTGTTCTATAATTTTTGCTTGTTTCTTTGCTTTTTCCTCTTTGGACATTTCATGCCTCCGTTTGGTTAAGTCCTTGTTTATGTTATAATTGCGGCGCTACGATCATTATCTGTTTCTATGGCAAATTCCTGAGTTATGAGCGTTGATGTGTCAGTGAAAACTTGTACAGTGTTTCCAGCACCAGCGTTATAAACCTCTCCGCGAAAACATTTCAGTGTAATTGTTTCAACTATAAACCCTGGCCCTGCAATTGGTTGTCCGATATTTGTAATTTTCATGTATGGGAAATACATCCAGGCTCTCCGCGTCCCGCTTGCTGAAATCTGCATCCATGCTTGAATCGGTGAGTCTGCCTGGTGTGCCGTTTTCCAGGTGTTTGCGGTATATCTCGGCACCGTGATTTCAACTGTAATATCTCTGAAGTCGTTACGCTCTGATTTCATTGACCTGTTCGCATCCGTTCCGTATGGGTCAGATACAGAATTAAGCGGTGTCGCCCATTCCGGATCACTCATTCCGGCACCGTAATTAAGCGTAAAGGATGAAATGGATACTAAATCACCAGCAGCCAATATGTCACTAAAGTCTGTAGCCATTCTAAATTGAACATCGCCAAACAGCCACCTGGGCGGGATAACCGTAGGTAGTGAACTTAAATCGCCGGATGTATTTGCTGGTGTCATATCATAGTCATAAGAAACACAATCAAGCGTGCAGCGGAAATCTCCGCCGGTTGCGCCGGTTATTACAAATCCTTTGAATTGAGTTCCGACTATTTCATGAACTGAAACCGTTTTTTCAAATGCTACGGTCAAGCTTTCCGCAGGCGATTCAGCTAAAGTAATTTGGTTCACGCCCTCACCGGCTGAATATGTTGCTGTTCCCATAGCTGCAGCGATAGGCAAACCAACGCCGACAAATTCACCGGCATCAAGTTCGTCATGCATCATAACCATCTCAATAGGTCCGGTTACCGATATTGGCCCAGCCTCATCCCCACGTCTACCGGACTTACCGTCAAGCCAGTCCGATTCAATCCGGGCAATGTCTTCTGTTATGCCTTCAGAGACAAACGGGACCTTGTCTGACGCGGCTAATGCCGTCCTATGTGCAGCTTGCTCTTTCATGCCGCAAAACCCTAAATAACCTCTTCCTGTTGCCATGAGTTACTCCGTTTTTATTTGTTTAAATTTATAAATTTTATTTTTTGCTCCGAAATGCTCCCGGCGATTTTTACATATAATCGTTCCCTTTATAATTTGAAACGATTCCGGCACCCGTGTTGATTCAAAATGAAAAGTGCCGTTTTTGTCTATTTTGCCGAGCAGTTTATTGCAACCCGGTTCTTTACACCTGAAATCTTCCATATTATTTTACTGCTAAAGTTAAATTGTCTATATCGAATATATGTTTAATTCTCTCAATTGTAATCGGATGCAGTTTCATTTTATGGGCATTGTTAGAATAAAAATCTTCGGCAGTATCGCCAAACTTTCTACCCATTGCGCGCCAATCAACGATCATTTGGTTTACATATTTAATAGGCATCGGAATTATCTTATTATCTGAATCTACCCAGTAGTCACAGTGGTGTTTGTTTCTATGTTGATGTAACAACCAAGCTATTGAAAATTGTTCTTCTATATAAAATCCAAAAGGTGCAGCTTCGTGACATCCGAATTTCTGTATCGCTTCAAATGTTTGATCGTCCTCGGAAATATTACCAAAGAACTTTTTCGCATAAGGAATAAATTCAGATGGCAAGAATTTTGAACAATCGTGAAATATTCCATGGATTATTTGTCCAGTTTTTAAACATTCTAAAAACACAAACCATTTATGCTGTAAAATATATTTAAACTTTTTCCAATACATATCAAATCCTTACGTTGTCGGCGTTGATGCTGTCGGATTAAAATCGTATTTAATTATGAACACAAAACTACACGAGCCCGAGCCCGCTTCATCACGCCAGCCAACCCGTTTAGACGAACTTAGTAAAACCGTAGACAATGCATTGCCACCCCGCGTTCTATCCGCCAACATTGCAATTATAACATCAGAAAACATTTGGATCTGTTCCTTTTGCAATGTCCCGGTAAGCGCTGCATCGGTAGCTAATTTGTGATAGGTGATTATCCCAACCGGCCAGCCCGAAGTAACGTCCTGTTGATTTTGCCCGGTCGTGTATTCGTTTGCGGTCAATGGCTGGTATTGCGTATCGAAATCGTCAATAACGCAAGCACAAGGAAACTTGTCGTCTTCAATATCTCCAATATGCCGATACACGCGCCAGATATTTGAACCTAAATTCAGGTTGTAATTACCTGTCCCGTCGATATTCGCTAATGTTGTAGCGATATCAGCCATAACGCCTTCTTGTTTGCTGGTTATTGCCATTAGTCTAACTTAGCCTTGTTTAATTCATCTTGAATGTCTCGATCTAATAAACCGGCCGATAGCGCTTGATTCCCCGCCGGAGCCATGAATGGTCGCGGCCCATCGTGTGCTTTTCCGCTATGTTCCCAATAATCAGCGTAATCAAAACCGCCCTTGCTAAAAACTTCAACTCCGATTTCACCAAAGATCCGATTACCAGTCTTCCACGCTTTAACATAGCCCTCTTTTTTTGATGTTGATGCCGAACCGCCTTCGCCCGGATCAAAAGCATGTGTTCCTTGCATTGCCCGAATTAAAGAACCGGAAACAACACCCAATCGTTCAGGCCGGGGCCCTTGCAACCAATCTTGAGCGGCAGTTCTGCCGACCGTCTGTAATGCCCGAATCATTCCAATCCGGGTTCGTTCTGACAGGCTATCCGCAAACTTATCAATCCGCTCCGCTTCTTCTTTCATGTTGTGCTTAATTTGAGGCACTATAAATTTCTCCTGATATAAGGCTCTAATATTTCCGTGACTTCGGCAGGAATGGCGTCTTTTCTAAAGTAAGTTACTGAGCCAGATCCCGGACTGCCTGCCGTTTTACCGCTTAATCCTTGCCGCGCCTGTCCTTTTTGACTGGCCAATTTATAATGAGCCGCCAACATCAGACACGCCATTTCAATATCCTGCGGTATCCCTGGCCGGGAGAAGTCAGCAGTATATGCTAAGGCTCCCGTATCGTCTGCTGTTATAAGAAAACCGATTGTATCGCCTACGCTCGTAGCAGCATTTGCTCCACTGCTCCACAATAATTGAAACGTGCCACTCGCGGCAGTTAGTGTAAACTTACAATTGACGGTGTTATAACTGATCGTATATGACAAAGCGCCATCGGTTGTAAGTTGTGTATCTATTTCGGTTGCTAAAGTTGATGCTGTATAAGTTCCAGAACTCAGCGTTGAATTTATCTCTGCTCCGCCCTCATTGAAATCTATTGCATCATTAATCCCTGTGATAATCTCAAATTCATCATAACCGGCGATATAAACCGCCTTAATATTCTGTATTCCTCTTTGAAACAAACTACCCAAAGACGAATCAGTAAGAAGCTGAACCACGCCCTGATCCGCATAAATCACAAAATCAGTCGATGCGAACTTGGAAGTAGATGCAAATGTGCGGTCTATATCATCGTATACCTCAATGCTTGAGACGGTCGACACAATCGGTGATTGTTTCAGGAATAACTCGCCAGAGCTGCCGTCTCCATCCTGAAACTCGGTATATGTCCGTGCCCTGATATTGCGCTTAGTATATGATTCGATCTGCCGTGATGCGCGATTAATTAAATTCTGATTAAACGTATCATTCGTTGTGGCTGTTTCGTTTATGTAATCCTTGAATATATCAAGGCCCGCTAATGGGTATCGATTTGCCATTATGTTCCTTTGTTAAAAGGGTAATTTACTTTTAACCAAACAGGGGGTTGCGTTTTTCCACTATGAGAACTATGCCACATTTTACCAGTAAATAAAAATTTGATACGTTCGTAAAAATTCGCCTTCCACAAGCTTATGCATTGTTTGCCGTTAGTAAAAATAGGCAATGGGGAACAGTCGGCCTCTGTCATATTATAGGGCCTCTGTAATACTTTAGTCTGTCCTTTAAATTCGATTGGCTTCATTGAGCCTCCTGTTTTATAGATTCGCCATTATAGTTATGATGGATTTATAGTTGCTTGTATCCATTCTATTACTACATGAACCTCACCCGCCGAAGCATCAGTGCCTTGATCGTCGTAAAAAACTTTAACTACCCGACTGGTTGCATCAACTGTCTTAGAAGTAGATCCCAATGTCATAGCTTTAACTCCCGTGCCCGAAACATCCAATGAAGTCCCGTAAGCATCAGGATTAGCATCAAAACCAACCTCCAGAAAATCATTCCCATCAGAATTGAATGCTTCTTGAACCCATACAAACAAGCCGATGACAATAGCATTTGCCGGGAGTGTCCCCAATGTAATTGTATCTGTTGCCGCTTCATGAGTGCACCAGCCCTCAAAAGTATTTACAACAGGGCCTCCGCTGGCGGTAATGGTTCCACCCGTTCTCATCCCGGTTGTCCCAATAAGAGAATCGCCTGTAACATCGTTTGTTGCAGTCACGTCTGCATCAGAAGTAAAAGAGTTACCTGTAACTGCACCAATAAAGTCTATATTCGCCTCGGTTACAATTAAATTATTAGCATCCGAGTTATTAAATAATGCCCCGTTATGCATCCGCCAATCACCGGTAGTCAATCCGTCAATTCCATTCATATCAATCCCGTAAATAGCAGATTCACCGCCAGACCAGGAAGTCGATTGCATCCCAAGATAAGCATCTGTTTTAAATCCTGTAGATAGTTGTGTATGATCAATCATAACTCCAAAATAGTCAGAAGTCGGATCTAAATGGGCTTTAGTTCTAATAAATGCTCCGTATAAATTAGTAAGCGCTGTGGGTGTCGCTTCGGTTTCAGCTTCAACGAACAAACCACGGCCTGTGACTGTTGTGGATAAGTTTTTAGCTATAAAGTTCGCAAAAACACCGGTTCCAGTTCCGCCAAACAGTGAAGCGGTTGTGGTTGCCTGTCCATAAACGCCGCGAATATCGGACGTTGATGCGCCTATAGCTTGGTTCATTGCCCGGCCTCTGACATTGTTATGCTCTCCGGATGTGGCTGTTAACGCGGATCTAAAGTAAAATACTGTTTGCGCTGCTGAATAGGTTTGATTTGACGTTATAGGCCCGCTTAATGTTAAGGTTCCGGTCATGCCAAATGATCCTGCGAAGCTGACACTATAAGGCCAGCTTGACAATAATCGGTTCAATTCACCGGGATTAATCCGTTGACCAAATGCTGGGTATGTCATAATGACAATTAGTAGGATAGTTAAAAATAGCTTTTTCATTGCAATCTCCTTATGGTCTGACTGTGAACCAAAGATCATAAGCCGGAGTCCCTGTTGCGGACTTAATTTGTAATTCCCAGCCTGAATTTAGGCTTTGCTCGTGCGTGGCCAAAGGAGTTACAGCGAAAAAGCTTGAACCATTATCAGTTGATATCAGGATATTCTCACCGCCAGTAGATGATTGATTCTGAACTTTTAAGGACGATATTTCTCTCTGGTCGCCGTTGCCTTTTTTCTCAGCGTAACTTAACGCAGTTGTGCTGGAAGTTACCGTGAATGCAGTTATAGGTTGGTGTCCCTCTTTTACTCTGTCATCGAAAGCACCCATTTTAATGCTCCTTAATTTTTAGGTTCTACTAATTCTTCCAGATCATCAATAGATATACCAAATGGAACCTTGATATTTTTATTTTTTGCGATTCTGCGAAGTTCTTTCATGCCCCTTTTTTTCTTTTTTGGCTGTTCACCGTCTTTTCGCACCACACTTGGAGGCAGCTTCGATTTTTCAACGGTTGGTTCGGTTTTTGATTCAACTTTTGCCTTGCCGGGTTCAACAAACCATTCCGGATGATCCTTTAGTAATTCGTATTTCTTTCCCTCTGTGACAAATATTTCATCGTTCTGTTTGCAGTCGATAGGATAATCTTTGCCATCGTCAATACCACCACCGCGAAACTCCCGCTGAGTAGCCGTTCCTACAAAAATAAGTTTATGATCTCTGGACATTGTTGCCTCCTATGATATTTCTGGATGTGATTGATATAAGCCGTGACTGTTTATCACAGGCTTTTGCAATTCTTTAGTTGTTACAACAACAGACTTCCCGGTCTTAATTACTTTACCGTTTTTGTCTGTCACATCAGGCGTTTTAAAATTCGGCCTAATGTTCTTATCTTTCCACCAGGCAGCATGATCCTCGTAAAGCAGTTCTTTTTGTTTTTCAGTGACCTCAACAACGTCCAGCTTTTTTACGATAATCCCATCACCATTAAACCGACTTTGTTTGTCATCACCGACAAATTGAATTAACATCTCATACCTCAATTATTTGTTTACGTTTTCTATTTAGTTTACGTATCTTCTTCCGTGCTGCGACACGTCTAATGTTGCTTGATTTATATCCAAAGAGGCTGCATAATAGCCGGCCCCTTGTTGTATGCGCAAGAAATTTGTAAATATCATCGTCCCTGTGGTCGTCGTCTACGTGCTTGTTGATCTGTGACTTAGCTTCATCTACTTTCGTGTATAGGTTCTTCTGGAGCTGGATTAAGCGTTTATCTAATTCAAGATAGCCGTTACCTGACATTTTAATGCCTTTCGTTTATTCATCTTCTATTATTTCACCATCGCTATATTCAATTTTGATTGGCACTATTTCCTCGGCCATGCCATCCACCGAATCGGGAGTAAATGAAACTTCCCTATGTGCTGTAACCCTATAAGTAGTTACACGACTCCGCGTTCTGGTGCTTGATGTGTCCGGAGGAAATTCTTGAGTAAATATCGTCCCAATCGGTCTTAATTTTTTCATAACTTTTTAGCCTTTCGTTTAAATTCTCCGGGATGCCACCATAACACCCCGGAGTTGTTACCAATCCCATAAAGGAGGATTATGAGAACTTAAATTTGCTGACCCGCCGTATCATAAATAGCAAATATCCAATCACTTGCAGCGCCAGCAGCCTCCAGTCCTTTTAGCGGCGAATGTTCCATACTTCCGGAATCAGCATCTTTATAGGTATTTGCAGCACTCGACTGTAATCCCTCACCGGCAGTTGTAGAACCTGATGCTTTGACCATTAGGATGAATTTCCCGGGGATCATGCCGTATTTATTCCGGGCGGCGGTTCCAAGCAATGTAGATGCGCCCAGAATAGCAGGCCCTAAATCGCTTACCGTTTCCGTTGCGCTTGCAGCGGCCAGCCCATCAATAGTCCATTTTACACCTTCCGCCTCGGTTAAGGTAGTTCCGGACGTGATATAATAGTAGCACCCAAATACAGGAGCACCGCCGAGTTCGTATTTATACCTAATAATATTATCGATGTATAAATCTTCGGCAGTGGCAGGGTTGTTTGAATAGAACCGAATGGCCTCGACCTTATCACGCGGTAATCCTGAAATGTCGATTTGCATCCACTGATGTTCCGTCCCTACAATCCCGGTGATATCCTGTTTGGCTGATACTGTTCCATCATTGACAAGTGCCCATTTCATCTCGCCATCTGCCCCATATTCGGCAGAGTCTTCAGCATGAGTCCAGAACCCAATATAAGCCGTATCCGTCCAGTCTTGCTGTTTATGGCCGTTCGGCCCTAATGGTAAAATGACAGATTCATCAATTACAACAGTCTGAACATACTGAGAATTGTCTGTGGCGGCCGTTGAGGTTAATTTCAAACAGTTACTACCGACACGCTTCCCGGTTGCTCCTACAGCCCGATCAAAAGTTCCAGAATCGCTAAGAGTCCAGTCCGCCTGGGTTTCACAATCATTCACCTGGACAATATGATTGATTCCGTAAGCCCTTTGCAGCTCTTGAATTGCTTCTTTGTAGCCTGTGACATTACTGGTTGGATCGTTTAATCCACCAGGGCCAAGTTTATCAGCAAGGTCAAGATTAACACCAGGCTGGTTGGTTTTTTGTTGGTCTACTAAGGAGAAAGCCATAATTACACCTCCTGACCTGCTGTATCATAAATACAAAAAATCCAATCACCAGTCTCACCAGCGGCCTCAAGAGCTTTTGCAAATGAATGCTCAAAGTTGCCAGCGTCACCATCTTCAACGGTGGTTGCTCCGGCAAATTGCACCCCGGCGCCGGCAGTATTAGTTGTAGAGGCTTTCATCATAAAGATGAACTTGCCGGGCAGTTGTGCATAAACGTTCCTTGCGGCGGTTCCTGTAGCTGTAGCACCACCTAAGAAAGCAGGGCCTAAATCAACCACAGCCTCAGTTGCACTTGCCACCGTTAATCCTGCAATGCCCCATTTCACGCCGTTACCTTCCGTAAGGGTAGTCCCGGAAGTGATATAGTAGTATGAACCAAATATGGGAGCACCGCCTAAAGCATATTTATACCGAATGATGTTATCAGCATAAAAATCTTCAGCGGTGTTGGTGTTATTCGAGTAAAACCGGATAGCTTCGACTTTATCACGACTAAAGCCCGATATGTCGATCTGAAACCAGGCATGAGAAGTTGTGACGTTACCGGTGATCTCGGTTTTATCCGACAACACTCCATTATTCATAATTGCAAACTGCATCTCCCCGGCTGTTCCGTATTCGGCACTTTGAACGGCGTGTTGCCAAAAACCGATATAATCGGTGTCTCTCCAGTCCATTTGCCGTTCACCATCAGCGGTTTTAGGAACGTATGTTGATTCATTGATTAATACTGTTTCAACATACTGAGTATTGTCTGTTGACGCTGTGGCCGTAAGTTTCAGAGAGTTAGTGCCAACTTTTACGCCGGCATTGCCAACAGCGCGATCGAATGTTCCGTTGTCACTTTCCGTCCAGTCTGTTTGCGTTTCGCAATCGTTGATCTGAACGATATGATTAATGCCTGCGGCTCTTTGCAATTCCTCAACAGCCTGTTTGTAGCCGGAAGCATTACCGCTTGTATCGTTCATCCCGCGTGGGCCGATTAAATCAGCGATAGACAATGAAACGCCCGGCTGATTCGTTTTCAAAAGGTTCATTAAATTGTTACCCATTGTTCCTGTTCCTTATTTTTTACTTTGTTGGGCTCATGCCCCTCTATTTTTGCGGGCAGCACTACCAACTCCATAAATAGGAGCGTTTTACGCTTCACTTTTTTTACTGTTACGATGCGATATTATAACCCAGCCCAACCGTTTCCTCTCCGGAAGACGCGGGACTATGTATTTGCTGGAAATCGGTTCTGCGGGAAGTTACAACAACAGTTTGACCGGTTTCAATATCCCGGGCAGTCTCACTTTTCGCCGCACCAACATCGCCCCACAAGAACGACGGAGTGTGAACCAAGAATATTTCTGTTTTAGTAGTTGTTGCACCGTCATAAACGCCGGAAGCGTTCAAATCGTTACGAACAAATTCCGATACAACAATCCCGGTTCCGTCAACTTTTGCGAGTTCACCGGCTAATATCGTTGCCATCGGGCCGAACTTATCGACTGTCTCGACTTCATCAAGGCTCAAAGCCGTGATATAAGATGACATTGACATGATATAGGCCAGCTTTGAAGAAGTGACCCCGAAACGTCCCATTGCTTTCCGGATTGATCGCATATTAGCTATAGAATAAGTTGCAAGACTAACAGCAGCAGCACCGCTTGAACCACCGGAATGTAACAGTAGCCCATCAAATGCTTTCCTGCGATCGGTTGCAGCCGTTACATCTGAATGCTGATGGGTTGTTTGATCATCGCCATTAATACAAGAATCTTCTTCCGCATCGGCCATGCCCTGAACTAATTCACTCCTGACCCATGGCATGATTGGAACAATTGAATCTTCAGCTAATTCATCGCTGAATACATTCCTTACGGCGAACTTAATCGCTGTCCAGGTCACATTCCGGCTTGGCGGGTCGCTGGTAGGTATTTTAGTTGAAGAATTAGATGTTGATTCTCCGACTAAATACGCTGTGATCCTAGTTCCGCGTGCTGGGTTGGTAAAAGGACTCCGCGGCAGAGATAAACGACCGAATAAAGCCGCAACTTTCAATTGCAACCGAACGTCATCCAATAACCGGGCGGAAAACTGAGTCGGGATAAAACTGGATGTGTCAGAAGTATCCAGAGCCTTTGACAGCTCGGAATTGCCTCTGATTTCAGCATTTAGCAGGTTAAAAGTGTCTAAACCTTTGACAACATCCATGTAGGGACGTTTAGTCTTTTCAGCTATCGCCTGACCCGCAAAATACACGGTGTCCTGAAGATCCATAATGTCTTCGAACCCATCGTAAGATTTTCCCAGCTTCCAACTTCGCGATTTTAAATCAAACGATGTTCGTGGCGCATATAACATTTTCCGGGCAACCATGTGATCAGTTACAGGCGCATCGGTCATATCTACGCTGTATAAACTTTGCAGAGATGCACCGGCGGACTTGCTTGCGAAGATCGGTTTTAAGTTGGTTTTGTATTCCTCTTCTCTTTCGATGGTAGTTGCTTCCGCCAGTTTTTTAATCTCCGCTGTCTCTCTCTGCATTACAAGAATGTCTTCCCCTTGCTTTTTCAGTGATTCCTGAACTAAAGTATCGTTGATAGCTTTTTCCTCGGTTGCTTTATCAACGGTGCTTTTTAGATCGTGAACGGCTTTTAATACCGCTTCGTTTTGTGCTTTAATCTCTTCGGGTGTCATTTTAATTACTCCAAACTTCAATATTAGACTTTTTAAGCCTGTATGAGCCTTTAAGACTTCAGAGTATTTCTTATTCCTTCTAATTCGGTTAATATTAATTTACTTGCGTCTGGTTTGTCGTGAATGTTAATCGAGTTTAACTCGTCTATGATTAATTTATATGTGTTGTCTGTTTCTTTAGGTGGTTCTGCTAAATTCGTAATCGCCTTTATGACTTTAGTCTCAATTTCAAGCGTAGACTGCCCATTGCCGGCTAATTTTTTCCAGGTTTCTATAATTTTATCTACAACTTCAGAGGTTACTATTGCATCAAATTTCTTTTCGCCGTTATCAATTTCAACAACGGCCTCACTATCATTAGGTTTCTGTTTCTCTGCTTCTTCATCGGAAATGTCAGTAATTTCATAGCCTTCGGGGGCTGTAACGGTTTCTTTTTCATAAGGAATCACCAAGGTTAGACTATCGTTCGGTAAACCATCTTTGATTTGTTCGGCAGTCCAGCCAGCCATTTCCATCCAGGCTTTCATATTAATATTGCTAAATCCAAATCTCTTACAGTCATCAACAAAACCGCCCCAATTGTTCTGTTGTAATGCTGCCGGATTTGCCGGTATTGGAACACTTGAGCCCTCTAAAACTTCGAATTTCTCAAAAGTAACGCCTTTTTGGTCTGGTTTAACCGTATCAGTGCTGACTGTAATTGGTATAAATCCGACTGAAGTAGCATTTAAAAAGCCGTCCCGGTGTTTAGCTGCTACCATCTTAGCAAATTCATCGTTCTTTTCGTCAAAGAATACATCAATGCCAAGAAAATGCTCTGTCTGCTCAATGGTGTTGATGTTTATCTTGCCAATAGGAGGACGTTCCAAGCCTCCCCACGCTTCGATGTTGTGTGCCCATAGCCAGACATTGTTTTTCTTCCAGTTGTCCAGCACCGCACCCATTGGCAATAAAACCTCACTTTCCCGATCGAGATCGTCGGTGATAAGATGGAAATTTATCGATCCATCATCATTAGCCTTAGAGACTTGACCCGCTACTTTATATTTAGTCTTTGGATAATATGACCCGGGATCTGTTACAAGTTTCTCAAGGCGTTCCTGCATTTGAGCCTTTAAGTTATCTTTGTCCATGTTATCACCTATTGTTTGATTTCTTCTATTGGTGGCGTGCAAGACACACTGTTATTATTACAACAATAGCCACAATGGGGACATAATTTACTTTGTTCATTATCCCACCACTTAATAAGCAATTTTATTTTTGTCCACATTATGCTGATTCCTTGCGATCTGGCACGTAATCAAAAAAACTCCGATGTGTCGTTTTTAGGGTTTTAGCTAACGCCCTATATGAAGATGACATATCTATTAAAAAAGTTATATCCTTGCCTTTTTGTTTATAAACATACCCCGATAATTTGCTTTTAGAATTAATTATCCGCTCTAAATCTGTCTTTAGTTCGTCAAGTGTTGGTATATATTCTTGATAGTGGATAATCTTATATCCCTCACTTATAAATTCAAAATCACGCTGCTTGTCTTCCGGCAATTGGTGCCATGCCAGTCCATCGTATTCAATTATGATCTTATGTTTCTTTATCAAAATGTCAGGACACCGAACCTTACCACAAACTTTCATTCTCTTGTTGTATATCGCCCTTGGAAAAACCTCTGTCACTAATTTATACAATCTCCCCTCTTGCCTCGAATAATATCTCGCTTTGATGCCATGTTTATTCATAAACACGGACAGTGCTCCAGCGCTTATCTTTAGCTTTTCACAAATTTCTGATGTAGTCAATTCTTCAACTTCATATAGGCGGCGAATTTCATCTACATCAAGACCGAGATATTGGCCGCCTGCTTTTTTTACTGGGATATTGTGTTTCCTTAGATGATCGTTTATAGCAGTATTGCGACAACCTAAAATGTCTGCTATTTCCTTTCCTGTCATATTCTCAATGACAGCTTTCCGATATAACCAATCTCTATCTAATTTAAGAGGTAGAACATAAACTTTTTTAAATAGCTTCCACTTTCTAATAAATACCTTCAAATAAGCATCGCAACAGCCAAAATATTTAGCTGTCTCTTTCCGAGTCAAGCCCTTGTCTAAATAAAGATCTTTTAGTTTAGCTTCTGTTATGTTAAATTTGCTTTTCATGCGGATTCTTTTCTGTCTGGAATTGTTGTACATCTTTCATTAAAATCAGATGGAAATTCAGATGTTGATCCCGAATATTCTCTATGCGTGGGAAAGTTTTCACCCAGCCTCACACTAAATCCGTCTAAATTCTCCCCGCCACTTGTTTTTGTATGTCCCGGGTCGCGAACATCAGCATCACGGCTTGTAAGCCAGCTATGGGTATCAACTACACCGCTTTGCTGCATTCCGTTGACGTTGCCTGCATTAAATCCGCTGGTAACTTCCGTCCGTGCTATTCTCGGCGCCCTTAACTTCTCCGCCAGATCAAATGAACGCTCTAATCTCTTAGCGATCTGCTCAATCGTTTCATTTTCTTTTAACCCGGCAGCTATAGCCTTCACAATATCCTTTTGAGTGGTACCGATAACTTTAGTGCCAAAGAAATCTAATCGCGTTCTAATTGTTTCAGTGACGAACGGGTTAGTCATATCAAAAACCTGATCACTGACCAGATCGGCTAATACAGAGGCGCCGCCTGTTCTTACTGCTTCAGATAGAAACGGCAACCCGGCATCCTTAAACTTTTTAGCCCATTCTTCGGTATTAAACAAAGCCTCAAATCCAAAATCCGGTTTCTGATTATACTTCTTAACCAGCCCGGCAAAATCTTTTTGTGAGTTCCAATTCCGCAACACTTCTTCTTCCAACTCACGGAACAATTTAACCAACACCAGCACAAACTCCCGTTCTATCGGCACAACCCGTGCAATAAAAGCCCTCCATTGCTGGTCACGGACTTTTTTTTGTTTGAGTGATTTCCGCTCAATCAATTGAACGGCTCTTTCCGATGCGCTTGTATCTTCGCCGATCGGTAATACATTCATGGACAGGTATGTCGATGTCATCGTGGCGCCGCCGATAGGATCTTTGCCGAATACGTCCTGGCGTATTTCATCGGGCGTTATTGCACCCCGGGTGAATCCCTCAAAGTACCGTTTCCACTTTTCTTTCCGGTTCTCCTGTAATGCTTCAACGCCGGACGTGTCAAACTCAGCTACCGCTCCATCAACGCCGAACAGCGGTAACAATTCCGTATTATATTCGTCCATGAACATAGTCATTTTCGGGATCAACGTTTCTTCCCAGAATAACTTGCGCTGGATCTCGGTGTTTTGAAGCACTGACGAATCACTTAAATCCATAACCATAAGCGGAGGCACACCCAATACGGCTAATATTTCTGCCTTATTCATGTCACGCAATCCGGAAAAGTCAGCATCTTTGGGAGCCACGGACGTTTGGGTAAAATCCATACCCTGTTCCAATATCATTGTTTTTTGCCGACCTATATATTTTTCAGAAAACTGCTTCTCGAGACGCTTAAATTGTTCCTGATCTATCTTCCCATCAATTGTAAGCATCCCCGCCGCTCGGGTTCCACTCTTGAAAAAATCTTTCGCCCAATTAACTGAATGGAGTTCCAATATTTGAGCGTTCCGACCTGCCTGTAACGGTGATTGGCCGCGATAATCGTCTATTGGGTTATAGTATGCAACATGAAAGATTTCCCAGGGTTGAAATGGTATCTCTATACCACCAATCTTGTAAACATACCCTCCAATATACTCTTTGGGATCGGGGACAATCGAAATGCGGTCAGATCGGAGCGGTATCATTGCTTGTGGCGGTTGGTTTTCATTGCCGCGAACTAAGTTTACGAACAATTCCCCAGTTAATTCTAATGATCCAACTACTGTTGCCCAAAATAAATACCTGGAGGAGAATGGATTTGGTTTTTCAAATAGTTTAAATTTAGGATTATCGGTAATCTCAATACGGTCATCTTCCGTGGCCGGTCGGTCATATATGCGGATGGGTAGTTTGGCAATGTTATCCTGGATAGCAGATACGCCAGCATAAACCCAGGTAATAGTCGCGTATGTTTTCTGGAACGATTCGATAGACTCCAGCGGGTCCACTCCGTGCCCCATGATTCCAGCGTTCACGTGCGCAATGGCGGGCGTTACCCGGTTATCCCGTGCAATGTTGGGGTCGATTAGCTTGTTTGCGGCTAATGTCTGTTGTAATAGTCCCATTCTGCTCCTAAACGCAAAAAGGCTGACCACCTAAAAGATATTAAGACATTATCTCTTAGATAGCCAGCCTCCGAATTTCGGTCAACTGACCTTGATGTTGCTGTTTATTTTAAAGAACATTACAAAATTGTGTGCTATTACGCCAAAGAGGCGAGGACAGTCTGCCAACACACGTTGGTTGACACCGTTCCGACATTGGCTGTGTCTCAAGCCAGAGGTCGCCCAATTTATTTAGGGCTGCCCACCTCACTCTTTAAATGGTGGCTGCTTCTAAGCCCACATTCAACCTTGTAATTTTACTATTTTAAAGAACTCTGCTAATTCTTTTCTTGCCATGTCCCAATCAATCGGTTCTATAACTACCGGATATTCATTGCCCTCAAAATCTATCATAGTTGCAACGTCGGGATCTTCCTTGCCCACCATCGGCACAAGTCCAGCGCCAAGCAAGCCGCCGGTGAAGTATTTGAGGAAATTTCGTCTGTTAATTGGTTTTTTCGTTACCATAACATATATATTTATCCACTTCATCCATAATGACATTATAGTCTCTGCATGACTTGAAGCATGTTTTTATACCATTGATTAGAATCGAGATTGTGCCAATTATCGTTTTCATATTAATCCGAATATAACTATATTTAACAAAATATGCAATATTTTATTTCAAATCGTATTTCCGTTCCATAAATTCCACAAATCCCGGCAATGTCATCTCTCTATGCGAGTAACTATAAACACCGGTCTCCCGCCAACCATTCAGAGAGTTGGTGCTATCCGCATAACACTCGGCATCATATTCTTTATAATCTGCTATGAGTAATTTGGCAAAATATCCCATTGTCAAGCTGTCGGAAATCGCTATTACATAATTTTCGTCTTTGCCTATCACCGGATCTGTCATGGCGGGACTAAAGTATAAAGCCAGTGCGATTAAGATGATTATGGCGGGCGCGATTGTTAGTTTTATTCGTGTTTTCATGGTAGACTCCTTTTTGTTTGCGTCTACTTATATATCGGCACATTTTACGAAAACTTTAGCCTTATTTTCCATCCCCCGAATCATTATTATTAAGATACGCGCTAATCGATATCTTCTCGACGGTTAAATTCTTGACCGGTGCAGACGCATGGACGCAAACGCCATCCTTCATAACCAGCTCAATCTTTCCGTGCCAACCTTCCGCCTCCTTGAGCAGTATGCGGCTTTGCGATTTGATCTTATTGCCGGAGTTGATTGTTTTGATTGTGATTATGGTGCGTTTCATTTAACAGCATCCCTCATCTGGAAATATGAATACTTCTGGCTTGTGTTTGCCGGCCAAAACAAACACTTTAACCGATTTCCATTCATCAATAGTTATGCCGACCTTGTCACGTTTATCAAACTTGCTGTCAAAATATTTAGTAGCTATTTCTTTTGCTTGGCGCCGATCCTTCGCAATAATAACTATACCGCCCGCTGAGTGCCAGCTATCGGTTACTTTATCTATCCGTTCAAACAAATATAACGTCATCACATTCCTCCCAACTGCTCACCGATCCACTTAGCGATTATCGACCCCAGCGCGAAGGCGAACGAGATCCACAAACCATTAAACCATATTAAGCCGTGCATGTAAACCGGATACCCTTTTGAGCCACGCTTAGGCACTGCGTTTGTGTCCGTATTGAAGTATATGAGTATCGTGTAGCCGACTAAAACAGCGTAGGCTACTATGAATCCGGCTATTAGGTAGTTGATCATATTTCTAAGCCTGCGATAACGTCTCCCAATTTATCATTAAGCCTGTTGATTGCACACGACCTCCCTTTTATCTGTTGTGCCAAAGGAACCAGCTGTTTGCTATCGGGTTCTTTTTGAACCATTCCAACCTCGGCGGATCTCTCCTGCAAGACACTCTTTAGCCTTTCGATTAAGCAATTAATTGTTTTTTCCAACCGTTCAGCCGCAAACCCTATTTCATTTAATTCGTGGCATACTTGGGTTTCTCTCTGTGCTTTCGCTTCATCCATCACAAGCCTCCTTTGGCTTTTAAATTAATTTCATTCTTAATATCGGTTTAATATGTTTTATATTGTTCCATGTGCCAACAATGTTAATTATCATGCCGATTTCACGTTTATCCATAATCCAGCTTTTCAGATATTGGTCAAGTGTGAATAGGTGAATGCTGTCCAATAAATTCAAATAAATTGTTTCGGTTATTTCAATGATTGGAACACCTTCAAATTTTCTTGTTAGCTGTATTTTCATTTGGCTTTTAATTCTTCCGGATCGCCCACAAGAAGCATTTCACCAAACGGACGATTCGAACTTTTTGTTTTTATGTGGTGTCCGCAGGAAACCTTAAATTCTGCTTCAACTCTGCCATAGCCTAAATTGTTTGCAGACATTTCAACCATTGGTACCCACTCATCACAGACAAGACAATATAATTCATACATATCAATACCCCTCCTTCACCAACCAAGCAGGCCACTCCATCGGCTTCGCGCCAACCTTGAACGCCAGAGCCTTGTGCTGGTCATATCGCGCCTTAATCAAAGCCTGATCCGCCTCAGTGCGTCGGTTGAATTTGTCCTGCTTGATTATGTCAGGCGATTGCATTTTGTTGCGGTAGTTAGATTTCATAAAGTCGCCCCTATCTTTTTAATATGCTTCTCAAACCTATAAAACGCATCAAAAAATTCTTCCTTTGATGATGAATTTTCATTTAAACCGAGATGATAATTCATATCCGATTTGTCAAAAGTGTACTTAGGTACGTATTCGATTATATATTTAACCCTACCGGTAGGACACAATTCTTCTGTTATCGAAATTGCTGTTAAATCATCGTTTATTCGAGTATATTCTGTATCGTAATCGCTCGAAATCTGCCTGTAGATAGGAAAGCTGACATCTTTTTGAATTTGTTTATGTGTTTTCTGCCATAGTTTAATTATCATGACAGCGGCCTTAATTGGTCTGTTATTTTATTTATAAGGTTATTGCCAATAAACTTAAATTGATTGTCGTTGTCATTGTTTGTCGGCTCTAATGGTTCCCATTTGCAAAGTTTAAGTTCCATTTTCTCACGTGCAACATCCCAGAACTTTAGTCTATTACCATCAATCTTTACGAACTTAACAAAATCACCACAAACGCACATCATTGTATTTTCAGGCAAATATTTATTTTCCAATACCGGAATGCCCCATAAGTTAATTGGATCACGCTCTAAAATTGAAGCATCCATATACATTTTACCAAGCTCGTCTGTCAGGCTATGAAATATAATTTGTTCTATGCTCATGATTTAATCCAATCACTTACCCAATTTGTCAAGTGCAATCGATTTTTTTAAATCATTAAGTCTACTTCGTTCAGCTTTTGCGGTTGATTCGTTTGATTCCACATCATATAGCTGTTTGTTGATTTGTAATAATATTATCAGATCAATCAATTTAGTTCTGTCTAATGGGTTAGATTTACCATCGTTGATGCTGATTAAATCTGGTTGTTTTTCTTCACCCTCATCGGCAAAGTTGAATGTTAGTGTGACTTTGATTTGTTCGGACATTTTAACATACCTCCACAATATGGACAAAATTTGATGACAGCCCATTGCAAGCCATCATCGCAATCAAAATAAAATATTCCCTCTTCGTTGTCGGAAATCCGCTTTATTGCTATGATACAACACGCTCCGGCACATTCCTTTTTAAATGGCTTGTTTTCGGCATCTACCATTCTTGGAGCTGGTGCTGGTGGTGGATTTGATTCTTTTTTGCCCATCACACCTCCTCTATTTTATCAAAGTAGAATTTGTTGGTTGCTGGTTTGCGGTGATAGACTGCAACAAAAAACATAGGTTCCTTTACTGATTCAGAAAACTGTTGCCTAGTTAAATACTCATTGTTGTTTAGCGGTTTGCAATATGGAACCTTTATCGAACTATATACGATTGGCACATCCCCAACCTCCCCATCCATTTTACCGCCTATAAACTCAATTAGCATATTAATTATCCATTTTATGATATATTTTTGATAATATTACCAATATCAATATCAACAAACAAGACTCATATTTCGAAAACGTGTCCAGCGTGCCAAAATCAATAGAGTATAAAGTTATTATTGCAAAGATAGAAAAACAAAATATTAAAATGTTAAGAAATAAGTTCATCTCAAACCGCCAATACTCTAAACTCTTTTAAGTCCATTAGCTCTTCAAATCCATAACGTTTTGCATCCATCAAATGATTGCGGAAATCCAACGGCTCCTCTGTCTCGTTCCCATCTTTATCTTTGCGGTATACATAACCCTGAATCTCGTTAATGAAGTTCTGACAGCGCGGATGTATGTGCATCGGATGGCTTCTGATCCAGCCAATACCATTGCGAACCGAATCTTTACCCTTGCGCGCACCCTCAATCATCCAACCAGCCGTTTGCCATTCTTTTATTGATCGCGGCTCTGCACTGTCGGCTGTTATTCTGTCCCGCTGCTTATCCCAGACACGCTTACCAGCCCGCATCAAACCTGGATTATCAACTCCGGACATATAAAATTCATCAATGATATAGATTTCCTGGTCCCGGAATCCCATCTTCAAAAATGCTGCCGGATTTTTATAGCCCCAATCTAAACCGTTATAATGCCTATCAAAGTCGTCCTCAAATTTATGCACTTTGTAATTAGTGTAGATTAAACCACCAAGCACGCCCCATTTACCCAGCGCGTAAATGTCATATTTAACCAGGTGCGATGCTTTTAGGTTCTGAAGTGTTTTCTTTTCACGCTCGCCTAAAAATCTATTGTCCAGGTATGTGCTATGGTGGATTGTAACATTGTCATGCTGGGCATCGAAATATACTTTCTTGATCCAGTGCAAAGCAGAAATCGGATTGAATGACATTGTTAATTGAAATGGAACTTTAGACAGCCCGCGTAATCTTAATTCAAGTTCAATCACGTCATCTTGTGATCCCTCTGTAGCTTCTTCAAACCAAATATCATTCAGAACGCCGCGCTCAAACGTCACGCTCTTGAGCTTCTGAACGTCATCCAAACCCTCAAACCGGATCTGTCCACCGCCTTTGCGCGTTATAGTCATTTCGGATTTATTGATTTTAAACAAGCTATTCATTTCCCATGTATTGATGACTTTTTTAATCTCGGCAAACGTCGAGCCCCGGTTAGTTCGAGCAACTTTACGGACAACCATCGTATTGCGATCAATATCTTTAAGCATGCGGTAGATAACCCTCTGGGCAAGAAAATGAGACTTGCCGGACGATGCACCGCCATAAAATATGTTAACCGCATCATCATTGTCCAATAGCGGTAGGAACTTAGGATTGAAGACTTTTCTGCTGATATTGACATTAGTTGGATCCATTTATTATTTTGAATTTTTCAGTGTTTTGTATGCAATTAACATTCTTACAACATTCCCACTTGCAATAGAGTCCTCTGCTTCTTTTATTTTAGCTTTAAGTATAGTAAATGCAAACAAACCGCCGATTTGTTGATATTGCTGTAAAAGCTCTCTATCTCGATTTAATTCTTCGTTCATTCCGGCAATGAGCGACATGGTGTTCCTCCTAATTAATCAGTCTCTTTCAGTTTTCTTTTTTCTATTACACCTTTTAACCAATCTACCCGGAGATGTATGCCATCTTTTATGCTTGCGTCAAAGGTGCTTTTATATCCACATACCCTTGCGACATCATTCCAAAACATCTTCTCACATTCATAAGATTCATCTATTAAAGATGAAACAATATCCTTTATTTTATCCCTAAAATAGTGTGATCTTTCGCTTTGAGTATAAAGCCTCGCCTGTTGTTTTGTGGTGAGTTTTATTTCTCCTACAATGATTGTTTTCTCTTGAATACGATCTTCGTTATCATTTCTTTTTCTAAATGATTTCATGGTGTTTCCTCCTAATCTACAAGTTTCACGTTAATTTCAACCGGGCCTTCGCCGTCCGGATTGGTTTGGGCAATTTTAAACGGCTCTATTTCCTTTTTAATTGAATCTAAAAGATCATTAATCGCTCCATGATTGCCTTTTTTGTGATCTCCAAATTTTCCAAAAACAGTATACCACAACCCCTCATCCTCAATGTCCCGAATCAATTCTCCCCGTTTCTGGACCCTTAAAGACTTATCTGCAAAAGGTTCAATCTCGGCAATGTGCTTATTGAAATAGCTCCTCTTTTCGCGCCATTCCTTTTCATATTCGCGCTTATAATAATCAATGCCTTGCACTGATATTTCAATTCCAAAGTTTGTTTTGATAGCTTTGACAATTTCCGTTTGTCCACAGTGCAAGGCTAATTTATTGAGAATATACTCTTTGTGTATACCGTCAAGTTTATATTTTTCGCTGTCTTTCTTTGGCATTTTCTAATTATTTCAAATTATTTAATAAAAGATTTCAATATCCGCGAATACCGATCACAAGCCCAATAAAAATAACGGCAAACGCAACAAATACCATTACTAAAACAAACATTCCTAATAAAAATTCTATAGTCAAACCGATTAGATCAATCATTTATCATCCAACCACTTTACATGAAATATTGGCTTCATTGCTTCTCAATAATTTAGTTATATTCAAGGGAGATGACATTACTTGTTGCAATTCCCTCATTTGACGGTTAAAGCTATCTTGCAAAGATTCATCGTTATGGTATTTCTTCATCAATTCATCGCCCTTGCTGGTTGGTTTCTTGGTTTTCATAGATACCTACACGGTGAAATTAATCCGGATTCTTTTAGTTGTTCGTATTGTACGTGATATATGGACCTTCTAAAACTAATCGACTTCTTCCATGTTGCCAGCGCCTTCTCAAATTGTTTTGTGTTTATTTTGATTTCAAGATTAATCACTTCTTCTCCTTAACCGGCAAAGCCTCCCCGAGCCATCCGGACTGCATGTTGCCGCCAACGAATGTATGAACCGGAATAATGACACAGTTAAATTTCTTCTCCTGGTATTCGACAGCCTTTTTAAAATTGTTAGCCCTGTCCTGGCGTTCCTTCTGTTCTTCCAGTTTCCGGAAATCTTCGGGTGTTAGTTTTTTAGCCATTATGACCCCAAGTTCCATTTAACCGCAGCCCAATATTCGGTATCAGCTTTCGGGCCACAACAATAACATCTAGAACACACAACAAAATATCTGCCCTCAAACCTGATTTCTGTTACGGCACACTTGCAAAACAGACAAGGCTTTAATTCTTCTTTTGGCGGCCCTGCTGATTTTATTTCCGCCGAACGATAAACCGCTTTTTCAAGTTTGCTAATTTGCCCCCACACTTCAAATATTTCCTTTTGGACTTTATTGGTCCGTCCTTTGTTTCTAACGTGAGCCCCTTCCAGCGCCTCTATTCTACCGCAATAGTTAGCTAATTCTTCTTTTCTCCTACCCTCTCGTGTTTTCTGGCGTTCGTGCAGTTCATATAATTCAAAAAGAATATCTAAAATGCTTCTAAGGGTTGTTTGTTGCTCCGATCCCAATATGGTTTTATTGAAATAACCCCTCAAATCTTCTATCTCTTTAGTAATATCCATATCTACCTCACAAACAAAGCTACAGATTCATGATCCTTCGCACAATACAGCTCCGGTTTTTTAGCTGCGTGAACTTGCGTTTTCGGATCTCGGGGAAACCGTTCCATCACTGTTTCACAATGCGGACACGGCATTGAGCCGGTTTGGTTAATGTGTTCAATCTGAGCTTTGGTTAATTTAATATCTGATCTGGTCATGGCGTCTCCTTTAATAATTGTTTTAAGTTTTATCTTTTTTTTTTCTTGGGACAGCATTTCATTTTCTGTATCTCGTTTTCGCCGACTTTTTTGCTACAAATTAAAGTTTGACCAAGACCGCCCGACACAAAACATAAAGGGCAAACTTTCCCTTTTAACGGGCAATTCTCATACATTACTGTCCACTCCATTTTTTCATTAAACCTTCAAATAAGATCCAGCGCAAAAACAGGAACCATAGCAGGAGAAAGCTAAACAATCCATGTTCATACCCGGATATTGATAAATATAATCCATAAGCACACCAGCCAGTAGCTACACAGAATCCTATTCTGAAATATTTCAATCGGTGCCATAACTTGCTGTTTTTATACCAGATGAATTTCGTATAGACCTTTATAGCATCCATGATGGAATCTATGATGATAAACAGGGTCCAAAATATGAATGTTAGTATGAATGATTTAATCATAATTGCAACCTATGTTTTCTATGCCTTAAATAAATTGGTGTGCAAAAGTTGTCGTGCCATAGATAATCAAGCCATATCGGGATTGATGCGCTTTACTGCTCAACATACTCAGTCATCTTTTCTGTTTCTGCCATTTACTTTCCTCTTAATTTTCTTCTTCTACGTTTAGCGGCATGTTTAGATAATTTGCCACCAGATGTCTTGCTAATAAAGACATTAGATTTATTACCAAGTGCAATTTTTGCAGCATGAT
>DRGL01000012.1 GCA_011050085.1 Pricia antarctica | reverse complement strand
GGGTTATCAACAATGGGCTAAATTCCTAGCCTTAATGGGGGTTCGGGTGGGTGATAAAATGAAAATAAACTGTTTTAAGGGCATATTTTTTGTTTGCAGTACATTAGCATAGAAATAATTTTAAATGCTCTCAAACCTTCTTATTTACAACTTAAACTTATCAACAAGGGTTATTTTAATGGATATCTTACATAATTTTGGATTATGTCCGAATTAGTGTTTAGAAACTACGATAAAAAAGCTGTCCGGGCTTTATTGAAGGAAATCGGGAAAGATCGGTACGAGTGCGCTCTAAAGGATCAAAACTTTCTGGGCAATCCCTTATCTATGGATGGTTTCTTTGTAGAATATGGATACGAAGCGGATACCTAAAACTTCAAACTTTACTTCAAATTTCCGTTGTCCGAACCGAAATACATTATGGATGTTCTAGGATTTTGGGCGGTTCCTACTTTTGGCTGGGAACGGGTTAGAAAAAATATTGAAAAATGATATCTTTGGTTTATGAATATACCAAACCTACCCACCGACAACCTCTATAAATTCATGGCTCTTTTCGGGCTTGTTATATTTCTATTTTGTATTTATCAACTTAACACGGAGTTCTTTAAAATCACTCAACAAGAGAATGATTTGGAATACCTAGATAGGAATTTCATTTGGGAGAATCAGGTGTCAATGAGAAAGCTATTAAAATATAACATACAGATGGATGAAGGTGAAATCTCAGAATCTGAATTTAATGAATACCTAAAAGTATTAGCTAACGAGCCAATAGCTTATAAAAATGCTGTTGACAAAGCTAGAAATAAATTTGAATTTGAAAACGATTCTTATAAAATCAGAGCGGTATTTTTATCCATATTCTTGATTTTTGGATTCATCGTAATGCTTATAGGATTTAGACTTTGGTATACAAAAATTCAAAAATATTTGGATGTTGAAACAAAATGGAAAGGTGATATTTACATGACTTTAACAAACGATGCACAACAAAAGGCCGAGATCGTCAAAGAAATTATAGATAAAAATATCGTTGAAAAGCCGCAAGGTCAAGGTAAAGAATCCGATTCGTAGACGGCAATCAACATTTCAGCTTCATATAACCTTTCTTCCAACTGATTATTTTCCTGTTTAAAATTTATTCGAAGGCTATCAATTTTCTTTTTAATTTCTGATATGTTAGAATTGTATTTATCAACTGATATATTTTCATTTGATTCTAACATATCGATTGCCGAATAAACACCGCCAAAAATCCCCAAAACAAATAAAGGCCAGAATGTGATAATCTGCCATTTGGCCAATTTGGCTTGTCGGGTATTTTTAAGTGCTATTACCGTTTTGGCATTCTCTAAATCTATTATTTTTTTTCGCTCCTTCTCGTATAAACCCACAAAACCCCCTTCATCGAGAAAAGTTTTTGTCAACTCATTTGGTTGTATGCCAGATTCTTTAAAATTAGAAACTATCGTGTCTGGATAATTTATAATTTGTGAAATAAATCTGTCAATAGTTTCAGATGAAATTTTTCTATCAAACAATTTACTCCAAAAATCCCGCTGATCGTAGTAAGAATCGTTTGCGAATACGGCTCTATTTATTTTAGTATTATCCAACATGAATTTTAGTATACTATCTTTTGCTTTAGCAATTTCCTGTTTTGTCATAGCACAATATTATTATATTTACCAAAAATACTAAAACCATTAAACCAACTCTAATTAACATTTTGGAAGATTCCAGCGAACAAATCTTCATTAACCTCGCTTTAATCTTTAAAATTGAGAGCGTCGGTAATGAACATTGGATATTATACTGGAATGAGGGGAATCAGGTAAAAACGTATAGAACGCAATCAAAACTAAGTTTTCCGATTAATAACCTCTTTGATATAATTAAATGATAGAGTTAGTTCTATTTGATTAAAAATATTATAGAAAATTGGAATTAGTATGAGTGCAATCATTTATATTCTACTGGTCATAGTAGGCGGTTTGTTGATATGGGATATTCGTATTCTTAGTAAAATTTCAAAAAATGCTGATGGCGGTAATTCAAAGTTGAATGATGAAAAGTACTTTGATTTAAAATACCAGATTAAGCTATTACAATCAATTGCAGCGATCTTGATATTTGGCGCAACATTCTTTGGATATTCAACATTTAAAGGTATTGAAGATAAGTTTCAAGAAAAACTCGAAAATTTAGAGAAACAAACAGATACTTTGGAAAATAAAGTAAAAAAATATAATGAAACCGTTAGATATAATCCAAGAATATTTGTTGTAAACAACGTTAAATTTCAGTCCGATATAACTACTAGAAAAGCTGATACTATATATTTCAAAGATTTAAATGATAGCTTTGGTAAAAAATTACCATTATTTGAAAAATCCCCGTTGCTTAATGTTCAGGGTAGGGCTGTGGATCTGAATGTCATTGAAGTAACATCTCAATACTTTGTAGTTTCTCAAACCAGTTATAGATTAAATTCTGAAAATAAGTACGATTCTTTTGATATTTGGATTGCATCTTTTGATTAATTTTATAAAACTTAATTATGGATTTGAAAGATTACATTAAGGAAACAATTATCAGCATTAGTGGGGCAATCGAAGAATCTCAATCTGAATTAGGTGAAAAGGGTGTACTTATTAACCCTGACCGTGTAAGAGCGATTAACGACGGTTACAGGGTTTTAGGTGGTGATGCAAATGGTGCTACTCACTTAACGGATTTAGAATTTGATGTTTTAATAGCTGTCAACGAAGGTACAATGGGTGGTGGTGGTGCAAAATTGCAGGTTGCCCATTTTATTAATGTTGGGGCTAAAGTTGAAGGCACGGAATCAACAAATCAAACGAATAGACTAAAGTTCTCCATACCTATTGCATTTACAACTTCAAAAGTTGATTCGAAATCAAAGCAATATGCTGTAAGGTAAATTAAAAGTGTGAAATTGCTACAATCATTGCCAAACAAAACAGGATTACAAACCATAGAGCAAACATCTGTTCTTTTCTGCTAGGCTGTTTCATTACACAATTTTAATAATCTTGATACCTGAATAGAACTAAAACTTTTGCCCCTCGATGTTTTGTAACCGTTTCGGTTTAGATGATCTGCCATTTGTTGCAAGGTCATTTTATCGGAACTATCCTTTTCCCCTTTCTCTTTGAGCAAGCATACCACCGATAAGGCCCGTTGATTGTTTTCGTTGCTCTCACGCTTCTTCTTCAAAACCCGTTTGGCTTTTTCCCGGTCGGCATCCGTTGGCACCTTAGAACCTCCTAAACTGGTTATCCTGTTGCCTTCTTTACTGATGTGGTATCCATCCCTTTCAATATTCCTTTTGATTTGATCCAACGCAGCATTGGTGCGCTCTTTTATCATATCTAACTCGTGTTCTGCCATAGCTGCCATTATATGAATAGTCAGCTTGTTTGCCTTTGGCATATCAAGAGCAACAAATTCAAGTCCGCTCTTTTGTAACGATGTTATAAAGTTCACATCCCTTGCAAGCCTGTCAAGTTTAGCAATCAAGAGTATTGCCCCTTCCGATCTGCAAAGTTCTATTGCCTTGCTCAACTCCGGGCGATCGTTTTTACTCCCGGATTCCTTTTCCTGAAAAGATTTGATTACCGTATCGATATCACTAAGATAGTTTTTGACCATCTGTTTTTGTGCCGGGATACCTAAATCCTGTTTCTTTGTCGATACCCTGTAATACGCTACATAGTTCATAAGAGTTGATTTAAGCCCCTAAGAATGAACGTAGGGGCGTTGCTGTTATTGTTTCTAGTACACACAGGATTCTAACATCCCGGTTGTCATGTGATCCCAAAAATGCTTAACGTCGCCATTGGCAAAGTCAATCTTAACGAAAGTTTTTCTAATCTGCTGTTGAATTGGCTGGGGCATAGAGCAAATAAAATCTATTTGCATTTCGTAGGTCAGTTCAAAGTGTCCATCAATGGGCATATCATTGTAGATACTGGATGTAATTCCTTTTTCAGTAAGTAAGTTTGTTAAGTAAGTTTTCATATCGTTTGATTTAGGGGTTAATATTCTAGTTTATTGTTACAGTCCATCCAGTAACGTAATCATTGCCCTCGTGTACTCCCATCAGCATCATACGATCTAATAGGTCGTCAATGTGTTCCGGGTCAATACCTATTCCTACGAAGTCGCATGTTGTCAAATCTTCGTTCCAAGTAAATCTAACTTCGTTGTTAGTGGCTATTTCAATCACTGTTACTTTCATGGCTATACCTTTTGAGGTTTGTTATAAAAATATAACGCTGATATTCGGATTTATTACATATCTCATACCCCTTTTCGATGAAATGCAAAAGCCCCCGATTAAGAGGGCTGTTATTATGCTGCCAGATGCTTCTTAGATTTGGTTTTAAATTCGGTGCTGCCATAGGTCGTTTTGATCTCATCTAATGACTTCTTACCACGGCTTTTTGATTTGTAATCCTCCGGGCTAAAAAACCAGCTAACCTTTTTCTTAGCCCACTTAGCGTTGCTCATACCTTCAATCTTGATAGCTTTGATAGCATCCTTTTGCTTATACATCGCTCCGGGAACGTCCGCATCAGTTATCCAGATGAAAGAACCAACAAACGAAATATTAATATCAGTAAGGTCGTCGAATTTCTTAACGACATTGTAGAACTTTTCAGAATCGAAATCTTTATCAGCTTCAAAACCTGTATTGAATTTTAAAGTATTGGATAGTTCTTTGAAGATTTGATACATCTTTACAAATTCGGATTGAGAATCGAAGCCGCTTGTATCGGGATGAAGCTTTAAAGATAATTTCCTGAACTCGGCTTTTAGTTCGTCTAAGTTCTTAACTGTATTAAAGTAGTTCATAATAGTAGGCGTTTAAGATTTGTTATATAATGATAACGCAAAGATGTATCATTTATTACAAACCTCATACGGGTGATCGACGTATGTTATAAGTAATCGATAAAGTGTAATCTGGGTTAAACAGAATGAAGAAAGGCGGGGCTAAATAGGTTGTACGTATAAAAATGGGGTCGTGTATACGTAGTAATTTTGGGATGGGTCGGTTTTGTTGAAAAAATCGCTTTCTTTCGTGGTAAGTTTAACCCCTCTGAAACCTTAACGAGGTCAATGGTTATGGGGGTTTCAATTTTTGAAGAAGTTCTAAATCGGGCTAAAAAGGATGAAAATAGGGTAATTTTGTCGGTAAATCTGGGTACAACATTTTGAAAAGCACATTATTAGACTGGCTATCAATGGTTTGTGTAGACAAGGGCTGTAATGGTGTTTATATAGATTGTATTACCTTTTAAGTAGTAGATTGTAATAACACATAGTTTCCGTATTGTTTTTGTAGGCTATGCGGCACTTTGGAAATGGAAGATATTGCATAATATAATTTTATTTACTAGAATTGTTAGAACCAACTAATTAAATTATGATTTCTCCACTTTTCTTATCTATTATATCCCTTTTCGGTGGTTTATGGTTAGCCATTAAAGGTTATCGAATGAGAGAGAAATTACGACGTTATGAGTTTGAAAATAGAACATCGGGCGGTGTTGTCCAATTTGAATCCTACGAACACTCAAAGAGTCACGCACATAAAATGCGTAGGGCAATATTTATAAACAACTTTGGGGCATTTTTCTTTTTAGTTGGCCTTGTCGCTACTTATTTTCTGGTGTTTTAACAAGTTCGATACGTAGAAAACACGAAGAATTATTATTCGTCGAAGATATATCCCGTAATGGATTCAATTTCTTTTACGAGTTTTCTGAAACGTCGGATATTTATATTCTCTACCCCTGTAAAGTTCCATGCTATTATCTGGTCGTGTATAATATAGAACGCCAATCGGTACGACCTATCGATATAATATACCTCGCTTTCCATATCGGGAATAGTGAATTTGATCGTTGTTTTGAAGAAAGGATTTTCGTAATCGATTGTGATCCGCTCGATATATTTCAAAATCAATTCCTGTTGCTCGTTAAACGAAACTTTATCCTTATTGCTTACGAAATCGCTCTTTATGTTCTTTAGGTTGTCGGTACTGTTGGCGTATGACTGTAATTGTTCTGTAAGGTTTTTTAGCTTGATACTGGTATCCTGAATGCCTGTATCTATCCTTTGAAGTTCCCCGGCCACATCATTTTCCGATAAAATACCTTTAATAGTAAGTTGTATTGCGTTTTGGCGTTCCTTTTGAAGTGAGGAAACGGATTTTTCAAGTTTCTTTACCTCTAAATTGAGTTTATCGACTTTATCGCTCGTACCGTTATTTTTAAGATGTTCTTTTACGAGGTCGTACAAATTATAGGATAGGAAAAACCGTTGCCAGATGAAAGTATTAAGGGCATCTGCATCGAAATACGAATTTCCGCATTTATTGCCCCTCGTTAGAACCGAAGTACATCTATAATGCCTATACTTTCCTGATTTTCTGCCTGTAAAGCGGTTTCCACATCTGCCACACTTACAAACATCATTTAGTATATATCTGTGGTCGCTACGTTTGCCCGATTTCTTTTGTCGGATATCTATTTTGTATTTAATCCTGTTGAAAACATCGGTATCGATTATAGCGGGGCATGGCTGTTGAATCCCGCCCCATGACCTTTCGCCTATGTACACCTTATTATGCAGAATATTGCGGATATTGGAATGGTTCCAAGTCATATCCTTCTTGGCCTTTGTTATTTCCCTGCCATCGGGATGCTTATAGGTAACATTGCCATCAAATTTATTATACCGGGTTAATACCTGTTCATCTTCCAGATGTTCCGCAATACGTCGATAGCCCCATCCTTTTAAATATAGGTCGTAAATCAATTTGACTATTTCAGCTTCTTCGGGATTGACGGCCATCATTTCATTTTCATCCCGGTAATATCCATACGGCAAAATCCCCTGTACCTTTCCTTTTTTTGCTCGCTCGTTTAGAACCCCCTTAACCTTTACTTTGGTAATGTCAACATGTAGAACATCCGTTGCAGATAGCACTTTGCTCATAAAGTCCATATAGGGATCTGACCAGTCAAAGATTCCCTTATCGAAATACAGATCGATTTTTCTTATTCTAATCGCTGCCAGAAAAGTTAATCTGGTTTCATCGCTCCTATAAAGTCGGCTGGGGTCAAAGGCGTATACCGTGGTAACGTTGGTTTTCTTATCCGTTATATCCTTTAGCAGTTCAAAGAAGGCGGGGCGTTTTTCGATTGCCCATGTACCTGAAATCCCTTCATCGATATAAACTTTGTACTTTAGTTTCAGTTCTTTGGCCTTTGCGATACCCCTTTCCTTCTGGTAATCGATAGACCTATCCTTACCTTCGGCTTTCTTCTGGCTGATTCTACAATATATTGCTAACATAGATATATATTAAAGGTTACAAAAGTAACGTTAGTTTTATCATATTGTTGCAAATATTAGACTAACTGCATAGGTTAATGCGTTTCATCGAAAAAGTAGGTATTGACTTGTGAGGTTAAAATGTATGCCCTATATTTGTTACCATATTAGTGCAAGTTACCGTAGTCGCTTCGACTCCGAAAACGGCGCTACCGTAAACTTTAGTGAGCATGATTGGATTTCTTTTTTGCCACTGATTCCGTCTTGTCGGGTCTATCCGATTTTAAATCAGTCAAAATTAGGATGGATGGGAAGATACAAGAACCTGAAAAAAGAACATTGCCAACGATACTATTTTGGATTAACGGTTCGCTTTTTCAGTTGACCGATGCTTTCATATTTTATAATCCTCATTCGGAGATACAGCGCAACTTCTATAATTGTACAAACCTCGAGACGCTATAAAAGGGATACCCCCAATTGTTTATTAAAAATGGTAGGATGTAAAGTTTGACAAAAAAGCTTAATCGAAAAAACATAAAAAACTGAGATTTCAAAGGAAATCTAAGCGTAGGCAAACGTATATTGATTTCAATTCGATGGCTAATTATTTTACCCGAAAATTTTTATGCAGAGAGATAGGTTCTCCCGACGCTGAAAATCCTTCTAATCTAATTTCAAAAGTACCTTCGACATCCGAAGTATAGAAAACAAAACTGGTATCCTTATCGGTAATCTTTACTTCTGGCTTCCAAAGCAATTGATGTCGATAATCGGGAATTCGATCTTTGGTAGAAATACTATCGCCGTATGTAGGGCTAAAATACTTTTTCTTATCAAGAGGTTTGGCCAACTCAAGAGGTACTACATAATTATCGTTAACGGGAAGTTTAAAATCACCATCGATTGTTTCCATAATTACGACACCTTGAAAAATTTGCATACCAAGAATATATTTGTCCTGTAAAACTCCAATCCGTTTAATTTTGCGCGAATCGTACTTTAAGAGGTATTTGTGATCTTGAATTAAAATACCGTCGACCAATAGTAAAGGTTGGGCGTTTGGTGGAATATAGGTATCTTCAATATAGTTTCTTACCTGAATACGATAGTTATCTTTTCCAATTCTTCTGGGAAAAACATTAGTTACAATTTCGATTAGCGTTTCTTGAACGGTAGGAAACCGAGTATATTCATCAAGGTTATAAAATTGCATTTTGTCAAGGTAGGCTGGCCTCGAGGGTTCTGTGATAGCTAATGTATCGGGCTTGACCGAAAAAAACGCGTTTTCAATCTGATTGTGAATACTCTTCTTCAAAAGTTCATCTTCCAATTGGGGAGTAAGACTGAAATTATAAAAAGATAGTCCGGAATAATCAAAAAGATCGTTGTTATCTAAAGTAATATTGAATACATCTTTTTCCTGATCCAAAACTTGAAAGATTGCTTGGTTTGAATCATAAGGCTTATCAAGATTAATCAAAAAGTTACCAGATCCGTCAATATTTGCAACCTTAGTAACAGCATTTTCACCCGGTATCGAAACAACCACCTTTGCATCTCTACGCAAGCTTTTATCATTGAATTTCACCATACCGGAAATAAGGTCGCCCCGCATTTCAGGAATATAGAAGGTATCATTAGTATCCTCCGGCTTCTCTAAAATCAGTGGATTGAAAGTTTTGAAGGAAATCGGTGGGGAAACCGCAAACGGATCGACTTTACGAACAGAAAGGGAATAGTCTCCCTTAATCTTAGATTTAGACTGGCCCTCAAGGGTGAGGACAACTTTGTTGCGCGTATTCAATACCGAATCTTTAAGGGAAAGGGTTCCTGTTTCCCCATCACTGAATAGACTACCCTTACTTTTTACTTGTGTTTGCAAAGTATCATTGGCCCCTTTTAAAATCGCACTCTGGTCTGACAGATATGGATTGATGATGCTAATATCACCTTGGAAAAAATGCTCAATGCCTTTATTCTTCATCCATTGTGTATATCCAATAAGTTTGTAGTTACCTGATTTTACTGAAACCGGGACGAAAAAATCACCTTGCCCACTACCCGCTTCGAGAACTATTTTATGTTGAAATACAGATGCTCCATCTTCCCCGACCAGCGTCACATAGGCAATTTTACTTATTAGGCTTTCGCCATTAGAGGAAGCGTTTCGACAGTATACTTTATAATAGAGATACTCCCCGGAAAGCAACAGCGTAGTGTTGTAATGGATAAAAATGTTTTCATGTGGGATTTCGCTACTATTTACTTCGCCATTGTCCGATACTTGTCCATAGCCAAGCCATATACCTTGAAAAAAAAGCAATATATATGTCAAAATTTGTTTTTTCATTCTTTTATTCTTCCCAAAAATCCGGTACTATGTTACTTCCCAATAAGGTACAATCTCCACAAGCCCGTGCTACCACCCTAAAGGGTTGCATGGGTACTATAACAGGGTCATCCGTTGAAATATACTGTATTTCTTTATTCCTCAATCCTATCCCAAGCTGTTCTCCATCGACTGTGAAAGGTGTGCAATCGACCGGATAGACAGGAGGAAAATCTTCGGGATAAAAATCATCATGATTAAAGAAAATACGTTTTGAGGCTACCGAGCTGATATCGAAATAACCAATAACCTTTTTGGAGTCATCGTTATCTATTTTTATATTTCCTTCAATAAACCCAGGTTGGTTTTCTGAAAATATGCTCTCAGATCCTGAAATTTCATCCAGAGATCGGTAATACGAAAAGGCATCCCTTGAGGTTGCGAATTGCCTCACCACTATACTATAACGCTGGGCTATTACGTAATCATCACGTGATATGAAACGAACCTCAAGACCGGAAATTTGATTTTCTGCCAAAGTTGTAGTATTGGCTAAAATTGCGGAATTTGATAATCTGGTAGCATAGCAGATTTGCTGTTCTTCTATTCTTGGAATATTCACAATACCTCCGGCGCTACCGATGATTGCCTCGGAAGCTGCCCAGCGTGGCGCTATAATTTTATAGGTTTCCTCAAATTCGAAGCGATAGTATCCAGCGTCTCCAGTAGCATCAAAGCTATTTACCCGAAGTGAAATTCCTTCTACATTATCGTCATTTGTAGTTTCGACAGGATATAAATCGTCAAGTACCGATTTCGCACCCGTCGATAATGTCGTATCGGAACTATATTTAGTGCCGTCTAGGGTTTCAATAATCAATGCATAATCCTTTCCTGGTATGGCTCCAAAGAGGTCAACAGAAAGGTATCTTCCGGGCTCGATCTCTGTGAAGACATATTCAGTTTTACCGTCTTCAATGACTCGCACTCTTGCGTTTTGTTCAGGCTGTGGACCGTTCTCTTCAAATCTAAAGGTCTTACTCAGTACAATTTCCTGCTGCTTTATTTCATCGGTGACTACTGCTTCTACCACCAAGACACTTTCAAAGAACTCTGTTTCAGGCTCAAATTCTTCGACGCATCCACATAGCAAAAAGCTTAGCAAAAAGAGAATAAAAACACCCTCTTTACCCCGATGATTCCAATAAGAGTTTACCTGCATCATAACTAAAATTTGAAATTATAGGTAATGGTCGGAATAGGAATCGAAAAAATAGAACTTTGATATGCCTTGACTTCGCCATTGTCGGTCACAAAAAAAACGGAATACGGGTTGTTCCGGCCTAAAACGTTATAGATGGAAAAGTTCCAAAAACTATGGGCGAACTTTTTAATTCTATGATTGCCTTCAATATTTAAACTAAGATCAAGTCGATAATAATCGGGTATTCTGAATTGATTGCGATCACTATACAGCACATAATCGGCATCTTGGTATCGATAACTACCCAAAGGATAGGTTACTGGTCTACCGGTCTGATAGGCAAAATTAGCAGAAACGCTGAAGCGTCTTGTAAATTTATAGTTGGCTACTACACTTAAATCATGGGGCTTATCGTAATTGGATGGGAAATAATCACCTCCATTGACCCGCTCTTCGCTAAATTCACTATCTAGTTTTGTAAACGAACGCGAATAGGTATAGGCCAACCATCCATTTAGCTTGCCTTCATTTTTACGTATCAAAAATTCAAGACCGTAGCTTTGTCCTAGTCCCTGTAAAACTTCGGTTTCGATATTCTCATTAAGCAAAAGCTGTGCACCTGTCTTAAAATCTAATATATCGTTTATGGTTTTATAGTAGCCTTCAAGACTTACTTCATAGGTGTTCTCTTTAAAATTCTTGTAGAAGCCAAGTGAATATTGGTTGGCTTTCTGGGGTGATATGTTCAAGTCTGACAACTTCCACGTATCTATAGGTGAAGCGGTCGTATTGTTCGATAAGGTATGGATATATTGAAACGTTCTATTGTAACTCGCTTTAACCGATAAATCGGTCGCCAAAAAGTAGCGGGCAGATACCCTTGGCTCAAGGCCGTTGTAGCTTTTTACATTTTCATTGTTAGAGAATTCAAGGTTTTCTACAACTGTTTCATCGCTTTTGGGAGAACCTTGTGCGTAAACTCTTTGCGAAGATTCCCCCAAGGCCTGAAACGTGGAAAATCTTAGGCCTAGGTCGAACAAAAGTTTATCACTTACTTTGACATTATCTGATATAAAGAATGCGGATTCCAAACCTCTTTCCGCCATGATATCAACAGGCACAATTGTAGATTCTGAACCTTTTGGCGAAATACTGCCGGGGTCAACACCATAAAGCTTAGACGAAAGGCCATACGTGAATTTATGGACTTCACTATGCAGATAGCGCATCTTTACTTGCAATCCCGTTTCCCTGATACCAAATCCGAAATCAAAGTCATTATTAGTCGGACCGTCGAACCCAATATCAAAATCATACCCACTATGTGTCAACACTAGACTGCCCGTATTCTTTGGATTTATGGTATGATTCCATTCGCCCGAAAAAACTTGATTGCTGTAGCCGTACAATGAGTCTGAAGTTATGCTGAACTCATCTTTACTATAGTATCCATTGAGTCTTACCTCATTGCTCTCATCTATTTTATGGTTATACTTTGCCACTACATCGTAGAATGAAGCTTTGCTGTTATTTAGGGATTCCTCATCGAGTGACCGAAGTATCCATCCGGAATATGTACTTCTTCCACCGAGTACTAGGGCGGATTTTCCTTTGATAACGGGAATCTCCAGCGCCAGATTGCTAGTTACGGCACCAATGGATGCTTCTCCGGCAAATGCATCGACGTTGCCATCCTTGGTTGTAATATCGAAAACAGAGGACAGCCGACCTCCAAACTCCGCAGGAATACTGCCTGTATAAATGGTAAAGTTTTTAGTGGTAAACGGGTTTAGGGCTTGAAAGATGCCAAAAAAGTGAGAAGGATTATAGATAACTGCATTATCCAATAAAATCAAATTTTGGTCGGTCTTACCTCCCCTTACATTAAAGCCTGTTGACCCTTCCCCTGCAGTAGAAATACCTGGAAGGGCAGTTGCTATCTTTAAAATATTTCGTTCACCCAATACTAAGGGGATGTTCTTTGATTCTTCCGAATCTATTTCATTAGTACCTGTAAGGGCTTCTTCCACATTTTTTGCTGCGTCGGCCGCTACGACCACCTCATTCAAGCGCTCAACACTTTCATCAAGAACAAAATCGAGATTACCATCATTGTAGATAATTATCCTCTTTTTTCGGCTCTCGATACCTAAGGATTTGGTTTCCAATAGATTTTCACCAACTGGTAGCAGAATTTTATAAAAACCAGAATCATCTGTAGTAGCACCTATGTTACGATTAGTCGAAAGTATGGAAAGATTAGCAATAGGCTCACCATCTACCTTATTCGTAACATAACCTGATAACGTAAATGCATTACTTCTACCTTGGGCAGTTTCCTTACCGATGAAAACAGTTTCTATTGTTTTGTTTTGACTTGATAACCTATCGTCTAAAAAAAGTACTGGGTTGGTATCTTGTGCCGACTCGGCATTACCAGATTCTGTCTCGGCCTCTGATTTGCCAAAAAAAGTTATGGGCAAACTGTCGTAAATGAGATTGTTACGCGTAAGTATGATATTATTTTTGTCGAGGATGTAAAAATTGAGTAAAGTGTTCTGAAGTAGTGAATTGAGTACCTCAGAAATTTTAGTATGCTCATAGTTAACTGAAATGGCTGTTTTTGGAAGCCATTCATCCAAATAATAAAATCGGTATTCGGTTATTTCTTCAATTTTTTGCAAAGCCTGCTTAAAATTGTTATCGTCGATGCGCAATGATATCGAAGGCTCTTCATCTTGCGCCTGTGCGAGAAACATACAAGAGAAAAAAAGAAAAAAGAAAATTTTGTTGCTCAAATTATTATTTATTTTCTTCTGACATAAGTAGTGAAATTCGATTGACTAAGGCTTTCATAGTAGCATCCCTATCCGATTTTCTGATTTTATACTTCCGAATCTCTTTCTTGAAATCAGGAAATAGGATTCTAAAATCCCTATTCGATGAAACAACTTGATATTGGCCATCATAGAGCAGTATATTAAAGTTGTCTTCAATAAATTCGTAGTAAACGAAATTTCCAATTTTTTTTACCCTTCTTTTGCTATGCTTTTTTAAAAGTTTAAGCTTTGATGACGAAAATAAAATTTCAAAAAAACCTGATATTTCGGGTAGTGAAGCATCGGGAAGACCGATATTTATAAAATCGCTTTTTTCTACCGTGAAGCTAATTATTTTGCTTTTTTTGGGTTGTAACGCAACCGCTTCAAAACCATCCTTTATATTAATCACCACAACATCGGAATATAAATCATACTTCAATCGTACATCATAATAGGCCTGACCATCGTATACGATTGATCCGTTCAAAAAATCATCGGAATTAAAAAATTTATGTTTTTCATTGATTGACTTATAGGTCTCAACGTAGCCCAGGCCTTCAAAGAGTGGTGTATTCTCTAGGCCCACCTCAAAATCGAACCAATTCAAATAACTGGCATTTTCTTTTGCGGTTTGAGCAGACAGGGCAGAAATAAAAAAAATAAATATACAGTACGTATTTTTTCTTAGGAATTCAACCATACATGTAATAGGGATTTCATCTTTAGCAGGATTTCAAACATAAATAAATTAATGAAGTTTACATCTAGGGCATTATAATTTCGAGTTTAGACTACTACATTCTTTTCATCCGTTGGTTTTAAGTTTGAGAATCGATTCCAATTTACTTAATTGGTTAATCTTCCCAAAAAGCCGGCACCACATTACTTCCCAATACTGTACAGTCACCACAGGCCCGAGGTACTACTAAATATGGTAATGAAGGTTCATCCGTTGTTTCCTCCTTAAACTCCGTATAAAGATACTGTAATGTCCTATTGCGGACACCATAAATTAAACCATCATAATCTACTGAAAAAGGCTCACAATTAATCGGAAAATTAGCTGGAAAATTATTAGGGTAAATCTCTTCATGATTAAAAAATATCCGTTTGGTAGTTACCGAACTTACATCAAAATAACCAATAACCTTTTTGAAATCGTTATTTTCGACACTTATATTACCTTCGATAAAACCGGGTTGATTTTCCGAAAAAATACCTTCCGTCCCAGAATTTTCGTCTAATGTTCGGTAATAGGAAAAGGCTGATCTTGACACTGAAAATAGTCTGACCAATAAACTATACCGATGTGCAATGATAAAATCGTCACGTGCTATGAAGCGGACCTGAAAACCGGAAATACTATTTTCTTCCAATACATTTGTATTGACCAAAATCGAGCTATTTGATACTTTGGTAGCATAACACGTTCGCTGTTCTTCTGTTCTTTGTTGAAAAACCAATCCACCATTAACATAAACGGCATCTGATAAGGTCCATCGCGGCGCAATAATATTATAGGTTTCCTCATATTCTAACCGGTAATAACCAGAATTATCGGAAGCATTAAAACTGTTTACGCGTAGAGAAACGCCGTCTACCTTATCCCTATTCATAGTTTTGACTATATCTAAATCATCAAGACTGGCGTTCGCACCACTTAGACTAGCGGCATCAGACCTATATGTTGTACCATCCATAGTGTTTATAACCAGTTCATAGTCGATTCCGGAAGTGGCACCGAAGTTTTCGTTGGAGACATATCTGCCAGGCTCTACCTCTGTGAAGGTGTAATTAGTGGCGCCATCTTCAACGATTTGTACGATTGCATTTTGTTCGGGACGTGGACCTTGCTCCTCGAACCGAAATGTTTGGTTCAATAGAATCTCTTGTGGTTTCACTTCGTCGGTAATGACCGCTTCTACAACCAAAATACTTTCGAAGGAATTTGTTTCAGGCTCAAATTCCTCAAGGCAGCCACTTAACAGAAAGCTTAGCGTAATAAAAACGAACCAATGTACGTAACCGTAATTTTCTTTGGTAGTTTGAGGGCATCTAACGGGTAATAAAAAAGTCGAAACGAATAAAGGAGCACTACGCCTGGTTTCAATCATAGATCTTAAGGTCTAAATCAAGATAACAATTGAAGGATGCGTAAAAATTAAAATGGTTGCTTATTATTTAAAGTTTATTTATTGGGAGATAACCGAAGTACTGATTCCGAAGTTTCCTTAATCTCCGCTTCGTTCATCATCATTTTCCTAAATTCACCGTTCACGAACATTTGCGCTTGGTCTTTGTAATGTTTGCTAAAGGGATTGCCCGATTGACCGGTAGGCAAGATGCTCATGCTGTTTTCAACGTCCGAAAAATCGATGACGCGGCGGGTCGATGGGCCTGAGCTGACCTTGTTCGAACCATCTTGTGTATATGGGAAAGCCATGTTATTAATTACCTCTCGCGTACCGTTTACAGGGAAAGGACCAACGTTGAAAAATGGCCGTAATGCAGCTATCTGGCCTATCGGATGTCCGTGTTCTAATGTATGTACACGATTCCAGGTCCAATCCGTCGGATTCTCACCGAAATTGGACTCTAAATTTTCCCATGCACTTTTGAATGCGCTATTTACGATATCCTTTTTTGTTTCTATTATATCTTTCGTGCCTATGTCATCCCACCAAACGGATGTTTCAGTACTTGACAGCGGTGCAATCAGCCGTTTTATCAAATGGGTATCCATGAGGTCGTCGAATTGGTCCTGCCCTAATTCATCCCTAAACGTTTTAACCAATAAAAAATAGACCCAGCGATGATATACGGTAGCCTCTACACTAGTAAGCGGGTAATTACCTATCCAATATTGAAGTTTGTCCATTAGCAATAATTGCTCTCCCGTAAGACTTTCGGTATCGATATCCTTCATTATATTGGCCAAAATAACGGTGTTTACCGGAGAGGTTACATCATTAATCATGTTACGTACCGCCTTAGCATCCCAATCATTTTTTGGCGCTAACAGAGCAACGATACGTTTGGCCCTATTTTCCGGAAGGTAATACCCTGGATACAACATTCCGGCAATAGAATCGGGTTGGTTATTCGCCGAATACACGTATTGCCATGGCGGATTACTAGTTTGCGGGTTTTCGGAAAAATCTAGGTACTGCCGGTCATTCGGGAGACCTTTTCCGAAATCGTATACGAATTTAGTATAGATACTATCGGGTATCTTATAGAGCTTTGCAGTTGCCCACCAAGCCACATTGCCTTCAGCATCCCCGTACATAATATTAAGTCCCGGGGCATGAATTTTTGGCAATGCGTCTTGAAACTGTTCGATATTCCGAGCTTGTGACATACCGAAGAGTCCCTCCATTGCGGTATTCTCAAGTTGGGTATATGCCCACCACATCGAAATCGGACGGTCACCATCAATCTGATCGGCAATATGGTTCATTACAGGGCCGTGTACGGTGTTCTTAAATGAAAACTGAACCTCTGTAGAATCTTTAACGATAATAGTCTTTGAAATGATTTCATAATCGGAAAAACCCTTAGCTGTTCTATATTTGGTACTATCGGATGGATGGTTTTCCTCATAATAAAAATCCACATCATCGTTCTCGAACATGGTCATGCCATACGCCAGATTTCGATCATGGCCCAACAATGGAAAAGGGACACCTGCCAGATGATAACCATATTTCTCATACGAGGGTGTGCTTACATGGGCCTCGTACCATACTGAAGGCTGGGAAAACCCGATATGTGGGTCATTGGCAAAAATCACTTTGCCTTTTAGGGTCTTTTCAGGGGAAATCACCCAGCTATTGCTCCCTTCGAACAATGGGACCGAGAGTTCACCAAGGGATTTCATTACCTGTGCCACTACCCTGTCGGGATTATCCGCTTTAATAGGATTATAATTTTTGATAATGACCGAACTGGTGTCGCTCTTGATTTGTAAATCCTTCAAATACGCTTCTCCTAGATTGTTCCGTATATCCGTTAATAACGGATCCGTCTTATGTGCCATGGCAAAGCTGAAAGCCATATATCCTAAGGTATTATAAACGTCTTTTAAGGTAAAATCGGTTTTCTCAATACCTGTAAGGTGAAATTCGATAGGCGTGGGTCCGTCTTCAATAAACTGGTTGATACCATTGAGGTAAGCTTGGGAAAGTTGCACGGATTTTGAGGATTTGTCTAACTTCCGTACCGTTTCTATAGAGGCATCGTCAATTCCCAACGCCAAAAAGAATTTGTCAGTATCTACAAAGTCCCTTCCAAAAACTTCGGAAATTTTTCCGCTACCGATTCGACGCAGTAGTTCCATTTGCCACAAGCGATCTTGGGCATGTACATAGCCTAAAGCCGTAATAGCGTCGATTTCGTTCTTGCCATAAATATGGGGAATTCCATTAGTATCGAAATAAACCTCTACATTTTCGGAAATTTCAGACAATTGTTTTTCGCCATCATATACAGGCCTTGCCATATATACGAAAATGCCTATTGCCAAGGCGAACAGTGCTACGACAATGAGTGTCCCCCATGCAATTTTTTTCAGGATTCGCATTCTGCAGTGGTGTTAGTTCATGGAATATAATGAAATTATTGCCCAGATATATTTCTGGTTTCATTAAACTGTTGCAGCCCTTGTAGCAACCAATTCCGATACTCATCCCGATCTGTATATTGAACAGCTTTGTTCAACACTTCCAAATCTGGTGAAATAAGCACATAGTACGGCTGGGAAGCGGCGTTGAAGTTTATACTCTGAAATGTGCCCCATTTTTGCCCTATTGTCTTAATACTTTTTACCCGCCCAGATTCAAACTGATAATCGAACTGTTGGTCTTGCGGTAATTCTTCGCGATCATCTATGTAAAGCGATATTAGTACAAACTCATCCTTAATAATGGGGTAAATGTCAGATTCGCTCCAAACGTTCTCTTCCATTTTTCTACAATTGACACAGGCCCATCCTGTGAAATCGAGTAGTATGGGCATTTGTTCTTTTTTGGCAAAGGCTAGTCCTTCTTCGAAATCCTTAAAACAGTTGATACCTAGCGGACAGTCGCTTTCCGTTTCAAAAATACTGTAGAAATGTGGCGGTGGAAATCCACTAAGCATTTTCAGGTTAGAAAAATTTAGTAGTCCGGATAGCAAATATATAGAAAATGCAGCGCTAATAAGTCCAAAGCCTTTTCTTACCAAGGGTGATTTCCCTTTTGGACCATCATGCGGAAAACGGAGAATTCCAAAGAGATATAAGGTCAATAGAACAAACAATACAATCCAAATACCCAAAAATATCTCACGTTTTAAAATACCCCATCCGCCCACCATATCGGCGTTGGATAAGAATTTCAGCGCTAGCGCCAACTCCAAGAAACCCAAAACTACCTTGACCGATGTCATCCATCCCCCTGATTTGGGAAGAGAATTCAACCAAGCTGGGAACAAAGCGAAAAGTGCGAACGGCAGTGCCAAGGCTACCCCGAATCCGGTCATGCCTGCACTTAAATTCGTAGCAACGTCACCTTCCCCCAGAACAGTACTACCTAATAGACCTCCCAGGATAGGACCAGTACATGAAAAGGAAACGATAGCCAAGGTCAATGCCATAAAAAATATTCCGATACCACCACCGACCTTAGTCGAAGCCGCATCCATTCGGTTCGCCCATGAACTCGGCAGGGTCAACTCATAATACCCGAAAAAGGAAAATGCGAAAAACACGAATATTAGGAAAAAAGCTACGTTCAACCCAATGTTGGTAGCAATGGTATTTAAAATCTGTGAATCGACCGAATCGAAAAGGTGGAAGGGAATGCTAAGCAAAAAATAAATCAAAACGATAAAAAAACCATAAAGTAACGCATTCGCTATGCCTTTGGATTTCTTTTCCGAGTGTTTTGTAAAAAAGGAAACCGTAAGTGGGATCATTGGAAAAACGCACGGCGTTAGCAATGCAATCAATCCTCCTAAAAATCCCAGTCCAAAAATCTTCCATAAACCGGAGCCTACAGTGATATCATCACTAACATTATTCAACAGTGTTTTGTTCTGGAGGTCTAGTTGTAATGCAGAACCCATCATTTGACTACGTTCATCAACGGATGTCGGTATGCCACTGGCAACGCTGCCATCGAATACAAAGCTGAAATCATAGTCGGCAGGAATACAGACTTCTTTGCAGACCTGATAAAATAAATTTACATTAACCTGATTAACATCGGGATTTAATAGTTTAATTCTTTGGGTAAAAATAGCTTCATCCTTAAAAAAAGTTTCATCGACTTCGAAAACATCACTGTATTCAATTATGGTTTCGCTTTCTACTGTTTCACCAATGAGTTCATAGTCTTCCCCCGCTTTTTTAAAAGTAAATTCACTGGGCAACGAACCGCCCGCATCTGTCTTTTGTGAGTATACGTGCCAGCCTTCAAAGATGTCCGCCTTCATAATCAGCTCGTATTCCGTATCCGAAATTTTCCGGAAATCCTGAGAAAACTTCACAGGGTTACCATCATCTTGCGAAAATCCACTTATACTGCTAAATATTAATAATATAACGTATAGTATTTGCTTCATAGCTTTAACTCAAACTTTATGATTTTTTCCGTGTGTTTGCCTACTTTAAAACGCTCATCCCCACGTTTTCCGACAACCCAGACAATGGCACCCTCGGAACAAAGTAACCATTGATTCTCTTTGGCGATAGCATCCATTTTTTTATCCTTGAAATATTTGGATAGCTTTTTAGTGCCCTGCATGCCAAACGGGTAAAAGTAGTCGCCAATAGTCCACTTCCTTAACGTCAAAGGATACTTTAACGCATTTTTGGGAACGTAAAGTATATGAGTCCCAATTTCACCAATAGCATCTACCTCTGAAATATATATGGTCAGGGGATGAATTATGCTGTCCTGATTTTGTCGAATTTCATAGATTGCCGGCGTCTCTAATTCTATCTCCTTTACTAATAGAAAATCTCTATCTTTTATAAGACGATGTGTCGCTGAGCGTAATTCTTTACCGCTTGTTGCCGTTAATAAATTTTCGACATCGTTCCATTCCTTAAAGCCATAATTGCCGAACAAACCGTAAAGATAGCCTTGTATGGGGTTCAGTTTCAACAGTGGAGCTACCGGAACCTTTAATATGTCGTTGTCTTCTATGAAAATAGAAGTTCGAAGTTCGAAAAGGTGATGCTCTGCAATGGTAGCACTTTGGTTCAGATATTCTTGCGTTTTTTGAAAATTGTGTAAAAAGTTAGGATTCAGATTTTTTAATTCCGGCAGGATTTTATGTCGGATGCGATTCCGTAAATATTTAGTATCGTTATTGCTACCATCTTCCCGCCATTCAATCGTTTCAGTATGCGCGTATTCCTCAATTTGCATCCTAGAAAAAGCTAGCAAAGGACGGGCGATGGTATCCGTTTTTTCGGGAATCCCGGTTAGACCCTGTATTCCTGTACCGCGGGAGAGGTTGATAAGAAAAGTTTCCAAATTATCATCCGCATGATGTGCCGTGACCAAATATTGGATATTATTTTGTTGCATGATCTCGGTGAACCAGGCGTACCTGAGCTCCCTTGCGGCTAGTTGCACCGATACTTTATACTTATTTACATAACCTACTGTATCAAAATGGGTTGTATAATAAGGAATTTTGTTTTGCTCAACACTATCTGATACAAATTCAGCGTCAGCATCACTTTGATTTCCTCTCAATCTGAAATTACAATGTGCCACTTTAAAATCTAAACCGATCCGAAGGAACAAATCGAAAAGTACCATACTATCTATGCCACCGCTACAGGCAAGAATAAATGGCTTCTCAAGAAGTTCCGGAAACTTTTTTTCAATATGGACTTTGAAGGATTCCAGCACATAACAAATGTACTAAAGAAGTTGTCAGTGCAGCAAAAGGAGTTGGTTTATAAGAAAGCTTCGATTTAGAGACCGCAATAAGATTAGCAAGAAACTTCAAAATTCCAGATAAGCTGTATAGTTTGCAGATTGTATAGCTATACGTTTACTTTTTATCAATTTTAGCTTTAGCCGCCCAACACTTCCCGCATGGCCTTGGCTTTTAGTAGACATTCTTCGTATTCCTTTTCAGGGACTGATTTTGCAGTTATAGCGCTACCTACGGCATAAGAGACGTACTTTTTATCCTTGTTATATAAAATACTTCGGATGACCACGTTCAAATCAAAATCACCCATAGGAGTGAAATAACCTGTAGCGCCACTGTACAGACCGCGTTTAAATGCCTCAAGTTTTTCAATGATTTGCATTGCCGATATCTTAGGCGCCCCTGTCATACTGCCCATAGGGAAAGTGTCACGAATAATATCTACCGGATTTTTTCCCTCTTCGACCTCGGCGGTAATCGTGGATATCATTTGGTGCACCTGCTCAAAAGTATACACCCTGCATAGCTCTTCGACCGCAACGCTACCCTTAAGTGCACCCTTCGAAAAATCGTTTCGTACTAAATCTACAATCATAATATTTTCTGCTCTTTCTTTAGCATCTGCTTGCAAGCCTGCTCTTAAGGCCGCATCGGTTGAAGGGTTTTCAGATCGTTTTGCCGTTCCTTTTATAGGTTGCGAAATAATTTGGTTACCCCTTTTTTTCAAATAGCGTTCGGGAGAAGCGCAGAGAAGATATTTATGCTGTATTTTCAAAAAGGTGGCAAAAGGCGCTTTTGAAATTGAATTCAGTTTAGCATAGGTTTTAAGAGGGTCGATTTCGGATTGCTCAGCATAAAATTCCTGACAAAAATTAGCTTCATAAATATCTCCTCGATGAATATGGGCTAGAAGTTCGTTGACCCGGTTAAAATAATCATCCTTAAAGGTGCGTAGTTTTATGCGGATGTCATTATAAGTGGGAATTTCTAGGACATCAGCACCTGAAATATTGGAAATTTCCTCGAAATCTAAGGGAATCGCGTCGCCTTCCAGATTTACATACATGAAATCAACCGAATTGCCAGTAATGCGAATTATTTTTTTGGGTTGAAAAAAATAAAGTTCCGGAAAATGATGTTCGTCAACATGATTCGAAGATAGAATCTCAGTATCATTTTTAAGATCATAGCTGAGATAACCAAATATCCAGTCCTGAATTTCAGCCTGATAATCCTTTAAATTCTTAAAGGCATTCTGTGCATCCGAAACCAGTGAAGTACGTGCATCTACAGCCAACAGAGCATCGAATTCACTGTACCGATCCTGATGTCCATTGCTATCTAACCAAGCGACCTCCTCAAACTTTTGTGCCCAAGACAACAGTGATTCCTTGAAAGCATCTACATTAGAAACCGTAAAAGTGCGGGTTATTCGCAAGGGAGTCGAATTTTTCATACTATGCGCATTCACGAAAATAATCCAAATACATATGAATTGAACGATTTTTAGTTAATTTTGCAAATTGAAACATCCAAACCTACTGTTGTACAAGTATATAGGTTGTATTATTTTTTAAATGGACAATAAGACCAAAAGACTTTATTTTATCGATGCCATGCGGGCCTGGGCCATTCTCATGATGCTACAGGGTCATTTTATCGACGGATTGCTCGATAACGCCTTCCGGGATGTAAATAATCCGATATTCGCAACTTGGAAGTATTTCAGGGGTATTACGGCTCCAGTATTCTTTACGGTATCCGGATTTATTTTTACTTACCTTTTGGTAAAGGGAGATAAAAAGGGAATTAATAACCCTAGGGTCAGAAAAGGGATTAAACGCGGACTAGAACTTTTGTTCATAGGCTATTTGCTGCGAATGAATGTATTCGGACTCCTTCAAGGCGAATTTTACGACTCCTTTTATTTGGTAGATGTACTGCATTGTATCGGCTTATCGCTCTTGGGCATTATCGGGATCTATTTGTTGTCACAGAAGTACAAAAAGACTTTTTTTCCAGCGATTTTATTAGCTATCACAGTGCTTTTGTTCTTGTTTGAACCGCTTTACAAAAATTGGGGCTTTACGTTTTTACCGGATGCTTTAGCCAACTATCTAACTAAGTCGAACGGCTCGGTATTTACCATTTTTCCATGGCTCGGCTACGCAACCTTTGGTGGTTTTGTGTCCTTGTTATTTGTAAAATTCAAGAATTTTAAACACCTGTATCCAACAGCTATTGCCTTGGCTACTATTGTTGGTATGGTATTGATTTTTGGTTCATCGGAGCTCTTCTTAAAACTTTCCGGTATTACGGGAATGCAAATGTTCGCCGATGTGTTCTTCAACAATTATCTGTTCATTCGCCTAGGGGATGTACTTTTAGTTTTTGCCGTTTTTATGATTTTACGAAGAATTTTGGATAATGCCATGGTATTAAAAATTGGGCAAAGCACGCTATCCATATACATTGTCCACTTTATTATTCTTTACGGAACGTTTACAGGACTTGGCCTATATCGATTTTTTCATCACGCGCTGAATCCTGCAATTGCCGTTTCAGGAGCACTTATTTTTATGGTGATCTCAACATATACCGCTTTACAATACGAAAAACATAAAGCTAGCCTAAAACTGAATTTGGCAACAGCCGTGAAATTGGGATGGGTCCAGCTTGAAGTAGCGACCCTAACAGTGGTGGAATTTATTAAAGACCGCGGTTACCGATTATTACGACGTTTCGGGTTTGTTAAGGGCTAAGCTATTTTCTTCTCCATTCTAGAACCGAAATAACTATAATACTTATGAGCGATACAACCTATAATCCGATTAAGGTAGCCTTGAAGGTCGATAAACGATACTCGTGGTGCACCTGTAGTTTCAGCAGCGAACAGCCCTTCTGTGATGGTTCGCATCGGGCCAATAACGCAACACCACCCATGGTTTTTGAAGTTAAGGAAGATCGAGAGGCATGGATGTGCACCTGTAAAAAAACAAGCAACCCACCGTATTGTGATGGGTCGCATAAACTATAATTAGGTAATTGTTGACGTGATACGTTCTAGATATGAAGGGCGCGGTTTCCAGTAGCCGCAAGAGCAGCTTCCTTAACAGCCTCAGCATAGGTGGGGTGGGAATGGCTCATTCTTGAGATATCTTCCGCGGAAGCCCTAAATTCCATAGCAGTAACAGCCTCAGCGATTAAATCGGCACATCGGGCTCCAATCATGTGAACACCCAATACTTCATCCGTTTTCTTATCCGCTAAGATTTTAACGAAGCCATCAAGGTCCATACTTGCCCGAGAACGTCCCAAAGCGCGCATTGGAAACTGTCCGGATTTATATTCCACCCCAGCTTCCTTTAATTCCTCCTCGGTTTTACCGACAGAAGCAACTTCGGGCCAAGTATACACTACACCGGGAATTAAATTATAATCGATATGCGGTTTTTGACCGGCCAGTTGTTCAGCAACTAAAGTTCCCTCTTCTTCTGCCTTATGGGCCAACATCGCACCGCGAATGACATCCCCAATGGCATAAATATTGGAAGTGGATGTCTGAAGATGTTCATTTACCTCTACCCTACCCTTGTCATCAATTTTCACTCCGGCGGCTTCTGCGTTCAAGCCATCCGTATAAGGGCGGCGACCAACGGAAACTAGGCAATAATCGCCTTTAAATTCTACTTCCTCTCCTTTCTTATTGTCCGCCTTAATCGTAATCTCATCCCCATTTCTTTCTACGGATTTGACTTTATGCGAAAGATTGAAATTCACTTTTTGCTTCTTCATCACCTTCATCAATTCCTTTGAAAGAGACGCATCCATAGAAGGAATGATTCGATCTAAATATTCAATTACCGTTACCTCGGCACCAAGACGCTTATACACCTGCCCAAGCTCTAGTCCGATAACACCGCCACCGACGATAATCATATGCTTTGGAATTTCCTTTAGCTTTAAGGCTTCCGTCGAAGTTATAAT
>DRGL01000011.1 GCA_011050085.1 Pricia antarctica | reverse complement strand
TGCCCTGCCCAAAATCGGCGCCTACCCCGAAACGAAAGCGGTTATAGCTAGTTGTTTGTAATATGTTCTGAATATCCTTCAAGCCATTATGGCCTCCGTCGCTGCCTTTGGTCTTTAATCGAATCGTGCCAAAAGGCAAATTGATATCATCGGTGATGACCAATACATTTTCAAGTGGAATTTTTTCCTGCTCCATCCAATAGTGGACAGCTTTTCCGCTGAGATTCATAAAGGTGGAGGGTTTTAGGCATAGTATAGAGCGTCCTTTAATTTTATACGTCCCGACATCACCTAATTTTACGGTTTCGAACGTAAAATCTTCTTTGGAAGCGAGTGCATCTAATGTTTTAAAGCCGATGTTATGGCGAGTTTCGGTGTATTTGTCACCGACATTTCCAAGGCCTACGATTAAAAATTTTTTCATGGTATCTGTTTCTTCTAAAAAGCGGGTTTTGGTTTTGAAAAGTGATTTCAGAAAATGGAACATGGCGTTTTGGGTTCAGGATGACAATCCATAAAAATACAAAAGCATCCCGACACAAGGCCGGGATGCTTATTTATGATACTTCAGAGAAAGTTATTCCTTACCTTCTTCACCACCTTCGGAAGCTTCTGCTCCTTCAGTTTCGCCTTCAGTACCTTCTTCTCCTTCAATACCTTCTTCACCTTCTAGATCTTCATCTTCATCATCGACTACTATGGCCGCACGCATGGTTTTCACTTGTACAACAACCGTTGTCTCCGGATGTAAGATTTCGAATTCGTCGTTTAGTAAACTTTCTACAGTGATGTTGTCACCAATTTTTAATTTTGATATATCGATATCGAAAAAATCGGGTAGATTATCCGGGAGGGCCTTGATGGACAGTTTTCTTTTTCGGAACAATAGACGGCCACCATTTCGAACCCCCGGTGCATTGCCTTGAAGGCGTACGGGAATATTCATTGTAACTTCTTTGTCATCGAACAATTGGTAAAAATCGATATGCAATATCCGATCCGTCACGGGATGGAACTGAATATCCTGCATAATAGCCTTTAGCTTTCCATCGCCCAAGTCAACCTTTACGGTATGAGCGGCGCCAGTATACACTAAACTTCTGAAGGCTAGTTCGTCTGCTGAAAAGTGTAATGGTTTTTCCCCTCCGTATACTACGCAAGGAACCTTTCCAGCATTACGTAGGGCTTTCGTTGCCTTTTTGCCCACGCTTTCTCTTTCTGATCCTTTAATTGTAATTGACTTCATTTTAAATAGATAGAATTATTGATTATTAAATAATGATAAATTTTATATTTTATTTTCGAGCTGTGTAATTAATCTTTTATATGCATGCTTTACATTAAAAACTTCGAAGATATCGAAGTGTTATGATGTACGCGATGCATGACATCGGCAAATAGTTCAGCACAGCTCAAAACCCTAATTTTTTTACTCTCTTTGGTTACCGGAATGGAATCGGTTATAATCAACTCCAACAATTTCGATTTCTCTATTTTTTCATAGGCATCGCCCGATAAAAGTCCGTGTGTTGTAATGGCCCTTACACTTAAAGCGCCTCGTTCCATCATCAGATCGGCCGCCTTGGCAAGTGTTCCCGCCGTATCGACCATATCATCGACCAAGACTACATTCTTGCCCTGCACATCACCGATTAGCTCCATATGCGATATTATATTGGCTTTAGCGCGCTGCTTGTAGCAAATAACAACATCACACTCCAGGGCCTTTGAGTACGCATAGGCCCTTTTTGAACCGCCCATATCCGGAGATGCGATCATGAGGTTATCTAAATTCAATTTTTTTAGATACGGTAGAAATAAGGTCGATGCGAACAAATGGTCGACCGGTTTTTCAAAAAAACCTTGTATCTGGTCGGCATGCAAGTCCATGGTAATAATTCTGGTTGCTCCCGCCGCTTCCAACATTTTCGCAATTAACTTAGCCGCAATAGGAACGCGGGGCTTGTCTTTACGATCTTGCCTCGCCCAGCCGAAATAAGGCATAACCGCAGTTATATGTCTTGCAGATGCCCTTTTGGCGGCATCCAACATCAATAGCATTTCCATTAGGTTTTCCGAACTTGGGTTCGTTGAACCTATCACAAAGATTCTCGCCCCTCGAACGGATTCTTCGAAAGACGGTTGAAATTCCCCATCGCTGTAACGGGAAAAATGAACTTTCCCCAATTCCGTACCATAAGCTTTGGCAATTTTTTCCGCCAAAGAGGTACTCTGCGTACAGGCGAAAATTTTAGGCTCGGGAACTTGATACGGCATGGGTAATGTATTGTCACTTTGTTAATTGCTGCCCTAAGTTTGCCTGTTTCATCACAAGTATGTATACCGGAATGACATAGCTTTTTTTAAAGCAGGTGCAAATTTAGAAATTTATTCGGGTAGTAAAGGATAATTGTTGATATATTTGGGCTATCAATCAAAATATTTTATAGTTTTGCAGTCCTGTTTTACAAAGTATCTGTAAAACGATGATGCTCGAGTGGCGGAACTGGTAGACGCGCTGGATTCAAAATCCAAATTTGAGAAGGGAAAAAAAGTATGCCGAAGTGGTGGAATTGGTAGACACGATGGATTCAAAATCCATTGCTCACAAGGCTTGCGGGTTCGATTCCCGCCTTCGGTACTAAAAAAGCT
>DRGL01000010.1 GCA_011050085.1 Pricia antarctica | reverse complement strand
GAAACCAAGAATGTAAAGTCCGTCAACGATGAGCGTACCGTGATTTCCCCAATATTCTTCAATACTTTGATAATTTTGTGCGTGGCTCGGAACTCCAAATCGTCTGACAACCTTTTCAGTGCCATTACGATAGCCCCATTACGGACATCCTTTCCAAGTTCTTGCTCTATTTCAGGATTGATAATTCGTGATAACGAAGTCAGGTTGATTATTCCTTGCGCTAAAGCGCTTTGCAAGAAAGGCTTCTTTTTAATGTACTGCTCTACTATTGAAGATATGGTTTTCATTGGAGTTGTTGATTGTCGTGCAAATAAAACAAATTGTTACATATAAAACAAATTGCCTCATCGTATTCCTTTCAGATTCCAATCATGGTCCTTCAAAAATATGATTTGGATGGTCTTTGAATTGCTTTTTATTAATCAATCAAAAATGATAGAAAGCGCTTTCTAAGTGCTCAATTTCGAATCCATTTTTATTTCTCAAAATCGTTATAACGTCAAATCGCACCTCAACATCTTTTAGTTTTCGGGATGTCACATATTGGTCTGCACCCGCAATTAATAATTGCTTTTTTTTCTCGGTAATGGTAGCTGCTATAGGAATTATACGGTCAGAACTACGTGCCCGTACTTCAACCACAGCCAGAATATCCTTCTTTTGGGCAATAATATCGATTTCCGCCTTTAAATAACGGTAGTTTTTATATTGGATGGTATATCCTTTTTCTATCAAAAAATTAGCGGCAATCTTTTCGCCTTCTTTTCCGAACTCATTGTGTTTACCCATAAGTAGTACTGATTTAGACCAAACTATAACTCTTCCATGAAAAAAATAGTTTTCCTAACCCAATTAAATCGACAAAGTTTCAAATTTTTAGGTCATACGTCGAAAACACAAGAGTTACCACACTATAGGAAAAGCTAGGTCGTTTAAGAAACATCCTTGTATGTTCCCCAAACACGTGCAAGAACTAAAGCCTACTGAAAACTATGGAATATTTAGTGAACTGTAATACGGCGCCCTTGACGCCGTATACAATCCCCATTGACCGGAACAAAGCCGCGCATTTGTATCGAAGATTAGGTTTCAGCGCCTCAATCGAAACATTAAATCAGGCGGTCGGTCAAGATGCCGCTACATTGGTAGATGCCATAGTAAACCAAGCCCTTAATCAAAACCCGCTTCCAGCACCTGTTTGGGCCAATTGGAACAGCAGCAATTATCCAGAAGATGATGATCTGCGCAGGGAAATTCAAACAGAGCAACGCGCAGAATTCAGTTTGAATTACGCGAAAGGCTTGCTTGATACTACCTTATATGACCGAATGAGCTTCTTTTGGAGCAATCATTTCGTTGCGGAACGTAAAATCTACAGATGCAACCCGTTTCTATACCATTATATCAATTGCTTGCAGCGAAATGCCTTAGGTAATTTTAAAACTTTTGTGTCCGAGATAGGACTTACCGATGCAATGCTATATTATTTGGATGGTGTTTTCAATAATCGGAACCGGCCCAATGAGAATTATGCCCGAGAACTTTATGAACTTTTTACCTTGGGAGAAGGTAATGGATACACAGAACAAGATATTATCGAGACCGCCCGTGCCCTAACGGGATATGTAGAACGTGGTGAAATTGGCTGTGAACCGGTAGCCTTTAAAGCAGACAAGCACGATGAAGGCTCAAAGACCATACTTGGACAGACAGGTAACTGGGGCTATGACGATGTCATCACTATTCTCTTCGAACAAAGGGCCAACGAAATTGCTGAATTCATTTGTAGAAAGCTTTATGAATTCTTTGTTCACCCAGATTCTAGATACGATTCTGGCAATGCCCAAACCATAATCTCGGGTATGGCAGACACATTTTTAGCAAATGACTTTGAGATTGCTCCCGTTCTTTCACAACTTTTTAAAAGTGAGCACTTTTTTGATGACAATGCTATTGGGGTAATCATTAAAAGCCCCTTTGATCTTTATTTTAATTTGCTGACGGAATGTAATTTTCCCCAAGACGATACAAGCGTTTCCAGTTTGGTCAACTATGCCGGTTTATTGAGCCAAGAACTGTTCAATCCCATTGACGTAGCAGGTTGGCAGCGAGGTAGAGAATGGATCAACACAAATTTTATGATTGGCAGATGGCTGACCATAGAGACCATTTTGCAAGAGTTTTTTGATGCCGATAGCGAACAGTTTCGAGCTTTGGGAATATCGATTTCAGGTAACGACGGACTTACCAGCAACAACCCTGATTTCGTTGCCCGTCACATCATCGATTTTATACTTCCGAAAGGCTTACTTAACGAACAGGAATACGAAAAGGCATTTACCATTTTTAGGGGTGATATTCCACCTCAATACTTTGAAGGGGGAAGCTCTCCAGTTTGGACATTGGGTACGGCCATGGAAGGTCCCACCCAAGTATACAATCTGGTACAATACCTTGCCCGACAACCCGAATTTCAACTAAAATAACCTACCACTATGTGCGATACCCACAACATAAGCCCTCATAAAGGGCTCGAACACGAAGGCCACGACCTCGAACACAAAACATGGAACCGACGTTCTTTTTTACAGGCCTTGGGCATTGCAGGTTCGGGTTCGATGATGCTGGGCAGTAATTTCCTGACCGCTTCTGCCCCATCTCCATTGACTTCCGCCATTGCCGATGCAGAGACAGACAATATCTTAATACTGATTCGGCTATCGGGTGGTAACGATGGCCTTAGCACGGTTATTCCTATCGAACAATATGATGCCTATGCCAACGCACGTCCGAACATTTATATTCCTGAAAGTAAAGTTTTGAAATTGACCGATGAATTCGGGGTGCCTTCTTATATGAAAGCCTTGGAGCCCATGTGGGCTGACGGCCAGTTCAAAGCAGTCCACGGTGTAGGATATGAAGGCCAAAGTCTTTCCCATTTTACCGGTTCCGACGTTTTTGCAAATACAGATTTGAACACTTCAGGTTTCAGCGGATTGAATACGGGATGGATGGGCCGGCATTTCGAACAGACTTATCCCGATTACTTGATAAACCCGCCAGCCGCGCCTGCAGCCATACAGATTGGCCAGTTCGGCAGTTTGGTCTTTCAGGGCGATGAAACAAATTATGCTTTCGTGACTTCTAATGTTGAACAACTTGAAGAAATTGCTGAATCTGGCGTAGTATATGGCCTAGAAGAAAATCTTTTTGGTGATTGTATGTATGGCGAGCAGCTCAAATTTTTAAGAGGTGTTGCCAATACGACTTACGAATACTCAGGCGTCATACACGAAGCATGGTCTCGAGGTCAAAATCAGGTCGAGTATCAAAAACATGGTTTTGCCCGGCAATTGGCTCTTTTGGCCCGATTGATTAAAGGAAATCTAGGCACAAAAGTTTATATGATTTCCATAGGTGGTTTTGACACCCATGGTAACCAGCCCTTGGCGCACGAAAGATTGATGAGCAATCTATCCATTGCAATTGACAATTTTTACGAAGACCTTGGCTTCACGCAACAAGACGAAAAGGTGCTAAGCATGACATTTTCCGAATTCGGACGACGTATTTTTGAGAACGGCTCCAACGGTACCGATCACGGTAAGGCGGCCCCAACGCTTTTTTTTGGAAAGGGATTGCAAGGAAGCGCTTTTGTAGGCGAACATCCGACCTTGTCCGATCCAGATTCTCGCGGTAATTTAGAATACACCATGGACTTCCGGGATCTTTATGCCACCGTTCTAGCGGAATGGCTCTGCGTACCCATTCCCTTAGTAGAACAGCACTTACTCGACCACCCCTATGCCCCTGTAAATTTAGGTTTCAATTGCAGTGGGAGCGATTTTCCGGATATTGCCTATAGTGACGACGCCCCAACTTTTCCAGACAATCCTACTGCGGAACAGCCCGATGAACCTGTAATACCCAATACGGACCAGATGAACGGAATGGTACACAAACCCTTTTATCCTACAGCACAAACTCCCCATATATATTTAGAGATGCCTGTCACAGCTCATGTCGATATAGCACTGTTCAATATTTTGGGACAACGTGTTGGTACGGTCAAAAACGCGATAATGAGCGAAGGGCCGAACGAAATCAACATTCGGGAAAATATGCCGGGTCATTTGGCACCGGGAAAATATATTTACCGAATCCAGGTACAACAACATAAAATGAGTAAATCTTTTATGATGGGATAGAACGATTACAAATTGCATAGCCAACGGCGCTAACAGTAATGGGTACGTCGTTTATGATGGGATAGATAAATAACAACGGTTTACGGCAAATGTCCTCTTAAAATAACAGGTCAGCAGATGATGATGAAATAGGATGAAATCAAAGGTTTAGGCTACCCGATAATTGCTTTAAGAAAATTTCGGAAAGTTTTGCCTGATAGGTAGCTTCGCTGAAACGTACTTTTGCGTTTATGTAATTCAGTTGCGCCGTTCTGAACTCCAACGTGGTAATCGTGCCTATGTCATATTTTTCAAGGGTAATATCCAGATTCTCCTTGGCAATGGTCTCGTTATTGCCTTCAACCGCTATCAAACTCACATTGGTCAGGTAGGTTTGGTAGGCGATTTCCAACTGCGCCTGTATGGCCTGTTCCTGTTGCGCAATGACAATGCTTTTGTTATCTATTTCAATTTTTGCAATGTCTTCAACACGCTTCTGATTAAAACCGTCAAACACATTGACACTAGCGGTAAAACCATAATTAAAACCTCTTGCGGAAGAACTAGTCGTAAAGCCTAGGCTAGATTCCGATTCATTAAAGTTATAACCGGTATTTCCAATAATCGTCGGATAACGTGCGGCACGCACACGCCTCAACTCCAATTCAGCAACCCGTTTGTTGATAAGCTCGGCCAGTAGATCCGGATTTCGTTCTTTAGCCAAAGTTTCTAATTGAGGTAGTGATAAAGATTCATCAACGATCATCGCATCTATAACCGTAAAATCGGTTTGCGTATCGCGGGCCAAAATTTGGTTGAGACTCGTTTTAGTATTGGCATACAATTCCTTTTGCCTTGATAATAAGACACGATCAGTATTCAGGTCGACCTGAGCATTAAGTAACTCAAGTTTAGATGCCCTTCCTATCGTAAATCTATTTTCTGCCAAGCCGACCCGCTGTTGCGAAATCACCACGGTACTATCTAAAGCGGCAAGCTCCTGTTTTTGCTGTACCAGCTGATAATACGTATTCATCACATCACCTACCCTGTCTAAAATGGCTTGATTCAATTCAGCCTCCCCCAAATCTTCCAATTTTTTGAGTTGCTCGTATCTGGCGAACATGGCAAAACCGTCAAAAAGAACCAAATCTAATCCGACTCCATAACCCAGCGAATTGTTCTTGGCATTCGACCGCTGAACCGAACTTCCGTCGGACCGAACTTGAGAGAGGTTTTGAACATTATTGTTGTCCGTAATACTCGCTTCAACTTGTGGAAGCATTCCGGCATTGCCCAAACTAACACCAGTTCGATTGATGTCAAGGTTATTTTTGGCCAGTTTTATTTCATAATTGTTCTCTAAAGCAACAGAAACCGCTTCCTCGACCGTCAAAACTTGTTGCGCCTGAGCCGTTTTCACAAGAAACATAAAAACAATAATGAAATATCTGGCGTTTTTCACCCTACGAATGCTGCAATTCATTTTCATGTTTTTCCAGATAATCGAATTCGGGATGATGGCTTCTTTCTTTGGACCACATGGCATATACTGCCGGAATAACGAATAAGGTTAAGGCCAACGAGAAAAGGGTACCTCCTATAATCACAACACCCATACCGATACGACTGGTAGACGCGGCACCTAAGGCTACCGCAATGGGCAACGCACCAAGGGCAATGGTAAGACTGGTCATAAGAATGGGGCGTAAACGGGATTCGGAAGCTCGAAGTATCGCTTCAATTTTAGGAACATCCTGTTCGCGCAATTGATTGGCGAACTCTACGATCAAAATCCCGTTTTTAGTTACAAGACCGATAAGCATAATGGTACCGATCTGACTGAAAATATTCCAAGACTGTCCGAAAAGCCAAAGGGAGAACAAGGCCCCTGCAACCGCCATAGGAACCGTAAGAATGATAATAAAAGGGTCGATAAAACTCTCGAACTGTGCGGCCAAAATCAGATAGATCAGTAAAAGTGCGAGACCGAAGGCGAATAGCGTATTCGAACTACTTTCCGAAAAATCCCTAGATTCCCCTCCAAGATCGGTGGTAAAGGAATCGTCCAAGACCTTCTCCTTGATACGCTCCATGGCATCGATGCCATCTTTTATACTTTTACCCGGGGCTAGGTTCGCAGAAACGGTCGCCGCCATATAACGGTTATGGTGAAAGAGCTGAGGCGGACTGCTGTGCTCGGTGGTATTTACAAAATTATCAAGTTGAATTAACATGCCTTCTTTATTTCTGACAAATACGGAAGTAAGGTCAATGGGGGCATTACGATCTTCTTTATCGAACTGACCCATTACTTGATACTGTTTTCCGTTCATCAAGAAATATCCGAAACGCTGACCGCTTAATGAGAGTTGTAGGGTCTGTGCCACATCGAGTACTGACACCCCTAAACTTTCGGCTTTTTCACGATCTATGGACACATAGATTTCCGGTTTATTGAATTTTAAATCCACATCGGTAAACGAAAAAGTAGGGTCTTTTTCAGCTTCCGCCATAAATTCGGGTATTTTTTCCTCCAGCCGCTCAAAGTTAGGGGCCTGTATGATGTACTGCACAGGGGGACCTCCACGCCGGTTCACGGAAATGGTCGGGCGTTCGGAAACATTTGATTTTGCACCTACATACGATTTTGCCCAACGCCCAAGGTCGTTCGCAATCTCATTTTGGGAACGTGTTCTTTTATTTGGTTCGACCAATGCTATATTGGCCCTACCGCTATTAACCGAAGACGCTCCAAAACCAGGTGATGTAAGCACAAGACTCACTTTCTTTTCCGGAACCGAATCGTTGATAAGTTCCGTAATCTGGTTCATATATTGGTCCATATAATCATACGACGAGCCTTCCGGTGCGGTAACGCTCAACCGAACAAAACTACGATCATCGTAGGGTGCGGTCTCTTTCTTAAGCAAGTTGTAGAAAAGCGCAATGAATACGATGCAAACAAAGAGTATTGGAAAGCTGAGCCATTTTCGCTGCATAAATTGACCTAAGGTTTTTGCATAAGACCTATTCATCTGCACGAAATACTTTTCGGTGTAATTATAGAATTTCGATTGTTTCTGCTTACCAGGTTTCATCAGATACGCATTGAGCATTGGGGTCAGGGTCAACGAAACAAATGCGGAAATCAGTACTGCCGCCCCAAGGACTACGCCAAATTCACGGAACAATCTTCCCACAAAGCCTTCCAGAAAAATCACGGGCAGAAATACAGCAGCTAGGGTAATAGAAATGGAGATGACCGCAAAAAATATTTCATTGGCACCCTTGATGGCGGCTTGTATGGGATGCATGCCTTCTTCAACCTTCTTATAGATATTCTCGGTGACTACAATGCCGTCGTCAACGACCAGACCCGTTGCGAGTACAATAGCCAAAAGGGTAAGCACATTAACGGAGAAACCGAAAATCCACATTATAAAAAAAGTAGCGATCAAGGAAACCGGAATGTCGACCAGCGGTCGTAGTGCCATAGCCCAGTTTCTAAAAAAAAGAAAGATGACCAATATGACGAGTACGATAGAAATCAATAGGGTCTCTGCCACCTCGGTCACCGCACGTCTTACAAAAACGGTATCGTCGATTACCAAATTTAGCTTGAAGCCTTCGGGCAAATCTTTTTGCAACTTTTCATATTCGATATAGAAGGCATCCGCAATATCCAAATAATTGGTGCCGGGCTGAGGAACTACCGCAATGGCAACCATAGGCTGACCGGAATCACTCATTTTCGTCTCCATGTTTTCACCCTCCAGCGCCGCCCTTCCGATATCGCTCATACGTACCACCTTTGCGCCATCGGTTAGGATAATGATGTTGTTGAAGTCGTCTTCCGTTGATAAATTACCAATGGTCTTAACGGTAAGTTCCGTATTTGAACCGGTAAGTTTACCGGAAGGAAGTTCTACGTTCTGAGCTAGCAAAGCATTTCGAACATCGGCGACCGTTGCACCATAAGAAGCCAATTTGATGGGGTCGATCCATAACTTCATGGCGTATTTACGTTGCCCCCAAATTTGAATGCTACTTACTCCGGGTATAGTCTCGATACGTTGTGCGATGACATTTTCAGCGTAATCGGACAGTTCGAGGATATTCTTCCCTTCGCTCTGCACCGTCATCGAAAGTATTCTGTCGGCATCGGCATCGGCTTTTGTAACCACGGGCGGCGCATCGATATCGTCGGGTAAGTTGCGCCCCGCTTGCGAGACCTTATCCCGTACATCGTTGGCAGCCTCTTCAAGGTTTTTGTCCAAGTCGAATTCTATACTAATTTGACTAGAACCTTGAATGCTTGAGGATGTGATATTTCGGATTCCATCAATGGAGTTAATTGATTTCTCCAGCGGTTCGGTAATCTGAGATTCGATGATATCGGCATTGGCCCCTGAATAATTTGTGGTCACCGAAACCTGTGCCGGATCGATGGATGGAAATTCACGAACGCCCAAATACGTGTATCCAATAATTCCGAAGAGAATCAGGGCGATATTCATCACAATGGTCAGAACAGGTCGCTTTATGCTGAGGGTCGATAAATTCATTTGGCGCTATCTTTTTGACCTTCTCCCTGTAATTTAACTTTAACGGGTGTTCCGTTTTTCAGTGCCATTACACCATAGGTAAGAATGGTATCACCTGCCTTTAATCCAGACAATACTCGTACCGAATCGGCCGTTCTCGCTCCGGTCGAAACTACCATCTCCTTGGCATTACCCCCATCGGAAATAAATATCATTTTACCATTTTGAATGGGAATTAAGGCTTCTGAAGGCACTAATAGTGCATCCGGAACGATCTCCAAAGGCAACTTTATACTAGAAAACATCCCGGGATACAATTTCCCATCGCTATTTTCGGCAATGGCGCGCATTCTCAACGTTCGGGTCGCCAATTCTATCTCAGGTTCTATGGCATAAATTTTTGCCTTATGTTCTTCTTCAGAGCCTGAAATTGTAAATGTCAGCGAATTTCCGATAGAAATTTGGGATGCGTATTTTTCAGGGATGGCAAACGTTATTTTTAATCTATCGGTGTTGACCAGTTTGGCAATCGTAGTCAGTGGAGTAACGTATGTGCCCTTAGATATTGCACGTAGTCCGATAGTGCCTGAAAAAGGCGCCGTGACATTTGTTTTGGATAGCTGCGCAGCCATTAATTGCGCCTGCGCCTGTGAAGATTGAAAATCTGCATTTGTTATCTCATATTCCTGTTGGCTTATAGCTTGCTTATCTAACAGTAATTTAGCGCGACGCTCGTTTTCCGCCGCTAGTTTTTGTGCTGTTTGTGTTTGTGAAAGTTGCGCACGGAGTTCAATGTCATTAACGCTGAAGAGTACTTGGCCCTTTTTGACTTTTTGTCCCTCCTCGAAATTAATGCTTTCCACAACGCCTGAAATTTCACAATGAAGGTCGATTTGCTCGTTAGCTTCAAGTGAACCCGAAAGTGACAAATAGTCTTCGAATTTTTGTGGCTTGACGACCATCCCGGAAACGGTGATGGCGGTGTCGCTCTTCATTGGTTCTGCGTTGCCCTGTTCGGAATTTTTAATGATTCGAAAGGCCACCAAAGCCGATATGCCTAGAATCAAAAGAATATAGACGATGTATTTTATTTTCATAGGGATTCCCTAGCTCATATGGCCCTCAATATCTATTACCCAAGAGCATTTCAAATATACTACTACACATTCAAATGGATACTATATGCTTGCTAATTAGAAATGCTTTTTGAGTACTTTGAAATTTTAGTGTGTTTAAAAATTTAAAACTCAAAATTTGATGTGTTTTACTAAAGGATTAAAACCAAAACTCATCTTCAACTGAATCTATAGGATAAAAACTTCCCATAGAAAGTTGAGTATAGTTTAGGATTCTAAAACTTAGGAAAGGTTTAATCGCAAAAGTGATTTTATGCAATTTTTAAAAAATTAATTATATAATATTTTAGCATCCCAGAAATCAGTTCTAACAGGGTCGAACTTAAATACACAATTAATCTGATCATAGCATCTGGAAATGATGTTTCAGATAAGCCAATGCCCTCAGCATTTCACCAAAGGGTGCACCTTGACTCGTAAAAAGTCCTATTTTTGTGGCCTAATTTCAATTTGATGTCCCAGAACCAAGAATATCCCCAACGTTATACGATTACCGCAGCACTACCCTATACCAATGGCCCTATTCATATCGGTCATTTGGCGGGTGTTTATGTACCGGCTGACATTTATGCCCGTTATCTGCGCTTGACTGGTAAAGATGTACTTTTTGTCGGCGGCAGTGACGAACATGGCGTCGCGATTTCGATGAAAGCCAAAAAGGAAGGCGTTTCCCCTAAGGAGATTATCGATAAATATCACGGTATTATTAAAAAGTCTTTTGTAGACTTTGGGATTTCATTTGATAACTATTCCCGTACCTCTGCGGAAATCCATCATAAAACCGCTTCCGATTTTTTTAAAAAGCTATATGATCAGGGTGATTTTATAGAAGAGACTACCGCTCAACTCTACGACCAGGAAGCACAGCAATTTTTGGCCGATCGATTCGTTACCGGTACCTGCCCCAAGTGTGGTCACGAAGAAGCCTATGGTGACCAATGTGAAAATTGTGGTTCTTCGTTGAACGCTACCGATCTAATCAATCCGAAATCGACGATAACTGGAAGTGTACCGACCACCAAAGAGACCAAACACTGGTTTTTACCTTTGGATAGGTATGAAGGTTTTTTAAAAAAATACATCCTAGAAGGCCATAAAAACGATTGGAAACCCAATGTATATGGTCAATGTAAAAGCTGGATTGACGGCGGGCTCGAACCCCGCGCGGTAACACGCGATCTTGATTGGGGCATTCCCGTACCCGTAGAAGGCGCCGAAGGCAAAGTACTCTACGTGTGGTTCGACGCACCGATCGGATATATTTCCTCGACCAAGGAATGGGCCGAACGTGAAGGCAGAGATTGGGAACCCTATTGGAAAGATGAAGGCACCAAGCTTGTCCATTTTATAGGCAAGGATAATATTGTTTTTCACTGTATCATCTTTCCGGCCATTTTAAAGGCTCACGGCGATTACATTCTTGCGGACAATGTTCCTGCCAACGAATTTTTGAACCTCGAGGGCAACAAACTTTCCACCTCTAAAAATTGGGCGGTATGGCTACATGAGTATCTAGAAGAATTTGCCGATATGCAAGATGTTTTGCGCTATACCTTGACCGCAAATGCACCTGAAACGAAGGATAACGATTTTACTTGGAAAGATTTTCAGGCCCGCAACAATAATGAACTGGTAGCCATTTTTGGGAACTTTATCAATCGTGTGGCAGTGCTCACCCATAAATATTTTGACGGCGTCGTACCGGAGCCTGGCAATTTTACCGAAGTCGACACTGAAACGTTTCAGGCACTTCGAAAATTCCCTGAAACCATTTCAAGCTCCATCGACCGTTACCGCTTCCGAGAAGCCGGCCAAGAGCTTATGAACCTAGCACGTTTAGGCAATAAATATCTAGCTGATGAAGAGCCTTGGAAGGTTATCAAGCAAGATGAAGAACGGGTGAAGACCATCATGTTCATTGCCCTTCAGATTGCTGCGGCACTCGCCGTATTGAGCGAGCCGTTTCTACCCTTCACTTCCGGGAAACTCAAAAAGATGTTGAACCTCAACACCAAGTCTTCTGCTCTGGCTAACGATTTGGTGGAATTGGAATGGAGTGACGTCAACGAAGAAAAACCACTTTTAAAATCCGGATATACCATTGAAAAGGCAGAACTTCTCTTTCGAAAGGTCGAAGATGAAGAGATACAAAAACAACTCGATAAATTAGAGGCTACCAAAAAATCAAACGAGAACGAAAATAAAAGCGCAATGCCACAGAAAAATACCATCACCTTTGACGACTTCACAAAACTTGATATGCGGGTAGGTACCATTATCGAGGCCGAAAAAATGCCAAAGACTAAAAAGCTAATGGTACTAAAAGTAGATACCGGTCTAGATACCCGAACCATTGTTTCTGGCATAGCGGAGAGTTTTTCTGCAGAAGAAATTCTTGGAAAAAAAGTAACGGTTCTTATTAATCTTGCCCCACGGGCACTTAGGGGCGTAGAAAGTGAAGGCATGATCTTAATGACGGAGAATACCGATGGAAAATTGGTTTTCATGAATCCTGATGAAGATGGGGTCGGTAATGGGGAAGGGATAAACTAAGCCCATAATGCTAAAAAAGATGTCACATACTAATCTATCTGGCCATTCAGTAGTATAAAAAATGTAGGTGAGTTAGTTTATGTTGCCTATTAAGGATAGGAGGATAGAAAGAACCATTCAAAAAATTCCATAACAGAGATGAATCTGATCCCTTACCTAACCAAAAATACCCAACTACCCCACAAAAGCATACAAAACACCGTAGAACTGCTCGAACAGGATTGCACCGTACCTTTCATCTCCCGGTATCGGAAAGAGGCGACCGGTAATCTCGATGAAGTACAGATTGCGGCCATTGTAAAATATAAAGCAGAATTCGAGACACTTGAAAAGCGAAAAACGAGCGTTTTGAAGTCCATCGAAGAACAGGATGCGCTTACGGATGACATTCGACAAAAGATTCAGGACTCACAGGACCTAACAACCCTTGAAGATCTCTATCTGCCTTTCAAGAAAAAAAGAAAGACTAAAGCGGAAACTGCTAGGAAGAACGGACTTGAGCCTTTGGCAAAAATCATTATGGTACAGAACCATGGCGATATCGACCAAATGGCTTCCAAATATATTACCAAGACCGTTCACGACCAGCACGAGGCTTTAGAAGGTGCGCGGCACATCATCTCTGAATGGCTGAACGAGCGAATCTCTATTCGTAATCAGATCAGAAACCAATTGGAACGTTCTGCCATGCTAACGACTAAGGTCGTAACCTCAAAAAAACAAGACGAGAAAGCCCAGAAATATCGGGATTATTTTGATTGGAGCGAAGCTTTGAAAAGCTGTCCATCACACCGCTTCCTTGCCATTCTCCGCGCAGAAAATGAAGGGTTTATCCGAACCAAAATTGAAATCGATGATGCTCATATGCTATCCAAAATAGCGGACCGAATCATAAAATCAAACAATTCTTGCTCAAATCAGGTTCGTTTAGCGTTGGAGGACGCCTATAAGCGTTTGCTTTTTCCATCTTTATCCAACGAACTATTAAAAGCCGCGAAAGAAAAAGCGGACGATGACGCCATTGAAGTATTTTCCAAGAACTTAAAACAATTGCTGTTAGGGGCGCCATTGGGCGAAAAACGAATTCTAGCCATCGACCCCGGGTTTCGAAGTGGTTGCAAAGTGGTATGCCTCAGCGCACAAGGCGTCTTGGAGCATAACGAAAACATTTATCCGCATGCACCACAGAATAAAAGTACGGAGGCCATCAAAAAAATAACGTCGCTTTGTGACGCCTATAAAATTGAGGCCATCGCCATTGGAAATGGAACGGCCTCTAGGGAAACGGAGCGATTGATAAAGCGTGTGCATTTTAAACATCCTGTCGAAGTTTTTGTGGTAAGTGAGGCGGGGGCATCCATATATTCCGCCTCGAAGATTGCCCGTGACGAATTTCCGAATTACGATGTGACAGTCCGGGGCGCGGTATCTATCGGACGGAGGCTTGCAGACCCCTTGGCCGAATTGGTCAAAATAGATGCAAAATCCATTGGGGTCGGCCAATACCAGCATGACGTCGATCAAGGAAAATTGCAGACCTCCCTTGATGGCGTTGTCGAAAGTTGCGTGAACTCCGTTGGTGTAAATATCAATACGGCCAGCGTACCGCTGTTAAGCTATGTTTCCGGAATCGGACCCAAACTGGCAGAGAACATTGTAGTGTACAGAACTGGAAATGGGCCTTTTCAAGATAGATCCCATATCAAAGACGTGCCACGATTAGGCGGCAAGGCATTTGAACAGGGCGCCGGATTTCTTAGGATAAAAGAAGGTAAAAATCCGATGGACGATTCCGCGGTACATCCTGAAAGTTATGGTATCGTTCAGCAAATGGCGAAAGACAAGGGTTTATCAATTTCTGAAATAATAGGAAACAAAAATGAACTACAAAAAATCGATTTAAAGAAATACCGCACGGAAACCGTAGGCTTACCGACGCTGGTAGACATTATCGAAGAACTCGAAAAGCCTGGACTCGACCGTCGCGAAAAGGCCAAGGTCTTCACTTTTGACCAAAACGTACGAAGCATTTCAGACTTGAGCGAAAATCAACTACTTCCAGGCATCGTGAACAACATTACCAATTTTGGTTGCTTCGTAGATATTGGTATCAAGGAAAGCGGACTCATTCATGTTTCCAACCTTTCGGATACGTTCGTGAAAGATGTCAACGAGCATGTGCATCTGAATGAACAGATTATGGTGAAAGTTTTGTCCGTTGATATCCCCAGAAAACGGATTCAGTTGGCGTTGCACAAGAAATAAAATCACCTCAAGGCAAGTAAATGAGAAATAACTATGCTTAAAATAGCTTTTCATCCTATATACAAACACCCTTTGCCCGAGGGCCATCGCTTTCCGATGTTGAAATATGATTTATTGCCTAAGCAACTATTACACGAGGGCACTTGCATACCGGACAATTTTTTCGAACCGGAAATTCCGAATGACAAATACATCTTGGCGGTACATGATCCTGAGTACTTTTATGATTTACTGAATATAAAAATCCCCCAAAAAGAAGCGCGGAAAATAGGTTTTCCACTCACGGAGGATCTGGTTGAGCGCGAACGTATTATCGCTGACGGCACAATGAAAGGCTGCGAACACGCTTTGGAAAACGGTATTGCCATGAACATTGCAGGCGGTACCCACCATGCCTATACGAATCGAGGCGAAGCATTTTGTATGCTGAACGACCAAGCCATCGGGGCACGGTATCTTCAGGCAAAAAACCTGGCAAAGAAAATCCTCATTGTTGATTTAGATGTCCACCAAGGCAACGGTACAGCCGAAATCTTCCAAAATGATACTTCTGTATTTACTTTTTCAATGCACGGGGCAGGCAACTATCCTTTTAAAAAAGAAAAGTCAGACCTAGACATACCATTAGAAAAAGGCACTGACGATGCTACCTATTTATCTATCCTTAAAGAAACACTACCTAAATTGATAAACTTGGAAAAACCCGATTTTATCTTTTATCTCTGCGGAGTAGACGTCATTGTTTCAGATAAGTTGGGAACACTCGGAATGAGTATCGAAGGTTGTAGACAACGGGACGAATTTGTTCTAGAGACTTGCCATAAACTTCAAATTCCGGTGCAATGCAGCATGGGTGGCGGCTATTCTCCAGAAATTAAGACGATAATTGAAGCGCATGCCAATACGTTTCGAGCCGCTAAAGAAATCTATTTTTAGCTCAGGAAACTTAAACTGTCATCAACTACGTATACCCACATTATAAAATATTTGATATTCGTTCGCGTTTGTTCAACATATAACTTTTAGAAGTTTAGCCTCCAAAAATCTATTGATTCATACCGACTGCTTTTAACCAAATACCAAAATGAAGGGGCTTATCATTACAGGATTGGAAAACTAATATTTTATATATCACTTGATGAAAAAGAACCATGTTTTCAATTGCGTTCAAAGACTGAAAGAAGATATCGCTTTCTTGTAAAGCTTTTTTCTGACTAATGACTTTTTATATTGCAATAGCGCGATTGTTTGAAATAGTTTTTAATCAACGTAATTTTGGATTATAAAAACTGCATTTTAAGGGTTTCTAGACAAATATAAGATTTTGAACGGGACAGTTTCTGCGCATAAACTGTTGAAAAGCTTATAACATCTGAAGCGCTAAACGGAAGTAGTACGTAAAAGACAATACCTTACTAAAATGAATTTCATTTTATAAGATGTGTATCCATGCTGAATAGCTTTGTAAGCATGTTTAAATTTAACAGAAAGTAATATAAAAATTTATGTGGGTTTACTTGATTGATTGTATTAACTACTTCAAAATGCCAACTTAATTATGAGTGCCAACATCCGACTTAATACACTATTTTGACCGATTCAGATGCCCATTGCTTTTATGGCGGCATATACAGGGAAAAAAATGGCAATTTAAAATCCTACTAAAACTATGAGATACCTACTTTTATTCACAATCCTATTACTGGCTAAACCATCTTTTGCTCAAGACAGTCTAGTCGTCGATCCACCCCAAACTAAATGGAACATGTTCAAGTACGATGTGGGAAGCATGTTTACAGGCATTGGCTATTCATATGCAAGACCTTTTCACTGGCAAGGCAGACAATGGGCCCAATTTGGTGGAGTGGTAGCCGGTACGGCATTGGTATATACGGCAGATTATGAAACCTCTAAGTTCATACGGGCCAATCGCGAAAGTGTACCCAATTGGATTCGGGATTACGGTGAAATCTACGGTAGTCCGGAAAATAATTTTTTGGCTACTTCTGGTGTTTATCTATTCGGTCTTTTCACCAAAAATGAAAAATTACGGCGTACAGGGGTGTTGCTAGTAGCTTCAGCTGCCTCTTCCGGTCTTCTGCAACAGGTACTAAAATCTGCTGTAGGCCGTGCAAGACCTGAATCAGGATTGGGCAAGGATACCTTCGATCCCTTTAATTCGAACCGGCGATTCCATTCTTTTCCCTCAGGGCATGCCCTTCTGGCTTTTACCAACGCTTATGCCATCGGTAAGCAGTTCAAAAGCCCATGGGCTAAGGCAGGAATTTATACCATAGGTGCGATCCCTGGTATCTCAAGAATCTGGGACGGCCAACATTGGCTCAGCGACTTTGTGTTCGCCATCGCTATTAGCGTTGCCACGGTGGAATCGATAGACCGATATCTCGACCGAAAATATGACAAGAAATATAATGATGCAGCAGAGCGACAAGCTTATCTTAAAGATAAGAAAATGAGTTTGGACTTAAATTTCGGTGCAGGAACGGTTGGGGTCGTTATGAGTTTTTAATTTGGATTATTAAAGATTTAAAGTGTTCAAGATGATACGCTTATAAATACTATATTCGCTTTTCGGGACGGTAAAATAATCAGGCCTTAACGATTCCAAATCCCCTGTTAGAAGGGATAAAAAGTGAAATCCATGAAAAAAATCATCAGTGTCTTAGTATTTGCCCTGACAACGCTAGCTGTTCATGCCCAAACATCATCGGCCATTGCTTCTCCCCCATTGACCGTCGCAGCCTCAACCGATGCTGGAATGTCGACCGAACGTCTTGCCAAGATAGATGCCATGCTCAAAAAGGCGGTGTCAGAAAATCAGGTGCCGGGGGCGGTGGCGCTAATCGCACGCAATGGCAAAATCATTTTTCACAACGCTTATGGTATGGCCGACAATGCATCCAACAAAGAAATGGACAAAGATGCTATTTTCCGAATAGCGTCACAGACCAAGGCAATTACCTCGACAGCCGTAATGATGCTTTGGGAAGAAGGCAAGTTTCGATTGGATGACCCTATCTCAAAATATATTCCCGAATTCGGTAATGCACAATTACTTGATACATTTAACGAGGCCGATTCTACTTATACAACCAAATCTGCAGAAGACCAAATTAGCATTCGTGATCTGATTACGCATACCTCCGGATTAGGATATGGCGTAATAGATAGTGATGAACGTTTTAAGAAAATATATGCCAAAGCAGAAATTACGGACCTTTTCACGACAGAGAATATTACCATCGGGGAAAGTGTCAAGAAATTGGCGAAACTACCTTTACATCATAATCCTAGTGATGCTTATTCTTACAGCGAAGGGTTAGATGTACTTGGCTATTTGGTAGAGATAATTTCCGGTCAAGCCTTCGACCAATTTTTGCGCTCACGCATTTTTGAACCGCTCGGCATGAACGATACTTGGTTCTATCTACCCAAAGAAAAGCAGGATAGACTAGTATCCGTTCAACAAATCAAGGATGGAAAGTGGGAAAAATATCCTAAAACTTTTTACGATACGGATTATCCTATCAAGGGTGCTAAACGCTTCTTTTCTGGAGGTGCGGGACTTTCGAGCACTGCCAAAGACTATGCAACTTTCTTACAAATGTATCTCAACCACGGCTGTATCTCAACCACGGCGAACTGAACGGAAAACGTATTTTGAGCAGAACCACGGTACAAAGTATTATGGGCAACCAAACCGGCGATTTATTTGGTGCAGGACTGGAACACTACGGCCTAGCCTTCGGTGTAGTTAGCGATAAGGGACAAGATGCCGGTGGAATCGGTAGTGCAGGCACCTTTGATTGGGGCGGGTATTTCAACACGCAGTATTTTGCGGACCCCAAGGAACAGGTCATCGGAATATTGATGAAACAGACCCAGGGAGACGTATCCGACGATACGGGATGGAAATTTCGGCAAATGGTTTTTGCAGCGATTGATGATTGATTATGTTAACCTTTGATATCGGAGAACATAAAACAGCGTAAACCTTTAAAAAATGAAAAATGAAAAATTATCTTACTTTTTTACTGCTATGTATCGCTGCCTCTACCTTCGCACAGAAAATGAAAATCGTACAGGGCGAATTTGATTTTTTACCAGGTCAAAAAGCGGTCAACGTCGCGTTTACCTACGACAATACCACATTTTACAAAGAGAATATGACCGAGGAGGAATTTATTGAGAAGCAATATAATGAAGCTGAGGAAAAATCGAAAGGGTCGGGCAACACATGGAAAAAGAAATGGGCCGCTGCCAAAGAGACCGTTTGGCAGCCCAAGTTTCTCGAGCTGATGAATCGTACTTTTCAAGATGACCATGACCTTAGTTTTCAAGAGGGCCTCGGTGATGCCAAATACACTTTGATTGTAGATACCACTTGGCTCTATCCGGGTTGGGATGCCGCAGTTATGAAACAACCGGCCAAGGTCTCTACCAACTTGAAATTCGTGGAAACGGCTAACAAAGACAAGGTACTGGCCGAAGTAACCAGTGAGAACGCACCAGGAGACCAATGGGGCAGTAGTTTTAGCAACGAAGACCGCATGGGCGAAGGTTATGCCAAAACCGGAAAGTCTTTTGCGAAATTAGTGGAGAAAAAAGCGTTTTAAAACGATTTTAATCGACCTCTTTTTCCATTTCCGCAATCCGAGCCACCGTCTTTACAAGACGATGATGGTTTTTGACGAAAGGGTTAGAGAGGTCCCAAACATAGCCTGCAAGCACAGCACAAATCTGTGCTTTGATTACTGGGTTTTCGTTACTATCGAAAAAGATGGTCTGCAAATTTCCTGTATACCACTCCTTTACATACGTAGAAAACACGTTAACGCCCCGCTTCATATAGCTGGCATACTCATTTTCCCAATCGACCTTTTCTCCCTTTAATTCTCTGGCAATCAGTTTAGCGGCAACTAACGAAGATTCAGTAGCAAAGGTGACCCCAGAAGAAAAAACAGGGTCTAAGAACTCGGCGCTATTTCCCGTAAGAACGAAACCATCACCGTAAAGCTTCTTAACGGATTTGGCGATATTCTTTATAATTCTTGGCTCAAATTCGTAGTCAATTTTATCAAATCGATCGAAATAATAGTGCGACAAGCTCAGCATTTTTTGAAGTTTTTGAGTGTTATCGCCTTCGAAAGATTCTAGATATTCTGTGGGTCCGACAAAGCCGATGCTGGTATATCCGTTTGAAAAGGGAATAACCCAAAGCCAAGTTTCGCGGCTAACAATGTCAAAGGTTATGATAGTACCTTCTTGCCCTGTGGGGCGTTTTACATCTTTGACATGGGTAAATATCGAAGCGTGCTTTGGCATTTCAGAAGGGGCATCCAAATCCAACAAACGTGGTAACACTCGGCCATGACCGCTAGAGTCTACAATATACTTGGCGGAAACGGCAGACAATTGACCATCGGCATCCTTTATCGTTGTAGTCGAATCACTACCGTCAAAGGCAACGGCAACGACTTCCAGTTCAAAGGCTACGTCTATGCCCCATGCTGTCAAGGTATCGGTCAGGGTTTTGTCAAAATCGGCTCGCGGTACCTGCCATGTCCAGTCCCAACCTTCGGTATACTTCTTACTAAAATCGAAATTACAGACTTTGTCGCCCCTCATAAAACGGGCGCCTCTTTTCTTCTCGAAATTTTGTTCCATAAGAGCATCTATCAATCCGACCTCCTCAAAATGATGCATGCAGCGCGGCAAGAGGCTTTCGCCGATTACAAATCTCGGAAATTTGCTCTTTTCTACGACCTTGACCTGAAACCCCTGTTTATGTAGATATGCAGCGGATACCGCTCCTGACGGTCCCGCACCGATAATCAAAACATCTACTTGTTGATTTTTCATGATTATTTGTTTTCGGCTAATTCTTGCATATCTTACTGAGATTCAAAGTAAAAATACAACATTGATGATCCAATTGTTTTAAATTTACAGCTCATAATCGCTATTTTTACCCCCCGATACCGAGTAAACAGTAATTCAACCAACTGCAGATGCCAAATATCAAGGGAAAATTAGACCTTCAAGACTTTTACGATACCATTTTTGAGGGACACCCCATTACCCTTGACCCGAAGGTCATCGCAACTGTGCAAGAAAGTTTTGATTTTCTAAAGGATTTCTCTAAAAATAAGGTCATTTACGGGGTGAACACCGGCTTTGGCCCCATGGCACAATATAAAATCAAGGATTCCGAAACCATTCAACTGCAGTATAATCTCATACGTAGTCATGCCTCCGGTACGGGAAACCCAATTCCACCCAAATACGTAAAAGCAGCGATGTTGGCCCGTTTGAATACCTTAAGCTTAGGAAATTCAGGTGTACATACCTCAGTCATCGAGACGATGGCCTTACTGATTAACAAGAATATTACCCCACTAATTTATGAGCACGGCGGTGTAGGCGCTAGTGGCGACCTCGTGCAATTGGCGCATTTGGCATTAGTATTAATTGGTGAAGGTGAAGTTTTTTATAAAGGGGATAGAAGACCTACCAAAGAGGTTTTTGAGGAGCAAAATATAACCCCTATATCGGTAAAATTACGGGAAGGTTTAGGTCTTATCAACGGCACTTCGGTCATGACCGGAATCGGTATCATTAATACCATTTATACCCGTCGTCTGTTAGAATGGATGATTGCCTGTTCATCGGCCATAAATGAAATTATGCAGGCTTATGACGACCATTTATCCGAAAACTTGAACCATACGAAAAAACATAAGGGCCAGCGTGAAATAGCCCGATCGATGCGTAGCCATTTAAAGGATAGCACGTTGACAAGAAAGCGTGAGCACCATCTTTATGTCGACAATAATGGGGTCAATATATTTGAGGAAAAAGTACAGGAATACTATTCCATCCGCTGTGTTCCCCAAATTCTCGGACCTGTGCTCGATACCCTTAACGATGTAGAACGCATTCTTATCGAGGAGGTCAATTCCGCCAACGACAACCCTATTGTTGATGTGCAAAGAAAAAATGTCTATCACGGAGGCAACTTCCATGGTGATTATGTATCCCTTGAAATGGATAAGCTAAAAATCGTCGTGACCAAAATGAGCATGCTCGCCGAACGACAATTGAACTATCTAATGAACCAAAAATTGAACGAGATTCTTCCCCCTTTCGTTAATTTAGGTACTCTTGGATTGAATTTCGGAATGCAAGGCGTACAGTTTACAGCGGTATCTACCACAGCCGAGAACCAGATGTTGAGCAATCCGATGTACGTGCATAGCATCCCCAGCAATAATGACAATCAAGATATTGTGAGTATGGGCACAAATGCTGCCCTGATTACAAAAAAAGTGATTGAAAATGCATTCGAGGTAATGGCCATCGAGATAATTACTGTGGTACAGGCCATCGAATACCTTCAGGTACAAAATAAAGTTTCCTCAAAAACCAAGAACATGTACGATGCCATTCGTAAAATCGTACCCCCCTTCAAAAACGATGAAATTATGTATCCTTATGTTAACCAAGTAAAGGATTTTATCACTAACCATAAAAACATCTCATAAAACAGAAGAGCCCCGCCCAGAAACTAAGCTAAAAATAGCCATTTCACGAAAATTTGCTGAAGCAGATTTTACAAGTAATTGTAGTTCTACATTCTCAAAAAAAAACGAATTAAAAACCAACTATCATGAAAACCAAACATTTTTTGATTCTCACACTACTAACGAGTTTTTCTACCATCTTTGCCCAAGAATTGGCCTTAGTTCGGGAAGGTGGTAATTTCGGGTATATCGATACATCCGCCAAATTTGTAATCGAAACCCAATTTAAAGATGCTAAATCTTTTTCAAATGGCCTAGCTGCTGCCGGACAGGACAAAAAATGGGGTTTTATAGATGCTTCCGGAAAATGGGTCATCGAACCTCAATACGACAAGGTCAAAGATTTTAATTCAGGATTTGCCTTGGTCTTAAAAGACGATCAATGGCACTATATTGACAAGAAGGGTCAATCACTTGAAATTCCTACAACAAGCGATAAGCTATATGATTTTGAAGAAGGGGTAGCCCTCTTTAGAAGTGGCGAGAAAATAGGATTACTCGGCACAGATGGAAAACTGGTGCTCGAACCTACTTATGATGTTATAAAAGATTTTGAAAACGGACATGCCAAAGTCAAAAAAGGGGAGCAATGGGGTATGATTGACGCCAGTGGAAAAGAAGTTATTCCAGCATCCTATGAAGATATAGGAAATGCCTGGTCGCCGAATGGAGTCTATGCCAAAAAGGATGGCGTATATGGTATCGTCTACAACGGTAATTTCAATGCCATCGATGGCGCCGTCGATGTTTGGGCCTTTTATGGAGATGCAAAATTGACCTACGCAAAGAAGGATGATAAAATAGGTTTTGTAGACCGTACCGGCAAATGGGTTATCGAACCACAATTTGATAAGGCCAGAGCCTTTTCGGATGGATTGGCACCCGTCGCCAACGGTAAGAATTGGGGGTATATAAACGAAAAAGGTGAAATGGTCATCGAACCAAAATACCGCGATGCCGAGGTTTTTTCAGACGGTCTAGCTCCCGTAAAGGATAAGGACTGGGGGTTTATCGATACCTCTGGAAAAGTGGTCATACCCATGGACTACGATATTACAGCTGGGTTGGCTTTTTTGTCAGGAAAGAACGAAAAGGGTTTTATCGATGGCCTTGCCAGGGTGAAAACAAAAAAGGGATGGGGCTTTCTGGATAAGAACGGGAAACTGCTTGGAGATACATGGTTCGAAAATGCTGAACCTTTTGAAGCCGTGAAATAAAGATAGTATTCTAAGGAAATATTCCTATAAAACCGTTGCACACTTCTTCACCTTTTATCGATAAGATACGATAAATTGAATCATGATTCACAATGGAAAAAGGTCTGCGGACCGCCATCCATAAAATATTGAATTCGATTAATAAGTCAAATTTTATATAGTTTTGACCACTTTAGCGTATTCAAATGATACTACGCGTCTTTGGGTATTTTACCATCTATTACGAAATAACACCTTTAATTTATGCAAGATAAAAAAGCGGAAAAACAAAAATTCGCATTGGTTACGGGTGGGTCCCGTGGTATTGGAAGAGCTATTTGTGTTCAATTGGCCAAGGATTCCGATTATCAGATTCTCATTAATTATAACCGTAATGAAACGGCCGCTTTGGAGACTTTGAAACTGGTAGAAGAAGCTGGAGGAAAAGGCGAGCTTATGGCCTTCGACGTCACTGACTCCGAAATCGTAAAATCTACATTAGATGCATGGCACGACGCTAACGAAAATGCTATTATCGAGGTTATCGTAAATAATGCAGGTATTACCCAAGACGGAATGTTTATGTGGATGAAGGCTGAAGATTGGTCTAAAGTTATAGATACTAGTCTCAATGGCTTTTTCAACGTCACGAACCATTTGATTCAAAAGTTATTGGTCAATAAGTATGGACGTATCATTAATATGGTATCGGTATCGGGTCTAAAAGGTACCCCGGGCCAAACGAACTATTCGGCGGCCAAGGGTGCTGTTATTGGTGCTACAAAGGCCTTAGCGCAAGAAGTAGCTAAAAGAAACGTGACAGTTAACGCAGTGGCACCAGGATTTATTGCTACGGATATGACTCAAGATCTTGATGAAAACGAACTTAAAAAAATGATTCCCGCCAACCGTTTTGGTACCCCTGAAGAAGTAGCACATCTGGTCTCCTTTTTGGCTTCCAATAAATCCAGCTATATTACAGGTGATATTATTAATATCAATGGAGGAATTTATTCATAAAATTTTATCGGAAATAGAGTGTAAACCTCTAAAAATCTTGGCCATCGAAAATGAGTAATTCAGGAATCTAGTAGAATTAGAAAAGCTTGACATCTTAGCCGGATAGGCTTCTTATCGATAACATGCATTATAAATTCGAGGTTTTTAAAAACCGAGCAATTTTCAATCCAAAACTCCGTTAGAATTCCTAACTTAGAATTGGTTAACCAAAAATCCATCACGTTAAAAGAATGAGGCGAGTCGTAATCACGGGTATGGGCATCTATTCCTGCATCGGAAAAAATATCGATGAGGTAAAGACATCGTTATATGAGGGTCGCTCGGGTATCGTTCACGACCCTGAACGTGATGCCTTTGGTTTTCGATCCCCAATTACCGGCTTCGTAGAAACTCCTGATCTCAAATCATTATTGTCAAGAAGACAACGTATCAGTATGGGGGAAGAAGCGCAATACGCCTATATGGCGACAATTGAGGCCTTAAAAAATGCACGAATAGATCAAGAGTATCTTGATATCAACGAGGTCGGTATTCTTTATGGAAATGATAGTACGGCTAAGTCTACCGTAGAATCAGTAGATATCATGCGCGAAAAAGGAGATACAACCCTCGTAGGTTCTGGAGCCATTTTTAAAGCAATGAACTCTACAGTAACCATGAACCTCTCTACAATTTTTAAACTACGGGGCATCAATCTTACCGTTAGTGCTGCCTGCGCAAGCGGATCCCACTCCATTGGCCTAGGGTATCACTTAATTAAAAGTGGATTACAAGACTGCATAATCACAGGCGGTGCGCAAGAAATAAACCCCATGGCTATGGGTACTTTTGATGGGTTGGGTGTGTTTGCAACGCATACTGAGCACCCGACTAAAGCCTCTAGACCCTTTGATAGGGACCGAAATGGATTAGTGCCCAGTGGAGGCGGCGCTAGTCTTGTAATAGAAAGCTATGAATCTGCCATGAAACGTGGCGCTCCCATTTTAGGGGAAATTGTAGGATACGGTTTTTCATCCAACGGTGATCATATCTCAACACCTAATGCCGAAGGGCCAACAAGAGCCATGACAAGGGCTTTAGAAGATGCAGGATTGGCTGCCTCGGATATCGAATACGTTAATGCGCATGCAACTTCTACTCCGGTAGGGGACGCTAATGAAGCAAAGGCCATACATGCCGTATTTGGAGCCAATGGACCCTATGTAAGTTCGACCAAATCAATGACGGGCCATGAGTGCTGGATGGCCGGTGCCAGCGAAGTTGTTTATTCAATGCTTATGATGCAAAATGATTTTATTGCACCCAATATCAACCTGGAAAATACGGACGAGGACTCTGAAAAACTCAACCTTGTTAAGAAAACATTAAATAAAAAAATAAATGTATTTTTGTCCAATTCATTCGGTTTTGGCGGAACAAATTCGGCTTTGATAGTCAAAAAATTCTAATAGCGCGTCAGGAATTTCTTGTCGGAACAAGCTGTTGTAAGATGAACGGGGCAAAGCAAAAATCAAGCATTTAATCCGATCAACTGAATTTTATTAGAACTTAATTAATAAATAAAAGGCTTTGGCCGGTTAAGATAGGTTTACTAAAATATTGAAGTACCATGGTGATGACCAAAGAAAATATAGCTGAAAAAGTAGATGAATTTCTCATCGAGGACTTCGAGGTTGAAGAAGAAGCCTTGGTGCCCGATGCCAATCTTAAAGATGCCCTGGATTTAGATAGTCTTGATTTTGTTGACCTTGTTGTCGCAGTCGAGAGTAATTTTAGCGTCAAATTAACTGGCGAAGATTTTGTGAACATCAACACCCTCCAGAATTTCTATGACCTTATCGAAAGAAAGTTGGGGTGACCGTTTCATACAAAACCCAAGATATGGCCACCGAATGGGAAGGAAAATCGAGAGGAACCCTATTGGGATATCGAATCTATATTTTCTTCCTTCGTAATTTCGGTATTGGAGCGGCCTACGCTTTGTTACGTATTGTTATCTTTTACTACGTATTATTTTCTCCGAAAAGTAATCGTGATACCTATACCTATTTCCGAAAAAGGCAAGGCTTCTCAACAGCAAGAAGTATTCTGAGTATTTATAAAAGTTACTACGTATTCGGACAGACCCTGACCGATAAGGTAGCCATTGCAATAGGCCTTCGCGATAAATTCACCTATACCCATAACGGTATCGAGCATATTGAGGATCTACTTCAGAAGAAAAAAGGCGGTATATTGATTAGCGGACATGTTGGCAACTTCGAAATTTCCCACTATTTCTTGGAAGATCGCTATCATATTGCCAATATCAGTATGGTGACCACGCACGCAGAGCATCAAGATATCAAGGAGTATATGGACCGTATTTCGGCCAAGTCGCACTTAAAGTTCATAGTGGTTAGGGATGATATGTCTCATATATTCGAAATACACAAAGCTATCGATGATGGAGGTTTGGTCGTTTTTACCGGTGACCGATATATGCCCGGTTCAAAAACCTTGACGGAGAATTTTATGGATAAAAAAGCTGATTTTCCTATGGGACCTTATCTTTTGGCCGCCAGATTAAACCTACCCGTATTGTTCGTGTATTTTATGAAAGGCCTAAACCGTCATTACGACCTTTATGCCCAAACCGCTGAATTTAAGGCGAGGGACGCACAAGGTCTATTGAAAGAGTATACTGAAAGTATGGAGCGCATTTTAAGAAAATATCCGTTACAATGGTTCAACTACTTTGATTTTTGGAAAGATAGGAATGATGTTGAGAACCATTCGGGGAAGAGCAGTAATAAAAAGGCTAAATTTCAATAGCACTATTGTAACCTTGAAAATTTGTCTTTTTGTATACTTTGACTACCATAATGATTTTTTATCGTGACCCTATTGTTTCGTAAATAAATTAAAGTAGTAAGGTCTCATAACTCCGATTAAAATTCGAGTATAAAGTACATGAAAGAAGTTCTAATAGTACATTATTCCCAGACCGGACAGCTTACAACTATATTAGAGAATATAGCCAGCACCCTTTCAGGTGATACTATTACTATTTCCCATTATAGAATTTTACCTGAGCCAAACTATGATTTTCCATGGAAACCGACACAATTTTATGATGTCTTCCCTGAAACATTTTTACAGATTCCTGCAAAGTTTCATCCTCCTACATCCGAGATACTCAAAAAAAAATACGACTTGGTAATTTTAGGATATCAAGTCTGGTATTTGACACCGTCAGTTCCAATAAATTCCTTCCTGAAATCTGATTTCGCAAAAAAACTACTGAAAGATACGCCTGTGGTAACCGTAGTCGCTTGCCGTAATATGTGGCTACAGGCACAAGAAAAGATGAAAAGGCTACTGCTTGCGGTAGAAGCCAATCTCGTCGGTCATATCGCCTTGGTCGACCGGCATGTAAACAACATTAGCGTAATTACCATAGAACACTGGATGATAAGAGGCCGCAAAGATCGATATTTGGGCATCTTTCCAAAACCGGGCGTTTCGGATAATGACGTTGCCAATGCAAAGATTTTTGGTACACCTATAAAACAAGCCTTGTTGGCTGAAAATTTCAACCAACTTCAATCCATATTAGTAAATCTTGGAGCTGTGGTCGTAGACCCCTATTTGGTGCGTACCGATGAAAGGGGTACGGTTCTTTTTTCAAAATGGGCGAACCATATCATTAAAAAAGGTGAGGCTGGAACACGTAGTCGATTAAGATGGATAAGCTTATTTAGCATTTATTTACGTATTGCCATCTGGGTAATTGCCCCTATCGTTTTTATTGTATTTTTGTTAACTTATTTGCCCATGACCCAAAAGCGAAAAAAAGAGCGTAAATATTACGCTTCCGTGGCTTTAAAGGAGATATGATGAAGGACGTTTACATTACAAGAATTGCTAAGTTTTTACCCAACAGTCCCGTCGAAAATGAAAAGATGGAAGAAAAGTTGGGCTTTATCGATGGCAAAGCATCACGGGCAAGGCGAATTGTTTTACGCAACAACAAAATAAAGACCCGCTATTATGCCATCGATGATGATGGCAATTTGACCCATAACAACGCCCAATTAGCCGCAATTGCGGTTGAAGCTCTCTGTGACGAAGAATTTACGGTTCGGGATATTGAACTGTTGTCGTGTGGCACCTCTAGCCCAGACCAGATTTTACCTTCCCATGCCAGTATGGTCCACGGTTTTCTGAAGAACCGAAACCTTGAGATCAATTCCGCTTCGGGTGCCTGTTGCTCGGGCATGAACGCTATGAAATACGGCTATCTTTCCGTTAAGGCCGGTGACAATAGAAATGCCGTTTGCGCCGCTAGTGAACGCCCTTCGACTTGGATGAAATCGAATATCTATGAGAATGAGGTTGCCCACATGAAACAATTGGAAGATAATCCTATATTAAGCTTCAATAAAGAGTTTTTACGATGGATGCTCTCCGATGGCGCCGCTGCCGTTCTACTTGAAGATGCACCCAATGGGGATCATCCCTTAAAAATAGAATGGATAGACGGCTATTCGTACGCCCATGAAATGGAAACCTGTATGTACGCGGGGGCAGAAAAAGAATTAAACGGACACCTCAAACCCTGGAGCGAGTTTTCTGCAGAGGAGTGGAATGAAAATTCGATTTTTGCCATTAAACAAGATACGCGCCTTTTAGGAGACAACATCCTCAAGAAAGGGGTAGATAGCCTTAAGAAAGTCTATAAAAAACATGATATCAGTCCTGATGATGTCGATTACTACCTTCCACATATATCATCGTTCTACTTTAAACAGGGTCTTTATGATGAAATGGTTGCCCAAGGCATCGAAATGCCTTGGCACAAGTGGTTTCTAAATCTTGAACACGTTGGAAATGTGGGTGCGGCATCTATCTATTTGATGCTGGAAGAATTAGTAGGTTCCGGAAAGTTGAAAAAGGGTGATACTATTCTCTGCCATGTTCCCGAAAGCGCACGATTCTCTTATATGTATGCCTATCTTACCGTTCATTGATGAGCGGTTCAAAAAAAAATATTGCCGATAGAGCCCTGATACAAAGCTTAATCCCACAGAAATCACCTTTTATCATGGTCGATGAGCTAGCAGAATACACTGAAAAGAGTGTTATCTCGTATCTTACGGTACGGGCCGATAATGTCCTGGTCGCTGAAAACCACTTTACGGAGCCCGGACTTATCGAAAATATGGCCCAGACCATTGCACTGCACACGGGTTACAAATATTATCTTTTAAAAAAACCGGCCCCAACCGGCTATATTGGCGCGATTAAAATGGCCGAAATTTTTAAACTCCCCAAAGTATTGGAGACCTTAGTGACCACGGTTGAAATCTTACACGATATTATGGGCGTAACTTTGGTTCAGGCTAAAGTTGAATCTAATGGCATTTTGCTTGCTTCAAGTGAAATGAAGACGGCATTAGCGCGATAACGGGGTAGTATTACAAGCGAATCCCAAACACATTTTTGTAACAATTTCCTAACCTTGTAATTCAGAACTATGAAAGGCTGTGGATATGGTGCTAAAGTCTACGTCATGCCGATAGTAATGGAAACTATGACGTTCAGTTAATGTGGCTACTACGCATACTTTCAGCGTTCAATTATGTGTAAATTATTGACAGAAAAACTTCTTTATTTACTTCTTAAAGCCTCCAAATCGCTCGTCAACAGTATAATTTTCGCTCTATATTGAGGATTTGGAAGGATGATAGTAAATATGTTGATTTCGATACCCTTACCTACTTCCCGGAAATTAAAGACACTATCGCCAAAATTCTCGTAAAAAAACGGAATTACAGGTACTATCCTTATTTCGCAAATTTTTCTGACTAGTTTAAAATTCTTGTAGTGCACCTGCCTTACTGGAAGGATTTGACGAGAAAAAATTAAATTTACCAAGAGCTTACCTGTAAATCGGAATAAATTCAAGCAATGTGTAAGTTTACTTTAGATATGAAAAAAGCTCGGTACAACATTGATATTAAAAATTTCTTACCGCATCGCGAACCGATGCTTATGGCTACCGTTACGCCGTATCTCGACGAAGATTCAGTCATTACCCACTTTGAGATAAAGGAAAATTGCATCTTTTTAAATCCCGATGGATACTTATCGGAAACAGGACTATTGGAAAATGCGGCGCAAGCCAGCACGGCCATTGTAGGTCAACGCTTTTTTGAAGATGATGATTTAGAAGGTATTGGGAATTCTATTGTTGGCTATATCAGTGCTATAAAAAAAGCACACATACATGAACTTCCAAAAGTTAAGGAACTATTGGTAACCAAGGCCAGTTTGGTTTCAAGATATGATACAGGCAGCATGAGTATGTGTACCGTAACCTCCTCAACTTTTAGAAATGACGATTTAATCGTAGATTGTACTTTCAATTTTCTGATACACGAAGTAAAATGAAAAAAGAGGAAGTGCCACAAGACAAGAGCCACCTTGAAAAAGCAAACGCTAAGGATTTGGTCTATGCAGTGGACGAGAATGGCAATTACACAACAGCGCTAAGTACCGGTTGGCAACCTAAGTCGATAGCGCTGGACAATGCTATATTAGAAATTGAAGAACGCACCGCCGCCGCCAAAGCGCGCTATTTAAAAAATGAATCAAGCCCTATTGAATATTACATGGAATTGCATAAAATGGATATTCCAATATTGGCAAGTTATATGGGTATGTGGCAATGGCGGGTCAAACGGCATCTTAAACCCTCCGTTTTTCATAAACTAAGTGCAAAAACGCTCCAAAAATATGCCGAAGTTTTTGAAATCTCAATCGAACAGCTAAAACGTATCGATGATTGATACCCTACCCATAAATTTCTCGCACAAACAATCGGCCCACTGTGAAAATGGGGTAGTTTCAAATTTAATGCGGCACAAGGGTTTTGAGGTTAGCGAACCCATGATTTTCGGTATTGGCTCAGGATTATTGTTCAGCTATTTACCGTTTATTAAAGTCAATTATGCCCCAGTTTTTACGTATCGTGTATTGCCCGGTCTGGTATTTAGCCGATTTGCAAAAAGGGTCGGCATAAAGGTAAAACGGGAGAAATTTAGTAATCCGATAAAAGCGCAAGCTCGCTTAGACGAAAATCTGAAAAATAAAAATCCCGTTGGTTTGCAGGTCGGTGTATATAATCTCATCTATTTTCCAGATGAGTACCGCTTTCATTTTAACGCCCATAATTTAGTGGTCTATGGGAAGAAAGATAACCAATACCTCATCAGTGATCCCGTAATGGAAAACGTAACGGCATTGACCGAAAAGCAAATGGAGAAAGTACGTTTCGCGAAAGGGGCTTTTGCGCCCAAGGGACATATTTATTATCCAACCGCCTTTCCGGAAAAGCTTGACTTAGAAAGCGCTATTGTGAAAGGCATTAAACAGACCTGCCGCGATATGACTGCTCCTGTACCGATTGTCGGCGTAAAAGCTATTCGGTGGGTTGCCAAAAACATCCGTAAATGGCCGAAGAAAATAGGGGCCAAGAAAACGAATCACTATTTAGGGCAAATTGTGCGTATGCAGGAGGAAATTGGAACTGGGGGCGGGGGATTCCGATATATTTACGCAGCTTTCTTGCAAGAAGCCGCTGGTATAATCAAAAATGAAAACCTAAAAGAATTTTCATCAGAAATGACGGAAATAGGAGATTTGTGGCGTGATTTCGCGCTTGATGCTTCGCGAATCTATAAAAATCGAAGTGGCGAAAGTGATGGTTACAACAAGATTGCCGATCAATTGAACACCATCGCAAATCGGGAAGAAGATTTCTTTAAGCGACTCAAAAAAACGGTTTAATGCTATGGCGAATTTTAATCCTTAAAGTTTAAAAAATTCTGTCGCTAAACTACTGATAGACAAGTTTAAGATACTAATCCCTTTTCAAAAATAGCGCCATAAAAATTCGTTTGCCAATACACCGGGTTAGATTGATATTGTTATGATTAAGATTACCCAACTCTCCAAAAAATATAAGAATGCCGAAGACTATTCGGTTCATAACTTAGACCTTACTATCGAAGAAGGAGAGGTCTTCGGACTTTTAGGCCCTAATGGAGCGGGAAAAACTACCTTAATTTCTATACTAAGTTCGTTGCTTAAACCGACTTCAGGTAATTTTACTATCAATGGATTGAATTTTCGGGAACATAAAAACCAATTGAAACAACTGATTGGCATCGTACCCCAGGAGTATGCCCTCTATCCTTCCTTGACCGCATTTGAGAACCTAGAATACTTCGGAAGCATGTATGGTTTAAAAAAAGATGCATTACGTAGCAATATTCTAAATCATATTGAAATCTTAGGGCTTACAAAATTCGCCCATAAACAGATTAAAAATTATTCTGGCGGCATGAAACGGAGAATAAACTTAATTGCCAGTGTTATGCATCGCCCTAAAGTATTATTCCTAGATGAGCCTACAGTAGGAGTCGATGTACAGTCCAAAAATGTAATAATGGAGTATCTGGGCCACCTTAACGCCGAGGGTACAACAATTTTCTACACTTCCCACCATCTTAATGAAGCGGAAAAATTTTGTTCCCGCGTCGCTATTATCGATTTAGGAACTATTGTATGTCAAGGCAAACCTCAAAATTTGGTTGCTCAACATGAAGGGGCAAAAAATCTCGAGGAAGTATTTTTAGCGCAAACCGGCAAGGCCCTACGAGACCATGCATAAACTTTGGGCCTCAACATATAAAGAGTTTTTGCTGCTGATACGAGATATCGGAGGCTTAGCCATCCTTTTTTTAATGCCGTTGTTTTTGGTCATTACCATAACACTTGTGCAGAACGACACATTCAAGACTTTGAAGGAAACTAAAATCACCATCCTTTTGGTAGACAATGATCAAGGTGACGTATCCAAAAATATCCAGGAAAATCTGAGAAATTCACCGCTCTTCGAAGTGCAGTTGCAATCAACTGAAGCAGCGGCAAAAGCCTTGATACAGAAAGGTGACTATCAGCTGGGCATTGTTATCCCTGAAAACCTATCTAAAGACCTAAATAGTAAAGTTGCCGAAAATGTAGAGGGCATCCTAGAAAAATTCGGAGATGAAGAAGATAGCCTTCCTTTAGTAAAATCAAAACTCAAACCCAAGGAAATTAAGCTCTATTTCGACCCGGCCACTCAATTTGCCTTTCGTAATTCTATAAAAAGTGGCATCGATCAAATGGTGTCTAAAATCGAGACACAGACCATCTATAAGGCTTTTCAGGAAGAACTGATGACTGACCCTTCCGAAAACTTTTTCGACACCGAACCCTTTCTCATTTTTAAGGAAATTGTGCCTACCGAAGGCAAAAAAACAATTATCCCCAATGCTACCCAACACAATATTCCGGCGTGGTCACTTTTCGCTATTTTCTTTATCATTCTGCCACTTTCCATAAATATGGTAAAGGAAAAAAATCAAGGTACGTTTGTACGTTTACGCACCCAACCCATGTCATATGCGACGTTTCTTGGGGGTAAAACCATTGTTTTTTTGGGCGTGGCCCTTGTTCAATTTGCTTTAATGCTTTTAGTGGGCGTATATCTTTTTCCGTTGATCGGTCTACCAAAACTCGATGTTTCGGGCAAACTGCCTATGCTTTTTATCGTTGCTTTGTTTGCTGGCTTGGCTGCGGTGGGCCTTGGCCTCTTATTAGGTACTATCGCAAAGAGTCAGGAACAATCCGCACCGTTTGGTGCTACGTTCGTAGTTATTCTCGCAGCATTGGGCGGGGTCTGGGTGCCGGTGTTCGCCATGCCAAAATTTATGCAAGTACTTTCGAATATTTCCCCAATGAACTGGGGTCTTGAAGCGTTCTACGATGTGTTTCTCAGAAATGTCGGAATAACCCAGGTACTGCCAGAAATTGGGTTACTGCTATCTTTTTTCATTTTAACCGTACTAATTTCAGTGGTGTATAACCATCGGAAAAATGCAGTTTGACCTATGATAAAGTCGAAAGACTATATTTTGAGAAACCGTAAGTAGCCTATAAAACATCAACCATCAAAGTAAGGTATGTACCCATTCAGACAGCTAGTATACACGTATACACTCGTTCTTCACGAAAAATAGAAGCCTTTCGAAAAACTAGGTTTAGCATCCTTTCTGGCCGACTTGAACAATGGCAATCCTTTAAAACCTTACTTTTGAAAAATGAACGAAAAAATCACCCATACCAGCGAAATCCGAATACGTTTTGCAGAGTGTGACCCGTTGGGCATCGTTTGGCACGGCAACTACATCCAGTTCTTTGAAGATGGCCGTGAGGCTTTCGGCCGCCACCACGGTATTTCGTATCTCGATCAAAAGGCGAACAATTTCTCGACCCCAATCGTTTCATCAAAATGTGAACACAAACTGCCGCTGCGCTACGGAGATATAGCGACCGTAAAAACCACATTTATCGACTCCCCAGCAGCCAAAATGATTTTTAAGTACGAAATCTTGAATCCGGAAGGGAATGTTGTTTGTATTGGAGAAACCGTTCAAGTCTTTGTAGAGTTGGAAGGCGAACTTTCGTTAATCATGCCCCAATTCTTCAGGAAATGGAAAATACAAATGGGTTTGTTAAGTGAGTAGGGCCTATCTATCATATAATAACATTGTTTCATCGCTCGGTTTTGACAGCACAAGTGTTGTCAATCAAATTTCGGACGAAGTTTCTGGGTTGGTGCCGGTACATAATATTGAAATATTAGACCGTCCCTTTTATGCCTCCATACTATCTCAGGAGGCTTTGAATGCTGTTTTTAACGATTTGCCTACACTATCTTCACAAACCCGATTGGAGAAAATGATGATCGTGTCGCTGGAAAAAATTATTAAGACATCAGGAGTCGAGTTGACCAATCGTGTTGGCCTTATAATTTCAACGACCAAAGGCAATATAGATACACTGGATGAAGACAGCAAATTCCCTGAAAAGCGTGCATATTTGGATGCCTTGGGATTGGAAATACAAGAGTACTTTGGTTTTACACAAACGCCAATTATAGTATCCAATGCCTGCGTATCTGGAGTTCTGGCACTAGTAGTCGCTAAACGAATGATAGCCCAAGGTAGCTTCGACCATATTTTCGTAGTAGCGGGCGATATGGTGACAAAATTCATTATCTCAGGTTTCAATTCTTTTCAGGCCTTGAGCGATGAACCATGCAGGCCCTACTGCAAGACACGGTCAGGCATCAATATTGGGGAGGTTGCAGCGAGTGTGTTAATGACCAAGGATAAAAATCTACTGGCCGAAGAATCCGTAGAAATAGTTGGGGGTAGCGCCTCCAATGATGCTAACCATATTTCCGGACCATCGCGTACTGGTGAGGGATTGTTCCGCAGTATCACCTCAGCCCTCAAGGAAGCTAATCTATCCCCAAAGAAAATTGGCTATATCTCGGCCCATGGTACGGCCACAATGTATAATGATGAAATGGAAGCCATTGCATTTAACAGGGCAGGTCTTGCGGAAATCCCATTAAACAGTCTAAAGGGATACTTTGGCCATACTTTGGGAGCATCCGGATTGCTCGAAACCATTATAGGCATGCACTCGCTGCATCGAAATTTGTTGTTCGCATCAAAAGGATTTCAAGAATTGGGAGTTTCACAACCTTTGAATATAATCAAAAAAACGACTCCCAAAGAACTTCATACATTTCTGAAAACAGCTTCAGGCTTTGGCGGAAGCAATACGGCAGCGGTCTTCAGAAAAATTTAAGTGAAGTGTTTTTTTGAACGGTCTCCCGTATTATAATTTCCTATTCGGCCCACAATCCTTAAATTTGCGTAACCAAAAGAACTGAAAAACTGCATGCCCAAAAAAAAGATAAAAGCTATTGAAGCCTTGGAGCAGGCGCAAAAAATCGCATTTGCTCCTTTCGTGTTCCAGACAACAATATCGTTGCGAAAATTGGGTGTTCTAGACTATCTATTTGAGAACGGCACTAATGGGGGGACAACCTTAGAGGAACTATCAGAAGCTATATCGGTAAGTGAATATGGTTTAAGCGTACTGCTTGAAATTGCCGAAAGTTCCGATATTGTTGAAAAACACCCCGATGGAACCTATGAACTGACCAAGACAGGGTATTTTTTGAATTACAACAAAATGACGGAAGCGAACCTGAATTTCACGCAGGATGTCTGTTATCAAGGTCTTTTTCACCTACATGAGTCCATAGTCAAAGGAGAGCCGAGCGGCCTAAAAGAATTGGGGCCTTGGCCAACGGTTTACGAAGGTCTATCTCAACTCCCACCCCATATACAAAAATCATGGTTTGAATTCGACCATTTTTATTCAGATGAAATTTTCGGGGAGGCATTACCCTTGGTATTCCGGCACGAGCCCAAAACTCTTTTCGATATTGGAGGGAATACGGGGAAGTTTGCGGTGCTTTGCGCCAAATACAACCCCGATGTGCAGGTGAAAATTTTCGATTTACCGGGTCAATTAAAAAAAGCGCTCGCCAATGCCAAAGAAAATGGATTAGAGGATAGAATATCAGGCCAGGAAATCGACTGGCTATCCGAAAATCCACAAATACAAAAAGGGGCCGATACGATTTGGATGAGCCAGTTTTTGGATTGTTTTTCAAAGGATGAAATATTGAGAATATTAAAAACCTGTGTCCATTCAATGGACAATGCGACACAGCTGATCATCATAGAAACCTATACAGATCGTCAAAAATTCGATAATGCCCGCTTTACGCTCGAAGCAACATCACTTTATTTTACTGCCTTGGCCAACGGGAACAGCAAAATGTATAAGGCTACTGAGTTCATCGAGCTCATCGAAAAGGCCGGATTGACGTTGGAAGAAGATGTACAAGTCGGTGAATTTCATACTATGCTGGTGTGTAAAAAGGCATGAAAAAAATCGCATATATAGCAAAGTACTGCCATATTAAGGGAAACACCGTTTCACTTGACCAAGACATCCTTTTTAAAAACACTTCCGGTGACTTGGGCGATTTTATGAAATCTGCTTACAAACATTTTGCAATCGAATATCCTAAATTCTTTAAAATGGATAGACTCAGCAAATTAACATTTTTGGCGGCAGAGGTGCTTTTAGGTCATCCAGATACATCCAAAGAAGATTGGAATTTGGCCGTTGTTCTATCCAATCGGGCCTCAAGTCTAGATACCGACCGAAAATATCATGAATCTATATCCGATGCAGACAATTTCTATCCGAGTCCTTCCGTTTTCGTATATACTTTGCCCAATATTTGTATCGGTGAAATTAGCATCAGACATAAACTTCGTTCCGAAAATAGTTTTTTTATCTTTAACGCGTTTAATCCGGGGTTTTTAAAGGATTATTCCGAGAATTTGTTGCATACCGATAAAGCCGATGAAGTACTTTGCGGATGGGTCGATGTTGATAAAAATAGCTACGAGGCATTTTTATATCTCGTATCATCGACCGGAAAAAGCGTACATACCGAACAACAGTTAACCAAATTATACCGTACCCCATGAGTGAATTGAAACAAGAATTAAAGGAGAAAATCATTGAGCAACTAAATCTAGAAGATGTTGCCGTTGAAGAAATTAAGGATACCGATCCCCTTTTCGGCGAAGGTTTGGGCCTAGATTCAATTGATGCTCTAGAATTAATCGTAATGCTCGATAAAGATTATGGCATCAAACTAGACGACCCAAAACAGGGTAAGACCATATTCGAATCGGTCGAAACTATGGCCGGTTACATTAGCAAGCATCGTAGTCGTTAGGTGCTACTATCAATCAAACTTTAAAAGGTTCAATCTGACAGCTTTCGGTTACTGCAATCTTTTAGACTGTCGGACGGGATTTTAAGTATTGTAGTAGTATAATTTACGATACAACATTCGGTTCCTAAATTGAATAACATAAAATAGTAGTTTACGAAAACCAATATATTTTCTGAATTCAGAAATGACAAGAGGTGTAGCAATAACGGGAATGGGCATTGTATCGGCCATTGGAAACAATGTAGCAGAAAATTATGCATCGCTTATTGCCGGTAAAACGGGCATTTCTAGGATTTCGCAAATTGAAACTATTCATAGGGACGATATCATGGTCGGCGAAATCATCCACACTAACCCCGTTTTAGAAAAGCAACTGGGCTTTACTCCGAACGAAGTTTCACGCACTGTGCTGATTGGGTGTATGGCCGCCAAGGAAGCTATCTCCAATGCCGGAATACAAACTATCAACAGCGAAAGAACCGGATTGATTTCGGGAACAACTGTAGGCGGTATGGATAAATCAGAACAATATTTCTACGATTATTTTGACCGGCCCGAGGTCAGACAACACATCATAGGGCTTCACGCCGGCGACTCCACAAAAAAAATTGCATCCTTTTTAGGGCTTGAAGAAAGTTTTGTAACCACTATTAGTACCGCTTGTTCCTCTGCAGCGAATGCTATCATGTTGGGTGCACGCATGATCAAATCAGGACAGTTAGACCGTGTCATTGTCGGCGGTAGCGACTGTTTATCTAAATTTACCATCAACGGTTTTAAGACCCTTCTGATTTTATCCGATACCTACAGTGCTCCTTTCGACGCTGAACGCAAGGGACTTAATTTAGGGGAAGCTGCCGCATTTCTTATTTTGGAATCGGATGCACTTGTAGAAAAGGATGGTAAAAAGGTATTAGGTTATGTCACGGGCTACGGTAATGCAAACGACGCCTACCATCAAACAGCATCTTCTGAACATGGCGATGGAGCAGTTTTGGCGATGGAAAAAGCATTAAAAACCGCGGGAATACAAGCCTCCGACATCGATTATGTAAATGCACATGGTACTGCGACGCCGAATAACGATCTTTCTGAGGGTCATGCCCTAATTCGATTATTCGGTGACAAGGTTCCTGAATTCAGCTCCACCAAAGCATTCACAGGCCATACATTAGCTGCAGCGGGAGCCGTCGAAGCCGTATATTCAGTTTTGGCGCTGCAAAATGATATGTTATTCCCCAACCTAAATTATAAAACCCCCATGAAGGAATTTAAACTCGAACCGGTCACTGCAGTAACTAAAAAACCGATTCGACATGTACTTTCGAATTCTTTTGGCTTTGGGGGAAATTGTTCGACATTGATATTTTCTAAACGCGGATAGAAGCCTATTTAATTGAGCATGAAGCACTATTTGTATTTTCAGAGTATTGGATAATACATATGTAGAATGATATTATAAACGGAATTTGAAAAAAACAAAACTCTCTTTTTTATCCATAAACGCATAATCTAACAATGCCCGTCTATATAAACAGCATAGGTTCAGTTTCAGCACAAAAGACGTTTGACAATTCGCTCTTTTTAGAAGACGTAATATGCTATAACGATACGGTTCTGAAGATTATAGCGCCAGATTATAAAGATTACATTCCCCCGGCAGCGGCAAGAAGAATGGCTAAGGGTATTAAAATGAGTACTGTTAGTGCAAAGACCGCTATGACCGAGGCAGGGATAGAAGAAAACGAGATAGATGCCATAATAGTCGGTACCGGTTTGGGCTGTATCGGTGATTCGGAAAAATTTGTGAGGGATATCATTGGCAACAAAGAGCAATTTTTAACCCCCACACGATTCATTCAATCTTCACATAATACGGTGGCCGGTCAAATTGCCTTGGGCATGGGTTGTAAAGGCCATAACTTCACCTATGTACATTCGTCCATTTCCTTCGAATCGGCAGTCTTGGACGCCAAAATGCAATTGGAAAACGGAGAAGCAAACCATATTTTGGTAGGCGGCGTCGATGAACTGGTCGATCACCATGTGAAAACACATGAACTAATCGGACACATTAAAGAAAGACCCGTAGAGACCATGTCCGTTATAAACTCTGGAACAAAAGGCGCTGTTTTCGCCGAGGGGGCTCATTTTTTTACGCTTTCTAGTGTACAAAGACCCTCTTGTTACGCCGAACTTATGGGGATAAAAACCTACAATACTCTAACCCAAAATCAAGTTCCGGAAAAAGTTCGGACATTTTTATCGGAATACGGATTAGAACCAAATGATATAGATGCCGTAATCTTCGGTTACAACGGTGATGTTGAATTTGACGGATATTATAACGGACTTGCCAACGGACTTTTTAAAAACACCGCTCAAGTATATTTTAAGCATCTATCTGGCGAGTTCGATACCGCATCAGGATTTGGCTTTTGGTTGGCGAGTAAAATTATAAAAGAACAACGTGTGCCCAATGTGGTACACCTGAATGCGGTTCCTGTCGACGGACCAGAAACGATGCTGATTTACAACCAATATCGCGGGGAGAACCATAGTCTTACCTTACTTCGCAGATGTTAAGGCGCAGACTAATCAATCCCATTGCAATTCTTTTCGTTTTGGTCTTGGCAATAGTTGCCTTTTTCAACCCTATCCCTTGGTGGACTTTCGCCCTATTAATTCTTGTCTGGTTCATCATTACATTGTGCGGTTCGTTTTTTGTTGGATGGAATTATCACGTAATATCGCTAAACAACAACAAAGAAATTAGCAATACATGGGTATCCATAACGTTTGACGACGGTCCGAATTCGGAATTTACGCCCAAAGTGTTGGAATTATTAGAAGCCTACGGGGCAAAGGCTACCTTCTTTTGTATCGGAAAACAAGTTGAAGACCATCCTGATATTGTGCTACAAATTCTTGAAGAAGGACATTCCATCGGAAACCACACCTATTCACATTCAAAATCCTTCGGATTTTTCAGTTCTGAGAAAGTAATAGCCGAGCTTAACAGCACAAAAAATATCGTAAAATCCTTGACAGACAGACAAATGATGCTCTATCGCCCTGCCTTTGGCGTAACCAATCCGCAAATTGAAAAGGCGGTCAAGCATCTCGGGTTACATTCCATTGGGTGGAGCGTACGCTCTTTGGATACTACTTCACGGTCAGAAGCAAGGATATTCAATCGCATCGCTACCAAAGTAAAAAAAGGAGACATTATACTTTTGCACGATACCAGTGATAAAACGGTGGGGGTTTTGGAACGGTTATTGGTAATTTTACAGCATAAAAATCTACAATCCGTACCCGTAGAACAATTGTTGGAAATAGATGCCTATGACTAATTATAATTCCAATTTAGGTAACCCAATTACGTATTGGCACAATAGACTAATCCCATTGCCCGTGTCGGTGTTTCCGCTATTGATAAAGGAGCAATACAATCTTGTTTTCAGAAATTATCTTCTCATCTTCATCGTATTCGTATTTTCCGCGAAGCTTACCGGCCAAACCAAATTGACTACCGAAGAGGCTAATAGTTTAAGAACTACAGTTAAGCAGCAGGCTGAGGCCACAACTACCATTACCAGTGATTTTACGCAATACAAACATCTTGATTTTTTATCCAGTGATATAGAATCGAAAGGAAATTTAGCCTATAAAGCTCCCGACCTGGTAAGGTGGGCGTATGTCGAACCTTTTTCATATGCGATTATATTTAAAAATAATACCCTATACATCAACGATAATGGCAACAAAAGCAACATGGATGTTCAGGGAAACAAAATTTTTACACAACTCAATCAACTGATAACCGCAAGTATTCGTGGAGATTTGTTCGAAGATGATCAATTCGACATAGCTTATTTTAAGAAAGATGGAAATTACTTGGTGTATTTTATACCTAAAGATGCCCAATTCGTGGAATTCATTAAGGCTTTTCACATGACCTTCTCCCCTGCCGGAGAAGTTATGGAGGTAAAGATGATTGAACCTTCCGATGATTATACATTGATCGTCTTTAGTGGACGAAAAGTTAACCAAGCCTTGTCCGATGCGCATTTTTCTCAGTAGTCTTCTCGCGCTGTTCCTTACCGGATGCGCTTCATATCCAAATAAAAATGGATTTCAATCAGTGGAAACACTTCAAGAGACAAGCCTGAATCCCTATTTTGCAAACGATTCAACAGATTATGTGTACAAAGCGAACATTGAAGCTTTTGGAAAAACATTCGGCGGTTTGTTCATCGTCAAAAAATTAGGTACGAACCACCACCGTACCGTTTTCACAACCGAAATTGGTAATACGTTATTCGATTTTACCTTTCAAGAAGATGATTTCAAGATCAACCGTATTCTAAAAGAAATGGATCGTAAACTACTCATCAACATCCTTAAAAAAGATTTTAAAACACTTTTAGAGGAGTCTCCACAGATTCTACAGACCTTTAAGCACAATGATGACATTGTGTATGGCGCTAAAATTGGTTCTAAAAAACATTATTTTTACCTTGATCATGCTGTGCTACAAAAGATAATCAGAACCGGCGGCGGCAAGGAGAAAGTTGCTTTCTTATTTTCTAAAATAGAAAAAAACTACGCAAATAAAATCCAAATCGTACATAATACGATACCATTGACCATAACCTTAAGCGGCATTTAGTCAGAACAACATGTTGATAAAAGAACTTTATACATTACAATCCTTTACCGATACCGGTGGTTCAGTGAATGCTTCGGTGAAATTAAATAAAGACCATGAGGTGTTCAAGGGCCATTTCCCTGGGAATCCAATAATGCCCGGCGTTTGTTCGATTCAACTCGTTAAGGAGCTCACGGAAAAGTCAGTGAACAAAAAACTATTTTTATCCGTTGTTTCCAATGTGAAATTTATGGCCATAATCAATCCTGAAAAAAACGATACGGTACACTTGACCCTTGATATTTCTGAGTCAGAGGGCGTGATTAAAGTGAAAAATACGGTTTTAATTGATGATACACTTGCTTTAAAAATGAGTGCCATCTTTAAAATTTTATCCTAGATCATGACGTTAAAACTTCTTTTGTTTTTTGTGGGATGTATGACCCTTACCTCTATATCTCCCGATTTAGATAAAGTACGGCAAGACTATCGCAATGCATCTAAAGATGAGGAAGCAGTCAAATTACTCTTCGATACCCTGACAGCGGTTGGAAAAAATGATGAAACCACCTTGGTCGCTTACAAAGGTGCAGTAACCACGATGATGGCCCAATATGCGCAAGGAATTCCAGAAAAGAAGAGCTTTTTTAAAGAAGGCCGAGAGTTAGTGGAATACGCCATTGCATTGGAGCCAACGAACGTCGAAATACGATGTATTCGGCTCAGCGTTCAGGAAAGCGTACCCAAAATTACAGGATATCATAAAAATAAGGAAGAAGACAAACAGTTTATCATGGTAAATTACACCTCTATGCATGATATGGGCGCCAAGGCGTTCGTAAAGGGGTTTGTCTTACTATCGGAAAGCTTTACCCAAACGGAAAAGCAATTATTTTAGCGACGGCTTGAATTCTTATCTTTACCGGAAAACCGCGAAGTGCCAACTTCTACACTGCACATACAGCATACGATGCAACAGCTTAATTACTGTGTGCTTATACCTACATACAATAACGCAGGTACTTTGGCCAGGGTATTGGATGGCGTTTTGGCCATCACTCCAAATATAGTCGTCGTGAATGACGGGGCTACGGATAGTACGGCAGAAATTTTAAAAAATTATCCTGATATCCATAGCATACACCTCCCAAAAAACAAGGGCAAGGGTAATGCATTGCTCATCGGGTTTAGGAAAGCTCGAAAACTCGATTACGATTTTGCCATTACTATAGATTCCGACGGACAACATTTTCCGGAAGATATTCCCGTTTTTTTGGAGGCCTTGCAGCAAGAGGAGTCCAAGAACGTACTTTACATAGGATCCCGTAATATGAAGCAGCATGATGTGCCCGGATCAAGTAGTTTTGGCAACAAGTTTTCAAATTTTTGGTTTTGGTTCGAAACCGGTACTTGGCTAACGGATACACAATGTGGCTTTCGACTCTATCCGCTCAGGGAAATCGAAAAATTGAAATTATACACGCCAAAATTCGAATTTGAAATCGAGGTTATTGTTAGGGCGGCTTGGAGCGGTACACTAGTCAAGAATGTCCCCGTAAAAATCTCTTACGACGAAGCTGAAAGAGTATCCCATTTTCGAAAGGGTCCCGACTTTGCCCGTATCAGTGTACTGAACACTATTTTCGTACTAATTACGCTTTTCTACATCAAACCCCGTGATTTTTTTCGAAGGATAAAAAAAAAGGGAATAACTAGATTCTTTTCCGAAGATATTTTAGGAAGTAAGGACTCCCCTAGAAAAAAAGCCCTTTCAATTGCATTGGGACTTTTTGTAGGTTTAAGTCCGTTTTGGGGGTTGCATACGGTATTGGTGTTCGGTCTGGCCTTCTTGTTCAAATTAAACAAGCCCATCGCCTTTGCCTTTTCAAATATCAGCCTACCCCCCTTCATTCCGTTCATACTGTATTTCAGTGTACAAACCGGGGTTTGGATTACAGGGGAAGAAAATTTCTTTGCCTTGGATACGATTATGGAAAACCTAGTCGCGCTAAAAGGGCTCAAAACCTATCTCATAGGAAGCCTAATATTGGCAACAGTTGTTTCAATCGTTTCTGGAATAGTAGGCTATTTGAGCCTTACGCAAATGGCCAAACAAAAAATCGCCGTAAAAAATGGGTAGTTTCTTTTTAAGGGCCTACAATGTAATATCCAAAAAAAAATGGCTGGCGCTTTTGTGCCTTTTTACTATTGTTGGCGCTCTTCTGTTTACTATCAAGCAGATAAAATTCGACGATGATATTTCGTCGTTGATTCCCGCCAACGAAGAAACCCAGCGAACGCTACAAGTTCTTAAATCCATCGCATTTACAGATAAGATTGTTGTCAACATTCGTAAAGGGGAAGCCGGAAACGTCGATGACCTGACCCAATACGCTACAGAATTTCTTGATAGTGTAAGTTCTAGACAAGGTAAGTTCATCAAGAATATACAAGGCAGGGTAGCATCCGAAGATGTGCCCAAGACCCTTGATTTGGTTTATGAAAACCTGCCACTTTTTTTAGAGGATGCCGATTATGAGGCCATCCAAAAAAAACTATCTGAAGATAGTATAGCAAAAATCACTTCCGACAATTACCGAACGCTAATTTCCCCAACCGGTATCGTTGCGAAGAAAACCATCGTTAGGGACCCGTTGGGACTATCTTTTATCGGACTAAAAAAATTACGGCAACTGGGTTTTGGAGAAGGTTTCAAGCTCAAAGATGGATTCCTGCTCAACGAGGAGGAAGAAAATATTCTACTTTTTATCACTCCGAAATTCGGTTCCGGTGAAACGAGCAAAAACCTACCCTTTTCGGAAGCGCTATATAAGGTTCAGGAGGCTTTGAACACTAAGTACGGGCAAAAAGTAAGCAGCGAATATTTTGGGGCGGCCTTAAGTGCAGTTTCCAATGCAAGGCAAATTGAACGGGATATAAAATTTACCGTGGGCATTGCTACGACATTGCTGATTTTTATGCTCGCCTTATTTTATCGCAAATCGATTTTACCTCTCATACTATTTGCACCTACCCTATTCGGAGGTTTGTTGGCGATTGCATTGCTTTGTCTTATCCGGGATACCATTTCCGCCCTTTCCTTAGGAATCGGAGCCGTACTACTCGGTGTAACCTTAGATTACGGACTTCACATATTGACACATATTCGCAATGGAGAGGATGTAAAAACACTGTTCAATGAGGTCGCTCAGTCGGTATTGATCAGTAGCCTTACCACAGCGAGCGCTTTTCTCTGCTTGTTATTTCTAGATTCACAGGCCCTACAAGATTTAGGTATTTTCGCTGCGGTCAGCGTTTTGGGGGCAAGCGTTTTTGCACTACTTTTTATTCCTCAAGTCTATAAGGGGAAAAAAGTGTCGACCGCCCAAAAAACCCTACTAGACCGGTGGTCAAGTTTTGAGTGGCATAAGAATAAATGGGCCATTGGGGTTTTAGTGATCTTATTTGTTACTAGTATTTTTACTTACGGCAAAGTCGTTTTTAACCAAGATATTGCTGAGCTAAATTATGAGACCCAAGACTTGTTGGATGCACGGGAACGCCTTGAGAAATTGACGGATATCGGTTCGAAGTCGCTTTACCTAACGACCTATGGCAAGGATCTTCAAGAAGTTTTGCAACGGAACGATAGCCTGTTTCTGGAATTGGAGCAATTAAAAGAAGCCGACGAAATTGTGAGTTTCGGATCTGTAGGCACCTTGGTAAAATCAAACCGCAACCAGCAGCAAAAAATAGCAAAGTGGAATCAGTTTTGGAATCCCGCTAAAATTGAAGCTCTCAAAAATAACCTCATCGAAAGCGGATCGGAATTAGGCTTTAAACCCACCACATTTTCGAGATTTTATTCACTTTTGGATTTTGATTTTAAACCCTTGCCGATTTCAAATCTTTCAGTAATCAGCTCCTTCTCTATTGATGATTATGTAGTAAACGATGAAAATGGCGTTACGATTACGTCTTTGATCAAAGTAAATGACGCTGACTTATCTGCTGTTAATGCCCAATTTAAAAATGCTCCCAACACCCTACTCATCGACAGGAAAAATGTCAACGAAACCCTATTGGGCAACTTAAAAAACGATTTCAATGATTTACTAGGCTATTCGCTAATTGTGGTGCTATTGATTCTATTTCTATTTTACCGCAGTTTTACGCTAACCCTAATTACCAGCATTCCGATATTCGTTACTTGGTTTTTAACGGTAGGCATCATGGGGCTTCTCCATATCGAGTTCAATATCTTCAATATTATCATCTGCAGTTTTATTTTCGGACTAGGGGTTGACTATAGTATTTTTATGACCAATGGTCTGCTGACAGGGTACCGTACAGGCGAGAATACATTAGGTACGCATAAAACATCAATCATACTTTCTGTAATTACCACCTTTGCCGGCGTTGGAGTTTTGGTTTTTGCGAAACATCCGGTGTTATACACCATATCGGTGGTTTCCCTTATCGGTATAGGCTGCGCCTTATTCGTAGCCTTCACCTTACAGCCACTATTGTTTCGCTTATTTTTGGGAGATACGCACAAAAGACCCATCAAACCTAGGGTATTGTTTCATTCTCTTCTTTCCTTTGGCTATTTCGATCTCGGTGGCGTAGTGCTCTCGATATATTCATGGTTCATACTAAAGTTAAATCCCAAAGCCCGTTCGAAAAAGCAATTGACTTTGCACCAAGTAACCTCCTGGTTTATGAAATCGGTTTTGTATACCAATCCTTTCGTTTCCAAAAAAATAATCAATACCCCTGCTGAAACCTTTAAGAAGCCAGCTATGGTAATTGCCAACCACGCTTCCTTTTTGGATATTTTGGCCATAGGCATGCTGCATCCCAAACTCATTTACTTGGTCAAAGACCATGTCTATACTTCCAAAACAGTAGGTTATGCTGCTAGACTTCACGGCGCATATCCCGTTTCTGGGGGAATTGATGACGGTGAAGTTTTCCTAAAACAAAAATTGGCCCAAGGTTTTTCGATAATTGCATTTCCAGAAGGCACGCGGTCAGCCAACAATAAAATAGGCCGGTTTCATAAAGGCGCCTTTTATTTGGCGGAGCAGCTCGGTCTAGATATTCTGCCCGTGCTAATTCACGGCGGCTCCGAAGTTTCACCAAAAGGCAGTTTTATAATTAATGATGGCAGTATGACCATTGAAATATTACCCAGAATTTCTCCGGATGATTCGCGGTTTCCAAAGACCTATTCTAGGCGTCCCAAACTCATCGGTCAGTATTTTAGGCATGAATTTCGAAGGCTTCGCGACCAAATCGAAGGTCCGAAATATTGGCGCAAACTAATTTTGGATAATTATCGCTACAAGGGGGAAACACTATATAAGACGGTAAAAAAAGATTTAAAAATTCATGCAGCATCCTATACTCAGATGCTGAAACATATTGGGGAAAAAGATAGCATTGTTCATCTCTCCCAAGACTTCGGCCAATTAGATTTGCTCTTAGCCTTAGACTCAAGCGACCGGAAAATCACTAGCTACCTAAAAAATGAGGAAGCTCGGGCCGTACTGAAAAATCATTATTTGACACATAATTACGGGAAAATTCAAGTAGTCGATTCTATTGAAGAGGCGTTGGAAAAGTCAGCTGATGTATTACTAATCGATTTTGCGGAAATTACAATGACCGCTTTGATCGAAGAGCGGTTCAGCAATGTGAAAATACTACTACTGAAAGAAGGTCGGCATGCTCAAATACCCAGAGGTTTCGCCACTTCCTTCGAAAACGATAACTTTATTCTTTTAAAAAAGATTCAAAACGGATGAAAGCCCAGTACGACATCGTAGTCATAGGTAGCGGAATGGGCGGTCTGGTAGCAGCCAATATTCTGGCGCGTGAAGGGAAATCTGTTTGCGTGTTGGAAAAGAACAACCAATATGGGGGTAACCTACAGACCTTCGTTCGCGATAAGACCATCTTTGATACCGGAGTACACTATTTAGGAGGTCTTTCGGAAGGACAAAACTTATACCGCTACTTCGAATATCTTGACATTCTCGACGGACTATATTTTAAGAAACTCGATGAAGACGGATTCGACATTATTACCTTCGATGACGATTGTACCGAGTATCCTCACGCACAGGGCTATGATAATTTCACGTCGTATTTAATCAAGAAGTTTCCGGAAGAAGCCGATGCCATTCATATCTACTGCGAAAAACTTCAGGAGGTATGCCAAAAATTTCCACTCTATAATTTAGAAGCTGGTAAGCCCTACCATCAAGATTCTGACCTGTTCAATCTTGGAGCGAAAGCCTACATTGATTCGTTAACGGAGAATAAGAGGTTACGGGCCGTACTGGCAGGGTCAAACCTGCTATACGCCGGGGAACCTGATAAGACCCCATTTTATGTTCACGCCCTCTCGGTCAACTCCTTTATAGAAAGTTCGTACCGCTGTGCCGATGGAGGCAGCCAGATTACCAAATTGCTTATCCGTAAATTAAAGGAAAATGGCGGTGATGCTTTTAAACATCAAGAAGTCACCCACATCAATTTGAAGGATAAAAAAGTGGTATCCGTAACCACTAAAACGGGACGCAAAATTAAAGGTGACACTTTTATATCGAACATTGACCCGAAAAAAACCCTTCAATTAACGGAGGGCGAACCGTTCAGAAAGTCTTTCACCCAGCGTATCGATGAAATGGAAAGTACCATTTCGGCCTTTAGCATTCACATTGTGCTAAAACCGGAATCGTTCAAGTATCACAACCACAATTATTACCATTCCAAAAATTTAGATGCCGTTTGGAACGCACATCAGTATACCCAACAAAATTGGCCCTTGAACTATATGGTTTCCATGGGCGTGCGTAAAAATCAAGGCGAATGGGGCGAACAGCTAACGGCCATAGCCTACATGCGATTCGAAGAAGTAGCAGCCTGGGCAAAAACCTTCAATACCGTTACGGACAAAAACGATCGGGGAGAGACCTATGCGGATTTTAAAAAGAAAAAGACTGCCGTTTTTTTGAACGAATTGGAAAAGAAATTTCCAGATATACGCAGTTGCATTCAGTCCATACACACTTCTACCCCCTTATCGTACCGGGATTATATCGGTTGTCATAGAGGCGGAATGTATGGTTATACCAAAGATGTCCAGAATCCATTAAAATCGTTCATCTCGCCCCGTACCAAAGTTCCAAATCTATATTTTACAGGTCAAAGCCTCAATATGCACGGTATTTTAGGCGTTACCATTAGCGGCGTAGTTACTTGTTCGGAAATTTTAGGTGCCGAGTATTTACTGGAAAAAATTGTGAAAGGAAGTAAAAAAAGCGGGCAATTGCACTCGGTAGATTCGGATGTTTAGGAATATATGCGCTTATGACTTTATCAAATCGTTTTGGCCCTATTAAAATCAAATACTTAACTGCCGTAATTTGTGGGAAGGATGGCCTATTCACTTTTTCAATAAGGCTATTAGGCATTGCTATTGTACTTTTTGCGCTTGGCTCCTGCGGGGTAAAAAAATCCCTTCAAGACCTACCGGATGTAAGTCAGTACAAAACCGATATTCCCGAACGTAAGCAACTGAACGACTCCACTTTTGCCTTAGACGATGATTTCCTGACCAAGAACAAACAAGGGCAATGGGAATTATATGTGAGTGGAAATCCATATGAACTCGGACTGAAGACAGGAAGCCTGACCCGGGAGCTTTTTACCCAGCAGGAGCGGATTTTTATCGATAAAATCGATTCGTTGGTTCCTTCAAAAGGCAAACAAAATCTATTACGAAAGTTCTTGGCATGGTTCAATCGGAAAATGTACCTCAACATCGATTCGCAATACAAGGCCGAAATATATGGTATGTCACACTATGCTTCCAAAGATTTCGATTACATCGCCAAGCCCTATCAACGGGTGATGTACTTTCATGGAGCTCACGACATCGGTCACGCCTTACAAGACCTTGCCTTGGTCGGTTGTTCAAGTTTCGCCGCGTGGGGCGACCAGACCGAAGACGGTAAAATGATTATCGCGCGAAACTTTGATTTCTATGTGGGGGACGAGTTCGCCAAGAACAAAATTATCGCTTTTGTCGACCCCGATGAGGGGCATAAGTTCATGTCCGTCACTTGGGGCGGATTCATCGGGGTACTGTCCGGAATGAACGATCAAGGACTTACCGTTACCATAAATGCCGGTAAATCAGATTTCCCACTAGTTGCCAAAACACCCATCTCACTAGTTACCCGAGAAATTTTACAATACGCCTCAACGATTGACGAGGCCATTGAGATTGCTAAAAAACGCGAGGTTTTTGTTTCGGAATCTATCTTTATAGGGAGTGCCAAGGATAAGCGGGCCGCCATAATCGAAGTGTCTCCAAATAATTTTGGGGTATATGATGTAGAGAATACCAACGAATTGATCTGTTCTAACCACTTTCAGAGCGCAGCCTATGCCGAAGATAAAAAAAACCAAAAACATATTTTTGAAAGCCATTCGCAATATCGGTATGAACGGATGGAAGAACTTTTGGAAGAAACACCTAAAATGACTCCGAAAATTGCGGTTGATATTCTCCGAGATAAAAAAGGCCTTAACGATGAACGTATTGGATATGGCAACGAAAAGGCCTTAAACCAGCTATTGGCTCACCATGGCATCGTTTTTCAACCTGAAGACCTGAAAGTATGGGTATCCAGTAATCCCTATCAATTGGGGGAATTTGTTGCCTATGACCTCAATGAGATTTTTGATGGGAATAACTTTCCGAACAAAGTAACATCACAATCCGATTCAAAACTGAACATTCCTAAAGATCCCTTTCTTAAAACCTTGGCATTTCAACATTATCAGCGGTATCGAGCACTCAGAAACCAAATCAGCAAAGCTATTTCGTTGAATGCTCATGTCGATCAAAAAACACTTCAGGAGTTCATTCAGGTTAATCCAGATTTTTGGGAAGCATACTATTTGGTCGGAAAATATAATTACACAAAAGGCTATGATCGTTTGGCATTGAATGCTTTTTTGGAAGCCGAAACTAAAGAAATCACCACTGTACCCGATCGGGATGAAGTAGAGCGCTATATTCGTAAATTAAAACGCTGAAAATGGTTCCGGAAATCGAAAAAGCATCCCTAGAGGAAATCAAGCACTTCCAAGAACAAAAACTAAGGGAGCTGTTTGTGTATCTAAATACGAATTCTCCTTACTATAGACGTTTATTTCGAAAGCATAAGATAAGTACAGAGGCTATTCAAACCTTGGAAGACCTGATTCGTATTCCCACGACATCAAAGGAGGACCTTCAAAAATTCAATGATGATTTTTTGTGTGTCCCAAAAAAGAAAATAGTCGACTTCGTGACCACTTCGGGCACTCTCGGCGAACCGGTAACTATTGGCCTGACCGATGCCGATCTCGACCGTTTGGCCTACAACGAAGCCATTTCGTTTGATTGCGCGGGCGTAACGGATGAGGATATCCTACAATTGACAACGACCCTTGACCGTCGTTTTATGGCGGGATTGGCTTATTTTCTAGGAGCCAGAAAACTAGGGGCCGGCATTATTCGTGTAGGAGCGGGTATCCCTGAATTGCAATGGGATACCATTGAAAAATTCAGACCTACCTATTTGATAGTCGTACCCTCGTTTTTATTGAAATTAATAGAGTATGCAGAACAGCATACTATTGACGTAAACGCTTCAGGAATAAAGGGGGCAATCTGTATCGGTGAATCACTACGGAATCAGGATTTCTCTCTTAATGTGCTCGCCAAGAAAATAAAGTCGGCCTGGAATATCGAATTATATTCCACCTATGCCTCTACGGAAATGAGTACCGCATTTACGGAATGTTCGGAACAACAAGGGGGCCATCTGCACCCGGAACTCATCATCGTCGAGATTTTAGATAAAGTGGGAAATAGAGTCCCAGATGGCCAAGAAGGGGAACTTACGGTGACTACATTGGGAGTTGAGGCTATGCCACTTTTGCGTTTCAGAACCGGTGATATTGTAGCCGCCCATTTTACCGCTTGTAAATGTGGAAGAAATACACTCCGATTAGGACCCGTAGTCGGCCGCAAACAACAAATGGTCAAATATAAAGGTACCACGCTCTACCCACCGGCCATGCACAATGTGCTTAACGATTTTCCGGAAGTAGATAGTTTCGTTATCGAAATTTATAGCAATACTATCGGAACCGATGAAATTCTACTAAAGATTGCCACGAAATCACCATCCGAAGCACTTTTACAAGCTATAAAAGATCACTTTCGTTCGAAATTGCGGGTTACTCCGGATATTGAATTCGTTGCTGAAGAAATCGTGCAACAACTGAGGATGTCAAAATTGGGACGAAAACCTGTCAGCGTTATTGATAGAAGAAGCTAAGATTCAAAGAAGGTATACAGTAAGGCACAATTATTCCCCAAGTTGAAAATTAAACGTGGAAGATAAATGGCTTGCCCATTATTTTCATCCATAGGATGTCTTATCGATTTCATATTTCAGCCTAGGATAAAAAAATAGTACTTGATTACCGAGAGGTCTATTTCAATAAATACAGCCCGTACTTAATTTTCCAATAGGGTAATTTTTCTTCAAAATAGTCGAAATAAGGACGTAGTTCTTCATCCTGCTTCAATTCAGCACGCGCCTTTTTTATATCGCTAAGTTCCTGCTCGGATATGAATTTCGCTATGTCAATAGCATTCCCCTTTTCGGCCATTTTCAAGAAATGTCCATATACGGTGGTTTGAGCCATCCCTCTTTGCTTTGCTATCATTTCGACGGAGCGACCCTCATTAAATAGATTTAAAGAAAGTTCATGTGATGGTACATTGGTAGTTCCCAATTTTTTTTTGTGACCATTGATTTCCTTTAGGAATGCGGTCGCATATTTTTCAAGTTTGGCCTGCCCTACCCCCGAAATTTTTATAAAATCAGCCTCGTCGTAGGGCATTTTTGCTTCCATGTCCTTCAGACTTGCATCACTAAAGACCACATAGGCCGGTACATTGGCTTCCTTTGCAATCTCTTGTCTTAGCAACCGCAGTTTTTCAAAGAGTCCGGAGGGTTTTGCCGCAGCAGTACGGTCTTTTTTAGGCGTTACCTTTTCCTTTTCCAAAACAGCTAAACGAACCTCTTTCCCTTCAAAAAGTACTTGTTTTGCGGAAGTCGTGAGGGATATTCTAGAAGCTTCCCTAAAATTGATTTCCAGAATACCTTGATTCAGTAATTGAATAACGTATTGCTGTAAATCGAGCCAAGCCATCTCTTTAACGGCTCCGTAGGTTTTTAAGTTCTGGTATCCCTTGTCAATTACCTGGGCGTTCTTGGCACCGCGCAAAACATCGACAAGCATGCCCATGGCTTCACTTTCGTTAAGCCGGGCTACGGCAGAGCAGATTTTTTGGGTCAACAACGTTCCGTCGAAATAATGTGGAGGGCGTATACAGATGTCACAATTACCACAGTTTTCATAAACCGGCTCACCAAAATAATTGAGCAAGGCGATTCGGCGACAGCTTAAAGCCTCCGCAAACTGCTGCATACGTTCAAGTTTGGCATATTCAACCTCGGCATTTTCGGTATTGGCAATAAAGCGTTGCAACATAGTAACATCGGCATAACTATAAAACAGCAGTGCGTTCGCTGGTAGTCCGTCACGACCGCTACGGCCAATTTCTTGATAGTAGCCTTCGATATTTTTCGGAAGGTTATAATGGATTACAAAACGCACGTTACTCTTATCGATACCCATTCCGAATGCAATTGTGGCCACGATAATGGGAATTTTATCGGTTATAAATTCTTCTTGCACGGTAGAGCGCTCATCCGATGATAATCCAGCGTGATAGGCTTTGGCACTATAGCCGGAATCGCGCAAGCGTTCGGCTATCTTTTCCGTACTCTTACGGCTTAGGCAGTAGATAATACCGCTTTCATCAGGCCGTGGTGCTAAAAAATCGATAATCTGATTGAGTCGATTTTGGGCAGGGCGTACTTCCAAAAAAAGATTCGGCCTATCGAAGGATGCCAAATGTCGATCCGCTTTATGAATACGCAATTGTGCTATGATATCGTCCTGTGTGGTCTTATCGGCAGTAGCGGTAAGCGCCATGATGGGAACGTTTGGGAACCGTTCTTTCAATGACCCTAATTGGGTATAGGCAGGACGAAAATCGTGCCCCCAAGAAGAGATACAATGTGCTTCATCGATGGCGAATAGGCTGATTTCAATATCATGAAAAACCGTATCGAATTGATGTAAGCTTTCAGGGGCGACGTAAAACAGTTTTAGTTCACCTTGCCTTAAGGATTGCCAGATCTCTTGTTTGACATCTTCAGCCTGTGAACTGTTATAGTATGCCGCTGCTATCCCATTGGCCTGTAAGGCATCGACTTGATCTTTCATCAGGGCAATCAATGGGGATATGACCACCGCGGTGCCCTTTTGCGCCAATGCCGGTAATTGGAAACAAAGCGATTTTCCACCGCCCGTGGGCATAATGGCCATGACGTCTTTCTGGGAAAGAATATCTTCCATTACCTCCAACTGGTTGGGGCGGAAAGCATCGTAGCCAAAATGGGTTTTTAGTAAGGGAAGGAGTTCTTGTTCTACTGTAGACGTCATAGTCGTAAAAATAAGGATTGTTTTAAAATTTCTGGTCTAAGGGACTCTTATGATTTAAGTCTTTTCTATTTGAAGGCTTATGATTATCATTCCTTATGACAGTTCGTTTTTGTATTCAAAAGCCGGTCCGCCAGGTAGGTTTGCGTCAGTGCGATTATTGGTTTTGCCTTATTTCGAGAATTCAAATCAGCATCTTTGGGCAGTAAAAAAATGGAGGTCACGGCATGCGACCCCCATCTTTCTCTTAACTATATTAATGTACTGGCCGAGTTATTTCCCTAACATCAACAACTCATTACATCTGATTTCCGTTGTATATTTTTTCTCGCCTTCGGTATTCTCATAGCTGCGATGGATTAGTTTGCCTTCTACGGCTACCTGTTTTCCTTTGGTGAGGTAGCTCTCAACAATTTCCGCAGTCTTGCCCCAGGCGACGATATTGTGCCATTGGGTGTCCTCTACTTTTTCACCTTTGACGTTTTTGTAATAGTCGCTCGTTGCAAGTGAAAATCTTGCGAGCTTGCTCCCGCTTTCCAAGGTTACGATTTCAGGGTCTTGGCCCAAGTTACCGATCAACTGAACTCTGTTCTTAATTGCGTTCATAATACTTGATTTAATGGTTAAACAGTTAATGCCATCAAACGTCTTTCGTTCGACAGGACAAACATAGAACGCAATCCAAATTCTATTCGGTTGAGAAATAATTACTTTCGTTTGTAAACGTTTGTAAACTCTTATAGTGTTGTAAATCAACAATTGAATGGGCAAAAAATAAGTAGTAATATTGAGTAACATTACTTTTAATGAAATTCCGTCCAAGGAGGATGATTACTATAGCTTGAAGGATCTATTGCATGAAGCTATCCGTATCAACAATTACTATTCCGAGGCAACACGTTCATGGTGCGAAATGTATGTGTATACCCTCCGGATATAATGGGTCTACCAAAAAATATCCAGTACTCTATCAATTGAATGGTGGTGGTGAAGACCAACGTGGACGGGCCAACTAGCGCAAAACCAATTTAATACTTAACAATTTGATTACTGAGAATCACGCCGAACTTATGGTTATTGTAATGTTGGATGGAAATGTTTCGGGTACTGGAGATATCGCCGGATTCAATGAAAATTTACTTAAATCCTTTAAAATGAATTAAAGCGAGGTGCGATAATCTTTATGGAAGAAAAGTATCGTGTAAAAACGAATGTTCAGGACCGAGCATTGACCGGAATCTCCATGGGTGAATTACAAACGATCTATGCCGGTATAAAGAACACGGATATATTGATTTTAGCCGTTTTAGATCAGCTTGGTTCGCAAAAAATACAGAATTATCAGATCCTCAATATGCGTTTAGGAAAGCGGATAAACAAGAAATCAACGCTAACTTAAGCCGTTTCTTTATCTTTACGGAAGGCAAAGAAGACATTGCCTATCAAAATTGTCAAGTTTCCTGCAACAACCTCTGTTGGAACCGCTGCCATAGAACGCTTTTGTACCGTAAAGTGTTATCAAAACAGCCCTGAGGAACTTTTACCAAAAGGATTACGAAATAAAAATCCAGATAAGATTTTACGAATGGTCAATGGAGTTTTTACCACTGAAGACATCCAAATCTCTAAATAGAACCGATGAACTATAAAACGATAATTCCCGAATTAGATCAAAAAGGAACATGGATCGGAAGGTGCCATATTCCAGAGAAAAAGGCATACAACCATGTGAAAGGTCCACATGTTATATGGGCACATCAAGGAAAAGTTTATGATTTATCATTTTATTTCAAATCTACCGGCGAATTAATTAACACACCGTCATTTAGCGAAATATTGCAAATTGACGATCCTTTAATAACGGAAGTTGGATCAGTGGAAGAGATTTTAGAAAACTCCATATTTCATCAAAAAGATTATAGTAAACCCTTTTTTTTAGCACCTAATGATACACAGGCGGTGAAAGCTTGTGGTGTTACATTTATTAAAAGTCTTTTGGAAAGGGTTATTGAGGAAAAAGCAAAAGGGGATCCACGCTTGGCCATTGAGCTCAGGGAAGAAATCACCTCCTTGATTGGTGAAAGTTTAAATAATGTAAAACCTGGCTCCCCGCAGGCCGATCTTTTAAAAAGTGAATTAAAAAAGAGAAATATTTGGTCTCAGTATTTGGAAGTTGGCATAGGCCCTGATGCAGAGGTGTTTACCAAGAGTCAACCTTTTTCATCGGTAGGTTTCGGTGCAGAAGTTGGGGTACTTAGCCATTCGGAATGGAATAATCCAGAGCCTGAAATTGTTCTGGTTGTTAACAACTCCGGAAAAATCATAGGGGCCACTCTAGGCAATGATGTTAATCTAAGGGATTACGAAGGCCGGAGTGCTTTGCTTCTTGGTGAAGCAAAAGATCAGAATGGCTCTTGTGCCGTCGGTCCTCTATTTCGAATGTTTGATGAAACCTTTTCTTTGGAGGATTTAAAGTCTGCAAAAGTATCCTTAACTATTGAAGGAATCGATGGATTTTTACTGGAGGACGCAAGTTATATGAAAGAAATAAGCCGTTCTCCTGTTGATTTGGTAGCCCAAGTGATAAGTGATAATCATCAATATCCTGACGGATTTATACTATTTTGTGGCACTATGTTCGCTCCAACTTTAGATCGGGATGAAAAAGGAATGGGTTTTAGCCATAAACTCAAAGACAAGGTTAGTATAGAATCACCAAAACTGGGTAAATTAATTAATTGGGTGAATGCAGCAGATAAAATTCCTAGATGGGAATTTGGTATCAATGCTTTTGTCGAATATACACTAAGAAGGCGGAACCAAGGAGTATGAAAATAAGCTAAATCCATGCACTGTTGGTTCTGAGGGGAAGTATCCCCTCATTTATTATGATAAGCGATGGAAAGTACCACGACAACAATTTGCTCGACCTGTTAGTGTTTGCACCCAATGCAATCTATCTGATAGATAAGAACTATGTCGACTTCGAGGTGCTCTACCGTATCAGTTACGCGGAAGTCTTTTTCATCTTGAGGAAGAAGTCCAACTTAGACAACAGCACCGTGGAGCGGAAATTTAACATAGCCACGGCGACAGGGCTGAGTATGGACAAGACCGTTGCCCATAACTGGCACAGGTTCAAAAAACTATTTCCCGGTCCCCAAAGGCTCGTGGAAAACGATGACCGGGAAAACGAAGTCGGCATCCTATTCCTGACCAATAACATGGAAGTGTCGGCCCTAGAGGTCGCCAAGCTCTAACAAACCAGATGGCAGATGTAGACCTTCTTTAAATGAATCAAGCAGAACCTGACCATAAAGAAACTTTGGGAACACTCAGGAAAACACCGTCAACATTCATCTCTAAGGGGCCATCTGCACTTATTTGGTGGCGGCCCATGTCAAACATTCCCTGAAAGGCGAGCTGTCCATTTAAGAGATAATTCAGATTTTAGCAATCTTGTCCATGGAAAGGGCCCCATTGCAAGAGCTGCACATAGAAATTGAAATGTCAATGAACAGATGAATTTATTTTCTAGTAAATGGTTAAAACCCTTCAATCTCATTGTAGCTACTTTAGTTTCTTCTTGGCTATAGCAATTGACACCGAAAACAATTTCCTATGAAACTCAAAACGAATTACAACGAGAGTTTTCTCCCAAGATATATCACGCGAAATATTAAAAAAAAATTTTTACAATATTATCGTATCTGTTCGAATTTTTATGTAACGGAAAAAATGAGAAATGTTGTACCGTGGCTATCCAAAATCAGAATAGAAATCATCCCTTTTTATATATCCGCGAACACCACTAAATTGGTTGGAAATACTTATCCTTACTAAGGTTTTGTAAGGTGTGGATATTTAGAAATTTAATATTTATCCATCAGAATTTAATACTCCCCAAATTTAGGACAACTAGTTAAGTTGTAGTTTTAACAGCTATACCTCCTCCCTTATTCCGAACCGGCCATAACTGGAAAATCCAGGGCATTTTCATTCATTTCAATATACTCGTTCGGGATTATATCCCCTCGTGAGCTATCCGTTCTAAATCCCTTATGTTCCACTCTCCAAGCATCTCATTTTTTTTGCGCATCTCCAACTACAGGAACCTGAATACGTTGAGACATTCATCTCTAAAAGACCCGTTGAAACTTGCAATAGATGGGTTGTCAGTAGGTTTGCTGGGCTTGGAGAAGTCCAGTTCCACAAGGTTCCCACATGCCCATTTGTCCAATACCTTTCTGACAAACTCGCTCCCATTATCCACTTTTATCCATTTTGGCAATGCTAATTGTTCAAAAGTAGTGTATTCCATCACATGCACTACGTCGGATCCCTAAAGCGATTTACCGATTAACTGTACTCTGTTCTTAATTGCGTTCATAATACTTGATTTAATAGCTAAACAGTTAATGCCATCAAACGTCTTTCGTTCGACAGCACAAACATAGAACGCACTCCAAATTCTATTCGGTTGAGAAATAATTACTTTCGTTTGTAAACGTTTGTAAACTTCTATTGTGTTGGAAATCAGTTTTTTTGTTGTCAAAAAAATAAGTAGTAATATTGAGTAATAGTACGTTTACTACGTTGTTGTAGCCAATACCCGAAAAAAATAAAATGATAGAAGAAATAAAGAAAGGTTCTATTTGGAGAAAATGGGATTTACATATACATACACCTAACACACATTTAAATAACAAGTACAATTGTTCATACAAGGAAATTGCTGAAAAAATTATTGAAGAAGAAATCGAGGTTATTGGTGTTACAAATTATTTCATTGTGGAAGAGAATGAAATTACAGAACTGAAAAAGTATTTACCTAATGAAACTCTTGTGCTTGCAAATTTTGAATTTAGAACTAATGACAAAAATAAAATTGGTGAATATATAAATTCTCACGTTCTATTTAACTTAGACAAAGTTTCAATTTCACAGATTCTAGAAAGTTTATCAAGAATTCCATTAAATAATATTGCAGATGACAATACTCAATATTGTACAATTGAAAATATAAAAAAATATGGTGCTGATAATATAACTATATCATTTGATGACCTAAGAAAACAATTAGAACGAGATTTCAGTATCTGGAATGACTTTTTAATGGTTGGAGTCAATAATGGATATGGTGGTTTTCATCCTGACAATAAGCCAAGAAATATACAGTTGGCAAAAAAAATGGACAAATGTTCTAATTTAATTTTTGGAAGAGCTTCAGACAGAAACTTTTTTTTAAATCTTGAAGGTCCAAGAAAAGACTTTTTTAAGTTACCAAAACCAGTATTTGTTTGCTCAGATGCTCATTCTTTAAATACAATTGGCTCTGAATTTACTTGGGTTAAAGCTGATAAAACTTTTGAAGGACTAAGACAAACTATTTTTGAACCACAGGAAAGAACTAGAATTCAAGAAAATAATCCAAAATATGATTATGAAAAACCTTATTTCTCATTAATTAATTTTAAAGAAGATGAGCAAATTTTCAAAGATGATTCTGATTTAATTTTTTGTGAATCAACAAAAACACTTCCATTAAACCCTAATTTAGTAACCATTATTGGAGGTCGTGGAGAAGGAAAAAGTATGCTGTCTGAATATATTTCGAGTAGCTTTTATGGAAAAACTGGAAATAAAATTGGAGAATTTAACAAAACAGAAAAAATCGAAGTTGAGTACAGTAAAACAATTCTGAATGATGATGAGAAGATTCTTTTCCCTTTAGGAGAGAATGAGCATTCTGTCGATTTTATTTATATAAGTCAAGGAGATTTAAAAAGTAAAGTTGAAAGTCAAGATAAGAAATCATTATTAGCAGATTCTATAAGTAAACTTGCTAAACTTGAAAAATCTGAATTTGATAATGATTTAAACAAATTAATTCTTTCTTCTATAAAAGAACTTCAAGAACTTGAACAGTTCTTAAAAATTAATGAGAATAAAATTGATTACTTAAAAAAGGAAGAAAAGAAAACTAATGAATTTATATCTAACATTACAACAGAAGAAAATAAAGAAAAATTAGAACAATATTCAAGCAATTTAGAAAAAATTAAAAACAACACTTCCAAAAGCACAGAATTAAAATCTTTAACTATATACTTAAATGATATTGTAACTAGTATAAATGAGAAAATTAATGAAGTAAACGAAGAGGTTAATTTAATTCCTTTATTGAGTGAAGAACAAAATATTTTCAAAAATCAACTTGAAGCAATTAACAATTGGCTTAATAAAATATTTAAAGAAATTTCAGATTTAACAGATAAAAATAATAAAATAAAAGAATCTTTTAATGAAGTTTATAAAGGTGATTTATCTACTCTATTAAAAGATGTAGATAAATTTCAAACAGTTTTATTAAATATTCGTGAAAAAATAAGCAAAGTAACTCAAAAAAATAAAAGATTTGAGAATCTAAAAAAGCTAATATTCATAAGTAAAGAAGATAAAGAGTCATTAATTAATAAAATAAAATCTCAATATTCTCTTCAAAAAACAAAACTTGAGCAAGATTGGAACAATTTTACCGATTTCGAGAAAAATGATGACTTAAATGATGCACAAAAAGAAATTATGGAAAATCTATTACAAGATTTATCTGTAGAAGTTGTTATTGAATTTAATGAATCAAGTTTTTATGAAAAAATTTATCACTGTATTAATGGTGCAGTTTGGAGAGTGAAAAATAATTTAAAAGCTCAAAAAGAATATTTTGAAATCAATGATATAGATTCTTTTTATGATTTTCTTGAAAATAAATTTTTAGAAGTTTGTGAATCTAACAATGGATTAGATACTGAACGATTAACAAAACTGTTTTTCGATTCTAATGAGCAAAAGGATTATATAAATGTCTATCCTATATTAAAATATGATGGTAAAGATTTAAATAAGATATCTGTTGGTCAAAAAGGAACTGTGTATTTAAAATTAAAACTTGCTACAGAGGCATTTTCAAAACCAATCATTTTTGACCAGCCAGAAGATGATTTAGACAACGAGTTTATTATGAATAATTTAATAAACCTTTTTAAAGAATTAAAAAAATATAGACAAGTTATAATCGTTACTCATAATGCAAATCTTGTTATAAATGCAGATGCAGAACAAGTTATTGTAGCAACTAATGACAAGGGTAAATTGAAATATTTATCAGGTAGTTTAGAAAATGAATTAATAAATAAAAAAATATGTCAAATTCTTGAAGGAGGAGAATTAGCATTTGAAAAAAGAAGAAGGAAATATAAAATACAATAAGTACTGGCTACAACAAAGAACTGAGGTAAAAAAAAATCTTTTCTACATTAAATTTGAGACATACGTATCCTTTGCTAAAATCTGTAACTACAGATCGTAGCTGTTTCATTTATTCCTTTTTTGACCTATCCTTTGGCTAGAACAGATACGTAATTTTCATCGTAGGGTAATCCAGATTTAG
>DRGL01000009.1 GCA_011050085.1 Pricia antarctica | reverse complement strand
ATTCGTCGCTATCGGTTTCTGACCTCCATGGCCCCGCGAATTTATCCTGTTTTCGTGAATGCCCAGTGCTATTAAATAGTCAGCTATCGCTTTCGCCCTTTGATTGGAAAGCCGCTTATTGTAATCATTTTGGCCGATGGAATCGGTGTGGCCGGTTATCGTAATATTTGAACCAGGGTTGGCCTTTAGATAATTGAATATCCGCCGCACTTCTGCTTCTGCCGTTTTTAAAATCTCGAAATGGTCGAATTCAAAAAGAACACTTTCAAAAACCTGGGTTTTATCTAGCGGAATACTATCTTTCCCAACAACTGTGCGGTAAGAATTGGTCGTCTCCGGCAAGGTATTGATCGGATTGGCAACCTTTACCTCGACTTGGTCTATATAGTAATAGGCTCCTTGCTTGGCCAAAGGCCCGATTTCGATTTTTCGAGTACGGGCGTTGTTCTTTAAATTTCCCAAAATCATATATTTTTCACCACCCTTCGCAACAAATTGTGTGCTAACGGTCGTCCAAACTTCTTGATTGGTGATGAAATTGCCTGTATCCATCTCTTCATAGGTATACAGGTTTTCTTTTTGCCGATACCAATGTGCTCTTGAAAGTACTTTTCTAATGGCAATTTTCATTGCATTCTTAGCGAAAAGCACACCGAATTCCCTAACTGCAAAATCGGAACGTTCGGCTAAACTTATAAAGAAAGAGACCTCATATACCCTACCGCGCTTTAGGGGCTGGATCAATTCAGCTTGCAAATATTCACGGTAGTCTTCGGCAGCGTATAGGTATAGGCCCGCGTAACCTAGCCCGAACTCCGCAGGTTGTCTCCCATTGAAATTTTCTGGGGTTCCCATAGCTGTGCTACAAGCGTTGAAATAATCTGTTGAACCTTCCGTGGGCGTAGACCATCCTACGACATCCGATTCAAAGTTCCCCAGTTTTTTAGGGCATTGTTCAAACTCTTCGAAACTGGGATTTTTTATAAGATTTTGGGGAAATGCAAAACACGTGAATAGCAAATGAAGAAGTAAGACGCTATTACTAGGTATGCGAATGGAATGCATGAGCATTTTTTAGCTTCCTCAAAAATAGGAAAAGCAACTGAATGGCACTTGTTTCTTTAAAATGGATTATTAGGGAGTAGCTTAATCGAGTGAATCGATATACTCCTGAATAAGCGCCACACCCTCGCGATGCAATTGGTTTCTTCCTATCAATGGCATTGAAGGCCCAAAGCCCGGGGCGGTTTCTACGCGGTTTCTAATATCGGCCCTGAATTCAAAAATATTACTTTCTTCAAACGATGTCTCATATCTAAAATCTGGACGAACACCGATGTTAGCGTCCTGCATTCCGCCAGGTTGATGGCAATGCGCGCAGTTGATATCCATATAAGCGCGTGTTCGGGCTTCAAGGTTTACCGAGGTATCCGCCCAATCGGGAACGCTTTCTATTTCTGCAATAGCGGGGGCATCCGCAAGTAATCCCCTATCAATAAAATGCTGTAACTGATTCTTTCCGTTAAAGGTAAAGTTCAAATTTCTAGCCTTGGGTCCGATAGGCCTACTTACATCATTCACATTATGACATTGGGTACAGTTCACCGAGAAGGGGACTTTATAGTCCGCTGATCTATTTTCACCATTGATATCAATCCAGTCCACCGCTACGGTCGGCGCGGCGGTTCCAAAAAACGCCTCATCCTGTTCATCGTTCCAAAGGTAATTTCCCATAGTCCAAACCCCATTTTTTTTAATTAGCAAACGGGTCTCGATAAGTTTAGTGCCTAATGCTGGATTGCGTTCATCGTTGAAATAATAAAAGGTCTTGCTAATCACAGTATTATCCGGGAATTCCAATAAACCATCCCCATTATACCTTATCTGCGTGCCCTCTGGCAAGGATATGGTTCTGAATTTATGCGAATAGTCGGAGTATAGAGGCGTAATTAAGCTATATTCAATGGTGGTACTGTTGACTTCTAATTCAGAGGGATTGCCTTTAAAAATTTGTAATTCGGATAATGTGGGAAGAAATTCTACTTTGGCATAGACTACATCATCGAGATATGGATTTGTGTTGGCAGCCACCTCATCGCCATTACTGACGCCATCGGCATCACAATCAGCGTTCCCCCATATTGTACTGGAAGCGTTATAGCCTGTATAATTTTCGTTCTGTACGGGGTCGCAGGCACTGTCTTTGTCCGTACCGTCTACAATCTCCTGAAAATCGGCAATACCGTCACCATCGGTATCCTTTAGTTCATTTACAAAGGGGTTAGAGCCATCTGTCAGTTCTTGGGCGTTGGTAATACCATCGGTATCACAATCGGCACCCAGCCATATCGTATTATCAGTATCGTATCCTAAGTATCCGGAAGCAGGTTTGGGATCACATGGATTATTTTTATTGCTACCGTTCAATACCTCATCGGCATCTAAAATACCATCGCCATCAGTATCTATATCTACAATAGGTTCCGTGTCTGTACTATCGGATTTACAACCCGTGAAAGCCAACGAAAACGCCAAAATGAACAAACCGATTAAGCGCATCGTAGAAAAAGAAACAAGACTTTGAAAGCCATACGAAAGCCTTTTCTTCGCGTATTGGATAAAATATAGCATAGCGACTACTTTTAAAGGACTTTGCAAAAATAAGAATTACCGATAATACCAAATATGGAATGCTGATAACATACGGGGATACTCGTTATTAGGACAACAGGGTATTTATAGTACTTCGTGATGAGTACATCAAACGACCTTCAAACAATATTTATAATCGTATTGTATCCGACTTCTGGATATAGAAAATCGGAGCTATCAAAGTAAACAGTATTAACCCAATCTACTTCCTAAAACAAAACCGTTACGGATTTAATACAAAATCTTAATTGTATAGTACGACACCTTGCCGTATAAATGCAGCTAAATCTTACCTTCAGTAAAATACTAAAGATCGAACTTATAGGTCAAACCTCCCATAACTTGCAGCCCCTGAACGGGGTAGTTCGCCCAGCGCAGATAGTTATTGTTGGCGATGTTGGCAGCTTTTAGGAAAATGGAAAGCTGCTTATTGTACCGGTAACCAATGTGGGCATTGGCATCGAAAAAACTGTCTAACGTAATAATCTCTGCCGAAAAATTGGATGGAATTCCGGTTTGGTCAGCAATGGTAGCCACATCTTCGCGTTCGCCTACGTAGAATAAATTTGTGCCGGCATACCATTTTTCGCCGATTTGATAATCTAAAAATAAGGAGCCTTTCAAATTGGGACGGTTCCAAGCCGGGTTTTCGGTCTCTGTGGAATAATCATAATATTCTGCATTTACTCCCAAGGTGAAATTTCGGTTAACATCAACGTTGAGCTCACCGAATACGCCGACAGTCTTTATATCATCATAGAAGACCTCGAACGAATTACCATAATAATATCCTTTTTCATCATTACGAAAGGTGTTTTGTGGGTTCAATTTGAAAAGGGGACTACGGTCTTCAGCTGTGTACGATGCTTTGATATTATAACTTAATGTCGGCAACAATTGCCCTTTCAATCCGATATATCCATCATATTTCGTATCTGTTGGTACGATATTTATGGTTGGGGAGATATAAGGATTATCTTCTACAAATCCGTAATAGGAATTTTGTTTTAGCTCTCCTTCTACCCCACCATACACAACAGCCAACTGATCGAGCAGCCGATAGGAAGCGGTTACCGCAGGATAGATATAAAAATTGCCGTCACTATTTTCCGTATCGAGTCCATATACTAAATTCACACCCAAGTTCAGGGAAAAATCATCGCGTAATAGCCGAAGGCTTGGGTTAATGCCGACCTGTAGGTTGCTATATCGAATAGCTGGAGCATTGGTGGTATTGTTTAAGCTGGCATTATCAAAGTTTCCATTGACATAATCTGCCTTAAATTGTATTCCAAAAGATTCATCGGCTACGGGAAATGCAAAGCTTGTTTTGAACACTGCCCTGTTTTCACCAGATTGTACGGCATCCCAAAAACGTCGGTACTTTAGTTCGGCATTTTCAAAATAAGCCTCCTGTACATTGATATGCGCATCTGCTTCCGCCATAAAATAGTTTTGGCGCTCTTCAATCGCGTCGACTACCTCTTCTGTAAAAACACCATCGGGAATTCCGTACCAGTTGTATAGCTGATGTTGCGCGCCTATATCAAAGCCCCAATTTAAATCACGATCTCTTTTTACATACGAGCCATCCAATTTTGTATCGGCATATACGTTTTTCAGCGCGACACCGTCGATGTCACCTGCTGAGGAATTGTGATCAAGCCCAATCGTATACCCTGATTCTCGGTCAATTTCACGGCTCGTATAAAATTTCGCCATGAGATTTGCGGGATTTCCACCTCCTGCTGTAGCATAGGAATTGAAAAGTACTGGCGGCGGTAACTTTTTCACCGCGGTCGCTGTTGCTTTGGCAGGCGTAAAAGTTGATGCGACGGGCACTGAATATATAGTGTATTCGATTTTCTTTTTTTGTAAAACGATAGAATCGTTGAACGTAGGAACGGTCTTAATCTTGAACGCATCGGAAATTGTTGGCGTGTATGCCTTGGTTACCGTTATGGATTCCGTACCTATATCATCAGTCTCTTCACTGTTTTCGTCGTCTTGGGCGAAGATAATCTGAGAAAATCCCAGCAGTAGCAGTAAGATCAGTTTTATATTTCCGTGCATTGTATTAGTGTTCTTTTTTATCATTTTTCTATACATCGTCGCCTTCTTAATTACCATCGGTACGAATCGAAGAATTACTCTGAGCCTCTTTAGACTTAATACTTGCCAACTCTGCTTTAGCTTCCGAAACCAGTTCGGCATATTGGCTAAAATTGGTCGTCACGTTATCCAATATATAGGTAGCTTGATAGGCATCACCAAGTGCATAAAAGTTTTTGGCCATAATGACCAGCCCTTTACCGCCCCACTCCTTGTAGCTAGAATAATCTTTGGCCAATTTTTGAACGGAGGCATTTGAGGTCTCGAAATTCTGTGCCTTGTTTTTAAAATAGGCATCATAATAAAGAGCCTCTGCGGCAGTTTCACCTGTGGCGATTTTTAATACATCTTGATAGGCACTTTCAGCCTTTATTTCATCGCCTGTAGCAATTGCGGCACGAGCGATCATAATATGCGCATCACTTTTGATACGGTTGTCTATAGTCGGTACGGCAAGTACTTTGTTGGCATAGTCCAAGGTCTTGGCATAGTTGTTCTCCTCATAATAGCCCTTCATAAGGTTAGACTGGGCGAAAACACGGTTTTGCTGAATATCGGCTTGATTCTCCAAACGCTCTAAATAGGGAACGGCCGCCACATAGTCGTCTTTGCCAATATAGATTTCGCATACCCGGGTCAGGGATTGTTCGGCATATTCCCCACCGGATTTCTCTGCAACATATTTGTAATGCGGTAGCGCATTATCTTTCTGTCCCTTGCCAAAATAGAGTTGTGCCAAATTGAAATGTGACTTCACGGCGTTAGTTCCGTTCGGAAATTGCTTAATATAATTCTCATATCCCTTGATGGCGGCATCCTTATTCCCTTCCATATTTTGCTTGTCCGCAGATTCGAAAGTCGCAGTGTCGAGTTCCCCATCGGCGACCTCTACAAAATCAAGGTTCTCGACCCATGCGGCGTACTCGTCGACACGGCCCAGATCAACGTATATAAGTTTAGCGGTAGAGACGGCCTGTATAGCCTCTTGCGTATTGGGATAATCACGCACAACGGCCTTAAATTCCGCCAAGGCCTGTTCACTTCGATTGGCATTGTAGTGTACCAGGCCTTGACGCATCATGGCTTGTGGCACCAATGTACTTGTACCGTACTCCCGCCTTAAATTATCATACGTCTGAAGGCCTTGCTGTTCTTTTCCGGCTGAAATTAACGTATTGCCCAGTTCAAAAAGGGCATCGTCGCGCAAACTTGAATTCGGATAGGCAGATGCGAACGTGCGTAACTCCTCGATTTTAGTGTCGCGGCGGTCTACAAATCCATAACTGATTGCTTTTTGAAAGGCGGCGTATGCTTTATCAGTTCCGGTAAGCGCCAGTGCTTTGTTATAGGTTTCAATGGCAGGCCAGTATTTGCTTGTCACAAAATAGCTATCGCCCAATCGCAAATAGGCATCGTACATTTTTTGGGTATCTCCACTAGCTTTACCGGTAGCATTGGTAAAGTAGGCTATAGCGTTATCATAGTCCTTCAGTTTGAAATAGGTATAGGCCAAATTATAATCCAGATCCTTATATTCCTCAGTAGATTTTGCCTTGGAATTCTGTTGAAATTGAATATAATCGACCAAGGCATCGTCAAAACGGTTCAAGAGATACTCCGATTCAGCTTTCCAATAATTGGCGCGCGCCTCAAAAAGTCCATCCTCGGCATTCTCTAGCGATTTTTCAAAGTTCTGGGTCGAAGCGGCGTAATCACCATCCATAAAGAGTTCGATGCCCCGATAATACGCTACTTTTTGATAGGTGGACTTACTGGCGTACTTCGGATTCTTTTCCAAAAGCGCCATGGCGCCCTCGAAGTTCTTGGAAGTGATGTACGAATCAACCAATAATTCCTGCATTTCCTGTGTATTTTTCCCATTGGGATATCTTTCCAAATAATCGGAAATTACAGTGGGAACAGGCTCGTACGGGTTACCTATTTCATAGCTCAAGCGGGCATAGTTCAAATCGGCATCCATTTTGATTTCAGGAGAGAAATTCATTTGGGAAGCATTGCGAAAAGCGTTCAAGGCTTCCTGCTTTTTATCCAATTTCAAATAACATTCCGCTAAATGGTAGTATGCATTTTGGGATACGCTATTATTTCCGTCAATTATCTTGTTGAACTGCTGTATGGCATTGGCATAATCGCCTTGTTTATAAAAGGAATAACCCAGAAGATAATAATCCGTATTGCTGAACTTGCCTTTCTTTCCCCTGTACTCTTCTAAATATGGGATGGCATCCGCATACTGTTCTAAATTGAAATAGCTCTCGCCAATAATCTTGCTCAATTCAGATTTCTCTTTGCGGTCGTTTTTCGCCATCTGTTTTTTGGCCAGGGCGATGGCTTCCTCGAATTTACCAAGCTTAAAGTTCATGTCAGCCTGATAATAATCCATTTTCTCTTTTAAAATCTCGGGATCCTTGATTTCATCAAAGCGCTGGTTGGCGGTATCGTAATCATCTTGTTGATAGGCAATATAGCCTTGATAGTATTTTGATTGAGAACCATATTTGGTTGAGCTTTCTACCTTTTGTAAATAACTTTCGGCTTCCTTTTGCTTTCCGGAAGAAAAAAGGGAGTACCCGTAATTAAAATTAAATTTGTCCATTTCACCGCGTGAAAGTGCCTTTTGATCAACCTTATTGTACCATTTCAAGGCGTAGGGATATTTACCCGTCTCAAAGTAATATTCTGCCACATCTACGAAAGCGGAATTGCGTTTGGTAGAGGTGGGATAGTTGGAAACAAAACTTTCCATCAACCGGTCTGCCCCTAATTGGTTCAAACGTACTGCAGCATTGGCTTCGTAATAGGCGCTGTTAGCCTGGGTCTCTAAATTATCGGTATTTTCTTTGACCTTGGAAAAGATGAATTGCGCCGTTTGATATTGCTCGTTGTTATAAAGCGCAAGGGCATCTTGATATTCTTTTTGGTCGTGCGTGTAGATTTTGGTCTCTTGGGATACCCCAGAAACAAACACCCCTAAGAAAATAGGGAGCAATGCGGTGATTTTTTTTAACATAGTGTTCTTGCTGACAGTTGGCCTATCCTGTATATTAATTTTAATAACGCCGAATATTGTTTCTAAGTATGTTTGCAGGGCGCTTTTAGTGATACAAAGGAAAAAAGAATATTACTTTTGACAGAGAGTTTAAGGAAGAATTATAGATAACTACGCAAATAGCATGTCCGAAATCAATTTAGAACTAAAAAATGCCGCCATCTTTCAAAAGGAAAGTCTAATACTGAACGATGTAAATCTCGATGTTAGAAAAGGCGAATTCGTATATCTGATCGGAAAAACGGGCAGCGGAAAAAGTAGTTTTATGAAGACGCTTTACGGTGACCTGCCTTTACGACAAGGTACCGGTAGCATCGTAGGCTACGACTTGACCAAACTGCGTGAAAAGGATATTCCTTTTTTACGTCGTAAACTAGGCATTGTTTTTCAAGATTTCAAGCTGCTACCGGATCGCAACATCAACAACAACCTTTCGTTCGTATTAAAGGCTACAGGATGGAAAGATTCCCATAAAATGGCCCTGAAAATCGAAGATGTGCTCGGTAAGGTAGGCATGAAAACCAAGGGCTTTAAATTTCCGCACGAACTATCTGGGGGCGAGCAACAACGTGTTGCCATCGCCCGTGCCTTGCTCAACGATCCCGAGCTGATCTTGGCCGATGAGCCAACCGGAAACCTTGATCCGCAAACCAGTGTTGAGGTTATGAAAGTACTCCAGGAAATACATAAATCGGGACGAACCATACTAATGGCAACCCATGATTACGCACTTATTCTAAAATATCCTTCGAAGACTTTAAAGTGTGACGGAAACAAAATATTTGAAGTGGTGCAGCGGGCGGTTTAACTTGAAAATTTTTGTAAGCTTTAATTATTACAAAATGTAAAAAGTGGTGGCGATTTAAGGTGCAGCTTTAGGTTAGTTCTCTCATTTTGATTTTATATTTTCTCATATGGGCGGACCTAATATAATGGTCAGATACCAATTTCAAAATATGGGATGCAAATTGCACATACTATTTTTTAGGGTATATTTACCCTGAACTAACTATCTCTCTTACTTACAACTATACATGGCACCAATTCCCCATAAGGATTTTTTTATACTATTGACGGACGATGACGAAGATGACCGCGAAATTTTCGAAGAGACCATCAAAGATTTGGAAAGAGATGCTAAGGTGCTCACCCTAAATGATGGAAAACAATTAATGGATTATCTTTCCGATACGAGCAACCCCCTGCCCGATATTCTTTTTTTGGATATAAACATGCCGCATAAAGATGGACATCAAAGCCTTCGGGAAATTCGTGCAGACTCTCGGTTAAGACAGCTGTGCGTACTAATGTACTCTACGAGTGATTATTCAAATGACGTTCAAAAAGCGTATGAAATCGGTGCCGACGGCTTTATCCAAAAACCTTCTAGCCACCGAAAACTCAAAGAGATTCTACAAAAAGTTATCGATACGGACTGGAAAAACCCCTGTGCCTCACTTGACAAATTACCTTTTTTGTTAAAGCCTTAAACCAGTCTATTTTTCGGATTCAATTGGGAAATAGACCGAAAATTCCGACCCTTTACCTTCTTCACTTTTCACATCGATAAAGCCTTGGTGAAAATCAACGATACGCTTACAGATGGCGAGTCCAATGCCTGTACCCGAATATTCGTTTCTGGAGTGTAGTCGCTTAAATGGTTTAAAGATAGTTTCTCTCTGATCATTGGCAAATCCGATTCCGTTGTCGACAAAGGTTAATTTCTTATACTTTGTTTCAACTTCAGCGTTAAAGCCCGCTTCAATCTTTTCGCCTTTAATTGTAGAAGCCGTTATTGAAATGCTTGGTTTATTGGAATTGAATTTGATACTATTTCGAACAAGATTTGCAAATAATTGAAAAATCTGGATTTTAACACCGTAAATGGTTCCCAGTTTTCCCGACGATATATTAACGTCGTTCTCCTCGATCATTAATTCCAGGTCAGATTCCAATTCTTCCAAGATTTCGTCAAGATCTAAAAATTCAAGTCCGGATTGCCCTTCGCGAAGACGGCTATAATCCAAAATATTACGAATTAAATTTGTCATTCGCTCCGCCGATTTTTCGATTTTTTCACCATATTTCGCCACCGTTTCTACATCGTCCTTTTTATCTAAAAGCAGGGAGTTGAACGTACGGATTTTGCGAACAGGTTCTTGGAGATCATGGCTCGCCACATGAGCATATTCCTCTAGATTCATATTCAGTTTTACCAGTTCTTCGTTCGACTTTTCAAGTTCGTCGGTTCGTTCAGCAACCTGTTTCTTAAGTTCTTGAGAAAATTCCTTTTGCTCGGTAATGTTAATGTTCACACCGACGAAGCCATCGAAGGTGCCGTCTTCGTCGAATCTAGGATGCGCCCGGTTCAAAAACCAGCCATAACTACCATCTTTTCCTTGCACCATATATTCGAGTTCAAAGGCTTCCCTTTCTTCGGAGGCAACTAGAAAACTTTCCATTGCGCGACGCCGGTCTTCAGGATGGATATATTTCAGCCAACCGTCATTCAAACAATCCTCAAGATCGCTGCCGGTATATTCGAGCCAGGTCTGGTTGATATAGGTGCATTTGTCATCGCCGTCTGTTATCCAAATCGTGACGGGTGCTGAATCTGCAATTCGCCTAAAGCGTTCCTCACTTTCCGAAATCTTGTACAATAGTTGTTTGTCTTCGGTAATATCCAAAACGGTGGCGATGGCCGATTGGGGGAATTTGTCTATATCGAACTGGATTTTGCCCGTAACGCGAATGTGTTTGGTACCATTTTTTAACTGTAATCGAAATTCTTCATGAAATTCTCCAGTCTTTATACCCTTCTTTAAAATAGATTTCCACTTACTTTTATCTTCCGGATGCAGCTTTTGGTCAATGTCATTAAGTTTGATTGGCTTTTCAGTGTCAAATTCAAAGAGTTCCCTCAGGGCATCGTTACCAGTTATCAAATCATTATAAAAATTATATTCAAAAACGACCAGTTTTGCAGCTTGTAAGGCAGCATCAAGCATCAATCGGTTTTTTCTATCTTCAGTAACATCTTGGGATAAATAAAGAATTTTTGGCTCGTTCTCATCGGAAAGTGGTAGTGGGACAGTTTGTATCTCGTAATATTTTTTGATCAAAACGTATTTCCAAAAAGCCCGATTTGCCTTTTAGAGTTTCTTCACAAAGTTGCCGTAATTTTTGCGCTTCGTTTTGTACGGGTAACATTGTGTGAAACTTTCTACCAATATAATCTTCAGGATTGGTCTCTAAATTGTCGAAAACTTTACCGGCCACATAATCAATTTCGAGGTTTTTATTCAAAATACCCACGGCACCATTGGGAATGTTCTCGGATATGGTACGATAAAATATTTCATTGCGCTGACTGGTCTCCTTTTCTTCTTGAAGCTCATTTTCTTTCTTCACCAACTCTTCGTTTGCTAAGCGCATCTCATGGTTTGCGGTGTTCAACTCTTCATTGGCTGATTGTAGTTCTTCATTGCTTGTCTCAAGCTCCTCATTACTCGATTTTAGTTCTTCATTGGCACTTTGCAACTCTTCGTTAATCGTCTGTAATTCTTCGTTGGTAGCTTCGAGCTCTTCTGTAAAAATCTGTAGATGTTCTTTGGTCGAGGCCAATTCATCTTCAAGCTCCTTAATCCGTAAGTCAACAAAATCTTGAGTGTTCAATTTTTTCTCCAAATCGAGAATTTGGTCACTGGGCTCTACTTTTTGGAACATAACCAGATAATATTGTTCCTCCCTAACCATGTAAATTAGAGGTGCAATACGAATGCGTAAGTAATGGTCATTGTCATATAAATTGAATTTTACGATATGGCTTAGATGTGGTACCCCTGTCTTTTTAACCTGTGCTTGTAGGGCTTTTAGAACTGTGACCAACTCAGGATTGGCCATCTTATGCAAATTTGCATTCATGGTACCCTGGCCAATCTCAAGATATAGGCGAAGGCTACCGTGTACCTCCTTTATTTCAGATTGACCATTAACGATGACAAAAGGATGTTCGAATTTATAGTAAAGGGTCTCTTTGGCAACATCGATGATAGACATATTTCGAACCTTATCCTTTTGTTTCTCCGAAGCCATTCTTTCTCTTTGATTCTTAAACCTAGAGAAACGTAATTGATAGTTCAATGTGGCATCAGCCTTTCGAAAAATCTTTTTCGAATCAGTAGTTGTAAACAGGTCTGCTGCCACGCTTACGCTTTCCGATTTGCCTAAGAATAAAAGCCCATGTGGACGTAAGGAATAGTGAAAAATTTGAAAAGACTGTTTTTGTAAGTCATTATTAAAATAGATAAGCAAATTTCGACAGGTAATTAAGTCCAATTTAACGAACGGAGGGTCGTTCGATATATCGTGCCGGGTAAAAAGCGTGTGCTGTTTGATTTCTTTGACAATTTCAAAATGATGTTCTCCCCTAGGCTCGAAATATCGTTTTACTAAGTCGGGAGGCATACTTTCAAGACTTTCTTTAGGGTAAATACCTTTACGCCCAAAATTCAGGGCTTTTTCATCGATATCTGAAGCAAAGACCTGTATGTGATATTGGTTGATGGTCTTCCCCAATAGTTCGTGCAACAGAATACCCACTGAATACGGTTCTTGACCCGTGGCACAACCTACGCTCCAAATTCGAATGGAATCACCCGAATTTTTGTCGTTCAACATAATTTCAAGATACTTTTTTAGACCCGCATAGGCCTCAGTATCCCTAAAGAATTCAGTTACGCCAATCAGAACCGTTTCAAAGAGCACATCGAGCTCTCTGGGAGAATTTTTGATCATTTCAAAATATTCTACCAACGATCCCAATTGCAAGTTGGCCATACGGTGATTGATACGCCGCATTATTGTCGTGGGTTTGTAAAGGGAAAAGTCGGTGCCGGAACGTTTTTCCAGTAATTCGAAAATCGCGTCCATACTTTTTTTGTTCGGCTCGACAGTTTGTGCGATGGTATGGCTGTTGGTTATGTACTGAGCAATTTCATCGAACATCTGTTCTGCTGGAATCGTTAGGTCAACATCACCAGTAGCCATCGCCGAAGTCGGCATATCTCGATGCTCGGCGGTCTCGGGCAATTGCGCCATGGTAAATCCATTGTGCCTTTTAATCGCTTTGATGCCCTCTGATCCATCACTGCCGAAACCAGAAAGCACGATTCCAATACTTTTTCGTGCCTTACTACTAGCCAATGTGGCAAAGAAAGTATCGATTGATGGTGCCGATGAATATTTTTGGGGAAGGGTATCGAGCATTAGTCTGCTCCCCTCTACGTGGATGTTGCTGTTTTGAGGAGTCACATAGATACTACGGGCCTTCATTTCGATGTCGTTCTCAGCGGTTATTACTGGCCATTTACAACGCTTGCCTAGAATGGAGGTTAACTCACTTTTATAATCGGGACTCAAGTGCATTACGATGACTACACAAAACTCCATGTCAACCCCGTTAAAACTGCTCAAAAACTTTGAAATGGCATCAAGGCCTCCGGCCGAAGCGCCGACTCCGACAACAAAAAGCTCCTTATTATTTTGGGGTGCTTTCTCGGTCGATTTGGTCATGAAAAAATAGTTTATCCGGATTTAATTTAATCCTTGAGTTGTAGAACGGTTCGTAATTTACCAATATGTTTTGAAACTTCATCAATTTTATCACTGTATGATCTTGCCAAAGACTTAGATCCACGATCTGAGTAATCATTGGAAATACGTTTTAATAGCATCCGCTTTTCCTCGAGGGTACGCAGAGACACCCATAAGGCCTCTTCAAGCGCTTCGTTCTGGCTCTTTAGCAAAGCCTCTTGGGTAAAGGCATGGCCCACATGGCAGCGGTATCGGTCGATTTTGGAATCTTCCATTTTCCACAAGGGTCCGCCACAGGTTGAACAACTGATGGGCACCTGATGCCCCAAAATTTCTTCGGTTGCGATTTGACTTTCGATTTTGGTTGCAATACAATTTTCTTTAATCAGCTTGGAAGATATCTCTTTTGCAAGCGGTAAATCTTCATGCATAATGTTCTGAATGACCTCGGCCAAGTCTTCCAAATCAACCACATAATCAATATCGACGGTCTCTCGCGCAAAACCAGGCATATCGGAATATTCGGCTGTCTTCGGGTTTTGCACAATGGCCCTGCCCCCACATTTCTTTATTGCTTCAAGTCCCGTTGTACCATCGTTCAACCTACCGGTCAACAAAATTCCTACACAGCGATTGCCATAGGCCACGGCGGCAGATCGAAAAAGAACATCGATAGAAGGTCTAAACAGATTCTCACGGGGTCCTTTAGAAAGCAATATTTTACCTTCATGTACAAATAGGTGATGGTTAGGTTTAGCAATGTAAACCATACCCGGTTCGATTGATAGACCTTGAGAGGCTTCTACTACACCCAATTCAGTTTTTTGCCCCAGTACCCCGGCAAAAAAAGATGGAGTGTCAAAGGCACCATGTACCGCAACCACGAAAGCCGCATTGATCGTACCCGGTATTTCAGATAGAAACTTCGTAATGGCGGTGCGTCCACCTGAAGATGCACCAACGGCAAACAACCTGAACGTAATACCCATACTATTGTTTTCTATAAAAATAGGTAATATAGGTGCTATCTATGGCTTTTTCAACAAAAAGGCTAACGCAAAATAATTCAGGGGGAGTTAAAATTAAGGAAGTATAGGTGTAACTTCTTATCTCCTATTTGTAACTTTAACCCTACATTTCTTTCCTGCTGATGATTATAAAAAAACGTGTTTACAAGGCCGATAAAAAAGTTAATCCGTTTATTGGCGTGTTACTTTTTTTAATATCCATCGTTCTATTAGCCATTTCCGGACCTATCGGTCTTGTTTACGGTCTCTTACACAGTTTTGTTAGGAACGGAACTAAAGGCATAGGCGAATTTCTACTCAAAATCGCAATTTCGGTTGATCAACTGGGCAATGTAATAATGCAACATCTACTAAATTCACTGTGGGTCAAAAAAGGACGCTATAATTTCGGAAACCGGGATGAGACCATTTCTAGTGCTTTGGGACGGAATAAAAAATTGGGCACCCTGACAGCATTCGGAAACTCCATCGATAAACTACTCGATACTTTGGATCCCAACCATTCCTTAAATTCCATCGATTACTATATAGAACCTTCCGAACAAATTATCGACAAACTGGCATGGGTACATATTATAGACGGTCGTATTCTAATGACTCGTACCGAAGGCCGCGAAAAATATTATATTCCGGGTGGAAAACGGGAGCATGGGGAAAACGATGCCAAAGCACTATCTCGTGAAATTATGGAGGAACTGAGTGTGGAAATCGATGTAATGTCCTTATATTTTATTGGTATTTTCGAGGCCCAGGCCGATGGCCATAAACCTGGTATTTTAGTACGGATGACCTGCTACACGGCTTGTTATGAAGGAAAATTGTTGCCCAATATGGAGATTGCGGAAATGGTATGGCTAAATTATAAGGATAAGCATATGGTCTCGGAAGTAGATACGCTGATTTTTGATTTTTTAAAGGAAAAAGGACAACTTGGATAACCGAATTATAATCAGAATTCCGAAAATACTAGCATATGGGGTATTGCGAGGTAGCTTTTTATTAACCTTAGGCATATATGCATTTTTTGAGGTTATTTTTATGAATTCCTACTCCACTAAACGGATAAAATAAGAACATCCTAATAGTATATCCAAAAGATATATAGTATAAAAATCTGTCCTATCTTCTTCCCTAAACCGAGCATTATGGAAAAAAGAAAGTTTCTAAAACAGGTGGGACAAGCCGCTATGGCGCTTCCCTTTTTATCTTTTGATATCAAGGATTCACCGATAGCGCATGAAGGATACGACAACCTGGAAGATGATGCATTTTGGAAAAGAATTCGCCAAGACTATTTTCTAAAACCCGATTATATCAATCTAGAAAACGGTTACTACAATTTTATTCCACAGCCGATATTGAAAAAGTATCAGAAGCATATCGAGACCGTTAACTATGAAGCGAGCCACTATATGCGAACCGTGCAATGGGATAATAAGGCCAAGGTGGCGGCACGGGTGGCGAAGTTGGTGCAAGCTGACCCTGAGACTACCGTAATTACAAGGAATACGACGGAATCTTTGGATTTGGTAATCAGTGGTTTTCCATGGGAAAAAGGAAATGAGGCCATTTATGCCGAACAGGATTATGGAGCAATGCAAATACAATTTGAATTGGTCGCCAAACGCTATGGAATTAAAAATAAGGTAGTTTCCATACCAAACCACCCAAAGAACGATGCTGAGATCGTATCGATCTACGAATCGCAAATTTCAGATGATACCAAACTGATCATGGTCAGCCAAATGATAAATATCACCGGTCAAATTCTACCCGTTAGAAAAATATGTGATATGGCGCATGGGTATGGGGTAGATGTCATGGTCGACGGTGCACATTGTGTCGGCCATATCGAATGTGATTTTGAAGCGATGGATTGTGATTATTATGGATCTAGCCTTCACAAATGGCTAAGTGCCCCTTTAGGCGCTGGTCTTTTGGTCGTTAAAAAGGAAAAAATCTCAAAAATTTGGCCTTTATTGGCGGAGCATCAGAAAGAACCGAATGATATCAGGCGATTGAACCACACCGGTACCCACCCGGTCGCCACTGATTTGGCAATCGGGGATGCACTTGATTATCTGGACCTTATTGGACTTGGACGGAAAGAAAAAAGAATGCGCTATTTACAGCGATATTGGAGCGATACACTTCGCGATGTACCCAATATAATTATCAATACGCCTATTGAAGAACACCGTAGCTGTGGCATTGCCAGTGTAGGCGTCAAAAATATTACTCCAGAAAACTTGGCCCAAATCTTGTTGAAAGAGTTTGCTATATTTACGGTAGGGGTTGATTATGCTAACGTTCAGGGTTGTCGCATTACGCCAAATGTATATACGACCACAGCAGAATTGGATACTTTTATAGCTGCGATGAAATCCATTGCCGCTAGAGGTTGATGCTACTGTGGACACAGATAAAGAAGGATCTTATGGAATCTGCCATCTGAAAGGGGGTAAGACAAAATGAAACTATCCATAAATAAGTATCTTGTTGCGCATAGATATGCCGTTTATAGTTTGGGCACAATCTTTTTTACAAAAAATGGACCGGTATGACCTCAATTTTCAAAATGCTGACGGTTTGTTTCTGTCTGTTTGGCCTATCAAATTCCCCTGAAAAGTTTGAAAAGTACAAACCCCAAATTGAAAGACCTAACATCCTTTTTATTGCGGTTGACGACTTGCGAAACGAATTGGGCATTTATGGCAGTATCGCCAAATCTCCACATCTAGATGCTTTAGCAAAAGAGGGCATCCTATTTACCCATCATTACGTTCAGGTACCGACTTGTGGCGCTTCAAGACACGCGCTACTGACCGGTTACCGACCCTCTAAACCAATCCATTTATCCAATAATGCCATTGTCGAAGAAATTTCGGGGAAGGGCGAAAAATCCATTCCCGAAACTTTTATCCATCGGTTTAAACAGGAAGGCTACCATACGGTCGGTATCGGAAAAATTAGTCATTCCGCAGATGGTTTTGTTTACGGATATGAAGAACCGGTATCCGAAAAAAGAGAACTACCCTATAGCTGGAATGAATTGCTTTTCGATTCCGGAAAATGGAAGACCGGTTGGAACGCTTTCTTTGGTTATGCCAACGGTGAGAATAGACAAAGTTTAGACAAACAGGTAAAGCCCTATGAAGCCGGAGCTGTCGATGACCAAGGATATCCAGATGGATTGACCGCTAGCGTGGCGATATCAAAGTTAAAGGAACTAAAAAACCAAGACCGACCCTTTTTTATGGGTGTTGGTTTCTTTAAGCCACATCTACCTTTTAACGCGCCAAAAAAATATTGGGAGCTATACGACCGAGAAGAAATTCCAGTATCTGAGAATCGCGCTATTCCAGAAAATATCAATCTGGCGAGCTTACATAATAGTGGGGAATTCAATCAATATGCTTTGGGTGACGAAAAGGTAAGTTTGACGTCAGCGGTTTCAGATGCCTACGCCCAAAAATTACGGCACGGCTATCTCGCATCCATAAGTTATATAGATGCCCAAATCGGCAAATTACTACAGGAACTCAAAAGACTGGAATTGGATAAAAACACCATAATTGTCGTATGGGGCGACCATGGTTGGCATTTAGGGGATCAACGCGTATGGGGAAAGCACACCCTGTTCGAAAATGCACTGAAGAGTACCTTAATCATAAAAACACTTGAAGCTAAACACTCTAACAAAAGAGTCGACGCCATAGTTGAAAGTGTGGATATTTATCCCACTTTAATGAAACTGAGCGGAATTTCCCTAAAACATAACATCGACGGCGAAAGTCTAGTCCCTTTATGGTCTTTCAACAATCCGAAAGCCGATGGTGTAGCTTACAGCTATTTCAATCAAGGTATCTCTCTTCGAACATCCGAGTATAGACTGACCAAGTATTATCGGGACGAAAAGCCTGTTATCGAACTCTACGACCACACCGCAAATAGTCTTGAAAATAGGAATATTGCAGAAGAACAACCAGAAGTCGTTCAGAGATTACTACCCATTTTAGAGAAGGGCAATCGCAATCTATATCCTACCAAATTATAGATCGAAATCTTTGGGGTCGCGTGATGGAAATTGGTATCGTGTCTTCATCAGTAAATTTCCTAAAGATTATTTAAGCTGCTTTCGCAAACCCCCTTAATCATACAAAACTTCGCCTTACATAAAAAGTTTTTGTACATTCCCCTCTCAAAATTTTAATGAAAATAAATGGAAGTTCTTGGTATTGACGTCGGCGGATCCGGCATGAAGGGTGGTATTGTAAACACAAAGACCGGTGAAATGATTTCGGAACGGCATCGTATACCGACGCCTGAATCGAGAAAGCCGGAAGAAATGGCAAATGTTATCGCCGAAATTGTAAAACACTTTGATTATAACGGAAAGGTAGGCTGTGGTTTTCCGACCGTTATCAAAAAAGGGGTCTGCAAATCGCCCGGAAACCTAGATCCGAGCTGGCTCGGAGTCAATATAGAAGAATTATTCGAAGAAAAAACCGGACTCGACTTTACGGTAGTTAATGACGCCGATATTGCCGGCTATGCCTCTATGGAATATGGCGTTGGCAAAGGTGTGCCAGGTTTGGTCGTAATGATTACCATTGGCACCGGATTAGGTAGCGGTGCTTTCTATGATGGAAAGCTTATCCCCAACTTTGAACTGGGTCAAATTCCCTATAAAAAATACAAAAAGATAGAACTTTGGGCCGCAGCCTCAGCCAAGGAGCGTGAGGGGCTATCCTATAAGAAATGGGGGAAACGTTTCAATAAATTTCTAAAATACGTCGATTTGATCGTTGCCCCCGACCTGATTCTTTTGGGTGGAGGTACCTCAAAGGATTTTGATGAATTCAAAAAATACATAACTATAGACACGCCCGTAATTCCTGCTGAACTGCAGAACCATGCCGGAATTATCGGAGCCGCGGCAGCAGCGATCCATACTATTCCGATGGACTAATACTTGAGAATCGGTTTAAATTTACATGGGCATAAATTATCTTCATGAACTCCAGCAAGTTGGAGACGGTTGGCGATATTATATGGGTAAAAAGTAAAATTTTATTAAAAAGGATAGGTACAGCTGGCTTTTAACTCTAATCTCACTACAATACGGTTCTTTCCGATACCAGCTTTATCCTCTCGTCATATTTGGGAAGCATAAAATAAGCAGGTAGCACCTAGGTTACAACCTTTTTGAAAAAAAGTTCGCAATCAACACGGTAATAAAAATTGCTTTGTAGGCCGCCAATCCGATTATCGATCACATAGATTTTTCACCTTCCTTACGTAATAAAAAAAGACCCAACCGGTATGATACCTATTGGGTCTTTTGTTATATAAAATTCGCCGACGATAGTTAAGAATCAAGCCTCAGCGAAAGTTAGTTTACACTATTTTGTTCCGCTTCCTATCGTTTTCAGTCAAGTAAATCTTACGTAGTCGTAAATGCTTTGGGGTTACCTCGACATACTCATCTTTCTGAATATATTCTAAAGCTTCCTCCAATGAAAACTTGATAGCGGGAACAATTTTCGCCTTATCATCAGCTCCGGAAGAACGTACGTTCGATAACTTTTTTGTCTTGGTAATATTCACCGTCATATCATCGCCTCGAGAATTCTCACCGATAACCTGTCCCTCATAAATATCCTCGCCCGGATCGACAAAAAACTTGCCTCGGTCTTGAAGTTTATCAATGGAATAGGGAATCGCTTTTCCTCTTTCCATAGAAACCAACGAACCGTTTTGACGTTGTGGAATATCTCCCTTCATCGGTTGGTATTCCAAGAAACGGTGAGACATAATCGCCTCACCTGCAGTAGCGGTCAATAATTGATTACGCAATCCGATGATACCCCTAGAAGGAATCAAAAATTCGCAGATCATGCGTTCGCCCTTAGCTTCCATACTGGTCATTTCCCCTTTTCGTATCGATACCATCTCTACGGCCTTTCCAGACACCGCTTCCGGCAAGTCAATGGTCAAGGCTTCGATAGGCTCGCATTTGACGCCGTCGACTTCCTTGATGATTACCTGAGGTTGCCCAATCTGAAGTTCATAGCCTTCTCGACGCATGGTCTCTATCAAAACGGACAAGTGCAATACACCCCTTCCGAAAACTAAAAATTTATCGGCACTATCGGTCGCATTGAGTCTCAAAGCCAAGTTTTTCTCCAATTCACGTTCCAATCGCTCCTTGATATGACGTGAGGTTACGAATTTACCGTCCTGTCCGAAGAAAGGGCTATCGTTAATCGTAAACAACATGCTCATTGTTGGCTCATCAATAGCGATAGTCTTCAAACCTTCTGGATTTTCCAAATCGGCAATGGTATCACCGATATCAAAGCCTTCAAGACCAACTATGGCACAAATATCGCCAGTGACCACTTCCTGAACTTTTTTACGTCCAAGACCTTCAAAGGTAAAAAGCTCTTTAATTTTAGATTTCACGATACTTCCATCCCTTTTTACCAAAGATATTTGCTGGCCTTCCTTGAGACTGCCACGTTGTAACCTGCCGATTGCGATTCGGCCGGTAAACGAGGAAAAGTCCAACGAAGTTATCAGCATTTGGGTATTTCCTTCTTCGGGTTTGAAAGTAGGAATATGTTCCATAACCATATCCAACAAAGGCTCGATATTATCGGTCTCATTTTTCCAGTCGTCGCTCATCCAATTGTTCTTGGCGGAGCCGTACACAACAGGAAAATCTAATTGCCACTCTTCGGCACCAAGTTCGTACATGAGGTCGAAAACTTTTTCATGCACTTCTTCGGGCGTACAGTTTTCCTTGTCCACTTTATTAATAACTACACAGGGCTTCAATCCGAGATCGATAGCCTTTTGTAGTACGAAACGCGTCTGCGGCATAGGCCCTTCAAAGGCATCGACCAATAAAAGCACACCATCCGCCATATTCAATACCCGCTCCACTTCACCACCGAAATCGGCGTGACCAGGAGTATCTATAATATTGATTTTAGCATCTTTATAAACGACAGAAACGTTTTTCGAAGTAATTGTAATGCCACGTTCCCGTTCAAGATCATTATTGTCTAGAATAAGGTCACCGGTATTTTCGTTGTCGCGAAAAAGCTGGCAATGGTACATAATCTTATCGACCAAGGTTGTCTTACCGTGGTCAACATGGGCAATAATGGCAATGTTCTTTGTAGTTGACATGTCTTATAAATTAAATTTTGCCTTTCAATTGTGTTGAAATAGGTCTTCATTTCGAGCGTGCAAAGATACCGCTAATTCCGTTTGATTTTACTAAAGTGATGTTATTTTTATGTTGTTGATTCTGAGAACGTTTGATTCCGTGAATTGGATGCCTTTTGAATTAAATAGGCAAAGCTTTTTTAAAAGGATCAAAGTGCAATGCGTATTTTTTATTAGAATACTGAAAATCAAAGCTACTACGATTTCCATAGCGCTAAGTATTTTATGTGTGTTGCTACTTACCAACTGTTCGAAAGACCCTAACCAAACAGAGACGGCAGAGGTCATTGAACATACCGTCGGTGCATTCACCGATGACTTTACGTTTACCATTTCACCAAAGCCCATACAACAACATCGATATCGCTGAATTCAGATTATGGATTCCAGAAAACAGCTCGAAATTGAAAGCGACTTTGATATTACTGGCCAGATCGAACGGTAGTGCTTTGGGGTTTAGCGAATTGGAAAAATGGCGGAGCTTCGCGGAGCAAGAAAATTTAGCTCTATGCGGCGTTTTCTTTCCTCCATGCTTATGCCAATTATACCAGCGCCTTCAGTGATAGCGGACAAGCACTTATGGATGGCGTTACGAAAATCGCGGAAAAAAACAACGTGCCTGAAATCGCAACCTTACCATTTTTATTGAGAGGCTATTCGGCCGGAGGTGTTTTTGCACATAATTTTTCAACCTACCAACCCGATCGTAGCGTTGCCTTTGTAGATATCATGGGTATTGGTATCTAAAAAACCTCATCGCGTGCTATTGAAGTGCCAGGGCTTATATTATTCGGTGAACTTGAAGGTGAGACTAGAAGCCAGTATTTAAGGGATATCGTACTTGATAAACGTACCGACAAAGGTTTATGGAGTTTTGCCGGAGAACCGGAAGCCGAACATTTCTCCGAACTTTATACTTCGGATAGTCTAATACGTATTTTTTTCTCCGGTGTCTTAAAATAACGCATTGTTAAAGACCACGGCCCTTAAAAATCTATGGTCAGGGAATCAGGTTGGCTGGGTAACATTACCGGGTCTGAAGCTTTTCCATTTACCGAATATAGGGCAACACAAGTAGGGCCAATTGGTTCGTGGACGAAACCTTCGCAAAGGCCTGGCTTGATTTTCAGGAATAGCCAGTCTTACTTACGCCTACCGAGTACCCATCCTAATTTCGCATCAAAGAAAAGTCCGCCGTTTACGTCAAACTCATCAACAAAAACACCAGGTCCAAAAGACAGACCCCAGTAAAATCCTTTAGGCCTCATGCGTTGTATACCATAAACAAGGGCAGTAGTGTAGTAAAAACTCGAATTATAATCAAGGTCACCAATAACTGCGTTTCCAGGGAAAAATTGATTCGCCAAGCCTAAGTAGTTACCGCTATTACCCACTATGTTCTTCCCTTTTCCCAAGCGCCGATCCATATTATAATAATATCTGAAATCCGCACCTACTGCCGGATATAAACCAAACTCGGTATCTCGACCAGTTCCTCCGTTTAGCGTAAACAAAAGGGCCGCATCAAAACTAAAACTCGTGTTTTTACCAACACCAATTTCGTATGACACACCCGGAAGCAAGGCGTTGACTTTAAAAAGTCCCTTTTCGACATTAGTATCCGATTGGGCATTTAGACTAAAAAAGGTACTTGCGAAAAGTGCACATAGCAGGCTGTTTTTCATGGATTCAAATTGGTATTTAGATTTTAAAAAAGATAATCAAATCCCATACCAATTTGGTTAATTTTAACAAATTTGCATCCCTTTCAATCGAATGTGGGTTTTCTTGATTTTCGCTTGGTCGCCACCCACCCGAATGTAAATCCAAAGAGCGGACCATACCCTGAGGGTACACCGTCTCCCCGATAGTAGCCAGCGCCAAACTCCGCATTAAAATTAAAGCCTTTCGGATAGGTTCGTTGAATACCGTAGACTATCCCATAAAAACCTAAATTAAAATCGCTCGGGCCTTTAATATTCGTATCAATTCGTAATTGGGAGAAGTAGATAGCTTGTGCCGCGGCGATATAGTTCCCCGAATTTCCGGATACATTTTTATCCATTCCAATCCGTCTTTCAAAGTTATGGTAATAACGATAGCGCGTATTTAAAGCCAGTCCATAATTCCAGCCCTCTTGATAGGTAGCCATCCCCAATCCTAAATTCGTCGAAACACTTTGATTTTTGAAAAGTCCCAATTCATAACTAAAACCGGGAGAAAACAGGTCGAACTTGAACTGATGGCGTTCAAGGTTGATAAGTTCGAAAGTTTTGGTTTTTTGTTCTATTTGCGCGACTACTGTGGAATGCGTAAAAACAAAAAGGGCGAACATCGAGAATAATACTCCGTTTTTCATCTTTAGCGGTTTCGTATCCTTCGAATCTAAAAACTATACGCCGGTTAAATGCTATATTTGAGGAAAATTTAGCAAATGGACCTTTCGCTTATACCCAAACTCAAACATACCGATAGCAATAATTTTTTTCTACTTTCAGGACCCTGCGCCATTGAAGGTGAAGAAATGGCACTGCGCATTGCGGATCATATCGTCAAAGTGACGGACGCTTTGAAAATTCCCTATATTTTTAAAGGAAGTTTTAAGAAAGCCAATCGCAGCCGTGTAGATTCTTTTATGGGTATCGGGGATGAAAAAGCACTCAAGATCCTGCGAAAAGTTTCTGAAACCTTTGATGTGCCGACCGTAACCGACATTCATGAATCTTCGGATGCCGCCATGGCCGCTGAATATGTCGATGTTCTTCAGATACCCGCTTTCCTTGTCCGGCAGACGGATTTGGTGGTAGCCGCTGCAGAAACCGGTAAAGTCGTCAATCTTAAAAAGGGACAGTTTATGAGTCCGGAAAGCATGAAACATGCAGTGGCTAAAGTAACCGATTCCGGTAACGAACAAGTTTGCATAACAGACCGAGGCACCATGTTCGGCTATCAAGATATGATTGTTGATTTTAGGGGTATACCTACCATGAAACAATACGCCCCAGTGGTATTGGATGTCACCCACTCGTTGCAGCAGCCCAACCAGTCTTCCGGGGTCACGGGCGGGCGTCCAGAATTAATAAATACAATGGCTCGGGCAGGTATCGCAGCAGGGGTCGACGGGATTTTTATGGAGACACATTTTGATCCTTCAAACGCCAAAAGTGATGGAGCAAATATGTTGCATTTAGACCATTTAAAAACCTTACTCACCAATTTGACCGCGCTTCGCAACACGGTAAACCAACTACAATAAAACGCAACTTAATAAGTTAATGTAGGATACCCAAAACTATATGGACTAATGCGTGTTTCTGTAAATTGCGTACTACGAATTAGGTATATTGAGACCAGTAAAGATATAGATCTAATTGAATGCATCATTCCAATTGTAGTGCGTAACTAATACTACTAGCCCTTTATGATATTTTGAATTAGTATTTCTATTTGCGACGATTGAGGGTATGTAATTGTATATATATTTTCTTATATAAAAGCTCGTTCTTCTAGAAACTTTAGGAATTTTAATCTAGAATTGAAGACCTAATTTCATGCCAGACAAAAAAATATAGCAGAATCAAAATGCTGTAAAAATATCCGTTCAATGGATACAAGGCGTTTTATAGATAAGAATTTCGAATAAAGATGAAAAATTACTTGTTTATAAAGTATGGGTTTATATGAATGATATAGTATTTTGATTAATAAGTATTTAAAGATGTTAGTTAAACAAAATATTTCAGAGTTTTAAATCAAAAATTTTTGTTTTCCTTCATTTTTACTCCTTCCAAACAGACTTACTTAAAAAATATTAACTCAGAGATTTCCTCTAAATTTTTATTAAGTAAAATGCTGAAATATAGTCTACCTCATCCAGGGCTGTATTACATTTTGTAATGCACTATCTAATATTTAACTTTTAAAAATAGGCATATTATCAAATTTCAAATGGCGTCGACACAGCAAAATTCCTTGTTTAAAAATGAATACGGAATTCGGGTTTTTATAAATATGATTACGGATTAGCCCAAATTAAAAATGGAATTGGAAAAGGTAACTTCTCTATAATCTATAATTTGTCATACTTACTTTACTATTCCGATACTAATGTTATCCTAAATACTGTATGTCTTTATTTCGCAACATAACAATTGTATATTTTTGTCGGCTTATAAAAAAAAATGCTATTTATATTTAAAAAAAGGTCGTCACCCTTTTACCGAATAAGTTTTTCTCTAGTTTTCGCTATCTTTTTTTCCATTCGCTTGGCAGCACAGAACGATATTGAAAAAGATTGGATATTCAAGAACAGTAAAAGTCTATCAGAACTTTGGGAACTTGATGATACGCATCATCGCGGTACGTTTATTATCACTTCATACAAACCCATTTATCTGTCATTGGCCAAGTTTACAACCAACACCGATAAAACCCCTAGAAGTGAAAATTCGGATAATTTCGTAGATCAGCCGATTGACAGCGATCCCATTGAAGCCAAATTTCAATTGAGCCTTAAGACCAAAGTGTTTCATGATATGCTCTGGGGCAAGGCTGACCTATGGATCGCTTTTTCACAACGCGCCTATTGGCAAATCTATAATCAAAAGCTCTCCAGGCCGTTTCGCGAAATCAATTACGAACCGGAGGTTATCCTAAACTTTCCCGTGAACTATAAACTTTTCGGGTTTGAGGGCAAAATGCTTGGTGCCGCCTTGATTCATGAATCCAACGGACAGTCAGACCCCATTTCCCGTAGCTGGAACCGGGTCAGCTTTCATGCCGGTTTCGAACGGGATCAATGGCAGATCATGCTTAAAAGTTGGCTTCGACTCCCTACATCCAACGATGACAACCCTCAAATCTTGAACTATATCGGCCGCGGGGAGGCAGCAATAACCTATGATTTAGGAAGACAACGTTTTTCCGCAATAGCAAGGCATTCGCTGCGAATTGGTGAAAATGGACGTGGCAGCCTTCAGCTGAACTGGGCTTTTCCAATCATTAAAAACTTCAGTGGGCACATTCAAGTTTTTGATGGCTATGGTGAGACCTTAATCGATTACAACCACCGACAAACTACATTCGGACTTGGGGTTTCTTTAATGAATTAATGATTTAATAACCCCGAATACGGTCCAATACAATCGCTATACCTACAATTTCCCTTACATTTGGGAAACCGACAATTATAGCGATGATTAAAATAGTAGGTATTTTATTTTTTGGAATAAGCGTTTTACAGGCTCAAGACCACTCCCACATCGGAGCTCAGCCCCTTACCTACCCCAATATAGAAGGATACAAAACCCTTAAAACCGATTTGCACCAACATACCGTTTTTTCTGACGGTGACGTGTGGCCCAATATCAGGGTGCAAGAAGCGCTGCGTGAAAACTTGGATGCCATTTCGCTGACCGAACATTTGGAATACCAACCCCATTCGGCTGATATTCCACATCCAGACCGCAACCGATCTTTTGAATTGGTAAAAGCCATGGATGAAGCCAAAGAGCACGGATTACTAATCATACATGGCTCCGAGATTACCCGCTCTGAACCCGTAGGGCATAGCAATGCCATTTTTATTTCCGATGCCAACCCCATTTTACAAGATACACCGGAAGCTGCCTTTGCCGCTGCAAAAAAACAGAATGCCTTTGTATTCTGGAACCACCCTGCGTGGTACGCGCAAAGTCCCAAAGGCACCCCAATTCTAAGCGATTTTCAGAAGGCTCGTATCAAAAACGGAGAGTTACACGGTGTCGAGGTCATCAATTCGGTAGACTATTCCGAAGAATCGCTTGCACTAGCACTGGAGCAAAACCTTACGATTATGGGCACCAGTGATATTCACGGCCTTATTGATTGGGACTATACCGAAAAGGGAAACCATCGCCCCATCACCTTGGTATTCGCCAAGGAAAAAAGTATAGAAAGCCTTCGTGAAGCCCTTTTTGCAGGACATACTGTGGCGGTCTATAATAATCTTTTAGTAGGCAAGGAAGAGTTTCTTAAACCTTTACTACAGGCCAGTATCGAAATAAGTAAGGCTGAATATATACCGAAAACCCAAGTTTTAGAGGTAGAACTTAAAAATGTATCGAGCAGCGACCTACTTTTTGAAAATCAGATGGAATTGACTTTTTACGATAGTTCCCCCGTTTTCGAAATACCTGCCGGGGAAACTAAGATTATACAGATTAAAACCTTAGAAAACAAGTCTTCCATTAGGCTTAGCTTAAAAGCATTGGGCTGTTATACCGCACCAAGAGTGCATCCAATTATAGAATGGGAAATTCCAATAAAATAAACCCTTAGCCTTATAACAGCATTTGGCAAGCATTTGATGCGACTAGAAGATTCTAATCCATTCGAAATACATCCTAAAAAGGAATATTACCTCCCACTATATGGGTAGGTGATACGTTTTTTTAAATCGCACAAATCATCTATTTACTCCTTCCCATCCACATAATCCTGCAGATACGCATACCGCTCAGTTAACTTTCCGTTTTGGGTCATACGGGCACGTTGCAATACTCCATCTTTGTCATCATTGAAAAAAGCTGGAATCACATTTTTTAAAAAAGCCTCACCAAAGCCCTCGCTAGCGTCCCTGGGTAATTCACAAGGGAGGTTATCGACCGCCATCACGGCAATGGCCGATTTATTTTTATAATCCGTTTCTTTTTCAGTCTTAGGATTATAGCCGTAGACCGGTTTTGCAATCGTAGATGGCCGGATAGTGCTGGCTACTGGTCCGTCGATATCACAGCTTACGTCGGCCACGACCTTTATCTTGAAGTCCGGCTGTTTTGCATCTTCCCGGGTATAGAGATACGGAGCGCCCTGCCCATAAAAGTGACCCGCTATGTAATAATCGGTTACTTCCGCAAAGCGAAAAAAGTTGGACTTATATTCTTCCGGATTTTTGAAAAAGTCAATTTTATTGCCCCTTACGCCATCTTTACGTTTGTTGTATTCCCCCGCATCGATTTGGCAGTAGACCGGCTCGTTAAATTCTTCTGACAAATATTCCGAAACTGTAACGCGTCGCATCCCCATTCCATCTAACATTTCACGCGAACCGTTTCCTACCCTTCCCCTACCCGTCAGCAATACTTTGATGTTGGGTAATTGAATTTGTTTGAGCGCATCGATCAAGGCTGTTTGGTCGGGCAGCTCTTCTGCTTTTGGCAATTTGAACGTATCATATTTTAATCCATAGGCCCGAAATCCGTTATAGGCTCCCACGATACCCGCGTATCTTCCAAAAGCCACCAAACGTTGTTCTTTGGCGTTGGTTATGACCTCATGATCATAGAGTTCGATATTTTTTTCCAAAATTGCACGAAGCAAGTCTCGATTGTAAGGCTGTTTTTTAATGGTATGTGAAAAGAAAAAGTATTTTTTATTAGTGATAAGCGCGTCAATAGGCACCTCCTTCACACCTAGAAGCACATCACATTCCTCCATTTTTGAGGCGACTGGTATTCCGGCCTGCTTGTATTCCGCACCCGTATAGGTACGAATAGGCGACGGCTCTACCACGATTTCAGCAGTTTCGTATTTGGCCAATATGTGTTGACAGGCCATTGGTGAAAGTACCACCCTTCTATCGGGTGGGGATTTGCGTTCACGGATGATTCCGAATTTCATAGACGACTAATTTTCGTTAAAAGTAAACTGAAATAGAAGTACGCACAAGTTACCCGTTCAATAAATTTATGTGGAACGGGGGAATTTGATTAACTTTGCCATCCTTTACTGGGGCCGACTGGTTTTGACAGCGAGACCAATGGCAATGTAAGCATGCCGAGCGCTGGGGTACAGCTCGTAAATATCATACTTCACACTTTTAATTGGCGAATCTAATTACGCTCTTGCCGCGTAACCTGAATTATAGTAAGGTTATGCCTCGTTCCGACAAGGTCGGAAAGCGAGATGTCCCTGAACAGCCCTTGTTGACGGCGGTTCATTTCGGGGCACCATAAAAGTCAACACAAGGATGTCGTTCGCTTTGGCGGCATCACCAAAACTTAAAGAAGCTAAGTGTACGTTAGGCTGTTTCCGGTCAGGCGTGCATCGAAAACCAATCGGAAACTAAGCACGTAGAAGGCATTGTAATTGCTTGTTTGGACGAGGGTTCGAATCCCTCCGGCTCCACTGAAACAGTACCAATTCAAACCAAAAACCCTGTAATCGTATGATTTACAGGGTTTTTTATTTTATTTGTATTAATTTGAATCCATTTAATATCAAATAAAAAGTCACCTATTCGATACCCATTTTAAAAATTGAAAATAGGTATCGATTTCCTTGTAATTCATTCTTTTATAGTTAATTATAAAATTAAGTGATTAATTTTATATAACTTTATTTAGCTATAATCGATACCCATAAAATGGCAAATACGTTTTCAACTCTATTTTACCTCAAAGACAAGCGGCTTGACAAAAACGGAAAAGCGGGCGTATACCTAAGGATTACGGTCAATGGACAGCGAACGGTACTCAGTTTGAACCGAAAGATTGATCCTTCCCAATGGGATTCCCGAATGAACAAATTGAAGGGTAAAAGTGCCGAAGCCGAAGAATTAAATCGTCTTATGGCGACCATTCGACATAAGGTAAACAAAATTCAACATCAACTTATCGAAGATGGAGAACCATTTACGGTTCACGATGTCAAGTACAAATATTTGGGAAAGGATGTTAAGCGTAAAATGTTGGTTACACTTTTTTCTGAACACAACAAGCAAATGGAAAAATTAGTTGGAATCGAGTTTGCTCTAGGTACTTGGAAACGATACCACACTACCAAAAGCCATGTTGCGGAGTACATTCGGTCCGAATATCGCAAGGAGGATATACCTGTTCGTGATGTGGATTTAAAGTTTATCAAAGGTTTTGAGTACTTTTTAAAAGTAGCCAAGGCCTGTAATCATAACTCCGCTCTAAAGTACGTCAACAACTTTAAAAAAATAGTTCGTATTGCCGTTGCCAATGATTGGATCGCGAAAGACCCATTTTACAACTACAAGGTGCAATTCAAGACCGTAGAACGGGAGTTTCTTTCAAAAGAAGAACTACAACGCCTCATTGACAAAGACATCGAAGGTGAGCGCTTAGGCGTCGTCCGGGACATGTTCGTGCTTTGTTGTTTTACAGGTTTGGCCTATGTGGACGTTCAGAGCCTAAAGCCAGAAGAAATTCACCAAAACGAAGATGGCAGTTTTTATATCAAATCGAAACGCTCTAAAACGGATACCGGTTTTACCATTCCGTTGTTACCAACTGCAGTGGCCATTATCGAAAAATACAAAGACCACCCCAAAGTGGTTAATAAAGATTGTGTCATACCAGTACTGAGCAACCAGAAATCCAATGCCTATCTTAAAGAAATTGCTGACCGCTGTAATATTAAGAAGAATCTTACCACCCACCTAGCCCGCCATACCTTTGCTACTACGGTTACTTTGACCAATGGCGTGCCCATTGAAACAGTGGGTAAAATGTTGGGACATAAAAATTTGCGGACTACCCAGCATTATGCCAAAATAATTGATTCAAAGGTAGAGGACGATATGGCGATTTTGAGGGTGAAGTTGGCGCAGATGGAAGTTAAGAAATTTTAATGAAAGGATACATTTCAAATTTTCATTTAATCGAAAATGAAGACTATGAAGAACCCTCTAAAAAGCAGCCAAAAATTATATATAAATATTTCTCAACACTTGTCATTGGTATAGAACTCGTTTAAATTTTTTCAGTTGGCTAAATCCCCACACCCCTGACCTGAACAATTATAATTGAGATAAAAATATCACAATATTTTGGATTTTGAGATGTTTACAAATAGTCGAAGAGCAAATCTATTTTAGTCATCATCCCTCAAGAACAGCCCATTTATGCTTAAAAACAAACTATTTCTTTTCCTTTTCCTCATTCATTTTTTCACATTCTCTCAAGATAACATCAGTTTTATCTCTTGGAACATTCGGGATTTCGGCAAGACCAAAAATAAAGAGGAACTGGACCGAATAGCCGATATTGTAAGAGATGTAGACATTGTTGCCCTTCAAGAAGTCGTAGCGGGACCCGGCGGTGCACAGACCGTTGCATATCTTGCCGATATACTTAATAGAAAAGGGAGTAAATGGGACTATGTCGTGAGCAATCCTACCAAAAGTCCTAAATACGCAACCGAACGCTACGCTTTTCTTTGGAAAACTAGCCGTATCAAGATTAAAAAAAGAGGTAACCTTATCAGTGAATTAGACTCGTTAGTAGATCGCGAACCTTTTTTTATCGATTTTTATAAGAATGGCAGAAAACTATCTGTAATCAATTTTCACTCACGGCCACACGATAAAAATCCGGAATCGGAAATAGCGGCGATAACCGACTATTTAAAAAAATCCTATAGGCAAACCCCTTTATTACTGGTGGGGGATTTTAATGTCGATGAAAAAAAACCAGTCTTTGATAAACTAAAAAATATGGGATTTAGGACTGCGGTTTCCAACCAAAGGACCACCCTCAAATTATCCTGTCACAAAAACAACTACTTAAACTATGCAATTGACAATATTTTCTATTCCCACGACATTCTTAAGTTGCAGGGAAGCGCATCGGATTTTGTGATGCTCTGTGAAAATCTGACTAATGCGCGAATGCTCTCAGACCATTTACCAGTGTTTTTTGAATTCAGTTTCTGATCGGAGAATTCTAAAAAAATAAATTGGTGCAGTCTTCCCTACTAGTTACACCCTTTCAGGTATAATTTATATTAAAATCGACACTTTATACCCAAAAAGGTATAATTTTAGTTATTTTGTCTATATTGTACCCGAAAAGGTATACTAATGAAAGAGTGGAATAGATATAATCCTATCGCTCAATTTACTCGAAAAAGAAGGAAAGAGCTCAACCTTACTCAAGTTGAGCTTTCAGACACAACTGGAGTCGGACTTCGATTTGTACGTGAATTGGAGCAAGGAAAATCCAACTTGATGACGGACAAAATCAATCAAGTGTTAATGTTCTTTGGCCACGAATTAACCCCAACACCTATAAGTGATGCGACAAGGCGAGATTTGGGTAAATAAAGAATTAGCAGGCATCTTGACGGAAGATGAGGAGGGCTATCATTTTACCTACTCCTCGGAATACCTAATGTTGGGAAATGCAGTTCCAGTTTCCTTGACATTACCAATGCAGGACGAAGTTTTTCATTCCGTTTTTTTATTTCCCATTTTTGATGGACTGATTCCAGAAGGATGGTTATTGAATATTGCCCAAAAGAATTGGAAACTAAATGCTCGTGACCGTATGGGACTTCTATTGGCCACCTGTAAAGATTGTGTCGGCAACATAAGCGTATTAGAAAAATGAGCAATTGTCTAGCATGTCATAAACTACTTTCTTCCAGAGAGGGGTTATATCATTCGGATTGCCTAAAGGCATTTTGGCAAGAAGACACACCTGTACTTGAATTGGATTACGAACTTTCACAAATCGAGGAACTGGCCAGAGAAAATGTAGCCCAACGTACCATTGTAACCGGAGTACAACCAAAACTTTCACTTGGATTTACCCAAGAAAACAATTCCAGATTAACCATTGCTGGTGCCTTAAACGGCAGGTACATTTTAAAACCACCTTTTTCCGAATATCCACAAATGCCGGAAACAGAGGCTTTATCTATGCTACTGGCGCAGGCATGTGGTATAGATACTGTACCTTTTTTGTTGATACCCTTGAAGGATGGGCATTTGGCTTATCTGACCCGAAGAATAGACCGAGATGCAAAGGATAACAAATTTGCCATGGAAGATGCTTGCCAATTAACGGAACGCCTAACCGAACACAAGTACAGAGGCTCGTATGAGCAGATTGCCAAAGCCATTATCACCTATGCCCAAAACCCATTATTTGATGTAGTACGATTTTACGAACAAGTCATCGTTTCTTTTTTGATCGGGAATAACGACATGCACCTAAAAAATTTCTCATTGATTTCCTATAATGGAACAACACATGCACTTAGTCCTGCCTACGATATGATTTCGGCACAATTGTTACTGCCCGATGACCCCGAGGAATTGGCACTTACCCTGAATGGCAAAAAAAGAAAATTGACCCGAACTGATTTTGATACCGCCATGATCAAAGCGCATATCCCCAAAAAAGCGATTAAAAATCTTTGGAGACGAATTGCGGAAGGTACAAGCAAATGGACAACATTAATCCATACTAGTTTTTTAAATGAAATTAGCAAAGAGAATCTGGGTGTTTTAATACATACCAAAATGAAGCAGCTTGAGTTGCATTATTAGTGAGTTTATAAATTTATCGTTCTCCCCTAAAGATAGGTGAAGATTCGCATATCGCGAATTGCAAATCTATATAGTGAGAAAATACGTTGGGGAGTCGTCGTTTATAGGTCATTCCCCAAATAATATTCAGGCCAGACCTGAACCCCAAATCTTACCATAACTTGACCGCGCGTGGATCCTGTCCGGTTTTTGTAGCGGTTCCGGCAGATTAGCGTAAAGCAAAAACCGGATAGGGCGCCTTTTGTATTTTCTTAATGAATATCCCATTCCAAGCATTTTCATGAATTAGTAGTTTTTTATGCGTTCAATTGAAGGTAAAACTCTAACGATGTATTTAATATTTCAATTAAGGGTGTATTTGAACTGAAGTTTCAGTTAAATATTCTTAATGGAAAATAAACCTGCTGACTAAATCGTTATTTAAAAAAGCCGGTGATAGAATTTAAGCTGGTTTACAGTCTTAAATAAACAACGTAAACCTTTATCTATGTCATTAGTAAAAAGAATAGCCAAAGCTGTCCAAAATGAATTACTAAAAAAATCAAGTTTTGTTTAAGGAGAAGCTTTCGAGAACTATGTTAGGGAGTATATGTTTCCGAAAAAGCATTATAAATTACTACATCGTACTCCTAATTTTGAGCTTAACAAAGATGATTTTGTCGCATCTTCACTCCTTCCTGACTTTGAATTTCAGTGCCTTAAAACAGGGGAGAAGTTTTTTGTCGAAGCTAAATTTCGTGAAGGTGTACTGAATTATGAAGATAAGATAGAATGGTGTAATCCTTCCCAACCAAAGCGGTACCAAAAAATAAACCGACAGCAGAAAGTATTTGTAATTTTAGGATTGGGTACTAAAGCAAGCAAACCAGACGAACTGATTTTATTTCCAATGTCCGCCGGAAATTTTTGTGGATTGTATAATTCTTTTTTACATAAATATAGTTTTCCATATCTCGATAAACCGGTTTTCTCTACTTTCTTATGGAATCTTCGATAGTTGTTACCAAAACCGAATAAGGCGCATCCTGCATAAGCCGATTTGAAGGTCGATTATTCCTTTCGGTCTAGTTCCTGGCGAATTCCGTCCAGTTCAGCTGCATCCATTTCCACTTTGAAATAGGGTTTTCCAAAGGTGGGCTCTACTTTGACAATACTATCTAGCAATTTCGAAAAAGTCCGTCGGTCTGTGGCCCTAGCCTTTATAACGTCATTGTATTTTTCCAAAGTAACCTTTCCTTCGTCCATGTCACATTCCTCCCTGGTCATTTGGATAGAAGCCTTGCCCAGAAGCAAGGGTTGCTGCTTTTTCCTTTTTAGTGCCGTTCCGTCGAACAGACTTTTTAGCATATCATGAGTCGGTTTTATGTGCTCCCTCTCCATTGTGCGCAAAAGTTCTTCTATATAATATAACCGACCTATCATATAATTTTGAAACCTGATAAAACTGATCATTACCTCGCTCTTAGGAGTGATTTTCGCTTTTTCAAAAAAGTCGATCATCGTATCGATTGTTTTTGAATGTGATTTGGAAACGGTCTTAGAATAGGCCCGAAATCGTTCCGCTGTTATTCGGTTGATACTTATTGCCGAGAAAGTACTTTTTTGCGTAGTATTATTTTCCATTACTGTAATTTTTTTTAATGTTTATAGACCTTTCAGGTGATTTTTAGTCGAATTTGTGATAATCCTGAAATCCTGAAAAGCTTACAGTTTATCATAACCGATTGAACGACTGTGTTTTACCTGTTAGATTCTTAGTTTTCTCAAATTCGGTTACAGTAATTTTTTCCAATGTTTTCAGGGGCTTTCAGGGCCTTTGACGCAAATTTAGTATAAAACCAAAAACCGAATCATTTTCAATGAATTGAAAATCAATAATTTATATGTTATAACACCGCGTCAGCGTGTTACCCTCTTGCTATTCTTTTCTTCGTTTCACTTCGACAAAGAATACCTTTCTTTTATAGCTTAGAAAACCTCGGGCCCTAAGTGAGCAACATCATAGGTTTCTTTGTTACTTTCTTCTGCTCGGGCCATCCAGTTTCAATAAATTGAACATTTGGATAAATCGGTCCGCCAATTGTTTGCCGTACCGATTTTCGATTTGGCCGAGGTCCAGGTTCGTTGTTAAATGGGTCTTGGTTCCTTGATCTTCAAAGTTCCGATACCGATTGAGTAAAATGCGGACGAACACTTCCTCTTTCCCGTACTGGTATATATTGTTCCCGGCCATTTCGGCTCCCAGGTCATCGAACAGAAAAACACCTTTGGAATAGTATTGAATTACGTCCTCCTTGTTCCTCTCCCGGTTGAACTTGGAAACTACTTCTTGGGTCGAAATCGCAGGAAACCACAGTTCACGCACCTGATAATATTTGGACAGATTTTGGATGATCCGGAAACTTGAAGTTTTTCCCGTACCATAGGAACCAAAGACCATTAGACCTTTTTGCAGGGAAATATTATCCATGACCTCAAAGGCAGTATCCCGGTTCCAATACCTGCAGAAATGCCCTAGGAAATTTTTGTTTGAACCATCCACCTCGAAGTCAAGGTCATATTTTGAATAATATTCCTGGGCTGCCTTGAAAAACACTTTCTTGAAAATATCGGGTGCGCATAGAGTCCCTTTTATTTCCGTTGTTTTTTCCAACTGCTGTAACCATTTCTTTTTCATTTCCCTCATTCCAATATTGAACTTCGATTTTTTGATTTTTCTTTTAAAAAAGTAAATGATTTTATATTTTGTTTTGTAACTGGTTTATTATGGTGGACACTATTGTCATCGCTGCTACGACAAGATCGTCCATGCAGCCCCGACACAACTGTCCGATAAGGGTCGACCGTTCGGAAACTGAACTGGAGTGCACTTCGGAGATATCTTTTTCTCCCGTCGAAGGCCGTTTCCTCAATCCAGCCAACTGTCTTCAGTTGGGAGATATATCTGGAAACCTGCCGTTTGGAAATATTCAGGAACGAGGCGATGTACTCATTGGACATATAACATTGCATTCCGTTTTCCGTAAAGCTGTGTATTTCCAAGAACAAAATCTTGGCGTACCAATTTACTTCGGTATTCAAGTAGATTACTTTGGGAATCCATATGCCCTGAAAATTTCTATCGGCGGCTTTCATAGCTTTAGGTTATTTTGTGCCTTGATGCTATTTTCTCGAGTGTGCGTTTACCTTTTCCTCGACATCTCACCACGGTTAGCGAAATATCGATCCTTCTTTCCATTGGCCCTGCGGTCAACGGGAAAAAGGTGTAGTAGAACCCTTTGTACTCCTGCCTGTAATCGATGTGGCTCGGGATACGGATTAAGCTGTCGTACTTCGGCAACTTGGCCAAGTCCTTGCCATGGTCCTGGCGGATGGTCTCGATGTTGCAGTGCACCAGTAGTTCGTTGAAATGACCTGCGATGATGGGCACGTGCACCGATTTGTAATAGGCGGTGCCCACCCCTAAATAAGGTATCTTTTCCATAAAATTCTGCTTTATGCCGAGGGGGGTGCCCTCGGTCAAGGGTTAGGACAATAATAGCTCCGTCAAAGGGAATCTATACCTTTCTGTTTCGCATAGTATGCGCCGAAGCTGCGGCATGTATTTCCTGCGAAGATTGGCGTCCGTTGCGCAGTAGCCAGCGCACGATTTTCTTCTTTTCGAAAAAGATCAGTTTTCCGTTGGGTTTTGAGTGCGGGATTTGTCCCGCAGCAGTAAGTTTATAGAGGTAACTTCTCGAGATTCCCGTATAATCACAGGTCTCCTCGAAGGTCAGTACCTCCTTGTTGGCGGTGATCAACCTTTCTAGACGGTCCAGTCGTTCAAGTATCAAATAATTGTCCATTTTGTTTCTTTTTAAGGGTTACGAAATGAACAAAAGCGCTTTTGTTTTCCTTCAATAAAGTGTTGGGATAAATGTATCAAAATGGTTGAACGGACTGAAGGATGAATCAGGATAGTTATCCACAAATAACTGTAATACAGTAAATTATATCAAATCAGTTTATATAATATCTAGATATCGAACCTGTAATTTTATTTGGTTCCGTATAGTGCCGAATAGTGCCGAATAGTGCCGAATAGTGCCGAATAGAACCAAAATAAACGGTGGCAAAAAAAAGATTAAACTGGAAATTACGGAGTTATCAACATTCGTATTCTGAAAATAATATTTTAGTTCTTTCGACTGACCGCACGAATAAGGGAATACGTATTAGTGAGCGGCCCACTATATACCAGGAAAGTGACTAACCGCGAAAATTTAAATAAACGTGGGATTAATTTTTTGATAGAATTCGATAGGAATGCTGAAGAATCCTAAATTTCCATGTTAATAGGGCCGTTTTTAAAGATTGTGAGCTTATGGAATTGTCCGTGAACGTGTACTTCATCAATACAGCATTACCATGTTCGGTCAAGAATAAACCTTTAATTAGGTGTTTTCAGGATTTGGACATTCTCTTCGAACCGGTTCCAAATAAGAGAAATAGTATTACCTCGAATTTTTGACCAAGTTTTGTACGTAGAATTTTAAAGGCTTTACTAATCTGTGCTTCTACTGCTTTTATTGATATATTAAGATATTCTGCAATCTCCGGATTGGTAAGCCCTTCACTTTTGCTGAGGGTAAAAATTTGTCTGCATTTGGGCGGTAAGAGATCGACTTCCGTTTTCACAAAAGAAATCAGCCTTTGCGTTTCTTTGTCATCGACACTGTCGACAAGGGTCGCCAAAGACTTGAAATACTCATTCTCCACCAATAAGGTCGATTTATTTTTCCTATAGGTATTGACAAATTCATTGTAGATAGAAGTAAATAGAAAACTCTGCAACGAATATCCACTCTTGAGCTTTTCCCTGAACTGCCAAGTCCTTAAAAAGACATTCTGTGTTATATCCTTTGCGAGCGCCCTATCTTTGATAAGTGTCAATGCGTACGCATATAGTCTCCTTTGATATTTCTCAAGCAGAAATACATAGGCCTCTTCCCTCCCTTTTTTTAGTTGGCCAATTAGAAAAGTTTCGTTCTCAAAATTCATCTTAAAACCGACAATTTAGTATTAATTCCATCAATTTATTGCCAATATATAAAAAAAATAGGGCAGCAGGTAGGGTATTGCAAATCTGTCTTGTATACCTAATAAGAATCTTTTTTAATGATGACATCCGAAACGGAGTACATACTTATTAAATTTCTGTCCAGCTCGGCCAATGCAACCGAACTGGACTATTTGGAAGGTTGGATACAGCAACCTGAAAATAAATCTATTTTCGACGATTTCATAAAAACCCATTACGCAATCACCATTGGTATGAACGACCTGGATAAAATTGAAATTCGTAATAGATTGATGAATGAAATACGTAAGGACAAAAAACAGTTTAAAACCAGAAAGTTGAGCAAAGTTCTCAAATATGCCGCAATAGCCATATTTTTTATTGGAACGGGTTATTTTCTGAGTGAAATTAAGTCCATAGGGAAGGATATAACTGTCATGCCCTCTCATGACGATATCGTACTGGAGCAGGAAGGAGGGATAAAGAGGATTATCAAGGAGGGCGGCGCAATACACCTCACCGATGTGCAAGGCAATTCGGTGGGGCACCAAAATGGCGAAAGTTTGGTATACCAAAAGCCTAACACACTAGTACTTCCTACAAAAAATAAACTTAGCGTACCATTTGGCAAACGATTCAATCTTACTCTTTCAGATGGCACTGTGGTCCATTTAAATTCCGGGAGTACAATCAGGTACCCCACTTATTTCATAAGTGAAAACAAGAGGGAAGTTTTTCTTGAAGGGGAGGCTTATTTTGATGTAGCCCATGACGAAAACCTATCCTTTCAGGTCAATACCAACGAAATCGATGTTATCGTTCATGGCACTAAATTCAACGTTTCAACCTATCCGGAGGATGTGGGGGCATCCGTTGTATTGATATCAGGCTCCGTAGGGCTTTCGGCCAAGGAGGCAGATGGCGCCAGTATTTTGATAGAACCAGGTTTTAGGGGAACATTCGACGGCACAGGCAAAACCTTCGCTACCAAGAAAGTCGATACGTCGCTTTACACATCATGGCTACAGGGTCAATTGGTTTTTAGAAATACACCTTTCAAAAACATATTAAGAAAACTGGAAAGACAATATAATGTAGTGATTATCAATAATAACCAAATACTAGGGGATGAAACTTTCAATGCGACGATAGAGACCGACCGTGAAAGTATCGAACAGGTCTTTAAATATTTCAATAGGATACATGATATCGATTATGAAGTACTCAACAACAAAATCATAATTAACTAAAAAAACATTACGATACGATATCACATGTTAGACATGGGATTAGTAACTACAACTAGTTACCGCCAAAATCATACTTTTCTTTTTGCTTGTTTTGAAAAGAATGCGAGGCCTACAGCTGGTCCGAACTGTTCGGTTGCCCTACAACATCATGCTCAAAAATAACCATTTAAAACACATTGAAATTATGGAAAAACCGCCAAAAATAGCCATTCATTCGCCCCTTAAATTCCGATACTACATGAAAAAGAAATTATCAATGATACTTTTTTGTTTGCTTGCGATTGCAACCTATGGAAACCCGGAATATGTGCAACGCACTAAAATCTCATTGGATTTTAAGAACGCGACGCTACAAGAAGTAATAGATGAAATCGAATCAAAAACAGAATTCAGATTCTTTTTCAGCACAAAAGTCGTAGACACCAGTCGAAAAGTTTCCATAGCGGTTAAAAGTAAACCTATCAATCGCATATTGCCATTACTGTTCCAAGAGGAAAATATTTCTTACGAGATTTATGATAGGAAGATATTATTAAAGAAAAATGATATTAAAAAAACAGATGAATCTTCCAATACACTTTCGGTAGAAACGGTCCAGTTATCGGTAAACGGCAAGGTTACTGATTCCGAGGGTTTGCCCTTGCCAGGTGCCAATGTCCTGGAAAAAGGAACTACCAATGGGGTAACCGCCGATTTTGACGGGAATTTTTCCATAGCCTTAGCCGACGAAAATGCGACCTTGGTAATCTCCTATATAGGATTTGCGACAAAGGAGGTGGCAGTAAACGGGCAAACTACACTGAATGTATCGCTAGAGGAAAGTACGGCCGGTTTGGACGAAGTTGTTGTGGTAGGGTACGGTACACAAAAGAAACTAAACCTTACCGGGGCGGTCAGTGCCATTCAAAGTGAAGATCTACAAAATAGACCTATTACCAGTTCCAGTCAGGCGCTTCAAGGTATTCAAGGGGTATACATAAACCAAGTTGGGGGTCAACCGGGAAACGACGCCGCAACAATCAGAGTAAGGGGGGTCGGTACTTTGAACAATAATAATCCATTGGTGCTGGTAAACGGAATTGAGTTTCCCATCAATGACCTGAATCCAAATGATATCGAGAGCATAACCGTACTTAAAGATGCAGCATCTGCAGCGATATACGGCTCCCGTGCGGCCAATGGCGTTGTTCTAGTCACTACCAAAAAAGGCTCAGAAAAATCCCAATTGACATATAGCAATTCGGTGGGAGTTCAGGAAGTCATTTCGTTGCCAAACGTCGTAAAAGACCCTATACGCTGGTTTAATCTGTATTCACAGGCCCAGTTAAATTTCGGTACCAGCGAGGAAGCACTGGTTTTCCCGCAACCCTTTATCGATGAGTACCGTTCTGGTATGCAAACGGATGCCTTTACATATCCTAACAACGATTGGTACGATATCATGTTCGATACCGCTTTTATCCAGCAACACAATCTAAGGTTCACAGGAGGTAGCGAGAAAACTACCTACGCGCTTTCACTGGGAATACTTGATCAGAACGGTGTACTGAGGAGTACCGATTCGAATAGGTACAACGCCAATTTTACCGTGAATTCCGAATTGAACCAAAGTATTTCCATAGGCGGCACCTTTAATTTTTCCTATAAAGACCGAAATGAGCCGGTCGTGGGGATACCCGAGACCATGGAAATGATATTCAAGGCCCAATCCTATCATCCTACCGTACTGCAAGATGGTAATTACGGAATGAATTTTTTTGACATACCCGGCCATCGTAGGTTTCGCAACCCGCTGGCGCTTACCGACGAGGGCGATACCGATATCAAGAACCTGAAACTTTTCCTGAATACATTTGCAGAGGTGAAACTTCCTTTTGATATAGTTTATAAACTAAATGTGGCCTTTACGAGCGAGAACGAGCGGCAAAAGATTTTTACCCCGCAAATAACTTTGTACGATGCGAAGACCGAGCAACCAACACAGATTCAAGCGGGGGGAAATCCATTCGTAACCTTTGGAAATCAACAGAGAGGGGTCGATCAACGGGATAACGAATCGCTGAACTGGACCGTTTTCAACACATTAAAATGGAACAAGGCTTTTACGGACGATACGGACCTTTCGATATTGTTGGGAACCAGCTACGAAAATTTTGGCAATAGCTTTTTTACCGCGGCTAACGAAGGATATCTCGGCAATGATCTTTTCGAACTGAATGCCGGTAGCACCAATCCAACTGTTTCGGGCAACTCCACACAGTCCAGTCTTATTTCCTATTTTGGCCGGGCGAACTATGTCTTGAAAGATAAATACCTATTTGAAGCCAATTTCCGATATGATGGCTCTTCCCGATTCGCTGAAGGCAACAAGTGGGGATTCTTTCCATCGGTCTCGGCTGGATGGCGATTGAACGAGGAAAATTTTCTCAAGGAGGTCGATTGGCTGGGCCAATTGAAGATTAGGGGCTCATGGGGCCAGCTAGGTAACGAACGAATTGGTCTGTTCCGGTACTTAGACCTAATTTCCCCAGGACAGGATTATATCTTTGGAAATAGCATAAACCCCGGTACCGGCGTACTTGTTGATAACGATGAAGAGATTACCTGGGAGACCACGACTATTTCGAATATTGGCGTAGATGCAACGTTTTTTGGCAGCAAACTCACCACTAGTCTGGAATATTTTCAAAAAACTACCGATGATGTTCTGAGACCGGTCGGTATCCCCTCGCAGGTCGGGGCTCTCGGCGGACCGATAAGGAATATCGGAACGATAGAGAACAATGGTATCGAGGTGGCCTTGGGATATCGTAGTTCCATCGGAGATTTTAGATATGATGTTTCCGGGAGTATGACCTACATTGTCAATAAAGTAGTAGACCTCGACGGGGAGATTATTTTAGAAGACCTTTCAACGGATGGAAGGGGCCCTTTCAACATTACTCAGGAAGGCAGACCGATAAACCAATTTCTATTGTATCAAGCCGATGGCTTGTTTCAATCTCAAGAGGAAATCGATTCCCATCCGTTTCAAGGGTCCGATACACGGCCAGGTTATATCCGGTATAAGGATTTGGACAATAATGGCGTCATCGACCTTAACGATAGAAGGGCGGAAGGAAATACCATACCAAAATACACCTACTCGTTTAATATCAATTTTGGGTACAAAAACTGGTCGTTAAATACGTTTTGGCAAGGCGTAGAAGATGTTCAGACGTATAATAAACATGTTTCGGGGGTTCCGTTTTGGTTCGGCACTTCCCTGCCAATAGGATGGGCCAACGATTCATGGACCCCTGAGAACCGCGATGCAAGCTTTCCTATTCTTACAAGATACCAAGATGCGCAGGCCACTTTGTTCAGGCCCAGCGATTATTGGCTTCTCGATGCATCTTACCTTCGGTTGAAAAACATTCAATTGACGTACGACTTTGGACCAGGGATATTGGAGCGGTTGGGAATGAGTAAATTGTCTATCTTCTGTAATGCACAAAACCTACTTACGTTTACTCCTTTAGAAGATTTTGACCCGGAAACGGATCTGATCGGCAACAATTTCTTTGATTATCCATCCACCAAAATTTACACTTTTGGAATTAACATTTCATTTTAAATCGCGAATCATGAAAAAAACAGTATATATATATAGTTCAATCTTTGTTCTTTTAATTTCTATAGGCTGCTCAAAAGATCTGTTGGACCTAGAGCCCGCGGACCAGAGCAGTGTCGAATCTTTCTGGACTTCGGAGGACAAAGCCGCAGCGGCTCTCACAGGTTGCTACCAAACACTGATTGGTCCTTACAGTGGAGAAGGTTCGTGGTTGTTGAAACTTGAGGATATTACCCCGAACGCATTTGAAATCGACGATGGCAGTGGCGCCTCTTCAATAGCTCGCGGTGACAATAACCCCACCCTTCCCCTTATAAACTCAAGGTTCGAGACGGCTTATGAAGGTATCGGAAGAACAAATACTTTTTTGGACAATATTGACCAAGTACCGATGGGAGAAGAGCTTAAAACCCGTTTCAAGGCCGAAGCAAGATTTTTAAGGGCCTTTTATTATCATAATCTAGTGGAATATTACGGGGGAGTTCCATTAATACTGAACTCTCCCAACAACAACTCGCAAGGTGAACTGCCCCGCGATACAAAGGACGCCATCCTGGAGCAAATAAATACAGATCTTGACGCCGCAGCCGCAGGTTTACCGATTTCCTATTCAAATACTGATGCCGGAAGGGCGACCAAAGGTGCCGCACTTGCCCTGAAAGCAAGATCAGACCTTTATAACGAAAATTGGACACGAACACTTTCCGACGCTCAGGCGGTCATCGACTTAAACCTCTATAGCCTTTTTCCCAGTTACCGCGGATTGTTCCTTCTGGAAAATGAAAGGAACAATGAGGTTATATTCGATGTAGAATTTCAATTTCCCGAAGTGACCAATCGTTACAACGAGCTGTTCCAGCAGGGCAATGTACTTAAAGATTTGGTCGATGCCTATTTGGTTACCGATGGGCAAACTATATCCGACTCCGACCTTTATGATCCGCAAAATCCTTTCGCCAATAGGGATCCCAGACTGTCACAGACTTTGATAACCATTGGGTCAATGTTAAACGGCGAGTTGGTAACGGGAGATGAACTTTTTGCCGACCTTACCGGATATGCCTTTAAGAAGTATACCTATTTGCTTGATAATGAAGTGAGTTCGACCCCTGCACCGGGACAATCCGAAATAAATCCGATACTGTTCAGGTACGCCGAGATTTTACTGACAATAGCAGAAGCGGAAAATGAACTGAACGGGCCTACCCCTAGGGCATATGACGCCATCAATGAAGTTAGAAACAGGGAATCGGTAGATATGCCGGATGTTCCGCCTGGTTTGAGCAAAGAAGAGTTTCGAGAAGTTGTTCGCTTGGAAAGGCGAATCGAGTTTGCGGGCGAAGGTCTGTACTATCAGGATATCATAAGATGGCGGACAGCAGAAGTAAGTATGAATAAGGATGGTCTGGACAAGGATGGAAACGTAATAGAAGGCCGAAATTTTAATCCCGATAAAGACTACCTGTGGCCATTGCCTGACAGGGATATATTATTGAACCCGAACCTTCAACAAAACCCTGGGTACTGAATCGCAAAATATGTGCTTTAATCCATTATAGGACGATTTTGCCTTAATCCAATTATATAAATTAGATGAATACAATAAAAAAAAACCTTTGTTACAAACTTGGCTTGGCGTTCTTTCTTTTTCCTTTATACGTTTTGCCCCAAACCAATTCCAAAAAACCTAACGTAATCGTCATAATGACCGATGACCAGGGTTCGATTGACCTAAACAGCTACGGTGCCAAGGACCTTCATACCCCCAACATGGACAGACTTGCGAAAGAAGGGGTGAGGTTCACGCAATTTTATGCGGGGGCACCGGTGTGCTCCCCATCAAGGGCCGCCCTTCTAACGGGAAAGACAAACTTGCGAGCCGGACTGCCCAATAACGTTCCGATCCCGGAACGAGCCGAGGCGAGCGGACAGTACGGGCTGCCCACGGAAGAGATAACCATGGCGGAAATGCTAAAGGAGAACGGATATTATACCGCGCTGATCGGGAAGTGGCACCTCGGGCACCGGGAACAAAACCTGCCCAATGGGCAAGGATTCGATTATTTCTTTGGACATCAGCGGGGTTGCATCGACAACTATTCACATTTTTTCTTTTGGGACGGGCCCAACAAGCATGATCTTTATAGAAATTCGGAGGAAGTGTATTATCCAGGTGAACATTTCACTGATCTGATGACCGAAGAGGTAAAGCAGGTTATCGACCAAAAAAAGGACGAACCATTTTTCATCTATTGGGCGTTCAACGCACCTCATTATCCCTATCAGGGCAAACAGAAATGGTTGGATTACTATAAGGACTTACCTACCCCCAGAAAGGAGTATGCCGCTTTCGTGTCGAGTACCGATGAAAATATCGGAAGTGTGCTCGACTATCTTGACGAAGCTGGACTTGCTGATGATACAGTAGTAATTTTTCAATCCGATCATGGACATTCGCAGGAAGAACGCGCATTTTGGGGCGGTGGTAATGCTGGACCTTACCGTGGAAGTAAATTCAGTATGTTCGAAGGCGGCATTCGTGTTCCTGCGATCATTCGTTATCCAAGAGCTATACCCGTCAATCAAGTACGGGACCAAGTTGCCACTGAAATGGACTGGTTCAGTACAATCGCAGAACTTACTGAATCGAAAATTACCGAAAAAGTTGATGGTAAAAGCCTTATGCCGATTATTCTGGACAATGGTGCCAAATCACAGCACGATATTGTTTATTGGCAGTTAGGAGGTTATGACGACAGTACTGCGCAATGGGCAGTTCGAAAGGGGCCTTGGAAACTGATCGGCAATGTTAAGGAGCCAATGGGGAAAGCAGGGCAAAACGACCTTCCCGACCTATTTTTGGTCAATCTCGAAGATGATATCGCAGAACGGAATAACCTGGCCGAAACCAATCCGGAAATATTGGGTGAACTTTTAGCGCTGCATTATAAGTGGCTAAAGTCTGTTCGTTCCGAAAAAGGGAAATAAAGGGCTTATATAATATTTCATCAATATGTGGTGATTATTAATGGAAGGGATGAACTATGAGCATAGTCCGAAAGTTTTTAGGATATTATGATATGTAAAATTTGAGTTGAGTTAGTTTAGTTTTTTCTGTAGGGACAGAAGGCAACTTTTGTCCCTACCTTTTTGTAAAGAACGTCCATACATACTTATCGAGTAGATTGTGAATCTTTTAATTGTTTATTTTATCGTGGGAATTTTTGATTTTGGCTCATTTAAGGCGGAATAACTTTATTAAAACTTTGGAGGCTAAAACTTGTCCCAGTAAATGTTCATTTAAAATTACTTTTCAAAACGATGATATTATTATGATCTTTTCACTGAGCATTTTCTCCGGTGCCTTTATCCGAATCAAACTATAACAGGTATTTTGGTGGTTTGAGGTTAAAGAAATGAAGAATTTAGCCAGAAATTGTCCTTGCTTAGTTATGATTGCGCAGCACCATTTATAATAGATTTAACCCGTTATTAGAACTTAAGTCTTATTATGAATTCTAATTCAATACGAAAAATAAACTTACCAGTAACTAATCTCAAATTAGCCACTTAGTGGTATCCCAGTCGATTATGAAATGGCAACCCCATTTGACGGGGGTACAGGTTCTTATGAAAAGTATAGTGGATATTTCTCGAGGGCAGCGACCATGGCAAAGCCATCTGTATCAAAAATGAAACTATAGTTTAACGTCACGTCCCAAACACCTATCCATTCTCAATCGTCCGGACAATTCACGGCAGGGGCGGTCAGTAATCCACCTGGATTCACGACGTTCTTACAGAGACTTGAATTCATGACTTTCCAATCATTGTAATTAGTCATAGTAAAATCATTTATTCCATCAGCTTTTGGTCGAAATTGAACTTTTGCCCACCTTCCAGATTTATTGATAGCCAGAGTTTGAAGTGCTCGTAAATTACTATCTACCCCAGGTTCAAAGAACAGGTCGATTCCAAAAGCATAATTCCAAACATTGTCAAAAGGCGCGTAAAGCCCAACCCTTATATCTTTTGTTAACGTACCATCGATATTTTCCCTAACATTTACATAAGATGTCATCATGCGCACGGTGCGTTCTTTCTCACGAACGCTGTGGGCTATAGTGATATCACGATCGATAAACATTAAATGGAATCGGCCTGGGAAATCAGGGGCCGTGTTTTCTGATGTCCAAGCGAGTGCTGGGCGGCCTTGGATTGGACCGGGTCTTCTATCTAGAAGATTGGTGTTTTCCCAAAGATTGCTGGACTCATTGAAGCGATATAGATTCAACGTGCCTGCTGTGTTAGCAAATGCACCATATAATTGGGCAAGCCCTGGTTCACTGAGATAAGCACGGCCTAAGCCAGGAGATGCAAAGTCTGCCATTTTTATTTCGGCATTGTTTTGATCAACAGCCGTTTGTTCGCCGCTCCAATTTGTAAAATTATCTGAACAACTTAGCCTATTAAACCGTACAACATTATCGGCGCCACGATAACTTAAGAATATTTTACAACCACCAAGATCGGATAATGATGGTTCCCCTGCCGCTAGGCCCGAACGGGGTATTATGGATCGCTCTCCCCAAACTTCTTGGTTTTGCGAGTTAATCGATAGTCGTTTCTGCCAGAGCCTCCCGTTTGAATCGATAGTTACAATAAGTAATTGCGCATTATTTCCCGTTCCTGTACGGACAATATCAAAACCATTTTTGGCAGGTACGCCACCGACCGATTTTGTTTCCGCCCATGTAGCACATGGGGTTATATCTGGTACAGGGCAATTCCCTGCATCTGTTGATGAAGTATAAAACACATCGCCCAGGGATGAATAAAAACTATAAAGACGATTTCCAAGACGCGCTAGTGCAGGAGATTGAAAACTTCCTGATCGAGGAATCAAGGATTGGTTGTATCTTGTATACTCACACCCGCCTCCTCCGGGCTTGAAATTTGCGTAAGCACGCACAGTAGTTCCGCTTGGGGCGATCTCACCGTCTCGGTTCCAATCCACATCTCCGGTCTGTCGGTTCACCCAATATTTAAAAACACTTTCTAGTACATCGAGATATTCCGTGTTGCTCGGAGAAACGGCGTTCCACTCAGTCAGTGCCATATTATTGAGCGGTGGAGCGCCCAGTCCGTCAGAGAATCCCGTTGGGTTACTTTGAAAAGCATAATTCATTAGGCTTTGATAGTTGGGCTTGCAGTTCGTGTCCACCACACCCGTCGCACCGGCGGGACCAGAGTGTCCCAAACCCATACCATGGCCAAATTCATGGGCCAATACCCAAGCACTGTTCATGGGACCGGAGGCGGCAAATGAATTGATGGGTACCTGGCCGCCACCAGAGCTGTAGGCAAGTATGTAACGAAATATACCCCGCCGCGCCGGTGACATGTTATCCGTCCAGGCGGTTTTGAAATCGGCTCCAACGGTATCGCCATTTCCGTCGATGACCGGTGGAACCGACGTGTAGCCGCCCCAGTCCCCATATAATCTTGCATCCGCTGTTGTTTCAGGAGAGCGACCCGTATCGAGATGTACGTTGATACCGCGGGTTCGATCCGGATTTCGGAGTACCACGGCGCGTAACGCATCTCTCAGCGCCGTAGGTTCGTTTATCTGGTCTTCAAAGTAGGCCGCGAACTGTCGCGCCTTACTTGGTTCAAGGCGTTGGGCAGTTTCGTTGGGCCGCTTTTCCATGAAGTCAATCTCTATGAAGAGATCTTTGTGGCGTGGATCCGCACCCCATGCAGGTAAGGGTAGATCTTCAATTGCGAATGAGCTGGCTGAATGCAGATATCTACGCTCTAGTCCTAGAACCTCCCAATCATCACGCAAACCGTCACCATCCGTATCTTTCGCGTCAGTGGCGATACTACAGTCGAATGTGATGCCATCAATTCCGGTCGTTGATCCAGTAAGCGCATCGCAAGTGCCGAGGGCTGCCTCGAGCTCAGCACCTAGGCCATCATTATCTGCGTCCACCTGTGGAAGCACTCCTGCGTCGTTTCTGACGATGCGAACACGACCGATGTTTTCGGAGCGCGGTGATCCAGCAATGACATTTCGGCGACCAAGATTTGAAGGGATGGCGAAGTCTGGAGCGCCACTGCGACGGCCACCCTTGGTTCGGAAGGCTATGTCTCTATTGTTGGTCGCTAGTACGTAGAGTAACTGGGTCCCGATTGCGCCATTTGGCAAGTGTACCATCTGTAGGTGCTCGAACCGCGGAAGTTCTGCATACGCAAGATGCCAGCCCCCGAACTCGACGTCCTGTTTCCAAGGCTGACCATTTTTTAATAGGTCGACCGAACCGCCAGCATTTTGAATACGCGAGCGAACCACGAGAATGAACTTAGTGCTGGATCCGCTGTAAGTTAGATGGGCAGGTTCGCCTTCGGTTCTGGTCTCGCCAACGGTAAGTTGCTGACCGGTATTTTGGTCCAGTAAGTGAATGACAGGATGGCCTCCGGCCGAGACGTTAGAGGTGGTTATGTCCAGAACTTCTCCAGGCGGGTTGGTAAGAACGAATTCTGTTATGACCGAGAGATTTCCTTCGCGGACGCGATCTACGAACTTTGGTAAAACCACTTCCTGTCCAGGAGGAGCAGATAGCAGATTGGCGGTTGGGTTACAAGCTGACAGTGAAAGCATGAGGCAAGCTGTCATGGCCGTTGAATAGCGGTTCATATCACTTATTTTTAAAATTAAGTCAATATTGAAATTTACTATCTCCCTTGGTGGACACCCGGATGATGAACCCGTTTTCCCCCGACCGTTGTTTGTTGGTTAATAAAATACTGACCATTATCATTACAATTAGATACTAAACAAATAATTAAATTATATGTTTCAAAGCTATGTGATTCTAATGTTCAAAACTTGAAAGTTGTATAGTTAACCCATTAATCTGGGTTAGTTGTCTAATAAAATGTAGGATTGGTATTTAATGGATGCAACGCATATTTTTATAAAGTACATTTAATCCGCCGTTCATATGAACTATTTGCACTTTTAGTGTTTCTTAATCTCAAATAGTTTAAATTACCGTACTAAACTAATAGTTGTTATTTTTACGTTTATTTAAACTTTCGGGCGATGATTTTCGGATATGCAAGGGTAAGCACCTCGGACCAGAACTTGGACCTTCAGATCGATGCACTTCTTCAGGAGGGAGTCGAGAGGAATAATATCTACACGAATAAAATCTCGAGTATGGCCACTGAGAGAAAAAGCCTTTCCAAACTCTGGGACTTCGTCAGGGAAGGTGATACTATAGTAGTATGGAAGCTTGACCGCTTGGCAAGGAACCTTATCCATTTTACTAAGCTTATGAACGAGCTCGAAGAAAAAGGCGTAAAGTTTAAAAGTGTTACCGAGCCATTCATAGATACTACAAAGGAATCCTCGCAAACAAAGTTTCTGGTAAATATGTTCGCCGCCCTGGCCCAACTGGAACGGGATATTATAATCGAACGCACCAAGGCCGGTCTTGAATCGGCAAGACGTCGGGGAAAAATTCTAGGGGAACCCAAAGGGCTGAGCAAGAAAATCGACAAAAGGCGGTACTTTATGAGGAATACTTTAAAGAGGGCAGAATGACCGTAACGGAAATTTGCGAGCGTTTGGATATCTCCAGGGCGACATATTACAAATATCTACGGATTAGGGGCCAGGCAGGAAAATTGAGGCCTTACAAAAAAGAAGCTTAAATCCACGAAAGATTAAAATTTAAATACGATGGGATTGTTCAACAAAATATTAGGGAACGCAAGCAAAGTATCGTCAGAGAAACTAAATGAGAAATATGGCAGGTTGTTAGTGGAGGATGAGAATATCGAACTGGGGTTTACGTTGTTCAGAGACATTTTCATGTTCACCAATAAGAAATTGATATTGGTAGATATTCAAGGTCTGACCGGTAGCAAAATTGAATATAAGTTTTTGCCCTAAAAGAATATTTCGCGTTTTTCATTGGAAACCTCGGGCACTTTTGACCTGGATGCAGAGTTGAAGATTTGGATTTCCAGTGAGGACACACCAAGTGTTAGTAAGAAATTCAACAAAAGCATAGACGTATACGGTGTCCAAAGATATTTGGCGAGTAAGGTTATGTAGCGATAATAACAACCAAGTTCAAATAAACGAAGCCTTCTGCACTTCCTTCAAATCTACTCCTTGTGTGTCTATTCGTCGATATATTCTTACAGTTAGTCGATATGTTAATTACTTGTAATAAAGCTTAATTCATATCGACTTGATTCCCAGTATACTTTACGATATTTACACATGTAGGTAATTCTCCACCATTTGTAGGATTACTAAAATGCATGCCAGCGTCACATCAAACCAAAGTCTACAAGAAAATCTACTATTATGTCAGACAGCGCAGAGAAATCAAGAAAGCAAATAAATTTTGAGAAGAAACGAGAACACTATTCAGATAGGCAAATCCAAATGGAGATTCTCTACTCAAATTGGCTAATTCAAGCTGCTACGGAAAAGACTAGGGCCAACACTTCAACAATTGTATGGATTATTGTTATCGGAGTATTACTTAGTATCATTTCCGCAATACTAGTCACTCCAAAGTTTTTATAATCCAAATGTTACTTTAATTTTAACATATGAATATTTACATAATTACATACTTAAATGATTAGAATAATCCATTTGACAGATTTTCATTTGAACAAGAAAAACCTTGATGATTGGAAATCATATATCAAGAAGGCCCTAATACAAAAACTAAGTAATATACACGATGATGGCAAAATTACCTTTATAGCTTTTACTGGGGATCTCATCGATATTGGCGGAAAAGATTTCGAATCTGCTGAAATGGCGTTCAAATTTTTCAAAACTGAAATCATAACACCCATTTTGGATGCGTTAAGGTTACCTATAGAAAATTTTTTGATTGTACCCGGAAACCATGATGTCGTAAGAGATAATGATTCTATTCGAGAAGAATTAGGGAATAAAGCATATTTTGTAAATCATCAAAATATCTCCGAATTTATAAAGTCTGCAATTGAAAAAGAAGATTTTGAGGGAATGAAAAGAATGGAACCCTATAAAAAGTTTGAAAGAGAACTTTATAAGGATGTTGGAGTACGTTCCAATATTACAATGTTTGGGTCTTCATTTATGCTAAATGAAAATGATACTGAAACCAGTGTTGGGGTAGCGTGCTTAAACTCGTCATGGAGATGTTATGATGAGAATGATAAAGGTTCATTGCTCATTGGTGAAAGACAGTTAATATCTCAAACTGAATTTATTGACAAGGCACTGTTTAAAGTTTGTTTACTTCATCATCCACTGGATGCTCTATCTGATATAGAAAATAGTATTATTTCAAGTCATATTTATAAAGAATTTGATTTGGTCTTAATAGGTGATATTCACGAAAATTCTACTGCAATGGTCAGTGGAGTTACTGGTAATTCATTCGTTAATATTGCTGCGTCTGGTTTAAATGATATTCGCTCCGACAGCCGTCGATATTCAAATGGTTTTACAATTGTTGATACGGACTTAGTTAAAAATGAAATTTGTGTGAAGTACTTTAAGTACGTACATAAATCGAAAAGTTTTGTTTTGGACACAGACGCTAGCGGAAATGATGATGGAACTTTTTGTCAATCCATACCTGACAGAGAAGAAAAAATATTTGCAAAAACTACACAGACTATTCTTGATTCCATAAAGAGTAACCATTATGATTTAATGGATAATCACATGATTGGTGTGAGGGCTGAAATTGAAGTTGCCTCAATTAAAGAAGCGTTTGTTTTACCGCCAATTAACAGAGGAAATAGTCTTTCCGAGGATGACGTTTGTATTAATTTAAGTCAAATTGTTAAATCAAATAACTCTCATATTTTTTTCGGAAACAAAGAGAGTGGAAAAACAGTATTGTTATATAGATTGGTTAGAGAATATGTTGATGAGTATCAACATATTCGTAGGATACCGGCCTACGTAAATGTAGATGAATTAGGGAATAAGGAAATTATTACTGCTGTTAGAGAATATCTTAGTTGCAGCATTGCAGATGTCAAGGAATTACTTGAGAATAAGGAAATTGTGTTATTACTTGACAATCTGAATTATAACGAAGCTGATAAAAATGTTGAAAGACTGAAAAGAGTTAATAGGTTCTCCGAAGAATATGATGGAATTCAAATAATTGCAACCGGCGAGGGGAATATCTCCGGTTCTATGCCACCCATGGATTATATAAAGTATTGTGAAATACCTTTTAAGAAATACTTTATTCAGAACTTGAGTGCAAAGGAAATCAAGTCAATAATGAAAATGTGGACTCCCCAAATCAATGTCACTCAATTAGGGGAGCGATTAGATAAGTTAGTCAGTGACTTTAAATCATATGCTCTACCATCCACGGCAATGTCAGTCTCTTTATTTTTATGGAGCACAGAGAATAATGACAGAAAACCAATTAATAGTGCGGTATTACTAGAGATATATGTAGAAACCATTCTAGAGAAGTTAAACCAAGAAAACATCTACAGGAATACTTTCGATTTCAAAAATAAACTTCAGCTGCTTTCGAAAATAGCACAGGAGATGTTGATAAATGATGAAGATGACTATTCTTTAAAATATAGCGAGTTTATAAGAGTAATAGAGACTTATTTAAATGAATTAGTTGGTTTTGATTATGAGAGCTCAGTAATTGCAAACTACTTTCTGGAAAGGAAGATTTTTATAAGATTTAAGGGGGACCGGGTCAAGTTTATGTATTCTTGTTTTTTCCATTTTTTCCTTGCAAAAAGAATGGAATTCAATGCAGACTTTAAAGATTTTATTTTAAGTGAAAAAGAATACTTTAAATTTAGTGATGAGATTAATTATTATACTGGCCTTACTAGAAGTGACAAAGCTCTTTTCGAAACAATTTTTGAGAGATTCAAAAATGAATTTAGCAAAACAGACTTTGTGTCTGATCAATTGAAAGGCAAATGGGATAAATTTTTTATAATAAGAAATAAGGATAAATCTGAAGAAAATGAAAAGTATGAGTCAGTTGCCAAGCGAACCGAAATTGTTCAAATAAAGGAGAATCGACCATCGGAAAAGATGATGGAAGAGATTCAAAATAGGCGATTATTAGACATAAGAGAGCCTGGCAAAATTCTAAAAAAAAATGGAGATGTAAGCTTAGAGCGTTTATTGCTTATTATGTCCAATGTTTTGAGGAATTCAGAGGGCGTGGAAGACTTTTCGTTAAAAAAGGATGCATATAATACTCTAATTAAATATCTTCTAATTTGGACTGTATTATATCGAGAATATTTATTGGACTATATTCTCACTAATAAAAAGCTGCCTCAATCTTTCCCTAATAATATGCCGGTAGCTAGAATACTCATGGACGTACCGATATTTGTCCAAGGTGGAATGTTCAAGCATCTTGGATCAGCAAAACTGGCTCCCGTAATTCTATCTAAAATTAAGGCTGATTCACTTGGCTTAAATTCTACAAAAAGCGATTTAGAATCCTATATCTCAGTCGCATTGTACGCAGATGTTCAAGGCAGTGGTTTTCCAACTCATTTGAAGAATTTTATAAAGAGGGTGAAAAACAACCCAGTAAGAGACTATTTGCATTACAAGCTAGCTTATTATTATTACACAAGAACTTCTAAGGGTAGCTCTAATGAAGAATTATATTTAGGCTTATTAACCGATTTAAGGATTAAATCTCAAAATTTACCAGGAAGAATGAAGGAAGCAGTGAAAAAACAAATTCAGGATTCAAAAAAAAAGTTCTTAGGTAATAATTGAAGTTGAAAATAAAGTGACTTCAAAGTTTAAATAAACAGTAGGTAAGACCATATTTCGGTGGTAGTGTAATCCCGCAGTAAAGTTTAATGACCTCCCCCTTTTCGTAAGACAGGTTTTAGCTTAAATTAAGTTCCGCTTCATATTGATTTAAGCTGCTCTTTGTTGTTCTGCCAGATATCTCACTGCAGGAATTTGGTTATTAATTCCCTGGTGTCTTCGTTTGGTATTGTACATGATAAAGTAATCATCCATTTGCTGGTAGAGATCTATTCCAGAATCTGGAGGATTCAGGTAGATACTTTCATATTTGACGCTTCTCCAGAGGCGTTCTATAAATACATTGTCGATTGCCCTTCCCTTACCGTCCATACTGAGTTTTATACCATTTGATAAACCATAATTGGTAAACACCTCAGAGGTGAATTGGCTTCCCTGGTCCGTTTTGATGATCTCCGGCTTCCCATATGATACTATGGCCTCTTCCAAAGTTTCCTTGCACCACTGTGCATCCATGGTATTGGATACGGACCAATTAACCACATACCTGCTGTGCAGGTCAATGATGGCTGTTAAATACATAAATCCCTCTCTCATGGGGATATAGGTGATGTCGGTCGCCCATACCTGGTTCGGCCTTTCGACTTTCAGGTTGCTCAACAGGTACGGATATATCCTAAGGGCCCTGTTGCGCCTAGAGGTGTGCTTGCCGGGCATAATGGCGTTAAGGCCCACCACCCGATAATAAAAGCAATCTATGCGCTTTTGGTTCACTTTATAGCCCTTGTCCATGGTCAAAGTGTGCATACGTGGCGCCCTTGAAATAATGGTCGGCGTAGTGTTCGTCCATCAGGGGGCATCAGCTCCAGGTTCAGCTCGCTTTCTGCCTTGGGTGCGTAGTAGATCCCCGAACGATGGATCTGCAGAAGCTTGAACTGCTTTAAAAGACTTAATTTGTAATGATCCCTGCTTATCATTGTGCGTCGTTCTTTGACGGTTTTTAACGCAAGGCGTGCATTAAAAAATCAAGTTCCACTTTTTGCTGGCCTATAACTTTAAGCAGACGTTCTTCTTTTTCCTCGGCTTCGGTTTTCTTGCTCTTGGAACCGATACCGAAGACCGTTTCAGCCTAGGAAAGAAATTCCCGTTTCCAAAGGTTGATCTGCTGGGGACTGATTTCGAACTTTTGGGCCAATTCCTGGGAGGTTTGCCGCTCTTTAAAAGCTTCCAAAACGACTTTGGACTTGAATTTAGGAGTAAACTTTCTTCGTGTCATATCAGTAAATTTAAGTTTATTTTTGAACTTAACTTACAGTCCTAATTTTGGGGGAATGCTCAATTGGTAGCTATCTCCCTAATTACAATAGATGGAAATTGATTACACGAAAAATTATTATCTGACGTTGAGCGTAATTTTACCATGTAAAAGTGGCATAAGTAGTGATTAATCCCTATTTTTAATTACAAACCTAATTAAACCCAAAGTGGATAAATCAAAACTTAAAATACTTCTTTATTTTATAAGTTTTTTTCTAATCCATCAAAAGAACAACGCTCAGCAATTTAGTGGGTTGCATAAACAACTTAATGAACTTCACATTGTAAACAAGGATATTAATTTAAGTATTTACCATAAAGAACTACCGTTAGACAGCCTAATGTCAATCAAAAGCATAGAAGGGTTTAAAGGAAGAGACTCCGATTTGACCACAATAAGAGCTACCATTAATTATAAGGGCTCGAATTATAAGTATTTAGAAGCATACGAGGCCGATTCTTTGTTAAGTCACTTTGAAAAATCCCTAAGTGGATTGAAAGGGGATCAACTTATCGAAAGATATGGAAAAGTGCTTTCTACCGAAAGCAGTAAAATAATAACAGAGATAACTGTCGAAGATAGCAGTCATACTATTGGAAAACTATTTATTAGTTTAGAACCGGATGAAAGTTCAAAAAAGCAAAAACAAGTTATTAGCAAAGCCACTTGGGATGTTAAATCAAAGTCCTATCCAACACTTCCGTGGGGCAGTAACGATTATTACTACAAAACTGATGGAAAAGAAACAGGAAAATCAGATTTAAATTTATCCGATTTACGCATGCTTTATGGTATTCCTTTAAATGAATATATCATGTCTGTTCCGTTGCCAAAGGGGGAAATCTATAGTTTAAAAAAAATCAAACCGCCTGTAATTAATCCCTCAGGAGTAAACCCTAACCCTACACAGCTCATAGCAGAAGGCCAAGTCCGTCAAAATCTAACTAAATACTATCTACGTCAAATAGAATATTTCTTTAGAAAGTATTATCTGAAGTATCAACAGCAAAATAAACTAACGGTTATAACTGAGGATCAAAATCTAAAACTAAATGCTGTAAATGCGGAAATTTCAGGTGATAAGTCTGTTTGGGAAAACATTCAAGTAATATACTATGTCAATGCTCATAAAAAAGATCAAGAAAATGCTTCTTTAAATGTTTGGATAACAATAGATGGCAAATTTGTAAAAACCAAGCCACACGGATCACCATCAGCTGACTATATAAATAAGAAAGGATTGGATTTGGATAATAGTAGTTACCAAGATAAGTGTAAGGAATATGGACAAAAGTTATACATAGAGTTTGAAAAATTTTTAAATTCAAAATGAAAGAAGTTAAAATTAAAATCGCATTAAGTTTATTTTTTATACTTTCTCACTTTGGCCTTATGCTATATATTATCTATTTGCACTTTTACAAGGACTGGTTAGGAAAAGAAGATTTTGAAGCATCCATATCCATTTTAGGTCCCATCTTTGCCACCATTACTACTGTAATAATCAAATATATAATTGATAATAAAAATAAATCCTTAAAACAATCTAGAAAAGTTAACTATCTATTTGTTTTCGTTTCATTTCTTCTCCCTATATTATTTGTTCTCGTGATTTTTTTCATCATAGATAAGCAAACCAAAAGCCCTATTGTAGGATTTATAGCCCTGTTAGGAATGATAGAAAGTTTATTTGGCGTTTATATAGGTTTTATTGTCAAATCACTCTTCGAACTAAAAGAACCTGAGAAGGATTATGAGCTTGATTATAGCAAGGATAAAGCAAATTAGCTACGGAATGAAACAATTAAACCAAAAAAAGGGACTATCTCATAAAGTGTGTAAATAAAAAAATAGCGGGGGCATGCCCCCGCTATTTTTTTAACTTTAAACTTTTACACATTATGAAGAAAGAGTAATTATTCGACGACGATTTTTTAAAGCAGTTCAAGACCGGTGACGAGCTCAACGGTTTTTTGAAGGCACTTCAAAAACGCGGCATCGAGAAGATGCTAGAAGGGGAACTGGACGGTCACCTTGACTATGGGAAGCAATAGAGGGCCAAGGCGGGCAATTCGCGCAACGGCCACTCCAAAAAGGAGGTACGGACCTCGTTCGGGGAGTCCGAGATCACCGTGCCACGGGACCGGGACGCGTCCTTCAGCCTGATGGTAGTCCCCAAACGGGGCAACATGGTCGACGGCATCGAGAACGTGATCATATCGCTCTCTGCCAAGGGCATGAGCAACAGCGATATCGAGGAACAGATACGGGAGGTCTACGATTTTGATGTATCGACGTCCACCATTTCCCGAATCACCGAAAAGGTATCGGGCGACATAACCGCATGGCAGAACCGTCCGCTGGAACCGGTCTACATGATCGTATGGATGGACGGTATCGTGTTCAAGGTCCGCGAGAGCTCCAAGGTCATCAACAAAACGGTCTATATAGCCGTAGGGCTTCGCAGGGACGGAAAGAAGGAGGTACTGGGCCTGTGGCTCGGCAAGAATGAATCCTCCGCTTTCTGGATGTCCGTGCTCACCGATATCAAGGCCCGCGGCACCGAGGACATCCTGATCACGGCCACCGATAACCTGAACGGCTTTACCGATACCATCAGGAACGTGTTCCCGGATTCCAAGACCCAGATATGTGTGGTGCACCAGATACGAAATGCCTGCCGGTATGTGGTGTGGAAGGACAAAAAGGCCTTTACCGCCGATATGAAACATATCTATAACGCGCCGAACCAAAAGGCGGCCAAGGCCGCACTCGAGGACTTTGCCAATAAATGGGACAACAAGTATTCCTATGCGATAAAGAGCTGGAGGGACAATTGGGAGGACCTTACCGTCTTATTCGAGTTCCCGTTGGAGATCCGAAAGATCATATATACCACCAACCTTATAGAGAACCTGAACGGCAAGATCAGGAAGTACACCAAGAACAAACTGTCATTCCCGACCGACGATGCGGTGATGAAATCCGTATATTTGGCGATAAGGGAGACCACGAAAAAGTGGTCGATGCCCATCAGGAACTGGGGCATAATCCTAAATCAGTTCCTCACGATCTATGAAAAAAGGGTCAGGCTTTAAAAAAGCCCAACCACTGTTATTTTAAACTTACACAGTTAATGGGATAGTGTCCAAAAAAATAAAACTCTTTTATTTATACCTAATACCCTATTATTCCATAGTGCAAGATGTACTCCTGCTTTGCTCCTCTCCATCTTTAGTAAAGCCCCCAATAGGTCAATATTGTATTTAAATTATTGACCGTACTATCAATCTTTATTGTTTGAATATTTTTATTAGAATCAAAATATCCCATGCGATATTCTGATAAAAATCTATCAAACAAAGAAAAGAAATCCCCAGCAGTCTTAGTAAGATGATTTATTCGCCTTTGAAAGGCAGGGGTCTCAGCAATTTCATCCTCCTGTAACAAAAGAATGTCCTCGAAGGCCTCATAAAAGACATCCTTCTTGGCGGTTATTTCATCCTCAAAATCAGTAATTGTCGTTTTAGGCATTATTATTTATTTTCGACCCTTTTCCTTATCTGATTAATAATAGAATCCAATGCACTATTGTCCATTGTAAGAATTCCCATCAGGCAAGTTTTGAGCGATGGATTTTCAAGTAGCCCCTCAAGCAGTTGCGTTTTATTTTTGGAAACCAGTTGATTCTGATGCTTTTCTACTGCTGAAAAAACATCCTCAATTTGTTCTTTAGAAGGGCTACTGGCAATTATTTTTAAGGCCTATATTATCATTTTCTTTTCTTCTAAATCCATTTGCTTTGCTTATTTCTTGTTAAATTTTTCTAAAATTCTCGGGCAATAAACTATTCCATTATGGCGTAAACTAAATTCATCACTAATTAATTAAAAGTTTGGTACTTTTAATCCTGGAGCTTTGAGGGTTTCGAAGTTAAATTCCAGTAAAGAGAGTTTTAACAACAGATGTCTGCTTGGTTTCAATCCATACATCATGATACTTGTTGTCATTTCTATGTTTTTCTGCATCTTGGTTTGCTTTTGGCAAATTGTCTCGCCATATACCGGTCCAATGATTTTCGTCAGTATTACACGCAGCTCTATGTTGAATGGTAAAAGTGGTGTACTTATTTTCAATTATAAGCTTTGCCATGGTTATACAGTTTAATAGTTAAAAGGTTGGAAGTTTATAGGAAAAGTAAAACGAAGCCCAATATTATTACGTTCAGTAAGTCTAAAGTTGTTGTCCGTAGTTTTGAAAATATCAGTGAATTCATAAAAAACTTCAACATTAATTGGACTGGTTTGAGTCAATTCTTTATTCTTGAATGCAAAAAATATACCTGCAGTAAATTGGGTCAACGGTTTATTTTTCGATTGAATTACGTGCTTTGGAAAAACGTGTATAGCGAGTTTATTTTGATATAGGTAATAGTACAAATCAGAAAACACTGACAGTTTACTCAAATTATCTTCAAAAGGAACACCTGTATAAGCAGTTACCTCATTCGCAAATTCCCTGTTATTATTTTCAAAGGTAGAGGTAGAAGAATCCTTGATCTGAATTGTAGATAATTCGAAGAGATTGTTATCTAATCCAAACGTTAATCCGTTCACCAAAAAAAAGTTAACAGTTTTCTTTGAACTAATAACCTTACCATTTTCATCAATATTATTGCGACTATTAATAAAACTGTAGCGATACCATTGAAATCTAAATTCTTGACTAAGAGAATTTTTTTTATCTATCTGTCCAGAAAACGAAACGTCGGGGTCATAATAGAAAAAAGCATCATTCTTTACCCCGTATCCCAACGTAAACCATGAGATATTAATACCTGTCACAAATATTGGATATTTCTCATCAATTTTTCTTAACTCCTCTCTTTCTTTGTTTCTAATACTTTCTATCTCTTTTATAACGTAAATAGGGTTTTGGTAAAGAGATATTTCATCGTTAAGGTTTTTGATTTTGTTTTCTAGAGTCTCCATTTTAATTTTGAGAACACCTATCTTCTCATTAGCCAATTTCAAAATCTTTTTGGCCTTAATACTATTTAGGATTTCCAATTCCCAACCACTAATCGATTTTTCTCCTTCGAGTATTTCTTTCCTTTTATTTATAGGAGATAACATTCCTATTTCCTTTTTTTTCTCTATAATGAGATGCTCATTCAAATTAATCTTGTTGTCCAGATCTTTAATATGAAGACCAATTGACTCTAACTGATCTACTGTTTCGTCATTTTTTTCAATTTCTAAACTAGCCTCATGGATTTGTAATTTAATTTCATTGATTTTGTTGGCCGCATCTGCAAGTAAGTTCTCATTTTGGAGTTTTGACAATAACACCTTATTGTCTTTAATTATTTTATCTTTTTCAAATTCCTTAGCTAGATTATCAGAATTATTGTAACTAAGTGAATTTTCTTCCTTATATGCATTTATAATGTGATACTGAAAATCTAGAGAAACATTGGTGTTAAGTTTATTATTAGTGAAAATCGAGGTAATTCCATCTGTAACTCCAGCTCTTAATTCAGTAGAAACTATGTTATTATTATCAAGTATTATTGAAGGGGAAAATGTTGCAGACCCTTCCTCAATATTGAGTGCAGCAAATCCTCCTGTTGTCTTCGTCTCTTGTCCTGAGAGAGTTGTTGAAAGAAAGCCAGTCAATACTTTTTTATATTCTTTATTACCTAAACCTACTCTTTCATAAAAAGTTTCTTTTTGATTATCCGGTTCAGTAAGTGATAAATCTGTGATGGTTTCTGAATTAGCATCGATATCTTGCCCACTGAGAATCCTGGTAAAAGTTAATATGTAAAAAGATGTTAGCAGTATTCTCATATGTGTTTATATAAAAACCATTATAAATTATTGTATTTCAGGAGAACATGTCAATGGGAATTTTCCACTTTGAATATCGACAAGGAAATAGGATGTAGTGCAATTGCGATAAGTGAGAAGAATCCTGCTTTGTTGGTTTGGACTAAATTGGTTATAAAAAACTATACAATCTCTAGTCAAAATTCATAAGAACATGACCAGAAACAATAATCTATGTTAGTATTGGGGGGAATACTTAAAAAAGGCGTGTGTAGGAAAAAAACACTAATAACTTCGGAACAATATGAAAGAAAATTAATAATAATTTCTTAATAAAAAAAGTAAGTACGCAAAAAATTTAATCTAATGAAGATTTTGGAATATATATTTGTTTCTCTGATTACAAAGATATTTTTGAAATTTGAGAATATTCCTTTAAAGCGACCTATTCGGTGAGCATTATTATGGCATCCGCTGAAAAGTCCTTATTTATTAAGGGTTTCAGCCCTAGGTTCTAGACCCTCCGGCTCCACTGAAACAGAATCATTTTAAACGAAAGCCCCAGTAATCTCACGACTTACTGGGATTTTTGTTTAATTCGAATTCATTTGATTTGATTTCTTATAAATTAAAACGTCGCCTTTTCGGTGATTACTTTTTACCTTCAAAAACACTCACTAATTTTCTTGTAAAGAATTTTTAAGTCAATTAAATAATTCATCCTGAATACCATTAGTTGAATTAATCAATAATTTTAAAACAATAAATATATTCTTCAGCGAAAATAAAAAGGCGAAATTGGATGTTCTATAGGAGTGCGAAGATGAAAAGCAAAGCCATACTGATAATAGATTGATTTCATCTTCCTAAAATAAAGTTGACGAAATATAAGAATATCAATCATTATGCAAGACCTTCAAACCAAGACCTCCATTATGGTATAAATAATCGGCTACCTGATAATTGGATATAACGGTTTTCAGGAAGATTTTATCCATGGGCAGTACGTTCAAACTGTTATCAGACCGGTTCCACTGGTATACATCGGCGGTTTCACCGTCTCCCAAGATCATCACTTTATTATCTTTTAAATAGCCAAGCTTGCGATAGTTTCCTATTAGTGCACGTTCGTCCTCCGGTTTCATACTAAGAATGTTTTGACCGAACAAATTGGAATCATAATTCCATCCAAGGGATGCGAAAAGGGTTGGAAAAATATCAATTTGTGAGCTAAGTTTATCAATTTTCTTAGGGGTGGCATTAGGTAAATTCAATATCATGGCCGGAATGTGATAGTTTTGAACATCAAGATCCCCACGCCCGGCACTACTGGCGCAATGGTCGCTCATAATCACGAAAACAGTATTTTTAAACCAGGGTTTGACTACTGCAGCCCTTATGAACTCTCCAATGGCGTAATCTGTATATTTGACGGCCCCATTTCTACCTGTGCCCGAGGGTATATCTATTTTCCCTTCTGGATAGGTATAAGGCTTGTGATTTGACGTTGTCATCACAAAATTGAAAAAACGTTTTCCTGCCTTATGGGAATTATCCGCCTCTTTAAGGACCTTATTATAAATATCTGTATCACAAACCCCCCATGCGTTCTCGAAGGTAACCTCATCGTCACCGATATTGGTTCGTGTGGTCTTTATACTTTTATCCAATAAAAAACCACGACCTCTATCGACAATGTTAAATCCGTTCCCTCCGAAATACGTATTCATATTGTCGAAATAGCCATCCCCACCATAAAAGAAAGTACGTTCGTAGCCTTTTTCCTTGAACACTTCCCCTACAGTAAAAAGGCCGGTATTGTTTGTTCGCTTCACAATACTACGGCCCGGCGTTGGTGGAATGGACAGTGTTATAGCTTCCATACCACGAACCGTACGGGTTCCTGTGGCAAACAAATTAGAAAAAAATAGACTTTGGTTGGCAAGCGAATCCAGCGTCGGAGTGATATTCATATCACCTCCTAGCGTATTTAGAAAATTTCCGCTAAGGCTTTCGATACATATAAAAATAACATTTGGTCGGTTCTGGGTTTTAGCACTGTCTACATTTTTAATAGTACGTAAAATTTCTTTTTCTGCCGGATGCAAAAAGGTAATGCCATTACCGTCCAATTCCTCTTTGATTTCAGTAAAGGCGACCTCATCATCAATGGTCCGATAGAATTCCGGGTAGGCTAATTCATTGTTATGAAAAGCGGCAAAAAAGGAATAGATACCTGCTTTCGAAAGTTCGTTGTTGTATCGATTTTTAGACCATTCTGCTTGGCTATTGTCCACAAATATGCCGTAGAATATTGCGATCAAAATCCAAGGAACGGTAGCTAACAGTTTTTGTTGAAAACGGGTTTCACTATTATACGTATAATCAAAAACTTTTAATTTTGAAATTAGTACTATAGTCAACACAACCATGGTCAGCAGCGACCCAATCAAAATTGGTAATGGATAAGACTCATTAATATTTCTAACGACTTCATAGGTATATACTAAATAGTCGACCGCAATAAAATTATAGCGCCGTTGAAATTCGTCCCAAAAAGTAAATTCCCCGAAAAAAGAAAAGTAGATAATAAGTACATTTAAAAAGAAACCGAACGATGTTATAATCTTATCGAACAATGAACCATACCATTTCTTGGGAAACACCAGTAGGTATATCAAATAGGGAATCGCGAAAAAAGATACCGTGCCGATGTCAAAAATGAATCCTGAGACAAATGTGCCCATTAAACTCAGAATATCTTTATCCACTTGGTCGAAGTACCAAATAAGGATAATCAGTCTAACCACGAGCGAAATCGATAGAAAGAGAATTAAAAATGCCTTAAACAGGCGAAAACGTTTCGGAAACATTGTAAAGACCATTCGGTTGCTATTAGGTATCAAAAATAGCGCTGAAGTCTAAAGGAAAGCTAAAGTTATCTGGAAAGCGATCTAGAACTAATTTTAAAATAACTTCTTAAGAGATTATAAAATCGATGCAAATATGGTTTTTTTATGGTGTTATCATGGTCGATTTTTGCTATTATATGACAATCCTTTTATTGGCATAAATAACCGACCTATTCGCTAATTTAAATATTAAACGGCAATACGCTTAATTGATGTAAATTAATGTCCACTATTCTTTATATCATAGTCTATATTCTTGTTACATCTAGCAAAGAGATGGCTGGAATTTCAAACCACACATCTTCTCTATACCCCCAACATCCGAAAACCAATATTTTTTACATTTCACCACTATCACCTTTAGGTTCAAATGCTCACTACACAAATTGGTATATCTTTTTGAAAATCAACGGTAGTGGAATTTTTACGAATCAATTGGATTCAGGTATCATCACATGAAAGCATAATAGCAATACAACTTTTAGATTGTATGCCGTATTTTAAACTAATATGGGCATGCTCGCTGTCAGTGCCGCTGGTACGATATGCAAATCGCGGAAGTAGTAACGAAAAGTGCCGATGCAGATTAAATATTTTCTTTTTATAGGAATGAACATTATATCATAAAGCTACTCCTTCACCACCTTTATCGTTTTTTTCAATCCCTTCTGTACTACCTCTACAATATATACGCCCGTGGGGTAATTGGAAAGGTCTAACGTAGGCTCATTACCATCAATCCGTTCTTGAATCAACAATTGTCCTGATAAATCCATCACCTTGATTTCTTTTGCCCCTGCCGATAAACCTGTAATCCAGAAACTATCTGTTGTGGCATTGGGATAAGCTATTATGTTTTCAGAATTGGGACTACTGATCGGTTCAGAAACAGGGTCTGGGTCACCTGAATTGTCATTATTTTCGTCCACCGGCGCATCGCTGACTGGGCTAGGGTCGATTGGCTCGGCTTCGGGCTCATCGACCGGGTCAACAGTAACATCAGGCTCATCGCTGACCAGGTCGTCATTGTTTGCGTCTTCCGAGGGTTCATTTACGGGGTCAGCGTCGATAGGGTCAGGGTTGATAGGGTCAGTTTCGATAGGGTCTTGAACGACTGGGTCAGCGTCGATAGGGTTTGGGTCAATAACGTCAGGGATAATAGGGTCTGGATCGATTGGGTCTGGGACGATAGGGCCAGTGTTGATAGGGTCGGCAGGTATAACAGGTTCTTCAACAGGTTCGTCGATCGTTACTTCCACTTCGTCAACATACTTTTTAGACCGAATTCGATAAGCCCAACTGATTGAACGGTCATTATCATTAGGAAGGGAAGGTAGTACCAACTGGCCAGAATCTGACGCAACAATATAGCCTTCACGTATCCAAGATCCGTTCGTAATATCCCACCATTCAAAAAGATAGTTTTCCAAAGGTATGAGATTTGTCAGCTCAGGAAGGGGATCTGGATTAGGGCTCGTTGTTGCTGTAAAAAATCCAAGTGCGAAAGACTTATCTTCCGAAATGGACAAAGTATGTAAGAACTTTTTGCTGTCGCTCAGGTTGGTGTCCGCCGCCGGAATCAATCTGCGGTACTCATGCCCCGAATCCAGAATAAAACTCTTGAGATGACCCATGGCCTGGGATTCAAAGGCGCTGATCGCGTTTATTTTTGGGTCATCAGCGGGCACGTTCGTAGCACCATTGGGCCTATTCGTAGAACTTGCAGCACCTGCATACCAGGCATCGCCCCAAGCATGACCTGCAAGGCCACCACTTAGCACCGACCCGTACATCTGCATCTGTGCCATGCTTACATCGTTCAGACCTGGTTCTATTTCGTTGCCGGAAGAGAGGGTCCAGCCTGGATAGAAAGGTTCCAAATTGAGGGCCGGTTTTGGATTGGGACTAAGATAGATATCGCGAAGCCATTTGTGCATGTCCTCGTCCCTTTCGGAATTACTGACATTCTTCAGGTCCAATGCAGCGGGTACATCTTTCTCCCAGTTGTTTAGGGATGAGTTAAATGACATGGCGGTTCTAGGCTGTCCAAAAGGCATTCTGTATCCACCAATTCTGTCGTTCAGCTTGCTATTTGCATGTTTGACCATTTCTAACCATCCGGGATAAACGTTGCCTGAATTGGTATCGTGGTGCACCCAACTAAAAATCATATTATAGCAACCATAACGTGCCCATAGATAGCGGATATAATTGTAGTAAGCATCCTTCTCGACCTGTGTACGAAAGGGCCAGCGCTCGTGACGCCGAACGGCTTCGAAAAGCGCAACAAAACCTTGGTCCGCCAAAAACTGCATGCGTTCGTCAACCGATTTCCAATACTTTGGGTTTATTTTACGATAGTCTACTTCAAGAACCGCGTCAGTTACGGACTGTCCGTTTTCTTTCATCTCAAAGGGAGTTGCCCCATTTGAACCTATTTTCTTCCCCCACGTTTTTTTTGACCATAACCCAGTCTTCGAGTTGGGTCGGTCTAGATTTCTGCCTTGCTGTTCAAGATAAGTATCATCCGGGAAGCTGGCGATTAGGTTTAGACCGTTAAAACCTTGTGATTTTCTTGCCAAAATATAATCCTTGAACGATATTCCAGTGATATCGTTGGCATCATCAAACTCGAATACCGCGGTCAATGCCGGCCAACAGGTATCGGCTGTATAAAAAAATGGACTGCCATCTCCGTACTCCAATGTTCGATTATTTGCAGAAACTTTAATAAAACCACGGTTGTTCGCGTTCTTCTCGACATCTCCAGATACGGCGGTGAAAGTACCGGTCCGGCCTATAAATCCCTGATCTAAATTGTTTACAGTCGAATCTATGATTTTCCAACTCCAATTTCCTGCGTAGGGGGCGACCAAACGGGCGCGATACACATTTTCTCCATCCCAGAATACCGGAATACGAATGACCGTACTCTTTGATGTGGATGCGTATAATTCAATCCAGACGTCCACGTCTATATACGGATTATCGTAATTTTCTTGGGCGATAAATTCCAATTCGACTACTTCCATGACGGCATGGCTGTCATCCTGAGCATATACAATACTGTTCGTGAGATAGAGGACCAAGAATACCAAAATGGATCGTAGACCTTTTTTTTCTAAATAGAATGGGGAATTCATCTCGGGGGTTTTAAATTTTCGTCATTTATATTTCTGCTTCATTCAATCAAGGAATTGCAATTAAAAATTCTTCATACTTGGTTTTTTAATTTCTATCAATATTTCTTAAAACATTCACTGTGTAAACAGAAGTGAAAACATAAAACCTTATTTTTCAATACTTTAAAATTAGATATTACAAGAATCCAGTATCACCAGGCAATCAACAAAAAAAGTTAAAGACTATTGTTGCGACTTTTAGCGGTAGTGTTCTCTTTCATCGAATTATTAGCGGTTAAAGTAGCTATCAATTCTAAAGAGAACCTCAAGCAAGGGTTTATAAATCAAATTACTATAATCACGAGTCACCGATTACGATGTACAATAACACGATTTCGAAGGCTTACCTATAATTTATCACAACGATGTAAAAGATTGAAATTCTAACCTTTCCATTGAGGTATTTTCTTCGGAGTGTTAACTGATTAAATGAATTATTACTGTTGCCTATGATATTGTGGAAAGTACATATTACCTACTTTATTAATTTGATATTACACTGACACATGCAGCATACAATTACAGGGAATGTATGATATATGTAACTTTTGAGATGAGTTTTACAATACCGTTGTTAAGGTTCTGAGTAGTTTTACACACGAAAAAATTAAAGGCATCCTATAAAATTATCATGATCGTAAACAAAATGAAAATTTGGTTTTAGCGATATTTAACATTGAGAAAAATCATTCCATTTTAAGATACCGTTAGTTGAATAATAGCAGAAGATGGGTATGGGTAAAAAACTAGTAACCCATTTACGCTACTAAAGAATAAATTTAGTTCAAAGACAATTTTACCCTCTACACTTTGAATTTGAATCTAATGCGGTGTATAGATTGGGTGGATTTTCAAACCTTATTAGTGATTTAAAATGTGTGATGGTGCAAAAGAGCAGGAAATGGAAGTTCTGCTCTTTTTAGTTATTAAACCAAGAAAAATTATGAATCGAGCCCGCAACCCATGTATAGGTAATTTCAATTTTCAACAAACCATATAAATTATAAAATCGTCATGAAAAAGTGCGTGCCCTATTTTGCACTATTACTATTTACATTATTTATTGCTATTTTATTCAAACGGCATAGTGAAATTTTAAACTACGACAGCATATATGTCCTTTCTAAAGACAGTAAGGAAAATCAAAAAGAGGTAAAAAGAGATTCCTCGATCATCGCAAAAGATAAAACAATAGCCAAGAAGGAAATGGCTTTTGCAAAGCATGGGATGAAATAAAAATTAAATTCAATTTTTCATTTAATCTCATTTACTAAAATTGAATTTATGCTCGTGCAAGAAGTTTTTAGAATCTCACCAAAGAAAAACTAAGGGCTTATGGCAGGAGACCCCTCCTTATGCAACAGCAGTATCCGTATACAAGTGTTTTTACAGTACAACTCTGGCAATATTGCCGAAAATTAATGCCAATCAAATTATGGGGAACTTAATATTGGTACGACACGGCCAAAGTGTGTGGAACGCCAAGAACCTATTTACGGGATGGACCAACGTAGACCTTGCCAAGGAAGGCATCGAAGAAGCTAAAAAAGCAGCTCATCTGATACATCAAAACTATTTGAACATAGACATCTGTTTTTCGTCCTATTTAAAAAGGGCTATACGTACCCAATGGATCATTTTGGAAATATCGGAGCAAATGCACGTGGATTGCCTGTACAGCTGGAAGTTGAACGAACGCCATTATGGTGACTGGCAAGGCAAGAACAAAGACCAAGTGCTGACAGAGGTTGGGGAAGATACCTATTGGGCCATTCGAAGGGGTTTCGATATACCGCCCCCAACTATGTCATTGGATGACAAAAGACATCCGCAATACGATAAAAACTACAAAAATCTGAATCCGCTAATTCTGCCATCCACCGAATCGCTCAAAGATACCCAAGTGCGTGTCGTCAATTATTTTTATACGGACATTTTACCACAATTGGCAAATGATAAAACGGTCTTGGTCACTGCTCACGGAAATTCGCTTAGAGCTTTGATTGCCAATTTGGAGCATAGTACAGATAGTGAAGTTCCGCATATCGACGTACCGACTGGGACCCCGTTTATCTATGAATTTGATGCCATGCTAAATCTAACCGGGCATCATAAATTGGAGTAGTCTGTAAAATCTTACTATTTTATCTATTTTGAACTTTTTGGATATTAATCGCAAAGACGTATTCTATTGGTGATATATACAAAACAAACCTAGTAGATTGCCTAAAAAATTCTTTGCCACAACGCCTTATAACTTGCAAGAAAAGAATCAGGTTCGTTTTTAGCAGCAAGAAAAAATAGCACTATTATTAGCCAGATTGTTGCTGCGAAAACCGTGATTCGAAAACTTTTGGAATCCTTCCCACGAAAATAATCAAGATTAACAATAGGAAATAAGACCAAGGCGCAGTCGCCCAAATCACTTACTAAAATATGCGCATCCTAAATGATATAGGGTTCAGGTTCGGGAACTTTTATAGGAATTATCATGAGTTCTTACACGAATATATATTTCCTCATCAAAACTGACCGTCTTTTGATCGGAGTCGTCATGCAATTCGCCACTGGTAAATTGGATATACTTTCTACAAAAACTCCATGAAGACCAACGAATAGTCCCAATGCCTATTTCTAAATGCAGTAAGAATACATACTATTTTTCTCGATATTTTCTTATTACTGTCGTCATACTTTTAAAAATTTAGTATTTCACCCTCCATCACTGCTAGCACACTTGTAAAAAACGCTTTTTTCAATCAGCAATACTTTCATCAACTCTTCCTTTGTACTTGTCATTTTTCCCTTTTTCTTTTAGTTTGTTATGGATTTTTTTCTTAAAAACTTCAACGTACTGATGTATTTGGCATACCTGCTCAAAACATTTAACTTTCCCTTTTAAATCAAACACTAGGTGTCTAGGTAAATCAATAAAGTTGGTTAGCCTATCTTCACCAAAATCAATAAAATGGTTTGCTAATATTGAGAGACACCTCCCAAATTTCTGGGGGTATTGCACACGAATGGATTACAATACAATTATGGATTACTTTCTTATTGCAGCAATACTGGTTTTTATATCGGCCCTGTTCGGATATATTAACGTACGATTTTTAAAGCTACCCAATACTATTGGGCTTATGCTCATTACGATTGTCTTTACCTTGGCGGTATTTGCTATTAGTTATGTGGATGATACCCTGCTTAACGCAGAGCTGTATATCATAGGGCAGATTGATTTTCAGACCGTTCTTTTAGATATAATGCTGAGTTTTCTGCTCTTTGCCGGTGCTCTACATACCAATTTTGAACAATTAAAAGTACAACGTTGGCCGATTTTGGTATTTTCTACCGTGGGAGTTCTGGTTTCCACCTTCTTAGTGGGTACCACAATGTTCTATATTCTACAGTTGTTCGGTCTAGAAATAAATTTTATCTACTGCCTTCTTTTTGGCTCCTTGATTTCGCCAACAGATCCAATTGCCGTACTTGGTATTTTAAAAAAAGCGGGAGCTCCTAAAGAACTGGAGACGAAGATTGTCGGGGAATCATTGTTCAACGATGGTGTAGGGGTAGTCGTGTTTTTGACGATTTTTCAATTGGCCTCTTCGAGTACTGGGGAAATCGACCCTTGGGCCATTCTAGAACTTTTTGGGGTTGAAGTTATTGGAGGCATTCTTTTAGGACTCATTATCGGGTGGATTACCTATCGCTTGATGCGCTCCATAGACGATTACGATATTGAGGTGATTATTACGTTAGCCGCTGTAATGATGGGAACCGTAGTAGCACAAAAACTCCATCTGTCCGCACCTTTGGCTATGGTTACCGCGGGATTAGCGGTAGGTAATGATACCGTACGGCAGTCGGCAATGTCCGAAACTACCGAAATCTATGTCGATAAGTTTTGGGAACTGCTGGATATTCTTTTAAATACTGTCTTATTCGTATTGATCGGGATGGAAATGCTGGTCATATCTTTTCAGTTCAACTATGTCATGGCAGGGGTAGTCGCTATTCCCGTTGTATTGGCATGTCGGTATTTATCATTGCTGTTGCCCATAAAATTCTTTGAGAAAACACTCAACTTTGCGCCCAAAACAAATCTAGTCATGACCTGGGGCGGCTTACGTGGAGGCATCTCCATTGCCTTAGCTTTAGGGCTGACCCAAGAAATGCACCGTGAACTCTTTCTGGTGATAACTTATGTCGTGGTCGTCTTTTCCATTATTGGCCAAGGCTTGACCGTTAGCAAATTGGTAAGAAAAGTAACTACGAATACTGTTTGAAAAATTTATCTGACTTAAGTTTACCAAAGGCGGGTCGCACGCTCATCCATTTAATTGACTTGTCATAAAACTCAATCAAGGACAATTTGAATAGACATTGACCCTCCTGCCATTATTAACGCGGGTAGAATTGGGATGTATTTCCAAAACTTAAGATATTATTCAATTGCTAAAGAACAACGCAAACTAAAGTTGGAAATTGAAATTCATAGGCGGAATTAAGTTTTAATCGGTGTGAAAAACAAGTAAAGTACTTTTTTTAAAATCTGCCCTTCCAGGTATGCGTTAATAGGAATCAGGTCCTTAGTAATTTCTGATATTATTTTTCGATGTAGCTATTTGTATAGCGGAAATCCTGTCCTCGATGACACATTTTTACAAAGCTATCTTTTCATGATTTTACGAGGATTCCTTTATTGGAACAAAGGCATATATTTTTTTCTGTTTTCAATCATTATCCAAATTAAAATTGCCCATAAAATCAATACGATAGGCAGACCGCTGCTGTCTTGAAAAATGTTTGTAAGGGTTATACCAATCATAACGGGAAAAATTATCAAGGCGCCTAGCGCCCTTGTTTTGGGAATCACTAGTAGCAACCCGCCAATAATTTCAGCTAGTCCTACAAGGGGCAAGAGCCAGCCAATTTCCATAAATGCTTTCATTGCATTCAACATTTTTTCGGGCATCTCTTCTGGCATTGGCATATAATTGAGAAATTTGTTTAGTCCTGCATTGATAAACATTAATCCTACTAAGAGGGCTGCCACAAATAGGACTTTGGTTTTAATTGAGGTTTTCATTTTTCGTTAGGTTTTAATTCGTTGGGTATCGTTTTAAAATTTTTATTGAGACCAGCCAAAAAGTAATTGGACGTTGCCGTTTGTTAATTGTTTTAAACACCTTTACATGTACATTCCTTTAAACTTCGATAGTATCTGGAAGTACCATAGCAAAAAATCCAATATCATTAAGAAGAGCAGCTATCCTAACCACCTCAATCTTCCCCGAAACCGATTCCACCCGTAGAATATTATCACAATCCTCCAAGTCAAAGTTGATTAGATATTCAGGGAAAATTTTCAAAAGCTGCTCCAACACAAATTTGGCTTGTTTTTGAGTTGCTACATTTGTTCGGTACACTTCAACCATAATCTACATTTTATTAGGTGAATCAATATTTTAAATTTTCATCCATATCGTAACCCATCCCTTTTAAACCCAGTAATTTTCGCATCAGACCCATCTGGCCCAACAGATAATCTTCCCTGCCAATGCACATGCCGATCATGTTCAAAATAGTTTCGGGCACAAAGAAAACATTCATGCCAAATGAAAATTTTTCATCCAACTGACCATCAATGGCATTTACTAATTTTTGATACACCTTTGGGGATATGTCATTGAAATTTTTCTTCAGCTCTTGTAATGTGGGGTAGCTACAACTTTCGTCCAATGCGCGTGCATCCTTAAACAGATCATCAAAAGGATTTTTATCCTCTATGCCTAGCATACTGCCAATCCAATAACGGCAATTGATGAAGTTACCTACCATCCATACGACGTGGTTCGTATTGTTGTCGATGCGTTTTAACGCTGCTTCCTCCGTAATGCCCTCCAAAACATTTTTAAAATTCTGTGAATGCATCCGGTAGGCCGGAATAACGATTTCTAATTTTTTTGATTTTGCAGTATCCATGATGGTATGTTTAACAGTTGCTAAATACTGTTGGGTAGGTGGTTTAATAATTATCCATAATGGGAATTATATACTTAAAAGAAGGATTCCATATCCATGTTCCTATGAATATATACCTGCATATCAGTAACCTTATCGATCTGTAACGATATTGAGGGAAAACGATACAGTTTTTAAATTTCCCGTTTTACCTATCATTTATTACTTCAAATGTAGAAATGAAAAAAGTAATCGGACTTTACATAGGTCAAGAAATTCTATGGCGCAAGAATTTCTCTCCGAATGCGACTAAGGGAGGTATCGGCAATGCCCAGAAATGAGGCTATCTGTTTGAGCGGTGCCTGTTGTATGATTTGTGGCTTCTGTTCCATCAGCTTCAAGTAGCGGGAAGAGGCAGTCTGGGTTATCATTTCCACGTGACGAAGTTGACTTAGGAAGAGCTGTGCAGACATCCACTCACGGCCCCATTCCCGAACTGACTCATAATGGTGGTACAAATACTGAAAATTATTGAAATCGATTTTCCAAACTGTCACATCGGTAACGGCCTGTATATTTTGCTCAGAGGGAAGGCGCTGGAATAAAGAGGAAACTTCGTTGACAATTTCATTTTCGCAAATAAACTGTGTGGTAATCTCATTACCTTCATAATCGTGTACAAAGAATCGTACCAGTCCGCTTTCAACCAAATAATAGGCGTTTGCCGTGTCGCCTTTTTCAAGTAAAAAACCTCCTTTTTTCACAGTCGTTTTTGTATGTAAAGAAACGATCTGTTCCATTTCGCCCATGGTGAAAAGGGGGTGTCGATAAATGCTTTGAAAAAGGGTCGGAACCATAGCTTTATTTCTAGTAAAAGTACAAATTGTTGATTAACAAGGGGTAGTCATCACTTCTTAAACGTTATGTGTGTATTAGATTTATAGCATCCTGCCGCTTCGAAAATACGTCATAAGGCTTCTATGCATTTTACCTCCGAGTTCATAAACCTAGATTGGATTTAAGCTCCTTTAGAGGGGTTGATAATTGAACACATTAATTAATTCAGGATGAAGCGGTCAATATTAGTGTTTCTTGTTTGCAAATAAATGTTCAATTAGGCGATAATTATCTTAATTTTAAAAGATACGAATTGTCGGGCTCTATTTTAGACCAATTGAAATGAACAAAATAATCCTATTCATACTATCAATCACCACCAGTTTTATGGGTATGGCGCAGCTAGAAAAAATCGAATCCGGAGTATATACTTGGTCTGAATTACCTACCAAAGCAGGTAATCAGCGTGTAGGACGCAAAATCATGGAAGGTATTTCTCCCCATTTCAGCTTTTTAGAAATTCATGCTACCACCCAGGAAAAAGGAGCAAAACCTTCTCCCCCCCACACCCAAGATACTATCGAGGAAGTAGCCATTGTAAAGGAGGGATTGCTAAAAATGACAATGGATGGCACGAGCAAGGTGCTCCCTGCCGGAAGCGTGGTTCTCATCCCACCTCTAACGGAACAATCGATGGAAAACGTCGGAGATGGACCGTTGACCTATTATATTATGATGTTTACCTCTAAAAAGAATATGGATGTCAAAAGAAGCGACGAAGCTGGTGGACCCCTATTTATTAATTCTGATAAGACAGTCTTTAAGGAAAACGAAAAGGGTGGTAGGACAGATTATTTCAATAGGGCCACGGCGATGTGCACAAATTTTGAGATGCACGTAACACAATTGAATCAAAAAGGACCTAGCCATGAGCCCCATTCCCATTTTTCATCCGAAATAATCGTGGTCATGGAAGGCCAGACCGAAATGACCATAGCGGGAAAAACATACAGCGGGACGGAAGGCGATCTATTTTTTATAAATTCGAACGAAGTTCATGCCATATCCAATGTCGGGAATCGGCCCTGTCGGTATTTCGCTTATAGCTGGCAATAATCACCGGAAATGATACATCGGATGCTGATTTTTTGCCAATGCGTCTACTATTTTAAAACTCTTGAGACATGCGTTTTAAGTAAAACTTTGCCGTTTTGGTATCCTACTTGACCTAGTTCGCAGATTTATAAAATTCGTGTTAACGATGATATTTAAATTCTGATAGGTCTGCACGAAATTTTCCGAACCCAAATATGCCAAAATTTTAGGTAAGCCTAGTGATAGCACCCAAAAAAAATAGGGTAAAAGGCTAGGAAGTAAAATCCATTTCAGGAAGACTGGATAGCGTCACTTCCACCTCACCCTTAAACCGCGCATAGACCACAAAGTGTTCCGGACCCGGTTCAATTTTGGTCAATGCGATAGTATTCATTGTACCATTGAAAAGCATGCCTTTTGATGCAGCAATACCTGATAGGAGCTTTTCATTTAAGATGCTCACTTTTGCGGCTATGAGTTCGTCTAAATTGATGGAGGCTTTGTCAAGTATTTTTCGGTAATAAACGCGATTGGCCAAAAATTCAAAGGCCCTGTTCAAAACAAAATTCCTGCTTTTGGAGTCAATTTTAAATGTGCCTACCGATAATTTGCCCGATTCAGGGTCAAAGTCGAGGGAGCAGTGTATCAACATGGGGATTTGCTTTGCCCATAATAATTTTCGCGCCAGCTCAAGTTGCAGCTCAAATACGACATGATAGTCCGCCAAAGGACTAGGGGCCAAACCTACGCTGAGAATTTTACCCCGCTTACGTTCTTCCGTACCGACTTCCATACCGATAAGCTTGGTCTCCAACACCTGCTGTAAAACAGGATAGCAAATTTTTATAGGAACGGTCAGGTTTATATTTTGAGTCTGCATTACTTCCGGGGTATTTTAATGCTATAAAGATATACTACTTTGACAATTCAGGTTTGCAATGCCAATTCGTTCAGAACTGTTTTGGAAATAATAAATGCTGTTCAACCTCTGAAGAAAAAAAAACGTCGATGAGTCTTACTTCGCATCACCTATGGCAACCCCGACCATACTATCCGCCGTACCGTAATATAGAAACCATTTATTATCAAAATAGACCAAGCCTTCAACAAAGGTGGTCCCATCTATATATTGTCCGGATTTTTCAAAAGGGAGTTCGGGTTTAAGAAAAGGCGTTTCGCAACGATCCAATAGTTTCCAGGGTTCTTCGGAAGAAAATAGCGCCTGCCCGGCGGTATAAACGCGATTGCCTAAATCCTTAACACCAATGTTTGAAGAGTTCCCTGCATTGTATAGCACGACAATACCATCTTCGGTTATCACCGGAGGCGGTCCGGCCTCTACCAACCACGAATCGAAATAACCGGGGCGCGGGTTTAGCACCGGGGCGAGATTGCCTGCATAATCCTCAACGGGTTCCCAATCGATTAAATCGGTAGATGATGCCAACCAAATGTGCGGTACCCCGAAATACATATAGTACTTGCCATTAATTTTTGCGGCGACCAGCTTTCCATCTTGCATTTTGGTAACTATGGCACCCGACTTCGTTTCCCTATCGTTATATTTTCCATCTTTATACGCCTCGAATATAGGGCCATGCTTTGTCCACTGTTTAAGATCGGGAGAAGTTGCGAGTGCCAAACGCGGAACATCGCCGTTCCATTGGGTATAGGTAAGAATATAGTTTCCGTCATCGCTTTCAACGATTCGCGGGTCTTCCGTACCCCCGATCCACTCGTATTTTTTCTGGTCATCGTTGTCCGGATAAAAAATAGGCTCTTTATTAGTGCGATAACTTGTGCCGTCATCAGACACGGCCAATCCAATTCGGGAGGTATGCCCACCTATCGAATCGCTGTGAAGATCTTGCTCTGCCCTATATAATACGTTAATTTGACTGTTCTTGACAATGGCAGCCGGATTGAAAGTGGCCTTTGATTCCCATGCTACTTCTTTACCGGAAATAGGATCTTTAAAAAGCGTGCTTGAATCACTTTGGATAATAGGTCTTTCATTTGAGGGACGCTCGAAAGGACCGAGCATCCACGATTTTTCAACCAGGCCAGCGTTCTTGGTTTCGACAGTGGTTGAATTAATTTCTTTGCAGGTAATAAAGAGCGCTAAAAATAATAAGGATGCCGAAAGCGTTTTGATTCTCATCATATGTTTAAATGTATTGGGATGTCACCTGAATTCTAAAATTTATAATATCCAGAACAAAATTTTCTGTTGCATCCAGTCACGAGATGTATAGGTTTTGCTATAAATTAATACCCGGGATTTTGTACAATAGTCCCCCCAGACTTGTCAATGTCGCTTTGTGGGATAGGATAAAGTACATTGTAATCCTTAAAGTTGACGTCCAATGCACTTAATTCTTCTTGGGCTATTCCCCAGCGTTTCAAATCATTGAACCGGTGGGCCTCAAAACCCAGTTCTACCCGTCTTTCAGCTCTCAACCATTCCCTAATTTGGGCCATATCGGCCGAACTCGGTCTTTCGGCAAGGGTTCCCGAAGGTACCGTTGCTCCATCCGCAGTAGCACTGGTTCTCGCCCTGGCCCGTATTTCGTTGATTAAAGCGATGGCAGCGGACGAATTACCTGTCTCGTTCAGGGCTTCGGCCTTCCAAAGCAGAACATCAGCATAGCGAATGTAGATTCTATTTCCAGGGGAGTCGTCGTTTCCGATGTAATCGGTCGTAGATCCCAATATTTTGGAGGAACGCTGGGCAGGAACGTCTATGGTGTATAATAGTCTTGGGTCATTGGCTTCAAAAGCTTCTAGAAAATCAGTGGTAGGCGCAAAAAAGCCCCAACTGGTCACAGCCCCGAATCCGTTCCCGTTCCTAGGATTTTCTTCGGAGCGATGGTCATAGGCGAAAATCACCTCGTTATCGGCAAATTCTTTATTAACATCGAAACTATCAAAATATTGCGCGTTCAGACTATAGAAACCAAGGGCATCAAGCTCATCGATAAAGGAAAGAGCTTCCCCCCAATTTTCATTGAATAGGGCCACTTTAGCTTGCAGGGCAATGATTGCTCCTTTAGAGGCTCTCCAAGGTTCGGATGCGTCGGCATACTTTGTATTCGGGGAAATTGACTTTGCGGCCGTAAGATCGGCGTTAATTTGGGCGCGGACTTCCTCCGAAGGTGCCCTTACCGATAGTGCGAATGCCTCTTGAAACGAATCTGGCGATGCAAGAATCAGCGGTACGTCGCCAAAATTATTCAGGAGGTCGAAATAGTAATTGGCCCTAAGAAAATAGGCTTCCGATAATAATTGGTCTCTTCTGACCTCTTCCATTCCTGCGCTACCGACCACCTCTGTATTTGTCAGGAATTGAATGGCCAGATTGGCCCTGCTGATACCTTCATAATCGTATACCCAAATTCCGTTGAAAGCTTGGTTATCGGCCGTAAAGCTGAAGTCTGAAATGCGATCTATCCATGCCTGATCGCCATCTGGGTTCCATTTTTTATTCATGTCATGGGCCGCAATATCCTGTAACACGATGTCATTTCTGAATACTGTACCCAAATCCCAACGCCAATCGGGAATAATGCCGTTCAAAGTATTCTTTAGGGGCTGATAAGCAGAAAATACCGAGGATTCTATAGTCGTGACGGTAGGTTCCGTATCGATTTGATCTTCGGTTAGAAGCCCGATGGGATTATTATCAAGTTCATTCGTACAGCTAAAAAAAACTGCAAAAATTACGATGGCCGCAAAATAATTGATTCTACTTTTCATGATACAATTTATTACGATTAAAATTTAGCGTTGATACCTACCAAAATTGATGTTGAAGAAGGATAGGTCCCCAGATCCATTAAATCGGTAGATTCCGGATCTAGGCCCGAATAGTCGGTAAACGTCAACAGATTCTGTCCTGAAAGGTATAGCCGTAGCTGTTGCAATCCCGCTATATCAGGCAAAGTATATCCCAGTTCTATATTTTTAAGCCGAAGATAAGAGGCATCCTCAACAAAGACACTTGAAACCCTACTACTCCCATTATCAACAAAGGCAACCCTGGGTATGGTGTTGCTACTACCCTCTCCGTTCCAAGAGTCTAGTATTGCCGTAGTATAATTGAACGGCCGCGTATCGTAATCCACGATTTGTTTACCTTGATTATAACGTTCTACGCCCTCAACACCTTGGAAGAGAAAGGAAAAATCGAAGCCGACATACGATGCGGAAAAGGATAGGCCATAGGTGAGATTGGGAATAGGGCTGCCTATATAGTCCCTATCATCGGAATTTATAATTCCATCCGCATTGAGATCGGCAAATTTGATATCACCAGGTTGAACGTCAGGAGATGCTGTCAGATAGTTGTCTATTTCAGCTTGATTTTGATAAATACCAATCATTTGGTACCCATAATACGCATTAAGCGGATGGCCTGGTGCAGTCCGGGTCACAGGCCCCGTGAGATTTGGAACGTTCGGCGCCAATCTTACGACATTGTTTTTCAAGGTAGCCAAATTGGCATTTATATTGTATTTGACTTCATGGTCATTGTTTCTATAGTTCAGGGAAAATTCAAACCCCTTATTATTGACCTCCCCGGCGTTGACGATGGTGGGGTAAACGTCGCCTACAACCGAGGGCAAGCCAATAGGCAGTAATATATCCGTAGTGTTCTTTTCAAAATACTCCGCATAAAAAGCCAATTTGTTATTGAACAGGCCAAGGTCAAGACCTATATTCGATTGTCTGGAACTTTCCCATTTTAGGTCGGGATTTCCGAACCGATCGATTTTGACAATGCCATCCTCTTGACTTACTAAGGTCAAATAGGCGTAGTTATCGATTTCTTGATTGCCTAGTTCGCCCCAGCTTGCCCGAAGTTTCAAATTGGATAGCCAGTCTACATCATAGAGAAATTTTTCGTCCGAAATCTTCCAACCGACCGAGACCGAAGGAAAATATCCCCATCGATTACTGTCCGAAAACCTCGAGGATGCATCGGCCCTAAGGTTAGCTGTAAGCATATATTTGTTATCGTAAACATAGGTTGTCGATCCGAAGAGGGAGAATAATGACCATTCGGAGGCACTGCCCCCGTTACGAACATCCAGTTCATTGCCACCATAGTCCAAGTATCGAAACTCATTCGAAGTATACGGGTATCGTGTTCTACTGCCCCCAATGGAAGATGCATAATTCTCTATGTATTCGGTTCCTACCAAGGCGCTAAAATCGTGTTTGTCGTTAAAGATCTTCTCGTAATTCAGGGTATTGTTAAATGTTATGGTATAGGCCTCCCCCCTTTCCTCGTTCAGTCCGTTCGGTCTATTTCTTCTGCCCAGACCTTGATCCAATTCGCTTCCGCCCCCGTCGTCGTCACCATAGTTTTCGTTGAAGGCCTTATTATGGAAAAAGTTTAAATCGACACCTAAATTGGTCCTGAATTTCAGTTCCCTATTTTTCAGAAAGGCATACTCACCGAATACATTCCCGAAGGTGGTAAAGGTACTTCGACGATCATCGGTAAAGAACGCCTGTGCTACCGGATTTCCCACAAATTCGTAGAGCGACCTTTGTAAACCGACATCATAGTCGTTAGGCGTAAAAAAGGGTAGATCGGTAAAAGGGTCCCGTTCACTATAGGTAGGGTCGGCGACGTTTTTATACACGGGGATTACCGGCGCCCTCAACAATCCGAATCGAATTAGGCTTTCCCCTGTAGAAGCTATTTTATCCTGTTTTTCGTTGGATAGTTGAAGGTTGGACCCGACCTTTAAACGATCGGTCAAATCGATTTCGATATTATTTCTAAAAGTCATTCTCTTGTACCGGTCATTGTCATAGATTATCGTACCGTCTTGGCCGTAATATCCCAAAGAGGTATAAAACCGGACTTTATCGCTTCCACCATTCACCGTCAAGTGTAGATTTTGTGACCTTCCCTGGGTAAACAATTCGTTTAACCAATCGGTGTCGGCGAAATCAGCCCTTCCCCTGTCCGCGGTATAGGGATTAGGCCCTTCCCTATTGGAATTGTTCCATGCTTGCTCCAATGTATTTATGTACTGATCTGCACTAAGTAAATCAGGAAGGTTCGAAACTTTCTCAATTCCGGCAAAATAGTTTACATCGACATTAAGCTTGCCTTCCGTTCCACTATTTGTAGTCACCAGCACTACCCCTCCCGATGCGCGCGAACCATAAATGGCAGCGGCAGCGGCATCCTTTAGAACGGTAATATTTTTCACATCGCCCTGATTCAGAAAAGTGATATCCCGTGTGGGAATGCCATCGACCACATAAAGCGGATTGTTGTTGCCTATGGTTCCTTCCCCTCGGATACGTATTTGAACGGGGTCGCCGGGAGCTCCCGAACTGGAAGTCACCTGTACACCGGCCACTTGACCTTGTAAAGCTTGGGAAACATTCGATACCCTTGTTTTTTGAATTCCTGCGACGTCAACCACCGATACGGCGCCTGTCAAAGTGGATTTTTTTCTAGAGGAATATCCAACCAATACCACTTCGTCAAGCTTTTGCAGATCTTCCTCCAAAACAACATCGATAGTACTTTTTCCATCAACAGGGACCTCTTTGGTGGAATAGCCGATATAACTAAGTACCAAAATGGCATCATCAGTTACATCATCAAGAATGAACTGTCCATCGAAATCCGTCGCGGTACCTATGGTGGTACCCTTAACGACTACGCTCACACCGGGCAAGGGGCCATTGACGTCGGAAACGGTACCTGAAACGGATTGTCCGTACATAAAACCGCCCAAGATCAAGCAGCATAATGATATGATTCTACGTACAGAATCTATTGTTAACATAGCCAACATAATTAAACCGTTAAAAAATTAATATAAAGAGTTTCGACGTGGACTAAAAATAATTGTCCAGCAGCCATTCGGAAAGCTTCGTGGGGATATTCGCTAAAATTCTAGCGGATTTGAAATACGTACTAAAAGTACGTTAAAATTAATCTGTTTAAACCATAAAACTAATTTAAAAATATATCGAATAAGAATTTTTTGTAATGGGATACTCGTGTAGTAAGTTGCTTGTAAACTATTTCAAACCTTGACCATGCTATTTTACTAAAGTGTATAGCTTTTTTATCGGATATCTCACGGATATCTCTATTGAAATGAAGATAGAAATCTGTACAATCAGAGTTAAAATAGTAATCTAGTTTAACCGCTATACCTGATAAAAGCTTATCACGTCTGCCAAATTTTCGCTAATACAAAATGCTTGTTCATTTCTAGAATTCCTGATAGGGTGAAAAGCGAAATGCCTTGATAGAATCTAATGCTAATTGATTTTTTAAAGCCCGTATATTCCAACTTCTTGATTTAGGTCAAAACCATTAGCTTACAAGGTAGAACGTATCGATATGGATAAAACGCCAACACTACCGAAAGAGAAAAGCAGTATAGATATTTGAATACCCATCACAAATTCTAAACGTTACAATGCAGGAATTTTAATTATATATTTTATTTAACTTTTAATTGATAAAGCTGAAAAGGTTATAACTAACCAGAACTGAGAGGAACATAAGTGGTAGCTATTCATGGATTTTAGTGAATTTTGTAAGACGCTTTAACTTCCATACTGCCTAAAACAATACTTTTTCACAATTTCCTATTTAAGATTTGACAATAGATAATCCCACTGTAGTTTGAACAGCAATTACCCAATTGATCGAAAAATTTAAAAAGAATGTGTAACATTCTAAATTTTTTGCATCTAAAGAGAAATCAAAACTTAGAAATTATGAAAAATTTTATTCTTATTGTAGTATCACTGCTCTTTACGGTATCAATTTATGCCAAACTTGAAAATCAACCTATTTATGTAGAAGTTACCGGAAAGGGTAAACCTGTTCTATTAATTCCCGGCTTTACCGTTCCAGGGGATATTTGGAAACCACTAGTAAAGGAATTGGAAAAGAAGTATGAATGTCACGTAGTTACCTTGGCTGGTTTTGGCGGAAAAGATGCGATTGAATTTCCGTGGCTACCCAAAGTAAACGAGTCCCTCAAAAACTATATTTTACAAAATGATTTACAAAATGCAACCCTAATTGGTCATAGTTTGGGTGGAACGGTCGCTACTTGGCTTGCTGCCGACAGTGAATTAAAATTGGGGCAAATCATACTAATCGACGCTTTACCAGCGTCCGGAGCGCTTATGATGCCTGATTTTAATCCAGATAACTTAATTTATGAAAGCCCTTACAACGATCAGCAGTTGGCAATGAGTGATGCAGATTTTGAACAGTTTGCCGGCAATATGTCTAAAGGGATGAGCAACCAAGAATTAGCCCAAGAGAAAATCAAGGATTGGATGCTGGCGGCAGATCGTGAGACCTATGTTTATGGCTACACCGATTACATAAAACTAGATCTAAGGGAAGATTTAAAAAAAATTGAGATTCCCGTTACCATCATTGCAGCATCGGAACCGTATGGTAAGGAAATGGTAACGCAGACCTACGAAAATCAATATAAAAATTTAAAGGACTATACTTTTATGATAGCTGAAAACAGTGCTCATTTTGTAATGCTTGATCAACCCGAATGGTTCTTGGAACAGATACAAATAATTTTGGCATCACAAGGATGAATTCAGAAGAAGACTTCACTAAGATCTATAACGCTCACGCCTCAAAAGTCCACCGGTTGTGCTTAGGATATGCCTCAGGCAATACCGAGCTCGCGAATGACTGGCATCAAGAGGTTTTTATAAAGGTCTGGAACCATAGAAAATCTTTTAAAGGCAAGTCGGCCATTGAAACATGGATATACAGGATTGCTGTAAACGTATGTCTGGGAGATTTACGGAAAACAAAAAAAAACAGTCCAATCAATGAAGAGCTATTGTCGAATACGAGTATTGATGATAATAGGGATGACACGGATAAAAATCTTAAAAAAATGTATCAGTGTATAGACCAACTGAACGCACAAAATAGGGCCTTGATATTTTTGGAGCTAGAGAATACATCCCAGGCTGTTATTGCTGATACAGTTGGTCTGGCTCACGGAACCTTACGCACGCGTTTAAGCCGGATTCGCAAATCACTTTTAAAATGTATAAAAAATGGAAAATGACTTCTTAAATAAAGTATGGGACACCCAAGATACTTCGGTCCCTAAATTTAGCGCTAACGAAATAATCACTAAAGCGAAAAAGCATCGCTTCTCTCAGTACGTTACCATTACTATTATCTCGTTAACAGTGATAGTATTAATTATATACGCCTTCAGATTTGCGTTTCAGTCATGGAACAGTTTTAATTTAGGCCTATTTCTAATGATTTCTAGTCTTATCTTGAGAGTTATTTTCGAATTCTATTCGGTATACCGCAAAGAGAGCCAACTGATTTCAATGGACCTTAAATCTTATTATGCATATCTCAAAAATTACTATCGTATAAGACTATCCGTAAACTATATCGTAACCCCACTCTGTATTATAGTTTATGGTATCGGATTTTATTTGCTATTACCCTACTTCGAAAGAGACCTTTCGAAGGGTTTTTATACCTACATTTTAATATCCGGAATCGCGTCTATGCTAGTTGTAATCGTATTTACCATTTACGGTATTAGTAAGGAAACCCGTTTTTTAAAATATTTGGATAAAAGATAAAACTTAATTTTTAAAAGTGTGGTTGGAAGTTAAAATCGACTGGCTGTCAATAATCAACTTTATTTATTGTAGTTGCCTGAAATCAGGGGTTACCTTAAGTTACAACACAAGAATATAAAATGAAAATTAATATATAGATTGGGTACGGTTTTACGCAAAGTAATCGGACACCACTTAGGCCCAGAAGGTTAATAAAATTAGGATAGCTTATTTCTCTGTAATTTTAAGAAGTTGTAGGTGCCCGAATTTAAGGGAGCGGAATAAAATTAAAATGGTTTACCTAAAATATTTCAGCGGTCTCCTATTTCGAAATTTGGTAATCACAAAAAATACCAAACTAGCAATACCTAAAGCCGTAATAAATCCGTCATAGCCATAAATCGAGGTTGCCCAGAAAATGGACCATAAGGCAAGCCAAACCAAAATTGATAGAAAAATCCACTTCCTGTACTTCCACAACTTTCCCATACCCAATTAAGCCTTTATAAAAAATTATGCTTTCAATCAGCATTGTGTCGTAGTCAAAATAAATCCTTACGTTTCGTAGTTACTTTTTTTTAGTTTTAACACCTCTATATTTTCTTGTATGGCATAACAACGTATTGCTTCCAGAACAGCTTGCAACGAAGCGTAGCGCGGTCGATATTTCAACAATGTTTTCGCCTTCTCAATACTTCCGTTTGGACTGTGTGCAATATGATCCCAAGTAAGTTTAGCATCCTCTGGTGATGCACCTTTTTTCCAAACATCCCAGGGCTGAAAAGTAAGTTGTGCTTCATGGCCGTACCATGCAGCGACCGCATTGGCATAACCACGTAACGTGAGCGCCTGTTCCGAAACAATATGAAAACTCTCTCCGATAGCCTGCTTTGGATTCTCTATGGCCCTTATAAAAGATTGTGCCACATCGTCTACGTGAACATGGTGAACCGTTTCCATACCAAGATTTGGTAAAACAACTTCCTGTCCTAAAGCTAATTTGACGAAAATATCAGGGTTTACATTACCGGCCGGGTTTATGGGCATCCGTCCCGGACCTGCTATATGACCTGGATGAAGTATGGTGACAGGAAAACCTTTTTGACGATGCATTGTTAAAAGTTCGGCCTCTATAGCGGCCTTACTAATGCCGTATGTGCCAAAGGGTTTACGTTTCTGATCTTCTGTGGTAGGTACCTTTTCGCTAGAGCCATGTACCCACATGGTTCCGCAGTGGATAAAATGTTTCACTTGCCCCAATAGCGCATCGGCTATCATTGTTGCGCTATCGAGAGTAAAACAAATTAAATCAATGACAACTTCTCCTTGTAACTTCCTAATATGTGCACCAAAATTACCCTCGCTCTCCGCTTCCGTTCTGTCGACTTCAATATGCTCAACGGATTGCCAAACTACATTTTTATTGAAAATTTTTCCCTTATGTCTACTTACGCAGACCACGTCATGCCCAGCACTAACCAATTTGGGAACAAGATAACTTCCGATGTGGCCGGTACCGCCTATGACAATGACTCTCATACCACAAAATTATCGTTTATTTTGAAATCTGCCTTTACCTTTGCGAAGCAACGGGATGTATCATTATCATTAGAAGACTAGGGATATAAAACTAATTATATCAAAACTGAATGGTCAGGAAATGAGCCAGGAAATACGATGTAAGCACGCAAATCTCAACGTTTAGGAAAAATTTTTCACCAAAAAATTATAGCATCATATCTTATCAAATCGAATAGTTTATAAACTAAACCTACATTTTTTAAACCAAAATATTAAAATGTAGTTTACCTACTGTTGGCGCAACTGGAATCCGAAATTATTGCGGTAAGATTTTCTTTTGAAATAGGTTTAACAAAATAGCCTTTTACCAGTGGATGACTCTTAGCCTTTCGAATATGTTCAGAAGTTTCAAAAGAGGATAGTAAATAAACAGGGGGGACGTATTTTTCGTTCAATAAAACTTTAACTTGTTCCAAAAATTCCCACCCGTCCATTTTAGGCATATTTATATCCAGAATAATGAGATCTGGTAAGCCTATTTCATTTTCAGCTGCACTTAACATAATATTAAGCGCTTCATTGCGGTCGTCAAAATAATGTTCTTTACATAAAATTCCAGTCTGCTGAATTTTGATTCTAATTGTAAAATGAACTATGATATCATTATCGATTATAAAGATATTGGGCACCTGTCCATATTCTAAATTTGAAAGCATAAACGTTGGGGGTTGTATGTTTGTTTATTTAAATTAATAAAAAAGAAGGAATTATCTGAGGACCATTTCATCTTTTTCGCAGTAAAATAGTAGAAATACCTAGTTCTAGGGATGGATGAATAGGATTTAAAATCCTGAATTCTCCAAACAAGCCAAATGCAATACAAACGGGAGTATATAATCTGTAGCAATGAATCTCAGTAATTTTAGCTAAAAGAGGATTTTAATTAAAATACTTGAAATAACCTTTAAATTTATCTTTCGATAAAATTGGTAATTAATAAAAATTATTGAAGAAGAAGAAAGGGTGCCTCGTACGAAAACCTGTTAAAGTGGTGCAATTAAATTATAGTAAAAGTACCCAAGAGCCCTTAGCTTTTAGTAGAATATTAGTTTGCTACTAATATTAATTATTTAAAACAGGATGAATTACGGTCAAGCTTTTAATACTTGATAGTTAGATAAGATATGTATCAATCAGAAATTGCTCAAAATATTCTCCACCTTTTCATCGGTAAGCGGTTTTTCTAAATAATCCTTAACATTATCGAATTCCCGCGCCTTTATTTTATCTTCAGGTCGTATTGAAGAGGTCAGAATGAAGATTCTTGATTCAATGCAAGTGTCCCTTTCATGGCATTTCTGTAGGAACTCCAATCCTCCCATGATGGGCATATTTAAATCCAATAAAATTATATCGGGGGTTATTTTTTCTTGTTCAAGAAAATTGATGGCTTCCTTTCCATTTTGGGTCACATGAACATTGGTTATGCCACAACTCTCCAGTGCATTAAGGGATAAATAATTCGCCACCTCATCATCTTCCACCAATAGTACTTTTAAATGTGCGTATAAATTCTTCAAGATTTTAGGGTTTATGGATTAGGTTGACAAATGAAATTGAATGAAATTGAATGAAATTGAATCTAACAGGGATTAAACTTTATTTTTCCAATAACGTTTGTTTTTTAAAGATATTGTAAACGTCGTACCTTGTCCTTCTTCACTCTGTACGTCAATACGCCCCTTGTATCTTTCCACTATTGATTTTGTAATATGCAGGCCGATGCCTTTACCGGCAGTATCAAGATGAAATCGTTGAAACAAGCCAAACAATTTAGTACTATAAGCTTCCAAATCTATGCCTCTACCCTTATCGCTGACGAATACTTTATCGTAGCCTGCAGTTCTTTTACTGTAGATATCAATAGAAGGGATGGTACCTGGCTTTCTATATTTAATGGCATTCGTAATAAGATTTTGCAAGATGCTATGTAGATGAACGGAAGGGAAGATAACTTCTGGACATTCCTTAAAATCAACATTAATTTTGGCTTTTGTCGAGGTGGCTTGATCATCAATGGATGACATTACCTCTTTATACGCATGTTCAAGCTTGACAACTTCAGGCGTGAGATTAAGATTTTTTTTGATTGTTATTACTTCGTTCAAAATACCAATCGTATTATCCATCCGAAAAATAACCTCCTTCAATTTGCTGTAGGCAATAGTATTATCTTTATTGACAAAGCCACCGCCATTGGTGTCAATAATTCCGGTTAAGGCCTGTAGATTGGTTATCGGGGCTTTTAAATCATGCGCTGCCAGATAGGCAAATTGTTCCAATTCCTTATTATTGATTTCGAGTTCTTCGGTTTGTTTTTTTAGAACAGATTCAATTTTTTTAAGTTCATCAATATCTACAAAATTGAAAACTGCCCCTCTGACTTCTTTCTTAGATGTAACGTATGGCAATGCTTGCATGCGATATATTTTTCCATCTTTTGTAGCTACTTCTTTTTCAATTTTATCAAAATTATCTAATACACTTTGCGCTACATCAATTAAATCAAAAGATTGAAAGACATGTGTAAAATCTCCGATATATCGGCCCAAATCATTATCCGATATTTTTATTAAAGGGGTTATAGTATCTGTAAATCTTTTAACGCTGAGGCTACTATCCAAGAATAATGTAGCGATTTTGGATCCTTGAATAAAATTATTTAAATCATCGTTCAGGCCGGTCATTTCCGTCAACTTATCTTGATACTCATTATTGACCGTATACAATTCTTCATTGACACTTTGCAATTCTTCATTACTACTTTGTAATTCTTCGTTGGCTGCCATCAATTCTTCGTTGGTAGCCTGTAACTCTTCATTAGAGGTTTCCAATTCTTCTACGGCCGATTGAAGATATTCTTTGGTTTCTCTTAAATCATCTTCAAGCCGTTTTATGTGATGGTCTTTCTCTTTTGACAAAGTCGTTTTAGCTACAGCACTTGATTGTGTCTTTTCGGATTGCTTGGCCTCTACGAAACTAATAATTAGGTAATTGACTCTACTTATTACTTCAGTATAAGGTTTGGCGATAATATTGAGAAAGAGGCTGTTTTCTCCTTCAAATAATACAACGGGAGAAATAATCTTGCTCTTATTGCTACGCACTTTTGAAATAATATTACTTAGCGTAACGTATAGCTGTTCATCGACCATTTTTAAAATATTCAATGTCAGCTGTTTCTTTGGTAATTTTAAATATTTGTCGATTTCTCCGGCAACATGTACAACTTCCTGATTACTATTTATAATAACCGTTGGGGGTACAAGATCATCAAGCAAGGCGTCTTTGAAATTTCCGATAATTTTTGATTGTGCAATTACCCTTGGTGGGGTATGTTCAGTCTTCCCGTCTTTTGTATTCTCCCCTTTCATACCATCCCATGGGAATAAACGATTTATATCAACAATACGATTAACACTTTGATTTTGGAAAATTTTATGTTTCTTATGGATTTCGATAAATACCTTTGAAAAGGAGTTTAAACTTTCACTTGTACCGAGAAATAAATAGCCTTTTTCTATCAATGAAAAATGGATAAAAGCAATTATTTTTTCCTGTAACTCAGGTTCAACATAAATCAAAAGATTACGGCAGGTGGCTAAATCAATGTTATTAAATGGTGGATCACGAGTAAGATCATGTTTGGCAAAAATGGCTATTTCCCTCAGTTCTTTTTTCGTGTGATACTTGTCCTCAATTTTTTTAAAGTACCGGGTCAGTAATTCCTTTGGTACTTCTTCCTCAATAGCTTCAGAGAAAATTCCCTTGCTAGCCTTATTTATAGCTCTTTGGTCAATGTCTGTAGCAAAAATTTTAATGGTAATATCTTTCTGTTGCTTTCGGCATTGCTCTTTAAGTAGCATTCCTAAGCTATATACTTCTTGCCCTGTAGAACAGCCTGCCACCCAAACCCGCAATTCTTTTCCGGTCTCTTTTTTTTGTACCAAATCGAACAAGACTTTTTTGTCAAGTACATCGAATGCATCTTTATCCCTAAAAAAACCGGTCACCCCTATAAGAATATCATTAGCCAGATGGGTTGATTCGTTAGGGTTAGTTTGAAGAAATTTAAAATACTGACTACGGTTTAAAATATTTTTAATACCCATTCTACGATCAATTCGGCGGATTAAAGTAGCCTTCTTGTAATTTCTAAAATCCATGTTTGTTCTCTGATACATGTAACTTAGTATTTCGGGAACAACATCTCTTAACGGGTCTTCGGTTATAGAGTTCGCTGAATCTGTTTTCTTTACATACGGATGCTTTACATAATTAACTATGGTATTAGGCATTTCGGAAGGGGGCAAAATAAAATCGGTCAACCCCGTTGCTATAATACTTTTCGGCATGCTATCAAACGCAGCTGTTTGTGGGTCTTGTGCGATAACCATGCCCCCTTGTTCCTTGATTGACTCAATACCTAAAGTACCATCGCTTCCCGTTCCAGAAAGTATTACGGCAACTGACCTCTCTTTCTGGTCTGACGCAAGCGATTTTAAAAATATATTGGCTGGTAGGTTTAAGGTCTTCGGCTTACCCCTATCTTGTAAAAAAAGTTTCCCCCCTGATATAGTGATGTTTTTATCGGCTGGAATAGTATAGACACAATTAGGCTTTACAACTGTTTCATTTATTACTTTACTAACATTTAATTTTGTGTGCTTTGTCAGTAATTCTGGCATCATAGATTTATAATCCGGGGATAGATGTTGGATTAATACAAAACTGAGATTTGTATCTAAGGGTACATTTTCAAAAAAATCATTTATGGCATCCAAGCCTCCTGCCGATGCGGCAATGGCAACTACATAAATCTCCATTACTGATGTCTCGGTCTCTTCTGGTTTCTTAGTCTCTTTTTGCATAATCGTTTTTTTAAAGAATATTTATTCTTTCGTAGTATTGCTAATCTCGGCTGAAATATGTCTCAAATTTTCAACCATATTTCGAATGTCATCAAGAATCTCATTCGATAACTGACCAGTTCTTCTGTGGCCAATAAACTCGTCCAATCGATTTAAGGCTTGTTGATTTTTCTCTATTCTTCTATTAATCCTATCACTTGCATTTTTGAACCGTGAATGCATCCAACTTTCTTCGTCCTCAAAAATATTCTTTATGGTTTGAGGCAGATTGTGCAATTTCGACTTTAGAACAAGACCTGCCGCACCGTTTAAAATGGTCTCAGCGGCTATTTCTTCACCTATGGTACCTGTTATAAAAACAAAAGGTATTTCAGGACATTCATGTATAGCGATAGCCAGGGCTTCAAGACCTGTAATGGTTGGCAATGAGTAATCTGACAAAATAATTTGCGGCCTAAAATCGCTTATTCCTTTTTTAAACCCCAACTCATCATCGACGATCTTAGCTTCAACTATAAAATTCCCAGCTTCCAACTCCCTGATAATGAGTTCGGCATCTGTAGGTATATCTTCTAAAATCAATACCCGCAAGATCTTATATTTTTCCATACTATTTTTTGACATATATTATTTATTATTATTTGGGTGCCCTATTCAATACTAGCCAATACAATCCGACTTGTTTTATAGCCTTGGCGAAATTTGTAAACTCAACTGGTTTTACAATGTAACTGTTGGCGCCAAGCTTATATGCTTTCTCTATATCCACATGTTCGTTCGAGGATGTCAATACCACAACCGGTAAGTGCTTGAATTTTTCATCGCTTCTTATTCGTTCTAATACTTCTAGTCCGCTAACTTTCGGAAGTTTAAGGTCTAATAATAACAGCTTTGGAAGTTCAGGCTTATGACCCTTATACTTACCCTCACCAAATAAATAATCTAGCGCTTCCTGCCCATCTTCAATCAATTTAATCCGATTGACCAAATTGTGTTCTTTTAAGGATCTAATAGTCAACTCTGCGTCTTCGGGTCGATCTTCTACGTAAAGAACTTCGATATAATCGTTTGTATCCATAAATTTTAAATTTCTCTGTTCTTGGTTACGTTTTAGGTTAAAGTGAAATAGAAGGTTGCCCCTTCATTTAATACACTTTCGCCCCATACTTTTCCTCCATGTTTTGTAATTACCCTTTTAACAATGGCTAGCCCTATACCCGTCCCCCTAAAATCACGTTCGTTGTGCAGACGCTGAAATACCTTAAAAAGTTTCGATTTATGCCGTTCGTCAAAGCCTACTCCATTGTCCTTTATAAAATAGGTAGCACTGTCATTTATGTTTTGGCAACCCACATGAATATGTGTCTTTTCTTTGGTTTCGGTATATTTTAGGGCGTTTGAAACCAAGTTGACAATGACCTGGGTAATCATAGCCCTATCACCTTGAGCATGTGGTAAATTGTCTACTATAAATTCGATGTTTCTACCTTTATTCTCTTTTTCCTCCAATAACCTCAAATACACCGTATTGAAAATAGTTTTTAGGTTCAATTGCGTTGTTGCCAATTCTGATCGATTAAGCCGTGAAAAAACGAGGATATCATCAATGAGTTGCCCCATAAGGCTTGTGTTCCTTACGATGATTGAAAGAAACCGCTTCCCTTCATCGCCCAATGAAGCCTCAAAATCCCTTTGAAGAAAGCTACTGAACCCGGTAATTGCCCTTAAAGGTGCTCGCAAATCGTGTGAAACAGAGTAACTAAAGGACTCCAGTTCCTTATTGGTCACTTCCAGTTGTTCTGTTCTTAATTTAACCGTCTTCTCAAGGTTATCATTCGCATCTTTAAGCGCAGCGGTTCTATCCTTAACTTTTTGTTCTAGACTTTTGTTTAGTTTTAAAATATCGTTTTGCACTTTTTTTTCCTGGGTTATGTCTTGCATCAATCCCAATACCTGAATGTTTCCAAGAGAATCCCTTGAAAAATAATTGAAATTTTTAACTTGAAAAGTTTCATGTGTCAATGGGTTGATGATGCGAAACTCAAGTTCGAAATTTTCTTCTTTCTCCAAGGCTCTGTCCAATATTCCTTTGAACTTTTTCAAATCATCAGGATGCAATAAACCTCTCATTTCTTCTCGACTGAGTATCCTTTTAGAGGCCCCGAACATATTGCACAAATTTTCAGAAACCTCAAATCTATCGAGACCTGAATCGGTTTCGTAATAGCCTATGCGTGCTATTTTTTTTACCAGCCCAAGATTTCTTATATAGGACTTGATTTCATCTTCAGCTTGTATTCTTTTCGAGATATCTCGAACTATAGCCGAAATCATCAATTCTGATTTTATTTTAATAGGACTGAGCCCAATTTCTATAGGAAACTCTTCGCCACTTTTTTTCACTCCTATCATAGTCTTTTTGTCTCCTATTGTTCTTGTTTGGGCTGACTGAAAATATACATTACGTAATTCTTTACTGAAATTTAAGAATTGGTCAGGTAAAAGGCTTTGGATTGGCATTCCGAGCATTTCGTCTTCGGTATACCCAAATAATTTTCTTGATTTTTCGTTTATTAGGATGATATCAGCATTTCCATTCGCTATTATCATGGCATCTGGCGCCAATTCTATTAATGTTCGAAACTGCTCCTCTGCCTGTCTTAATGAATCGTGCAGTTCTTCTTTTTCCAAGTCCCTTTTATTGATCAATATTCCGCCCCAAATTATGACTCCAGCCAGAAGAAGGATAAAAAAGCCCCATTCAAATGCAAAATTTATAGGAACATCCAATTGCCCATTTTCAATGTAAAAATGCACAACCCAGTTTAAGGCAAAGGGTATTAATATGACAATTAGAACTAAAGTTTTTGACATTCTTGCGCTCTGCGTGGTCGAACGAAAGAGAGCCATTAGGCCTTTATTGGGCCATAAATCCATAATTCCAATTGATAGCACGATAAAGGCAACCGCAGTAATCGGTGACATTCCCGTTTCGGGAAATTCAGGTATCAGATATAGTTCTACAGTAGCGGTCGAATAACCGAATAAAGCTATCCAGGGTAGCACCAATACCATTAATGAAGAAACTATGGCTATATTCTGAAGGTTCCGCTTTTTTGAATATGCAAAAAATAATGCCGCGCAACTCAATATGAGAGTTATGACCGTTCGACCCGATGGCCTTCCAGAAAAGGCGGTATTCTGTACTTTTATCTTTTCAGGAAAAAATATAGTCTCTATACTTGGTGAGAGATTGAAAAGATATTGAATTCCGGTAAACAAGGCTATCAATAATACAACGATGATAATAATTTGATAAGCCGAAATATAGGTGGGATGGGTTGCGTGTTTTGACCTCACTTGGGTTAAAGCCAATGTAAAACCGAGCAACAATAGTAGCATTGCAGTAAGGGGAGTGGTTTCGGGTACGCCGGGAAGTATACTGCGAAGTATGGCAATATTATATTGCCAGCCCAAACAGACCATAAGACATAATACAACAACGGTACAGCTACAAGCCGTCGTTAAGCTTAATTTTCGAAAACCCATGAGATTTAGTTCACTGAGATATGTACTTCGAAACGGTACTATCTCTATTTGGACATAGATAGATTCTATTCTAGATTAGAACCTATAAACACTATTTTCTATTCATTTAAATATGAACACTTAATATACGAAGTTGTGTGAAATTTCTGAAATAAAATAACGTCAAATAGTTCAAAACTCAAAGCTTTTGAGTTAAAATATTTTTTTATAGAACAAACCAATTTTACTCCACTACAAATCAAACGTACTGTTTGTCAACCATTATAATAATTAATTTTCCAATTTCAGAGAATTGATAACGAGTGATAAAATCCGGATTAAAGCAAATAATTACGCAAGCTTAAGGAATTATTATCCAGAAACATGTCATGAAGTTGTTGAACATTGCAAAATCAAAATCACCACCGTGATACCCTATATTTTATGGAAATTATAAGTTTAGGAGGCTGAACTCATAGGCATACTATTTTTTTAAAAAAGTTTAGTTTCAATAGCCATTTCTATTTCACATGATGTATTGGAGCAAAGCGGAATGGAGCAAGAATTAAAGAGGTTTTCAAATTTCTTCCCAATGAATTGTAATTTGGCCATGTAGCATGGATGCAAAAAGAAAGACATAAAATTCTGGAAGGGTATTGAATAACGGGCTGTGCTAATTTTTTTTGGAAAACGACAGGTCAAATTCCAACCACAAAGGTATTGGATACTACAATGACGGATATTTTTGAATAGGATATGTACTTCTAATATTAAAGAAACCGACACAAATGTAAATAAATTATTCTCCGATATTTGCGCTGTACCAGAACAAAAGAAACCAATACAAATTATGTTTACTTTAAAAGTGATGGTTCACGAAACTATCCTATTCTACATTTCTAATATGACCCTTTCGCTAATAGTATTCAAGCCGCTCCATTTCAAAGTTTAGTTTGACATTATTCCTATAGTTAGAGGTCATCTTCACTTATTGGGAAGCCTTCACGTAACATCGATCTCCAAGCGAACCAGAAACAGCGTAGCGTAGATGTAGATTTGTTTGCAAGGTCATGAAACGAAAGCATATTGCGAAGAAACTGCTCCTTTTTTGATACGTCCGAAGATCCTTTCAGGGGTGAATAAAACCCCATGCTCCATCCATCAAAATAGCGTAGGCTGTGCGTCTCGGAACTCAAGAAAATCACGTCGTGGTGCCGAGGGTCGTTGCTTATTTTAACAAAAAGTCGTAGTACAGATCGCTTTTTTCCCTCAATTATCTGTACAAATGAATTGTTATGAAAGAAAAGACAGCCCGTTAACTTGTTTTGACTATTGTAGGACCCGGCGACCTCCCTTATAGATTCGAGATCCTTCTCCCCATACCCTTTACTGAAAGTAGAACGATATGAAAGTGCATACATGGGTTTGATTTTATGCAAGCGGTTCAGTATAACTTATAAACCCCTCGGTGTTTATATATGGTTATTATTTCTAACTTGGAATCTAATTATAGTGGCATTATCCATCCGAAGCCTTAATTCTCGCTCTGGAAAATCCTCTTTTCCTTTTTTGCCAGTTTTTTCAATTATCGTTTTCCTACTTTGTCTTGTGACAAATGAGCTATTTTAAAATAATTTTATCATTTTGTTTTAGCACACTTTTCTGTAATCAAAGTATTGCTAAAGTGTCGGTATTAGAATGCTGGAAGGAAAAAGAGCAGTGTTACTTTCCAGCTTACATGATATCAATCCACTTTGCCGCCCCCAGACATCGAATTAGGTAGTGTTCTTTTGATTTACCATATACCGAAATTTATGTTCTACTTTCTAGGCTGTTCATTTTTAATTAATACTACTTCAAATACAGGTGTGGTGCTTCCATAATAGTGATTATACATAAATCGTATTGAATCTCTAATTCGTATACTGATTCCTGTTATCCAGTTGTTGCTGTTTAATATATCCATCGTCGCTATTTTAAATTATGTATTACTGTAAAAATTACAGTACTTAAAGGTGAGGAAACTTGTGAAGGACGGGATGCATGGAAATACCTAATTGTTGCATTTTTCACAGATTTTGTTACGATAATTACAAACGTTTTGGACTAAACTCTCAAAAAAGTGTGTCTTCACATCTTTTTCATTACCACGGTTAAATAGGCTACGACCCATATTATGAGACAGATCATAAATGAAATCGGTCAACCCAAAGGCGACTGTTCTCAACTATCTAATTTATAAAATAGCTCTTTGTAAGCTCGAACTGCCACCTTTGATGTTCGAAAAACCGAGCATATTAGTAAAAAATTATAGGGGTCTTATTGGTAATCTACCAATTAATGCGAATACTGCTGCCCACAGTTTTAGCAGGTTTAGTCTGTACTGTGTAGAATATTTTAGGTTGATCATATTCAATTTCTGTTATATTGAATTTGGCATAACTAAAATCTCCCTGCTCCAATCTCCATAGGACATCAAATTCGGTAGGTACCCGTATTCTATTCAATTCCTGATAATTTGTTGCTTTTATAACCCAAATTTCCAAGTGATCTTCATCCATATAGCGTTTGGTTTGCATTTCGGTCAATTCGCCAATTTCATTGAATGAACATATGAAATACAAAGAAAGTCCTGCATACTGAAAAGTAAGTTTTGCCGATTTAGAATCAATAGGCAACCATTGTAATCTTCTACTAGGCAAAAAGTTGGTAGGATAAAGAATACTTTCGCCAAGCCACCGAAGTAGCTCCCCCTCATTATACTTTTTCCCTTTTGCATCGACAACATTATAAACGGACAGTAGTGTAGCAATAAGTCTGCCTTTGTCTGAAATATACATATCCCGGGCTACAAACATTAATGTAGTTCCTTTCCAAATAAAACCTGGTTTTGCAATTGTGGCGTACTGTTCTCCTTTTATATTCATCCAACTTTTTCCAACTCCCATCTTAAATAGGCCATCATGTTTCATTCGAACATAGCTTATGTAAGGCTGCCCCTCTTTTAAAATATGCTTGAAATAGCGTTGTACCGGCTCCGGTAAATTAATTAATTGGGTTAATTGAAAGTATTGTCCTTTTATTTTTTTTGATTGCGCAAATAGCGTTTTAACTTGTCTTCTAAATTGAATCAATACGTTTAGCTTACTAAGGAGTAGCACTAGCAGTAGAAGACCTATTATCAAGAATAGTGCTGTCATAGTTTTTTTTTCCTATTAATCAATACAAATACGATAAGGATACAGGACAGTTTTGAGTGTCTTCCACCATTCCAAATTGGAATACGGCTATAAAATCAATAACTGACCTTCTATTATACTTTTCAAAAATGGCAAAAATTTGCTCTCAAGTGTTTGGCTCATAATCATAGGTTTAATAGTGTCCGAAGTAGATTAAATCGGTATGCCAATTATGAAAAACGAGGAATACCAAAAAATAAGACCATCTTTTAAAAGGGATATTGAAATAAAAGGAATTACCTATCAAGCCAATGCCTATCAACCAAATTAGCGGTGTATAGGCAGGTGCAACCAATCCCTCAATGGTACCGCAAACGCTATTCGGAAAGGATATTAGAATAGCCCAAGAAGCGCAATATATCAGTATTCCAAGAACGTATAGAACAATCCCTATTTTTGCTTGGCGCCCGTGAAGTCTTAGTGGCATCAGGGTTATCAGAGCAAACATGAATAGCCTTGAACTATTTTAGACCGTAATCATACATGGCGGGTTGTCGCGCCAAAATTCAGGCCGTGGGGCTTTTGGCAAGCTATCCGTAAGGTAATCCCATTAAAGAATTGGAATATTAACAGAAAACAATTGAGTGTATAGTTTCGACCATCTCCAATCGTCAATTCTATTTTACATTTGCCTCGGTTAGATTACGAAACTTCTCAATATGGATCGGACAACAAACATGTACTTGATCTCTAGGGGGAATTAGGCTGAAGACTAGGCTTTACTAATCAAGTAAAGTAAGCCTGCCTTTTTACTATAACCTTTTACGGAATTGGCATTAATGGTCCATGCATATCCTATTGAAGTAATGTTAGCTTCTGGGGCCTACAAATCTCTTCTCTCCAACCCGTGTTTTAAGCATGTATTAGAAATACAACGTATTGGATTGGTGTTCAAATTTGCAATATGGAGTTGCGAAGGATATTTTGACTCTACCCCTTATCTTCATCCAGGTCGTTATGGGCGTCGCCTCCCAAACTATAATAGTTATTCTCCTCATCCTCACTACCCACGCTTTCCTGTTGATTATCCAATTCTGATCCAGGCACATCTAAATCGCTTCCAGACCTATCATCCTCGAAATCCCTTTCGTTTCGTGATCCTACTTGCTCATTTGGGGATTTTTGTTTTGAAACATCCTCTGGATTAAGATTTTTTTCTTCCTTGCCTTTGCTGTAAATGTCCTCTGAAGGGGGATAGGATGGATACCCGGGAAACTTTTGAGAATCTTCCGCATTCTTATTATCTTTGGTTTGATGGGTTTTTGTGTATTCCGTTAGTAGTTCATCTAAGGAATTATAATATTCCTTGAAATTTTTTACACCCATTGCTGCAGGATCAATTCCCGAATCATTCTTTGGCATCTCGGAAATGTATTTAGACAATTCAGGAAATTCACTATGAATTTTCATTGTGATATCTATGATGTCCCGCTCTAATTCTGTTTTTGTTTTCATTTTTATATGTATTAAATAAGGTTACTATTGCTGGATATTAAGAACATGCAATCCCGATAGATTCCATTATAATACTGCACATATATAACATCCATTTTAGTCTCTTTCCAAAGTGGTCTCAAAATAATCGGTTCTAGTGCCACCAAATTAGGTCGGTTTAAATTCCGTTAAAATACACTTCGACAACTAGCTAAAATATGGCATGGACAATCTCATTCCGATAATTCCGTACATAACGAAGAATAACGTTAATACCAATGGCGATGTGAGCTTCTTATAATTATAATACCTCTTACAATAAAAATACAGTGGTAGCCCGCTTTAAAATCTTAGGTTTAAGCCATTTATACCCGGGCGATTACATTCCTATCATCGGAATCATCAGCGTTACATGGTTGACCACTAAAGGCCAAAACACACCTTCATGGTACTTAATTTAAAAATTGATGAAAATCTTCGATATGCACATTATTGCTATAGGTTGTCTAATACATGAATAAGTTTTGCGTTGACCTCCTTGGCGTAGCCTATAATTGCAGGATTGCCAATGGGCTTCATGGCTTCTAAAGGATTTACCATCGCTACTTCAATATTCTTATTTGCCAACTCGCGAATGCTAACGTTACAGGGAAGCATCAAACTGATATGTTGATCTACAGAAAGAACTTTATCAGCAAAAACGGGATTGCATGTGCCCAAAATTAGATGGGGCAAGTAGGCCTTTTCCAATTTTTTCTTCATGGTGGCCTGGATATCGATTTCCGTAAGTACCCCAAATCCCTCTTTTTTTAAGGCCTCTTCAACTTTTAATCGGGCTTCCGATAGTGTCGTTCCTGTAAATGTCTTTGCATTATAAAAATCCATAGTGTTGCCTATTTTAGAAATTCTTATAAATCCTGTAGACGATTCACCTTGATAAACAGCTTTGAATCGGTCATGGAAATTTCACAACGACTTGGTGCAACCGTTGCATAGGTATTTCCGCACGTAGGACATAGATAGTAGAGTTTGGCAAGTTCGCCGTCCGTACCGGCGTCCAAAGCGGCCAAGGCCTCAATATAGAAATCACGGTGTTTTTTCTCAACTTTATAGGCATAGGTAAGACTTATCTGCGCCATATAATTTCCCGCGGCATTGGCGTCTTTTATAAAATTGGGGTACATGGTATTGAACTCATAACTTTCACCTTCTATCGCTTCCTTCAGATTTTCGGAAGTGGAATTGACCGTGAATTCAGGTGTGATTTCAGGAATCGATTCCCCCATTCTTGCCAAGACCACCTTATGGTTGTTGGCATGGATCAATTCGGCCCCGGAGGCCGCCTTGAAGAGCAGTGCTATTTCGGGATGCCCTTCCTCAT
>DRGL01000008.1 GCA_011050085.1 Pricia antarctica | reverse complement strand
TGACCCCGCGATTGTCCGATGTACCTCTCATTTGGTAGCCCTAAGGGTAAAGTCTTTGCCACATTGCAATAGCCAAAGATCCTAAGTAAAAAGGATAAAGTGTAATCTTATATGTCTAAAGCTGGGGGCTAATGTTTTAAGGATTTCGGCTACACTACAGGTATGGTATTACACTGGGCATTGGCTACTACATGTTAACATTCAATATCCAATATTCTGTCTTATATTTTTGTTAGGGCTACCATTCTCAATAGCAGGCGTTGTTTCAATCCATATAAAAGTCAGAAAGAAAAAGCAGCCAAATACTCAGAACAATTTGAAATTCCGGAAATCGAGAATTTTATCATTATTTCTTTCAGGATTGAATTTTATTAATGAAGAAGGTCATCCTATTTTAATGTTGAACAATATGAACTTACCAATACTTTAATACCTGGATTATCGTTTATCTACAGCAAAAATGCGCTTCATCGAAAAATTGGTTTGGACTCAAACCATATAATCAGTATACCGTAGATAAGCGCGTACAAATCGGGTCAATCCCAAATCTGACCATAACCTACTTTTAATGCTAATTAGACTGCTCTGTGTTTTATTTTTTTTACCGCTTTCATACTATGCCCAAGGGCAATGTATGACCCTACCCGAAACATTGGATAATCTGGTTGCGGCCTCGCCAATAGTCGTTGAAGGAAAAGTTCGTTCCCAACAGGGCTTTTGGGATGATGAAAACAAGAATATTTACACCGTAAATGAAATTGAAATTTTCACCGTGTTTAAGGGAATTAACATCTTAGGTACGCTGCAAGTGGTGACTTTGGGAGGCGTGGTCGGCTTGGATACGGATAATCCTGAAATGGACCGCGTTTCCAGCGCCCTTGAACTTCAAGTGGGTGAGATGGGGTTGTTCATGTTACAAAGCTTTCCAGGTAGTTTGGCTGAAAACTTTCCAAATATAACTCCCTTATATCGCCCCACTGAAGGTGTTCTGGGCTTTATTCGTTACGATTTGGTAATTGGTGTAGCGCAGGGAGTTTATGACGATATGACTTTCAAAATTTCGGAGCTTTACGATTCCATTAGTCTTATTACAGATATACCCATAAGCCTTGGTTTGTGGGATAATGAGGATACAGTTTTGAGAGGAGACCCTTCGGTCGAACGTTCTATTGTTGCACAACAGGAAGGCATAAGTAATTCTGAATTTGAAGTCCATGCCGGTGTAGGTGACCTACTGACCATTTCGGGTACTGATTTTGGAAACGAAGTTGGCAATGTTCTGTTTCCTGATGCCAATACAGGAGGTAGTCGCTATATATCAGCCTTACCACAACAAATTAAAGAGTGGTCAAATACGCAAATCCTGGTCGAAGTTCCCTATCGTTCCGGTACGGGTAAGGTACGGATCGATAAGGCCAACGGCGAATCGTTGATAGCAGCAGAAAATCTTCCTATTGGCTATGATCATATAAATGTTCAGTACAATGATTTCAATGGTCAAAATGCATACGTAACCCAATTGACCGCTGATAATATAATGGGCGGCTATGACTTTCAGTTTCAGACCGATTTTGCAAAAAATACCGGAGCTTCAAACGCGTTTAGAAATCTTATTCAAACCTGGGCCTGTGCTACAGGCGTCAATTTTACCATCGGCGACGTCACTACTGTGGACGAAGATACCAATGATGGTATCAACGTTGTTAGATTTGACAATGACGATGAACTCGGGGGACGCACTTTGGCATATGCACGATCTCGCTATCGCGGATGCTATCAAGGGGAAACCATAAAATGGTATGTGAATGAAATAGAAGTTGTGGTCAACGATGATTACAATTGGCATTATGGGGAGAGTGCTTTTGAAACCGGACAATTTGATTTTGAAACCGTAATGTTACATGAAATCGGACACACCCAGCAATTGGGACATGTCATCAATCCAAGTGAAGTAATGCACTATGCCATCGGGCCACAGCAACAAAAAAGGTCTTTAAGCCACATCGACGTCATCGGTGGGGAATTCGTAACCGCTAAAAGTGTTAATGACGATGTTTGTGGTCGCATACCGATGCAGGAATATGAGTCATGCTGTGAAACTATGGTGATAGTAGGCCAACCTGCCAACCAGTTTTTTTGCAATGATAACACTTCAGTAACCTTTACTTTTGATGTCAACTTTCCGGATACCTACGCTTGGGAGGTCAAAAATGGGGAATCCTGGACCGCTTTGGTGGATGATAGTATGTATTCTGGAGCAAAAACCGCTAACCTGACGGTCAAACGCAGTGACAACCCAGTTGGTGAATTTAGATGTGTTGTCAGTAATAATTGCTATGAAATTTTAATTTCAGAAACCGCTCATTTGTCTTTCCGCGACAACGATTTTTCAATAGTACCCATCCAAGCAACTTGTGAATCGGAAGGTCATATTGAATTACAAAGAGAAAATACAGAGGGTACAGTAAGAGTAAGTATCGATGGTGGAAATAACTTTGATACGGTTTGGGAGGCCAATGAGAGCCAACTTACTATTCTTGCCACTTCAGGTTCATACCCCGTTGTCGTGACAGATGTAGATTCCGGTTGTTGGTTCGATATGGGTACCGTTACCATTAATGCTTCCATTGCATTGGAATTGGCCGCAGAAGTTTTCGAATCTGCGGATTGTTCCGGTGAAAACGGAAGCATCCGTGTTACCTTTAATAATCATCCCGCGTACGATTCCGTAGCATTGAGCTTAGATAATGGAGTTACATTTGAAAGTTTTGATGATACCATAGGGACTGTAATTTTCAATGATTTGGAAGTTGGCACCTATGCCGTTTTAGGAATGTGGGACGACAAAACCTGTCCAATAAAAACAGACGCGTTGACAATAGAAACCGTTTCAGATTGTGAAGACTCTGCTGGTGATGGGAATGACGTACCAAATGTACCCGATGCTATGGATACCCCAAACGTACCAGAGGCTCCAAATACTGAAGAAACCCCAGACACTACTGAAAATCCTAATACTGAAAATCCTGATAACTCAAGCCTTGACAACATGTCAAATGAAGATATGGATGCTGACCCAACGGATTCGGAATACTCTCCAAATCCAACGGTAAGACTTTATCCCAACCCCGCTACGGACCGAATTTATATTAAGGCCGATCAAATTGAAATCGTAAAATTTCAACTATTCAGTTCAAGGGGAACGTTGGTGCAAGAAGTAGTTCCGCAAAGACCAACCAGAGATACATATGTTATGGATATATCACAGGTACAGGCCGGCGTTTATTCCCTATATATTATAACTGCAAAAACAAGCCTATTGCAACGGGTCATTGTGAAATAGGATAGGCTTTTGGGTTACTGACCAATTGTAAATGTTTGCATCACTGTAGACCGTACAAGCGGATGCGTTTGTTTCTATACGACCTGATTTTGCTGAATATTTGGTTATATTTGTTATCTATTTTTTTAGAAAAATCTATGTATCACATCAAACGAGGGTTTACATTTTTATTTCTTTTCATTTTTTTAATAGGATGCAACCAAAAAAAAAAGGAAGTATTAACGTCTGACGATACCAGTAACAAAACACAGCCAAAATTAGCTACACAGGATACTACGGTTATTAAAGAAATTCCTGATGGTATTCAAACGCCCGATGGTATGGTTTGGATCCCAGGAGGTGTAATCAAAGCCGGTGCCGTACCCCAGGATGAAATGGCTATGGAGCATGAAAAGCCGGCCCATAAAGTTGCAATCGATGGTTTTTTTATGGATATCAACGAAGTGACCAATGCTCAATTTAAAAAATTTGTCGACGAAACCGATTACGTCACAGTTGCTGAGCGTGATATTGACTGGGAGGAAATGAAAAAACAGCTTCCGGAAAGCACTCCGAAACCACATGATAGTATTATGCAACCTGGTTCGCTGACTTTTAAAAAGGCGAAGTCAAGCGTAGCCAATCTCTATGATTTTTCGCAATGGTGGCAGTGGACGATAGGTGCAAATTGGAAACACCCCGATGGTCCCAAAAGTTCTTTGGTCGGCAAAGAAAACGAACCTGTAGTTCATATTGCCTACGAAGATGCCCTTGCCTATTGCGAATGGGCCGGACGTCGTTTGCCTACGGAAGCCGAATGGGAGAGAGCGGCAAAGGGCGAACATACCGAATCCATTTACTCTTGGGGCGATGATGTTTCGGAACTTTCGAGGAAAGCAAATACCTGGGAAGGGGAATTTCCCGTGACCAACACAAAAGCCGATGGTTTTGATCAACGGGCTTCTGTAAAAAGGTATCCACCCAATGATTTCGGACTGTACGACATGGCCGGTAACGTTTGGGAATGGACTAGTGATTGGTACGACACCGGATATTATCAAAAGGTGGCCGATACCAGCACTATTTTAAAAAATCCACAAGGTGCGGTCTCACCTTATAATGCGAGGGACCCTTATGCCAAGGAGAAAGTTATGAAAGGTGGTTCGTTTTTGTGCAACGCTTCGTATTGTGCTAGTTATCGTATCTCGGCAAGAATGGCAACAAGCCTTGACTCCTCCCTTGAACATTTGGGCTTTCGTACTGTTGCCAGTGTTGATATGGTTAAAAAAAGCGAAGGTTAATTTGTTGGTTCTTCCTAAATGCTGAACCTTTTTGGAATACATTAAAATACTTTCTCACTTTCATAAATGCCCAATGCTATTTGTAATTACATCTTCCTTAACCACTTTGTTGGGGAATTTGATTTGAACAGTCATCCAATTACTATCTAATTGTTAGCCTTATTTCCTATCATTGACAAATTCTGAATAAATTATGGACTTCCTCAAAACATTTACTCCCGAACTAACTATAGCATCCCCTGGTAGAATCAATCTTATCGGCGAGCATACCGATTATAATATGGGCTACGTTCTACCTACTGCAATAGGAAAGAAAATTGTGTTCAAATTTCAGAAAAACGGTTTGGATTCACTTTGTCGGGTATATAGCAAAACCTATGATGTCGGATTTGAACTTGATTTGAACGCTATCTCAAAAAGCGAGGTTGAATGGGAGAATTATATACTAGGAGTGCTGAACGAAATCTCAAAACGCACCGGTCAAGTTCAAGGTTTTGATTGTATTCTTGAAAGTGATTTACCTTCGGGCTCGGGTCTCAGTTCATCCGCGGCCTTGGAATGTGGCCTCGCTTTCGGATTGAACGAACTATTTACTCTGGGACTATCGAAACTGGATATGGTGCAACTTTCGCAGACCGCAGAACATACGTATGTGGGTACCCAATGTGGTATTATGGATCAATTTGCTTCGGTAATCAGCAAATCGGGACACGTCATTCTTTTGGATTGTGAATCTTTGGAATACGATTTTATTCCAATCGATTTGCATCCCTATAAAATTATACTGCTAAATACTAAGGTATCACACAACCTCGCATCCAGTGAATACAATACTAGAAAGCGCGAATGTGAAGCGGGATTAAAAATTATTAAAATAAAATATCCCACGGTAAAATCGTTACGGGATGTCGATGAAGTGATGCTCGCCGATTACAAAGAAACAATGGATGCTATTCTTTTTAATCGATGCTCATATATAGTTTCCGAAAATAAAAGAGTTCTCGAGATGGCAAAGGCATTACAGGTAAAGGATTTATTATCGGTAGGCCAACTTTTATATGCCGCCCATCATGGCATCAGCACTTTATATGAAGTTAGCTGTCCTGAATCTGACTTTTTAGTGGAATTTTCGAAGGATAATCCTTCTGTTCTAGGGGCGCGTCAGACCGGGGGAGGATTTGGCGGATGCACATTGAATATTGTTCATGAAGATACTGTCGAGCAATTCATAGATGAAGCCTCGAAAGCATATAAAAAGAAATTTGATATTGACTTGGAAGCTTTCGAGGTTACGCCTAGTGGTGGCACTTCAATTGTTAATTAACCCTAGACTTTTAAGAGGATGAATCCATAAGAGCTTCCTCAAGTAAGATTTTCTTGTTTCTACTTAGGGGGATGGACTGACCCTCGACTTCGACCTGTGAGCCGTTAAACTTCTCTACCTTTTCGAGATTTACGATATATGATTTGTGAACCCGCATAAATTGTTCTGGGGGAAGCTGTTCTAATAGGGATTTCATGGTCATAAGAACCATAACACTGTTCGTGCTGGAAACGATTTTAATATAATCTCCCACGCCTTCAATCCACTTTATTTTGTTTAGGTCAACTTTTATTTTCTTGAGTTTACTGCTGACTTGGAGGTAATGGCCTTCAGGTGATGCGGCCGGAGTCTCTTTTAAATTGATCAAAGCTTTTCTAACCGAAGTATTGAACCTTGAAAAGTTTATGGGTTTCAATAAATAATCGGTAACATCATAATCGAAGGCTTTCATGGCGTAATCTGCCTTACCCGTAATCAAAATTATTTTAGGCCTTTCTTTTAAAGATTCGATAAAATCAAAACCACTTATAATGGGCATCTCGATATCAAGAAAGACCAAATCCACTGGTTCTTTGTCCATAGCGACACGCGCTTCGATTCCATTCTTGTAATCGGCGATCAAGTCAAGGTTTGGATGTTTACGTATAAGCTCGGCAACAGCGGTTCGCTGAAGCTTGGAATCGTCAATAACAATGGTCTTTAATATGTGGGGCTCCATGTTCGGTTATCTATTTTGAAGGAAAAAACTTAAAACAAAGATAAATAATCTTCACCGCTTGAAGAAGAACCAATTAAAAATATGAAGAAACAAGTGATGGAAAGTTATTTTAAACTGATAGTTACGCCCGTAATGCGCTCATAAATTTAGCCTTACGTTTACGGCTCAATGGCATTTGTTTCCCACAAACTTCTACCACAGTATTATTAAACTTTTCGATACGTTTCAAATTGATAATATACGATTTGTGAATCCTTAAAAATTGGTCCTCTGGAAGGCGCTGTTCAAAGGCTTTCATAGAAGTCAATACGAGGATACTTTTTTTTGCGGTAATTAATTTGATGTAATCGCCCAATGCTTCGATCCACATAATATCCTTATAATCTACTCTTACTTTTCTGAAGTTACTGCGCACGAATATATGTTCATCGCTTTTATCTATATCATTCATCGTATTGCGAAGGACTCTTCGAATGGCCATATCGAAACGATCGGTTTCAATGGGTTTTAAAAGATAATCGGTAACATTGTATTCGAAGGCTCTACAGGCGTGGTCGGCTATGCCGCTGACCATGATAATTGGCGGTTTTTCCTTAAAGGATTCCAGAAGATCGAATCCGTTGACAAAAGGCATTTCCACGTCTAGAATAATTAGGTCGGCTATTTTATCACATTGACTATTTTTTGCTTCGATAGCATTTCGATGACATCCTGCAAGCTGTAGATTGGGATGGTTATGTACCCGTTTCTTCAATAAATTCCGATGCGCTTCGGAATCGTCTATAATGACTGTTTTAAGTATTTTATCTTCCATAATAGCTGTCGTTTGCAAAAGTACTTACGAGGCTTTTTTGCGATGGTTTGGTTTTTCATCGACTTTAACGAATAGCCTACGCGCAGATTGGAGACCTGTAAGTATTGTCATTGAACTACGACTCATAACAACAACTTTTAATATCTTTAAGCCAAAGGTTTTCAAAAAACCTTATTTTTGTTACGCGAATTTCTAAAAGTATATTTTGATTATGTCAGACAGTACCGAACGAATTAAAACAATGATAATTGGGTCAGGACCCGCAGGGTACACGGCTGCAATTTACGCAGCAAGGGCCGATATGAAGCCTGTTATGTATACCGGAATGGAACCTGGTGGCCAATTGACCACCACTACCGAGGTCGATAACTTTCCGGGATACCCTCAGGGTATTGATGGACCAACCATGATGGTGCAGCTACAGGAACAAGCCGAACGGTTTGGCACTGAAGTGCGGATTGGAAGGGCTACCGCAGTCGAATTGAGTGATGAGGTTGGTGGCATTCATAAAATCACTATTGATGACGATAAGGTGGTAGAAGCCGAGACAGTTATTATTTCTACTGGAGCTTCCGCAAAATATTTAAATATACCTAGCGAACAAAGACTACGTGGAGGTGGTGTTTCAGCTTGTGCCGTTTGTGACGGTTTCTTTTATAAGGGTCAAGATGTTGCCATTGTTGGTGCAGGGGATACTGCAGCGGAAGAGGCTTCCTATTTGGCCAATATTTGCAACAAAGTTACCATGTTGGTTCGAAAAGACTACATGCGCGCATCAAAGGCTATGCAACATCGGGTAAGCAATTTAGCCAATGTTGAAATCAGATATGATTCCGAAGTGGATGAGGTGCTCGGGGACCAAGTAGTGGAAGGGCTGCGAATCGTAAATAACCAAACTGGTGAAAAAGATGAGATTGCCATAACAGGACTCTTTATTGCCATTGGACATAAACCGAATACCGATATTTTTAAAGGCCAGCTAGATATGGATGAAACCGGTTACATCATCACAGAACCAAAATCAACCAAAACGAAAAAGCCCGGCGTTTTTGCCAGTGGTGATGCACAGGATAAGATTTATCGGCAGGCAGTAACTGCCGCCGGCACTGGCTGTATGGCCGCACTTGATGCGGAGCGGTACTTGGCAACTATTGAGGCCGCGCCCGAGGAGGTGGTATAATAAGTTTTTAAACACTTGGATTTTAATATTCAAAAAGCCCCGATATTATTGAATATCGGGGCTTTTTCTTTGGAATGATTATATGCTATTAGTCAATGCGTCTATAGTTTTCGGAAAAGCTACGTGTTCCGTTTTCGTCGACCGTAAACTGGCTATAACTGTCTTTGTCTAATTGTAGTTCGAACTTAAATACCTTAACGGTATCTTGAATGGCCATCATAGCTTTCGAGCCGTACTCAAGTCGTTCTTCCAATTCGTTCTCAGTGTTGCTATATGATCCATACCCGAACCATTCGGAAGGATCGTCAGGAGAATATCGCGTCCACATAACCTTTCCTTTGCTGTAAATTTTTACCTGTCGATAACCATTTGTATTCGGAAGGGTGTCTGAAACATTCCCATCTTCCCAATTATAACGATTAACAAGTTCCCATGTTCCTTCAAGGGAGTTTGCAACTTGTGGTTTTGAAGAAATAAATGCGGTCGATGAAATCAAGAGTACTAAGGCAAGAGCGATTTTAAGAAACTTTTTCATGATATAGTGATTTAATGGTTCTCTAATCCAATTTACTGTATCAAAGTACGATTTAATTTACAAATAAGGTAAAATTTAGTTTTATATTTTATCAATTCATTAATAGTAAAATATTTACTGCAACATCCTTAGATTCTTATAAATTATTTAAGGTAAACCAGTTATCGTTTAAAGCTAAAAATCTATTTACCTCAATTTTAGGAAAATATTTTGATATTGTAATTATTTCTTACTTTTAAGTGTTAACTAACTCAAAAACATATGAAATATATTACATTATTACTGTTTGTTCTGTTCAGTGGTTACACCTCCTTCGGACAAACAATTACCGGAATTGTAACTGACACTAATGAAGCGCCCTTACCCGGGGTAACTATAATTGTTGGCGGTACTACTAAAGGAGCAACTACCGATTTTGATGGTAATTATTCCATAATGGCGAATACCGGAGATATACTTCAATTTTCGTATATCGGCATGCAGACTAGAGAGATTACGGTGGGGTCGAACAATTCGATTGACGTAACCCTACAAGAAGATTCGGAGCAACTAGATGAGGTAATCGTAACCGCATTCGGCATTTCCCAAGAAAAAAAATCACTGGGTTACGCTGCACAGAATATAGATGCGGAGGCTATTACAAAGACAAAGCAGACGAATTTAGTAAGTGCCTTACAAGGTCAGGTCGCAGGGGTTCAGATTACGAATTCTGGTGGTGCCCCGGGGCAAAGTGCACGAATAGTCATTCGAGGTATAAACTCCTTGGACCCGTCGGCTGACAACCAGCCTCTTTTTGTTGTTGACGGGGTTCCAATAGACAACTCTACAATTGAATCGGGTAACAACGAAACTGCTCGTGGCCTAACCAATAGGGCGGCGGACATTAATCCGGCCGATGTCGAATCCATGTCCGTACTAAAAGGTGCCGCAGCAACAGCGCTATATGGGGTAAGGGCTGCTAACGGCGCGGTAATTATCACTACAAAAAGGGGTAAAAGTGGTAGGGTAAGTATCAATTTGAACACTTCTGTCGGTTTTGAAGAGCTTAATAGTTTACCGGCTCTTCAAGACCAGTATGGTCAGGGCTTCAGTGGTGAATACGACCCTAGCAGTTTTTGGCCATCATGGGGCGCCCCTATATCAGAGGTTGCGCTAACGGTTCCGGACCATAAGTATCAGGACAACTGGAACCGTGCTTTCAACACCGGCGTTCAGACCGATCATAGTCTAAGCGTTTCTGGAGGCGGTGAAAACGCAACGTTTTACGGCTCCTTCGGACGTTTTGATCAAAAGGGAATCATTCCCTTTAGTGACTGGGCAAGAACCTCCGCCAAATTTTCCGGTACAGTAAAGGTTAGCGAAAAGTTCGATTTTAGCGGCTCGATCAATTATACAAATTCAGGGGGCAATAGGGTACCGCACGACCGGTTTATGGAACGAATGATGTATTGGTCCGAAACTACGGATGTTAGGGACTATATTAATCCGGATGGTACAATGAAGACCTACGGAAACACCAATCCGATTTATGATGCCCGCTTCAGCACTTTTGAAGATGACGTCAACCGAATGATAGGTAATTTGAATTTTAATTACAGCCCAACCGATTGGCTGACCTTATCCTATCGATTGGGTACCGATTATTACAGCGATTCCAGAACGGCAATAACACCTGGTCCGAAAGGTATCGATGGCGAGGTTCCACTAAGCTCTACTGGAAGTATTGAGGAAACTCGCATCAATAGTAAAGATATTACCTCTAACTTTTATATTACCCTTAAAAAACAGTGGAATGATGATTTGAATACCACTTTACGAATGGGTAACGATGTGTTTCAAAGAAAATTCGACAGAGTCATCGGAAGGGGTGTCGATTTTGTTATTCCGGATTTCTACAATTTGAATGCTACTAGTCAAGTATTTACAAATCAAGATAAAACTATTAGAAGATTGGTCGGATTTTACGGAGATTTAATGGTAAACTTCAAAGAATATCTCTTTTTGAATGTAACGGCGCGAAATGATATTTCATCCACTCTCCCAAAGGACAACAACTCCTTCTTTTATCCATCGGTTAACCTAGGGTATGTTTTTAGCGAACATGCCGATCTTCCGTCTTGGTTTACCTTCGGAAAATTACGAGGTTCATGGGCACAAGTTGGTAAGGATACCAATCCACATGTGTTAGGAATTACTTACGAGGCAGAAGATGTATTTCCACTTAACGGGCAAGTAGGCTTTACCAGAAATAGTTCTTTTGGTGATCCTGAATTGAAACCGGAGTTGACCACCTCTATTGAATTCGGTACACAACTATCATTCTTTGAAAGCAGATTAGATCTCGATGTTACGTATTACAAATCGAATGCAGTCGATCAGATTATTCCCGTGCCTATTTCCGATGGCACTGGTTTTTCTGAATACATTACCAACGCCGGTGAAATTCAGAATAGCGGTATAGAAATCGTGTTGGGTGGGGATATTATAAAAAACGATGATTTTCAATGGACTGCAACTGCCAATGTGTCTATGAACAATAACGAGATTAAGTCAATTCGAGAAGGTATAGATGAAATCGTGGTGGGCAGCCAGTTCGGTTATGTAGGCAGTAGCGTAACGATGAAATTAGTGCCTGGCGAAGCTTTTGGTAATTTGTACGGTACCAGCTACCAGCGAGCAGGCGCCGACGAAAATAGTATATTTTTAGATCAAGATTTACCACTTGTTATAGGTGACGATGGTTTTCCGGTAAAAAATGATGATCAGCTAATTCTTGGCAATGCCGTACCAAAATGGTTCGGGGGGCTACGAAACGAATTTACCTATAAGAACTTTGAGCTCAATGTGCTCGTTGATTTTAGGGCGGGCCTCCAACAATACAATCAATTTGACAACTTTCTCTCGGCATTTGGCAAACCGGAATATTCTTTGGCCCGAAACGATTTTAGGGTTTTCGAGGGCGTTCTAGAAGATGGTACCCCTAACACCCAACAGGTTTGGCTTGGTCAGGGCGTGGGACCAGATGGAAGAGATTATGGTGCAGGGTATTGGAGGAATGCATATCGGGGAGTGAGTGAAAACTTTGTACAGGATGCCAGCTATATCAAACTTCGAAATATTTCTTTAGCTTACAATCTAGGGGATAAAATTTTAGATAGAATACCCTTTAAATCCTTACGGATTTCCTTGGCGGCCAATAATATCCTTTTATACACCCCATGGGATGGTTTTGATCCGGAATCCTTCTCTGCCGGTGCTGGTGGCAATGCTGTCGGTTTTACAGGTTTAGGTTTTCCAGGTACCCAAAGTTATTTTTTGACCTTTAATTTTGGTCTGTAATTATAATCAAGGCGTGCTACTGAAAAAGTCAACATAAAATACGAAAAGATGAAATTTAAATATATAAGTACAAAGTTATTTACGCTAGGTCTAGCCTGTATGGTTTTATCCTGTGATTCCTATTTAGATGTTAATGCAAATCCGAACAATCCTGAAGATGCCCCGCTCTCGGGACTCATGATCAATAGTACCTATGAGTCGGCTTACAATGTGTATCGTGTTGGGGATATTACATCGAACTATGTACAGTACATCGCATCGCCTAACCCAGCCAGTTCATCCGATACCATGGAGCCTATCAGCAATGACGTAACTTGGTTTAGGCTATATAACGTGATGACGGACCTGAGCGTCTTAATAGATAAAGCAGAGGAGGAGGGAGCAGCACATTATCAAGGTGCGGCCCAGATTTTAATGGCGCTTAATCTTGCTACTGGCGTCGATATTTTTGGTGCGATACCTTTTTCGGAGAGTTTTAATTTCGAAACGGTGACCCCGAAATATGATTCTGACGTAGAACTATATGCATCAGTTATGACCTATCTAAATGATGGTCTAAACAATCTTCAGGGAGAAACTACCGCATCGATTGGCGCTGACGATTTTATTTATGAAGGTGATGTTGCTAAATGGATTTCTTTCGGAAATATGCTGAAAGCCCGTTATATGATTCACCTGAAAGAGGTGCAGGGTTATAGTGCGAACGAGGTTTTAACAGCGGTTGAAAATGGACTTCAATCGAATGAGGATAATGCGAAAGTCGATTTTTTCGAACAGTCGGTGAATCCTTGGTTCAATGTCGCCAGAAATAACGCGGACCTCCTTCTTGGCGGTTGGATTTCCGAGCAGTTTATTCAGGCTTTAGACGGTACTTCCTATAACGCTATTGATCCCAGGTTAAAATTGATGGTCGGTACTACAGATACGGAAGAATTTATTGGTACTGAAAATGGTGCCGGCAGGGGCAATGCACCGGAACAGGGTGCGAGATCGACTTTAATCGAAGGGCAATACTACACTTCAGAGACTGCACCGCTTTTGATTGCTACCTATAGTGAACAGAAGTTTATAGAGGCTGAAGCAGCATTTACAGTGGACAAAGCGAGGTCCTATCAAGCGTATTTGGATGGTATTGTAGCACATATGGAAATGTTATCGGTTCCTCAAGAAGAAATTGATACCTATTTAACTAATCCAGGGGTGAGCATGGGTGAAGCTGCGTTTTCTATCGATGCAATCTTCAAAGAAAAATGGATAGCCATGTTCTTACATCCTGAATCATGGAACGATGCCCGGAGATATGACTATCAATACAAAAACATGACCTTACCCGTAAACTTGAACACGGAACTTAATGGTCAATATATAAGAAGGTTGCCTTATACGGATAACGAAATCAGCCGCAACGGTCAGAACATTCCTTCGGTTACATTGTTAGATAGGATTTTTTGGGATGTAGAGTAATATAAAAATATCGTTCGGCAAGTATCCAATTACTCAAATGCAATGCGTGTATATACGCTGAATGAAACCTGGATGTGATAAATGATATTCCAGTTTGTTATTTTCTTTACAGACTATGAGTCAAATTTCCCCCGAGTCTTGAGTTGTTTTCATTTTTGTTAATTGGGATTTGTTTTCTGAATTTGATTTTGTATCGCTGTAGTTCATATAGTTAACTATTTAAATGCTAAGTAGGTATCGAATGATTTCGGGTAAATGCCATTGCCATATCGTAAAGTGTTCTTAAAAGCGTAGTTATAGGTACAGGATTATCAATTTATATTCTATTCAAGGCTTATGAAACCAATTTTATGGTACTGCTTATTTTTATTTTTTTCCTGCAATCAACCTGTGACTGCGCAAAAAACTGATAAAAAATTAGAAAAAGGGCTTAGGGAGCTCGTTGGTGAATTTAATGGCGATGTAGGTATTTACGTCTACAATCTAAAGACCGGTAAAGTAGCAGAAATCAATGCCGATACAATTTTTCCGACGGCAAGTATTGTAAAAGTGCCTATTTTGGTCGGAGTCTTCGAGCAAATTCACAACGGAAAATTACACCTTAACGACTCCTTGCTATATACTGCAGAAAGAGTATACGGGGGTTCGGGCCTCATGCAGTTTTATAAAGATAGTACAGTTACAGATATACGCACATTGGCCTCCTTAATGATAACGGTTAGCGATAATACGACCGCCCTCTGGTGCCAAGAGTTGGCAGGTGGGGGCGAGGCCATCAACAAGGTAATGGCCGATTTGGGTTTGAAGTCTACCAGGGTAAATAGTAGAACGGAAGGTAGAACTATAGATTGGGAAAAATACGGTTGGGGTCAGACCACACCACGTGAAATGGTTTCGTTACTACTGAAAATGAGAAATAGGGAATTGGTCGATGAAGTATCGAGCGATGAAATGTATCGGTTGCTGACAAATTCTTTTTATACGGACTATTCCCTTTCTCAAATTCCGCCGTACGTACAGACCGCTGCAAAGCAGGGTATGGTAGATAGGTCAAGATCAGAATTGATTATGGTCAATGCCCCAAATGGTGATTATGCCTTCTATATCGCCACTAAAAACAACCAAGATGAATCATGGGATTTTGATAACGAAGCTTGGCAATTGCAGAGAGAGGTTTCGGCATATTTATGGCATTACTTTGAACCTAAATCCGATTGGAAACCTGCAGCCGGATTTACAGAAATGGTCAACGGACTGCGATACTGAGCAGGTATTACGACTTGATGACGAGCCGTTTATTACCCACGGTATCACTATTTCAATATCCTACCGATGCACCATCCGGACTCGATGAATCCGATACGCCGATATAAATATTTCGTTCAGGGTCATACATAATGCCCATCAAGCGCCCTAAATTTTTCACATCCCTAGTCTTATGTCCCATTTTTTCAAGGGATTTTTGGGTATCCGGAGAAAGTAAATCCTTCTCATAGACCAGTTCATCGGGCAGCCATTGGTGATGTATTTTCATGGTTTCAATAGCATTTTTGATGGGCATTCCGTATTCCAACACGTTTAAAACGGTTTGAAAGACCGTATTGATGATGGTCCGCCCTCCAGGGCTACCGATTACCAAATAAGGCCTTCCATTTTTCGCTACGATGGTAGGCGTCATGCTTGAGAGCATCCGTTTTTCAGGACGGATAAGATTGGGGTCAGATCCAATCAGCCCTTGTCTATCGGTTAAGCCTGGCTGCGGGTTGAAATCGCCCATCTCATTATTAAAAATAAAGCCTAATTTCGGGGAACCCATTTCCGAACCGTAGGAATCTTCCAAGGTATAGGTTAGCGATACGGCATTATAATTTTTGTCGATTACCGATAGATGGGTAGTGTTCGAACCGTCATAAAGCTGTCCGAACTTAGTTGAATCGCTAACGGAGGCCTTTGTAAAATCAATATTTCCATACCGCTCTTTAGCAAAATTCTTTGAGGTCAACCAATCAATTGGAAGATTGGGATTAAAATCTGGGTCACCAAGATGTTCTGCCCTATCGGCAAAGGCCCGTCGCATGGTTTCGGCCACCAAATGTACGTACTCGGTGGAATTGAAAGGCACAGAATCAAGGTTAGCCTGCTCCATTAGATTCATCATTTCGATTAAGGCGACACCACCTGAACTTGGCGGCGGCATGGAATAGATATCATAACCATTATAGGTGCCTTTTAAAGGTTTTCGCTCAATGGCCGTATAGTTTTTAAGGTCTTCAAGACGTATCAACCCACCGTTTTTGGTCATGTAATCAACGATTTCCTTGGCTACTTTACCATTGTAAAATCCATCTTTGCCATGTTTTTTAATTTGTTTTAAAGTATTGGCGAGTTCATTTTGAACCCATACATCTCCATATCGAAGAAGCTTGCCTTTAGCATCGGTATAATAATTTTTCATGAATTCCGGAGACGAACCAGATTGTATGTTTCTAGCATGGGAAGCCAGTGTGTAGGATAGAACGACTCCTTTCTTGGCCAAATCTATTGCAGGTTTCACCAGCTTTTTCCAAGGCAGCAAACCATATTTTTGGTGTGCCATGTAAAGGCCCGCCACAGTTCCGGGAACACCTACTGATTTCAAACCCTTGTGGTTACTCCCTTCAATAAGATTACCGGCCGCATCTAAAAACATTTCGGGCGTTGCAAGCAAAGGGGCTTTTTCCCGAAAATCAATTGTGGTCGTTTCGCTTTCGGCATCCATAAACACAATAAATCCGCCACCCCCGATATTACCAGCTTGAGGATGCACGACTGCAAGTGCCAATGCGGTAGCCACCGTGGCATCGATGGCATTCCCACCTTTTTTAAGAATGTCAATTCCTATTTGCGAAGCTATTTGATTATCGGAGACCACCATACCATGCTTAGCGTAGGTTTGCGACCATGCCGATGAAAGACTTAATACGCCGATTAAAAAAAGAAGTATCCCGCTGTAGTTTTTTTCTCTCATGCTATTTAATAGTATTTACACAGTCTTTTCGTCTTTAAAACAATTATATCAAGCTACCCATTTTAGTTGTTTTTCATAATATTTTTTATGTATGTTATTCAAACCTGCTGCTCGTTCAATAATGTAGTAAGCTTATCGATATCATCATCCTTATGATGGGCACTAATAACTATTCGACTCATAAGCTGTGAGTGTTGTTCGGGATAGGGGAAGTTGGTTAAAATGATACCTTCCTGTTCAAGGTATTCCGTGAGTTGTACATCCGAAAAGCTAAAGGCGGGATGGCCGACCATCCCATTAAATTTCTCAGGGTTTTTGAGGGAGCCCTGAAATCTGGCAATATGCTTATGTAATTGCTCCCTATTTTCAGTATAGATTTGCTCGGCCTCTAATAATGTGGCCAATGCTGCTGGAGCAGCGGGACTCGCACCACCAAAGAACGAAGTATCCATGAGCTGAGAAATCCGTTCAACCTTCCCGAAAACAGCACCCGCTTGAATTCCAAAGCCTTTTCCTAATGAACAACACACTAACAGTTCCTTTATCTGCAATTGATTGAGAATACTGAAAACGCCTCCTCCATTATCTCCTACGATACCAATACCGTGTGAATCGTCGACCACGAGTATTATCTTGTCTAAAGGTAACATTTTCAGTGGGGTAAAATCAGGATAATTACATCCCGAAAAATCGATTGCATCCAGGAATACAACGGGAACTATATCGTTCTGAACTCTTAAATGTTCCCTAAGGGCGATGTTCAGGGCCGTGAAGGTAGTATACGACTTTGATTTGATCGGGTATAGTGCAGAATGAGCGTTTGGCGCATAAAAAAACCGATGTGCCTTACTAGTCATTGACTGGGCTACAAGCTGACCCGCCAAATAACCTGAGGATACGGTTACGCAGGATTTCGCACCGACCTGCCGGGCCAAATGCCGTTCGGCCTCTTCGAAGATGGACAGCTTGATGTTCGATTTTCGTGAGGCGCCATAATTGGTACCGAATCTTTTGATGTTTTCAATAAATAGGTTTTGAAATGTACTATCTGTCTGTAATCCCAAATAGGCGGTGCCTCCAAAATACAGATACGTCCTGCCCTGAATCGAAATCGTTCGTCCTGGAAAGCTATCTATATAATGCGTCATTACCTTAAAGTTATACCGCTACCCCCGAGGCTTGGGAAAATCAGTTTTCCATCATCTAAAATTCGTATACCGTCGGCAATATCTTCCTTGATTAGCAAGGGGCCATCCATATCAACGTAGTCGAGTTGAGGCAGTAATTGTGCTATCGCGGAAATCCCAACGGTTGACTCCGTCATGCAGCCGACCATAGTTTTAAGGCCCAATTCCTTCGCCTTTTTAATCATGCGTAGGGCAGGGGTAAGGCCACCACATTTAGTAAGTTTGATGTTAATGCCATTAAAATGTAATCCACATTTTTCAACATCGGCTTCAACGATGCAACTTTCATCGGCAATGACCGGCAAGATACTTTGATGCATGACTCTTTCCATCCCTTCCCAGTTATCCGCTCTTAAGGGTTGTTCTAAAAATTCAACGCCTAAATCCTTTAATAGTGGAGCATTTTCAATCGTTTCCTTGGCTGACCAGGCACAATTTGCGTCGATACGAAATATAGCATCGGTATGTTTTCTGAGCTCTCTTACAATGGCGACATCATCATCAGTTCCCAATTTTATTTTATAGATGGGCCACGGGGTTTCCTGCATTTTGGCTAGCATTTTGTCCAAAGAGGCTATACCTATAGTGTAATTTGTTGTGGGGTACCTGTCAAGATTTGTCCCCCAAATCTCGTAAAGTGGTTTGTCCAACATTTTTCCATATAGATCGTGGGCCGCCAAATCTAAAGCGCATAACGCGAAATTAGATAACTCGGATTGCGAAAGAAATCGATGAAAGGCTTCCGGGGTTTTCAATGGAAAGTTTTCAATTTCACTCCGCATTCCCTCGATTTCCGCAGTAAGCGTATCCATCGTGATTTTATAATAGGGATTGGAGGTGGTTTCACCGTATCCGGTTTTACCATCCAAAGAAAGTGAAACAATCAAGGTATCTTGAAAATCGTGGGATTCCCTCGAAATACTAAAGGTGTGTTTAAGGGGAAGGGTATATTTTGTAAGTGTGAGTTGCATTGAACATCGGTTTTGGCTAAGATACAAAAGACCCTAAAATTTTCCTGTCGCCAAGTAGAAAACTCCGACTGGCGATTGAAAAATTCTAGAGTCTTAAATGGTTTCCTAATTGTAAATAGTTGTTCAATACTGGTGAACGCTTCCGGATACCGATTTTTTCTCCTCTACCTTAGGTTCGCCCGAATAGCCAATAGAACCACCGCTACTGGCGTCGGCGGTAAGGGCATCTGAAACCTGAATTTTAAGGTTACCACCACTACTGGCTTCTGCATCGCAGATTTTAGCATTCAGTTTCGTAGCGTTTATGTTTCCACCACTGCTCACATCTACTTGAGCACGGTTTGCTTTACCTGAAATCGTTAGGTTGGCGCCACTGCTAGCATCCAGGTCGAGGGTATTTGCAATAAGTTCTATCTCTAATTGGGCACCACTGCTACCGTCGACCTCAAGCTTATCGCTATTTATGACATTTTTGACCTCTAAATGCGCTCCACTTGAACTTTGTAATACTTCAATTTCGGGTAAGGAAACATAAATATTTTTTGTAGCCTGACCGATATTTTCTTTGGCATGAATACGTAATTTTCCATTTTTGATGTCCGTTGCAATCAAATCAATTACGTTTTCATCCGCTTCTACATCGATTTTAAACTCATCGGCCTGAACTAAATAGACCATCAAGCCTTCAGATATCGATACCTCTGTAAAATCTTCTGAGATATCCCGGCTTTCCTTGACCACTTTACCGTTTCCCTGCTTTCCACTTGTAAAGTCGCCTAGGTTCATGTCGAAATTACAAGATGATAGAATAAAAGCTACCAATGCGGCTACTGCAATACGTACTAATGTTGTCATGACTGTTGTTTTAATGCTTTATCAAACTCTGACATTTTAAGTTCTAAGAATTCGAAAAGCTTAGGTTACTGATTGTGTATTGATTGATTTAAAAATGCTTACTATTATTGCTTTTAAATACTATTTAATCCTCAGCTGTCGAAAATGACAACTGAATTGTTTTAAATCTTTTAGTTTTGATGGATGAAGGATGCTAGTTGGATTGACCTCAATCTATTGAATCATTGCTGCCTTCCTGATCTTCCACTCTTTTATTTCCTTCATTTACAGGCTTAGTATTATTTTTTTGGTCCCTATTCTCATTCGCCTTGATGTCAATGCCATTTTCATCAATGGTAAGCCGGAACGACTCACTATTTTCGTTAACATTGATATCGATACCCTTATCATCTATTTTTATATTGTTAGTTTCTGATTCTTCCTCTTCTTGCAACTCAGGACAATCTTGGCAAATTAAATCGCCATCGGAACCTACTTTCCATGTGAGGTTCTGTAAATCACATCCTTCTAAATTCCTGTCGTTATTAAAGTGGAAACGCCGGCAACGATACTCCGATGTATTGTTGAACTGAAGTATCGTACCGACAGGAAGCCTTAGATTAACTCGTACCTCTTGGTCCATCACTTTATTCTTTCGGGCCGTAGTGCTGAAATCGTTTAACAACAAGGTATTTTTATCTAGGGTATACTCATAGTTAATGGCATTTGCCAATGCTTCGGCCTTATCAAAGGAAGACCCGTTCGATTCTTTGATAATCTCTATGTGGGCTACGGAATCTCTTGACCTCTCGATATAAAAATCGATATCATCCAATACGATCACCTCTTCCCCGGCTTCATTTCGACTCAATATGCTACCATCGCCCATTTTAACCGTTCGCATGTTTCGGTACGCCCTATCGTACGAATCGATATTGATTTGCAAGGTGTCGCTCAAGTCCTGAAAAACTAGATTTTCTTCCACCTTCACGGCTTCGGTATAGGCACGCGCAGTTGCTTGTCGAACCCCAAATACGATAAGTAAAATAATGGAAATCAACCAAAGACCGAGCAAGGAAAATTTGGCAATTCGCCCGATGGATTTCAAGTTGTTGACCAAAATCTTCAAACCTAAATAAAGCAAAAAGAAAAACGGAATGCCAATGGCAAAAAAGCCTAAAAGAGAGACAAACCAGATGGGCATGTTACTAGCATCGACAATATGGTAAAAGTCGAGTCCGGGTATGTGTACGGCATCGGCAATACCAACGGTTACCATACCAATAAAGAGTCCGATGATCGTCGATGCCCCTATTATGATCAACAGTATCCCTATGAACTTTCCAATGATTTTAAAGATGAAAAGAATAAGATCGCCAATTGAATCGAAAAACGTCTTACCGCTGCTTTTTACTTTGTTTCCGACCCCTTCGTAATCGACATTCTTGATTTTTTGGGCTACATCATCAAAGCCTTCCTTAACCTTACGTTCGATATTACTAATATTGATGTCTTCGCCCCGCATATCAAGCTTTTGGGAGGTGGTTACCGCTTCGGGAATCAAAAGCCACAGTAGACCATATACCAAAATGAAACTTCCACCGGAAGCGATGGTTAGAATTATCCAAAGCAGTCGAATCCATAGGGCATCGATTTTGAAATAATGTGCAAGCCCAGACGATACACCGGCAACATATTTTTGATCCGTATCGCGGTAGAGCTTTTTGGGTCGCTTCGGTTCCTTTTGCGCTTTGGTCGGTTGGGGCTCATCTTCGAAAATATCCTCGTCGACAAGATAGTCCTCAGGCTGGCCCATGATGGTAATAACCTCATCTACCTCTTTTTGGGTAATTACCTGTCGTTCGTTTTCTAATTTCTCATAGAAAAGTTCGGCGATACGCGCCTCGATATCGGCTAAAATCTCATCGCTTCCCGTTGTATTCGCAAACGAGCGTTTTACCGATTCAAGATACCGTTGCATTTTAAGGTAAGCGCCCTCATCGATGTGAAAGAGCCTATTGGCTAGATTTATGTTGACTGTTTTGTTCATTTTTTGTTGATTTGCCCTGAACCTCACCAATATGAGCTTTTTTAGAGGTTTCGGATTATGTATTCGTTATTTGAATGTTGCGTTTTCGATTACTTGTTCTGGGTGACTAAATTTGTAGCCGTTCTAAGCTCGTCCCAAGTTGTATCCAGTTCTTTTAAGAACAATATTCCCGTTTCCGTCAATGCATAGTATTTTCGGGGCGGTCCAGAACTCGATTCTTCCCAACGATAGCTTAGGAGTCCTGCATTTTTTAATCGGGTCAAAAGGGGATAAATGGTACCCTCGACTACCAGCATCCTGGCATCTTTCAAGGTGTCAAGAATCTCAGAAGTATACTTATCCTTTCCATTTAAAATGGATAGAATGCAGTATTCGAGCACTCCTTTGCGCATCTGCGCTTTTGTATTTTCTACGTTCATAATATTTTTTTGCTTTTTATGCAGTTCCTTCGTCCTAACTGCCGCCAGACAGGTTCGGGGGAACGCGGCCTTTGTTTTAGTGTTTGTACCTGCATAGTTTGACTGCTTTGACCATAAAAATTCGGTATTCGTTATTTGATTTTGCTAGATACGTTTCGGTTCCGATTGAAAGGCTAATGAAACATGTCTAGCGTGAATGATGAATAAACTCCTAATTGATTTAAATAAGGGTGTGATGAGTACCCTAAGGTTAATTTTGATGTTACTATTTAATGAATTTAATGCTAATCGGATATTGAAATAACTGCCCTTCATTTGTTCTAAGTGTCGCTAATATGGTATAGACAATATTGACTATAAAAAGTCCACCCTGCATCATTCCCGCAATGCCAAAGGGTAGGAGCCAGCTACCAAAATTTAGCGAATCACTATCAAAGTTGAAATCTAGATTGTTATAACTGTTCATATGGCCAAATCCGAAAAAATCCAGGTCAAAGATGTCCGGAAAAAATCCTATAAAAATGGGGACACTAATTATTCCTAGTACTATGGAATAAAGGAACATACTGATCTGAAAGTTGAGCGCCTGTTTTCCATTATGGTATATAAATTCACTATCGTTCTTATTTGCCGTCCACAATACCAAGGGAATTATGAAATTTCCGAAAGGGACAAAGAATTTAGAAAATGTTGATGCGTGTATGGCGGCACCCAAATTACGTTCGTGTTTTGTCAGTGTAGTTTCCATTGGCTATTAGTTTCTTATGCAAATATATATCTAAAAGAAGGTACTATGCAAAACAAAGTACTATAATTTAATATATTATTAACATTTATAACTTCATATATTTTGGCTACATTTGAATTAAATCACAAACAAAATGGGCGCTTCGGCAGGAAAATTTAACACTTTCACCTTTTTTAAATTACCGGCAGCTTGGTGGACGGGTGTTCGTGTAAAGTCGATTACCGAGCAGCAATGTGTTGTCACTGTTAAACACGGATGGCGCAATCAGAACCCTTTTAATTCGATGTTTTGGGCGGTTCAAGGTATGGCGGCTGAACTAAGTACTGGGGCAATGGTTATCAATCAGATCAAGGAAAGCGGCAAAAAAATTTCAATGCTGGTTCAAAATAACAATGCCAATTTCTCAAAAAAGGCAACGGGAAAAATTCGCTTTACCTGCGAAGATGGCCATTTGATTAAGGAAGCTATCGACAAAACTATTGCGACAGGTGAGGGACAGACTTTTTGGATGCAGTCTGTTGGGGTCAATGAGGATGGCGTGGTGGTTTCGACCTTTAATTTTGAGTGGACGGTTCGGATTAAGGCTTAACCTTTATAAACTCCGGTTTTTTTAATTTTAGCTTGTAACAAAATTATCGTTCTATATACCAATACTTCGTTAGTGAACTGCAAGACAAATAGTACATAAACTTTTACAGAATGAATGCACACGAAATAGATTACCAAATATTCGGCGAAGAAATGCAATACGTCGAAATTGAATTAGACCCACAAGAAGCAGTGGTCGCAGAGGCGGGAAGCTTTATGATGATGGATTCCGGAATCGAGATGGATACTATTTTTGGGGATGGCTCGAATCAAGAAAAGGGAATTTTAGGCAAGATTTTTTCCGCAGGTAAACGAGTTTTGACTGGTGAAAGTCTATTTATGACCGCTTTTCTAAACGTTGGGCAGGGGAAGAAACAAATTAGTTTCGCGTCGCCCTATCCTGGAAAAATCCTTACAATAGACCTCTCTGAAATTCAAGGGAAGTTCATCTGCCAGAAAGATGCCTTTCTCTGTGCTGCAAAAGGGGTTTCCATCGGTATTGAATTCTCAAGAAAACTAGGCCGTGGACTTTTTGGTGGCGAGGGTTTTATCATGCAAAAACTGGAAGGCGATGGCCTAGCCTTTGTTCATGCAGGCGGTACTTTAGCTAAAAAGGTTTTGGCGGTTGGCGAAGTGCTGAAGGTAGATACGGGCTGTATCGTAGGCTTTACCCAGACGGTTGACTACGATATCGAATTTGTAGGGGGCATTAAAAATACCATATTCGGGGGTGAAGGTCTTTTCTTTGCCACATTACGCGGTCCGGGAACCGTTTACATTCAATCCCTACCCTTTAGCCGATTGGCGGGTCGCGTGCTAGCATCCATTCCGCGTGGTGGAAAGGATAAGGGAGAAGGCAGCGTCTTGGGAGGACTCGGGGATTTATTAGGTGGCGATAATCGGTTTTAATCGATGTGCAAAAATTGATTAACTGCTCGTAATAATTAGCATTTAAAAATTTCTTTACCAATGAGCTTTAGTACATTATATGATTTTCTTCGTGATCTTGAAAAGCACAATTCTAAAGATTGGATGGATGAAAACCGGAAAAGATATCACGAAAACCGCGATTGGTTTGCGTCCTGGATCGAAGAATTAAGTGGTAAGCTGCAGAAAATCGATAAGAATTTTACACAGAAACCTGGTAAGAAGGCGCTCAATCGCATTAATAATAATTTAATGTACCACCCCAACAAACCTACCTATAAAAATCATTTTGGGGCCGGTCTTGATAATCCGAATAAATCAGGGGACTTCTACATCCATATAGGTACTACTGAATCTTTCTTGGGTGGGGGGTATTGGCATCCGGGTACCAAAGTGTTGAAAAGCGTTCGTGATGCTATCGATTATAACGGTGATGAATTCCAAAAAATACTTAACAAAAAATCCTTCAAGGATATGTTTGGAGGCCTTATTGACGATGACCCCTTAAAAACATCGCCCAAGGGTTATTCTTCCGACCATAAGCACATTGAACTTTTGAATCACAAGAGTTTCGCAGTGACGCATCCCGTAACGCAAAAGGAGGTAATGAAAGATGACTTTCAAGATAAAGTTATCGCGGTTTACCAAGAGATTCTTCCTTTTCGTCGGTATTTGAATAAGGCGGTTACAGTCTAATACAATTAAATAAAAATTCAAACGTTAATTGAATAGATATGATATGAAATCTTCCATTTTGAATGGGTAACCTAACTAACCATTAACCACCAACATTGACAGAACAAGGTATTGATTCACCATTAGTTATATGGATCATCGATGATGATATGGTATCATTATTCGCAACGCATTATTGTATAGAGCAGTCTAATCGAAATGCAAAGGTCCAAGATTTTGATACGGCAGAAACTGCCTTGCATTACTATCGGGAAAAAGCGGCTCAAAATCGAGAACTACCCGACATTATCTTTTTGGATTTGATCATGCCAGGAATGAATGGTTGGCAATTCCTGGAAAAACTCTCCGAAATTTCAGGGATTAATAAAAAGTCGGATGTTTACGTGCTATCCGCTTTTTCAAACAGCAAAGACCGTCAACAGGCAGAAGCCCACAAAGCCATATTAGGTCATTATAACAAGCCCCTGTCTCGAATTGATATGGAAAGGACCCTGTTAGCGATTAATTCTTAAAGTTTATCGGAAGCCATGATTAGTTTGGCACTGAGATCGGGTTGCTTCATATCTTTATCCAAAGGAAACATGGGTCTTTCAATACGTTTGTAGCCAAGCCTCTGCAAATCTTGGTCAACCCCACCTGGGGTCAATGCCATAATCCAATCAGCGCGCATGTCGTATAGCTCTGGAACGAGATAGCCAATTTTGACTACCACAATATCGGTTTCAAGCGGATTCAGTCCTAAATCGGTAAAATCTTGTTTAAGGTGATAGGGTTTTCGTTTTTTGGTGACTATTACAGAGACGGTTCCGACCTTGACCACAACTTCCGTTTCAGCGTCGACATCACCCTGTTTGATAGCGGTAACCGTACCTGCCAATTTAATCGGTGGTGCGAAACGGTCATCTACGCTGGCACCGACATAAGCATCAACTGTTCCACCAACCCCAACTTTTATGGCCTCTTCGATAAGTTTCGGCCCTGGAAGGGAAGCATAAATAAGTGTTTTACCGTCTTCTATCTTAAATTCCGGCATTTCTAGAATTTTTTCCAAAGTCCAGGTTACATCACCCGCACCGCCCGCGGTCGGATTGTCACCCATATCGCTAATCATAAACGGTTTCTTATCGCTGGCAAGTGCTTTTTTTAAACTTTCTTCAAGCGGAGCCACGGGAGCGACGAACTCAAATTCGTTTCGAACGTCCCAAAAGCTTTGTGCCAATGATTCCGCGCCTTCTTTAACCTTTTCCTCGTCATCTCCGGTGACCATGACGACCGCGTGGTTACGAGGCTCATCGGCCCATGCATAACCTATCCAAATAGCCGCATCGATGACACCTTCTTGGTCGGCCACCTTAGGCACTTTGGCATACAGACTTTTTCCGGGTTCGATACGCGTACTAGTCATTTCGCCTGGTAGTAGAATGGGTACGGACACATATGCCTTGTACTTTGGTTTGCCTTTTCCGCTTTCGAGCCGATCTAACAGATTGTTGACGGCTCGCTGTTTTGACTCGATAGCGTCTTCGTGTGGCGCCATGCGATAGCAGGTAATAAGATCTGAGTGTTGCGCCAAACGTTCGGATACATTACCGTGCAAATCCATCGAAGTAGATATTAGTGTTTCGGTGCCAACGACTTCCCTAATGCGCTCTAGCAGGTCTCCCTCCGGGTCATCAACTCCTACTACACTCATAGCACCGTGAATGTCATAGAATAGGCCTTCATACGGACCCTCGTTCTCCAGCATTTTCAAAATTTTAGTAGTGAGCGATTCATAGGCTTCACGAGTTACGATACCTCCCGGCAGTGCTTTCCCCACTAAAATCGGCACCCATTCCGCTCGATTTCTTTCACTGGAACCGGATGCCATAAAGGGATATCGTTGAAATATAGAATCCCCAATTTTGGCGTGGAAGGCCTCTTCATTGGTTTGGGCAGGTGAAAATGTGCTCGATTCGATGCCAAGCCCTGCAATGGCAATGCGGGGTAAGGGTTTCGATTGAGAGTATACTATGGCGTTCGTAAGAAATAGTAGTGTTGTTAGGAATAGGATTTTTTTCATTGGATGATACTTTTGAGTTTAGGGTTCCAAAATATTTAATGCTAAGTATGGTAGTTTATAATTTGTAAAAGCGCATGGCTAAATTCTTATAAAGTATTCGTGCGTATTCTTAGTGTATCTATCAATTTTTATAGTTGCTCAACCCTGATACCAACGAAAAACGAGGTATCCTAATAGTACAATACCCCAGTAAATAAACATCAATTGTATGTTATAGATACTCATGGCCACCATGGCTATAACCGCTATGACCAATGCAATCGTTGGGAAATAGGGATACATAGGTACTAAAAAAGGTCGCTCAATATCATTATGATTTTTGCGCAATGCAAAGAAGGCAACCATCGAAACAATATAGAGGGTCAAGGCGCCAAAACAGGCAATGGTAATAATTTCTCCGGTTTTCCCCGTCATCAAGGCAATAATACCAATCAACATATTGACTACTAGTGCGTTTATTGGTGTTTTAGTCTTGGCGTTGACTATTCCAACGATGGGCGGAACGTACCGCTCACGACCTAATTCCAAGGTTGAACGTCCAGCGGCCAAAATAATTCCATTAAAGGAAGCTATAAGGCCAAATAGGCCAATAGTAATCAAGAGATGATATAAGGTGTTATTATCCCCCACAACATGGGATAATGCCAGAGGTAGGGGAGAATCTGAAGGTTCTGCTCCTGGGCTAGCGTATACGATAGATTCCCAACCGTCTACACCAATCGCGGAAGTAAAGGTCAGTAAGCATAGTAGCACTAGGGTAAAAATGGCGGAACCAAAACCTATTAAAATCGAACGTTGCGGGTTTTTTGCCTCTTCTGCAACATTGGCTACCCCTTCGATGGCTAAAAAGAACCAAATCGCGAACGGAATGGCCGCAAAAGCACCGCCCCATCCATTGGGCAATGCATTCTTGGTTAGATTAACAAATTCAAAATCCGTATAACTGACGCCTGAAAAAATCAAAAGTTCCACTACGGCCAGAATGGTTACGAACAATTCAAAATAGGCCGCTGATTTTACGCCTACCACATTGAGTCCGGTAAAAATCACATAGGCGACGATGGCTATGGTAAGCACATCGACTTCCGGAAGAAAGGCGTTTAAATAGGCGCCAATGGCAGCGGCGATGGCTGGCGGGGCAAAAATAAACTCGATACTTTGGGCCATACCGGCCAAATAGCCCCAGTGTTTTCCCAATCCGATACGGGAGTAATCGAAGGCACCACCGGCTTTGGGAATGGCACAGGCCATTTCGGTATAGCTAAAGGTGAACGTTACGTACATGATAATGATAAAAAAGGTAGCGACCGCAAGACCCAGAGTGCCGCCCTGCGCCAAGCCTAGGTTCCATCCAAAATACATTCCGGAAATTACATATCCGACGCCCAAACCCCATAGCATGAATGGGCCCAGTGTTTTTTTTAATTCAGTTTTCTGTTGATTCATCTTTTAGAAGTCGGTTATCAAAAGTATCCTTCAAATCAACCCCCGAAAGTTTGTTTCGTAGGGACTCCGTAAGTAAAAAAACCAGCTTTTGGGCAGCATATTCATAGCTAAGCCCTTCTTTTCTGATATTGGAAATACAATTTCTTTTTTCGTCCGTATTCCCGATTTTTGGTCCATAGGTAAAATAAATTCCCATGCTGTAAGGAGATGTGAGGCCAGGGCGTTCTCCGATCAAAATTATAGCAATTTTACTCTTTAATAGTTGTCCCACGGAATCGCTAATGGCTACCCGACCTTGATTTATGATGCTTATAGGGGCAAGATTAAAGCTGGATAATTTGGGCAAGAGACTTTCAAGGAAATTAATCGCATGTTTTTGAATGGCCATTGCGGATAATCCATCCGCTATTGAAATACTAATGTCGTACTGCTTTTTGTTTGCATTCAGTAAATCGATTGACGATTGATTTAGTACTCGCCCTAAATCTGGCCGCTGTATAAATACTTCCCGATTATTGGCTTTGCTTTGTAAGGATAGGGTAGAGCATCCTATACTTTCTAATTGTTCTTTAAGATCTTCAATGTTCAAATCGGTCCAAACCGCATCCTTAGCCAGGGCATGATCTGATCGAAAGGATAACATTTCGCTAGTGGTAAGGCTACCACCCGCCCTTCCTAAAGCAATACGGGCGTTAGTAAGCGATCGGTAATTTTCCCAAGCGGAATTTTTGGTCATGATTGCAGTAATTTAAATCCCTTCTTGGATTCCACCATACGACCATTAGCATCCATTAAATGTATTTTCCGTAACCAATCTTCAAATTCAGGTGCATGTTTAAGCCCTAAAAGCTGACGAATGTATAGTTGATCGTGAAACGAAGTACTTTGATAGTGCAGCATGACATCATCTGCGCCAGGTACGCCCATTATGAAATTACAACCGGCAAGACCGAGTAGAGAAAGTAAATTGTCCATATCATCTTGATCGGCGTTGGCATGGTTGGTATAGCAGATATCGCAGCCCATTGGAAGGCCCATGAGTTTTCCGCAAAAATGATCTTCGAGGCCTGCCCGTATGATTTGACGGCCATCGTAGAGATATTCAGGACCGATAAAGCCTACAACCGAATTAACCAGTAGTGGCTTGTATTGTTTGGCGAGTGCGTAGGCTCTTACTTCACAAGTCTGCTGATCTACACCATGATGGGCGTTTGCGGAATGCGCACTTCCTTGGCCTGTTTCAAAATACATAAAGTTCTTTCCTACCGTTCCTCGATCGAGTTCCGTTCCGGCCTGAAAAGCTTCGTCCAATATTGCTTCGTCAACGCCAAAGCTTTTATTGGTGCTTTCGGTACCTCCGATGGATTGGAAAATCAGATCTACCGGTGCTCCGTCATTGATCAAGGCTATCGTGGTGGTAATATGGGAAAGTACACAGGTTTGCGTAGGAATTTCGAATCTGGCCCTTAGTTCGTTCAACATCTCTAAAAGGGTACGCGTCGTTTGCTGGTTGTCGGACACGGGGTTGATACCGATTACGGCATCTCCAGCACCGTACATGAGTCCGTCTAAGGTACTTGCCATAATCCCCTGTGCATCGTCTTTGGCATTATTGGGTTGTAACCTAGTGGAAAAATGTCCTTTTAGTCCTTGAGTATTCCGAAAACCGGTAATCGTTTGAATTTTCGAGGCAATTAGAATAAGGTCTTGATTGGTCATCAATTTACAAAGACCGGCAATCATTTCCGGGGTTAGGCCGTCGCGAATACGTTTAATCTCTTCGTTAGAGGTCTCGTAAGCAAGCAGCCAATCCCTGAAACTGCCCAAGGTATGATGGCCGATGGATTCAAATGCTTTGGCGTCCCAATTGTCCATAATCAGACGGGTAACAGCATCCATTTCATATGGAATTACCATTTCTTCCAAAAATTGGGATAAGGGCAAATCGGCAAGCACATATTTTGCGGCAATGCGTTCTTTCTCATTGTCTGCCGCTATACCTGCTAATACGTCACCTGATTTTTCAGCGGTAGCCTTTGCCAATACCGTTTTGAGATTCGGAAAGGTGTAGGCAAAATTTCCTAAGGTGTGTCGATACTGCATTTTAAGCGTTTTGAAACAGCGGACGAAAAATAGTCAATCGGCTGTTCAAAAGCAATTCCATCAAAGGTATTGGTAGTGAAAATACGATAAGAAAAATTTGCGCAGACTTATTCTAGATATTCTCAAAATAAGAGGGAAGTTTTTTACATATTAGCGAGATGGTACTTGCTATCAGAAAGTTTTGTTTTTAAAATTTATATATGTAAAAGGAGGTTAACTAATGTTGCGAAGGGAGCTGAATTTTAACTGATTAGAATTACCTACTTTTTTTACCTAATTCGACAAGCATTAAATAATCATTCAATAAGCATATGGTAATATCAATTACAATGCTGATGTTTCAGCGTAATTCTTTGTATTGAAATCTATAGAATAGAGGGTCCAAAAAAATACTTTCATGATGTCTACTGCATGGAGGTTATTTTGAAAAGCTAAGTCTACATTATGTCTATAGCTTCCTATTTATATTGTCATTTTGCTTTTTTGCTAGGTTTCCACATTTTACATTTAGCGTTTAAATTATTAGAAATGAAATAGCAAGAACGGATAGCATCCGGTTTCGTTTGTTTCGTAAATGAAAAAGAGGCTTATAATAGTGGTCTAAGCTTACTTATTCCTGTCTAAGTCAAATTCCGTACTTTCATCTACTGCTTTAAAACTTTTTGCCTTTTGAATTTTTAAATAATAGAAAAGCAAAAGATAGAGGAATCTATGTCATAAATCCTAAACTGTTGTTAGCGGCGCTATAGATTACAATTCCTATTAAAAATCCAATACATAGTGCGTTTATCAAGGAAGAATATTTGATTTTTTTTGGCTTTTTCAATACTTCTTGATCTGTCAATTTCGATAATTCCTTTTCTTTCATTTAAAGTAGATAGCTAAATTAATGAGTGTTTTCCATAACACTATAAAACGAAAAAGGCACATCTAAATACATAATATCGCGTTTTAAAAATGGATAAATAGATTATTTTTACTTAGTGATATCATCCAAAGAACATTACATCAAAACGAAATCGGTTAATCCACTAAGGGGGATTTCTATTAGCAATCAAAAACGTATTCCTTGAAAAACGGCACTATTAAAAATATTAAAAAAGAGGTTCTTTCAGACAATTGGTACACGCTTAATAAATACACGTACGAGTATCAAAAAGAAGATGGGTCTTGGGAAAATCAGCAGCGTGAAAGCTATGATCGTGGCAATGGGGCTTGTATTTTGCTCTATAATAAAAAGAAGCGAACCGTAATTCTTACCCAACAATTCCGCATGCCGACCTATACAAATGGTAACAAAAACGGAATGTTAATCGAAGTCTGTGCCGGACTGCTCGATGGTGATAAACCTGAAAAATGTATTAAAAAGGAAGCCGAGGAGGAAACGGGTTATCGAATTCATACCGTAGAAAAAGTAATGGAAGGCTATACTTCACCGGGCGCTGTCACTGAAATTATGCACTTCTTTATTGGTGCTTATGATGAAAACATGCGAGTAAGTGATGGCGGGGGTATTGATGACGAGACAGAGAATATCGAAGTCTTGGAATTTGATTTTGAAAAGGCCTTTACGATGATAGGTAGGGGAGAAATTAAGGATGTTAAAACAATTTTACTATTGCAGTATGCACACATAAGTAAAATCCTTACCTAGAACACATTTTACATTACCTAATGTATTTCCGGGAATCCGGAGTTGAAATGAAATTACAATTGCTCATTTGGTACTACTTCAATGGTGTACGTAGATTATTCGAACTGTGCACCTGAATGCAGTTCTATAAAATTTAAAAGGGTAGATTGCTCAGCGAACATCAATAATTTTCCCTTATCTCCTCAAAAATATGTTGCATCATTTTTTTCACTTCAGAGGTTGGATTCCGAAAATGGTTGTTCATAAAGCTGAAAATCAGTGTCTTTCCTGACTTTGTAATTAGATAGCCACTAAGACAATAGTTGTTGCTTAAACTTCCGGACTTCGCGAAGATGTAAGGTTGGCCTTGACCAGGATACCAATTTTCCAGTGTTCCCGATACCCCGCCCGCGGGAAATAGGGAGAAAAGACGCTCCTTCGGAATTTCCCTATACAATCTGTGTAAGACGTGAACGATAGATTCTGGAGTGAAAAGATTATACCTCGAAAGTCCTGATCCATCTACCCAGCGAGGTGGTTGTTTGAGGTCAGACAATTGATTTTTTAAAACGGAATCGCGAACCCTCTCACTGCTGAGGGTATCGGAAATGGTGGAAGAGGCCAGAATCAAAAGTTGTTCCGCTATCATATTATCACTTTCATGCATCATACGTCTATATAGCGTATCGGAGGGCAGACCACCTAAAACTTTCTTTTTTCCGGCAGGCATTCGGTCGGTTATTCTAATAGGCTTTTCCAGAACTTCTTCCAGAAGAAGTCTTGTTAAAGTAGAATCTGTTTTATAGGGAATCTCTACCGTATCTTTTCTAGAGTCCGAAAAGTAAAAAATATTTTTCTCCGATTCTCGTTGTTTGGCATAATCTATTGCAACCACCTTATCCTGAAAATAGGAAGGGACTGCATTGACCCCATCGGAATTTGATAGCGTCACCACATTACCGTACAACGGCAACGAACTTTTTTCAGGCTGATAGTAATATTGGTAATCACCCCATGACCAGCCTGGGCCAAATACTTCTTCCTTAAAATTATTGAGATGCACGGCGATATTTGTATAGCCACGCATGAAGTTGAGTGCGGAACTATCTTTTAGGAATGGATGTAAAAAAGATGGGTCTCCGGTGCCCTCGACATACAGCGTATCATTTTGAACAAGATATTTTAATGACGGAATGTTTTTGGGCAGAAATTGTAGGGCCGTGTATAAGGTAAAGATTTTGGTATTGCTAGCCGGTGTAAAATACTTTTGGCTATTGTATTTGTACAGGGTATCGTTAGCATCACCATCGAAAATTAGAAATCCTGTAAATTGGTTGTCATGAAAAGAGGATGATAGGCTAATCTTTGTACTACGTGACAACTTTTTTTTGGACGATGCACATCCTATCAAAAAAAAACCGAGTACACTGATTAAAAGTAATTTGTTCGTCATTATGAATATGGTTTCAATTTCTTGATTGGATTGAGTTCATTGGGGTATTCCTACAAGTTTAAAAGTAGTAAAAAGCTTCCGATTGCATTTACTGATAGATATTTTTAGCTGTTTTTTTAATAGATTGAAACATTGGTGATTTAGATGTCAAGTGCCAATTTTATATTTCTAGCCGTCTCGGAAAATAGTGTTTAACAAGACTTTGGCGAATTTTTAACTAGCTACATATACAATAAATAGGTATTTGTTGTTTAGCTTTATAGACAATAACAACGTTGAAACAACTAATTACTTAAACAATCTCAATATGACTTATAGTATGCTTGAGTACTCAAAAATGGTTCTCAAAAAGGTTAGTTTCGATTTAAAACTATTTTGTAAGGAGTTAGAAAAGGCGATATCAAGATTAATGCCTGAAGAAATCGAAGAGCTTAAAGATTGGCTTTATCAATTTATAACCGATAAGCCAGAACTTAAACAAAGCCTCATTTATATAAAGGCTTAATATATTGCCTTCCGACTTTCGGAAGGTTTTTTTTTATTTCTTACTTAATGGACTGATGATTTTCACGTCTTGAAAAGCAATAGCACCCCTAACGACCGCCGATATTACATCTTTTAATGCTTGCGTTATCTGTATTTTGAGCTCACTTTTGTGATAAATTAAGCTGATTTCCCGAGCTGGCGAAGGGTTTTCAAAATACCTCAGATTTTCTTTTCGTTTAGCATCAAGTTCAAGCGTGTTCAGATACGGTAATAGGGTCATCCCCAAACCTTCGTCTGCCAGATTTACCAAGGTTTCGAAACTACCGCTTTGCAAACTGAAATTCTGATTATCAAAATTCCGGGGCGCTTTACAAAGATTAATGATTCCATCGCGAAAGCAATGACCGTCTTGCAATAGCAGAATATCATTGATATCTAAATCGGTGGGAGTAATTTTCTCCGTTTTTGCCAATCGGTGGTTATTGGGAACATAACCGACAAATGGCTCGTAATACAGTGGGCGCTCTTTAATGAATTCGGTTTCCAATGGGGTTGCGGCGATGGCAGCATCCAAATGCCCTTCCTGAAGATTACGAATGAGATTATCCGTATTCTGTTCCTTTATTATCAGATTTACTTTCGGATATTTGACAATAAAGGATTTCAAGAACATAGGCAATAACGTAGGCATTACCGTTGGAATGATTCCGAGTTTGAAATCACCACCGATAAATCCCTTTTCCTGGTCTACTACGTCTTTAATTCGATTGGCCTCATTGATAATATTCTGTGCCTGTGCGACAATCTTTTCGCCAACATCCGTGATGCCGATCGGTTTTTTTCCTCGATCAAAAATCAGAATATCAAGTTCATCTTCAAGCTTTTGTACCTGCATACTAAGCGTCGGTTGCGTAACAAAACTTTTCTCGGCCGCCAACGTGAAGTTTTTATATTCGGCTACCGCAAGTACATATTGAAGTTGTGTAATCGTCATTAGGTATAGGTTTAAACCCGTAAAAATAGACAAACTATAGATAAAAACTATCGTTTAAACGGTATATAAGACTATACTAGAAAATAATTTTCACTAGATAAAGCTACACCTATTTACCAAAAAGCCCTTCCATACCTGGAATATCCGGCATACCTTCCTTGGCTACCGCGGCCAGCTCGGTTTCGTTGATTTGGGTTGCTTTCTCAATAGCTTTATTAAGGGTTAAAATCAGATAATCTTCTAACTGTTCTTTATCCTCTAAAAGACTATCGTCAATCTTGATTTCCTTAATCTGTCGATTTGCGGTTATAGTTACTTTTACTAAGTTTTCAGCAGAGCTTTCATCTAGTAGCACCGTATCCATCCGCTTTTTGGTGGCGGCAACCTTTTCTTGGGCAGCTTTAAGTTTGCCCATCATACCCATCATATCTCCAAACATCTATTCTTTTTTTAGAAATTATAAGTTCAAATTTACTACTTTGTGATGAAATAAAGCTGATCGATTTAGGCTTTACGGTAGAAAAGAAACCTGAGATGAAAAAAGAAATCCTTTTTATTCTATGCCTTACATTTGCGCTTACAAGCTATAGCCAAGAAAAATCTATGAAAGCAATTACTGCACCCGTTGCCAAGAAAAATCCTGAGAAATTGGAAAAGCACGGCGATGTCAGAGTCGATGATTACTATTGGATGAAAGACAGGGAAGATCCAGAGGTTATATCCCACTTAAATGCGGAGAACGCGTATTACAATACCTTGACCGCACATACAAAAACCTTTCAGGATTCCCTCTTCTCGGAAATGAAATCCCGAATCAAGGAAGATGATGAATCCGTACCTTATAAACAGGAAGGCTATTGGTATATAACCCGATACGAAACCGGAAAGGAATATCCCATCTATTCCCGTAAAGAGGAAACTTTGGAGGCTAAGGAAGAAATCATGTTCAACGGCAATGATATGGCCGAAGGACACGATTACTTTAGTGTAGGCGGAATTGCTGTAAGTCCAGATAATACCATGGCCGCTTTTGGTGTGGATACTATTTCACGAAGGCTATATCATATTCAAATCAAAAATTTGAAGACAGGTGAGGTATATCCTGATAGGATAGAGAATACTACAGGTGGCTCCGTATGGGCAGATGACAACAAGACCTTATTTTATACCAAAAAAGATCCCGTTACCCTGCGTTCCGATAAGATATATAAGCATATCTTGGGTACCCCTGCAGAGAATGATGTACTTATTTTTCAGGAGGATGATGACACCTATAATACTTTTGTTTACAGAACAAAGTCCAAAAAATATATAGTAATCGGTTCGTTCAGTACGTTGACTTCCGAATTTCAAGTGCTTCGCGCCGATCAACCTGACGGTGTGTTCAAAATGTTCTCACCGAGAAAAAGAGGTCTAGAGTATAGTATATCCCATTATGATGATCACTTTTACGTATTGACCAATAAAGATGGAGCGACTAATTTCAAGCTAATGAAAGTCGGGGAGGAGGATACCGCTTCCGAGAACTGGGAAGAGTTTATTCCGCATAGAAAGGAAGTGTTACTAGAGGATATTGATATTTTCAAGGACTATTATGTACTCTCGGAACGTGAGAACGGTTTGAACAAGATTAAAATTGTGCGATGGGATGGTACCGATAGTTACTACCTACCATTTGAAAGTGAGACCTATACCGCAGGCATAAGTCGTAATCCGGATTTTGACACCGAAATACTTCGCTATGGATTTAATTCAATGACTACGCCCAGTTCTGTCGTTGACTTCAACATGCGTACAAAGGAAAAGGAAGTAAAGAAAGAGCAAGAAGTTCTTGGGGGGAAGTTTGATAAGGAAAATTATGTGGAAAAACGTATTTGGGCTACCGCACGTGACGGCGTAAAAGTCCCAATGTCCGTCGTTTATCACAAGAACACGACATTGAACAAGGATACGCCCGTACTTCAATATGCTTACGGTTCTTATGGCGCGACTATAGACCCCTATTTTTCTACCGTACGCTTGAGCCTTTTAGATAGGGAATTTGTTTATGTCTTGGCCCATATTCGCGGGGGGCAATACCTAGGTAGACCTTGGTATGAGGATGGTAAATTATTAAAAAAGAAGAATACATTCAACGATTTCATTGATTGTTCAAAATATCTTATTTCAGAAAACTATACGAGTGCTGACCATCTGTATGCTATGGGCGGTTCTGCAGGTGGCCTTTTGATGGGTGCGGTGGTAAACATGGCGCCCGAACTGTATAATGGTGTTATCGCTGCGGTACCTTTCGTTGATGTCATCACCACGATGTTAGATGACTCGATTCCGTTGACTACTGGGGAATACGATGAGTGGGGCAATCCGAACGAAAAGGAATTTTATGACTATATGAAATCATACTCCCCTTACGATCAGGTAAAAGCGCATGCGTATCCTAATATGTTGGTAACCACAGGGCTGCATGATTCACAGGTGCAATACTTTGAACCTGCCAAATGGGTTGCCAAATTACGGGAGGTCAAAACCGATAATCACCAGCTACTCTTCGACATTAACATGGAAGCGGGGCACGGTGGTGCTTCCGGTCGTTTTGAGGCGTTGAAGGAAGTGGCAAAGGAATATGCTTTTTTATTGGATTTGGAAGGCAAGATATAAATGTCTCGAATTGATTAGTGATTCATTTTATAAATTAGGGACACTTTACGATGTTAGATTAAGGGTGCTTAAATAATTCTTATTTTTTTGAAATACCAGTGCTAATTTAGCATGCTCGTATAAGTGTAGACCCGTAAAGGTCTAATCTTTATTAGGTCCGCTATTCGGTCTTAACACATAGACTTGGTTCGCACGACCTATTGGGTGATGAAGTTTTATCAGTCCTTAAATAGCGGGAAGGATATAATTTTACACTAATTGAATTTTTTGCCTATACCATAGGAAAACCTACTGAAATTCTCTTTTTTGAGTTTCAAAACAAGGCTTTCCAAAATTATTAGTAATTTTGCGTTAACAAATGGTAAATCCTCTTTTACCTTTTTAGTACCTTGGGATTTCCAAAACCAGACATTTTGTATGGCACATAAGATAAATGCTTATAACAACGTCCTAGAACTTATAGGAAATACTCCCCTAGTTAGACTTAATAAAATCACAGCAGGATTTACCGGTAACTTTTTCGCCAAAGTAGAATCATTCAATCCTGGGCATTCGTCAAAAGACCGAATTGCCATCCATATTATAGAAGAAGCCGAGCGCAAGGGCATTTTGACCGAAGGCAGTACTATTATAGAGACGACTTCGGGCAATACAGGCTTCAGTATTGCAATGGTTAGTATCATTAAAGGTTATGACTGTATTCTTGCGGTAAGTTCAAAATCGTCGAAAGACAAAATTGATATGCTTCGTTCGATGGGCGCTACGGTTTATGTTTGTCCAGCCCATGTTAGTGCCGATGACCCAAGATCGTATTACGAGGTAGCAAAACGGCTGCATAAGGAAACTAAAGGTTCCATTTACATCAACCAGTATTTTAACGAACTGAACATTGATGCCCATTATATGAGCACCGGGCCAGAGATTTGGAAACAGACAAACGGTTATATTACCCATCTGGTAGCTTGTAGTGGAACCGGTGGAACAATTTCCGGAACTGCAAAATATTTAAAGGAGCAAAACCCGAACGTTAAGGTTATCGGTGTTGACGCGTATGGCTCCGTTTTGAAGAAATATCATGAAACCCGAAAGTTCGATGCCAAGGAAGTTTATCCGTACCGTATTGAGGGGCTAGGAAAAAACCTTATTCCCGGGGCAACAAATTTCGACCTTATTGATGAGTTTATAAAGGTTACCGATTCCGAAAGTGCACATACGGCACGCGAAATATCGAATACAGAGGGAATTTTCGCAGGGTATACCAGTGGTGCAGTTATGCAGGCCATAAAACAATTGAACGAGCGGGGCGAATTCGGAGCTGACGATAATGTAGTAGTTATCTTCCCCGATCATGGTTCTCGTTACATGAGCAAAATCTATAGTGACCAGTGGATGGAAGACCAAGGCTTTCTCGATACCGATAAAGTTGATGAGACCCAAGAAATTCAATACGTAAAGGGATAATTAAATATATATCAAGTTTTTAAAAGGCAATGGTTATCAACACTATTGCCTTTTTTTGGGGATAAATATTTTCCTAAATATTCCCTTTAAACCCTTACTTTTGCAAATGAACCTTAAGTGAAAATCAATGCAGGATCTTTTTGATAGAATACTCGAAAATAAAGGCCCGTTGGGTAAATGGGCATCACAGGCCGAAGGTTATTTTGTTTTCCCGAAACTAGAAGGCCCGATTTCGAATAGAATGATGTTTCAGGGAAAAGAAGTGATTACCTGGAGTATCAATGATTACCTAGGTCTGGCGAACTTGCCAGAAATAAAAAAAATTGATGGAGAGGTAGCGGCCGAATATGGTTCCGCTTACCCGATGGGCGCACGTATGATGAGCGGCCACACTGATTTTCACGAACAATTACAGGACGAATTGGCGGAGTTTGTTAATAAGGAGTCCGCTTACCTTTTGAATTTTGGCTATCAGGGCATTCTTTCTGCAATTGACGCCCTAGTTTCTAAAGATGATATTATAGTCTATGATGTGGACTCCCATGCCTGTATTATTGATGGTGTACGCTTACACATGGGCAAACGATTTACTTTTGTTCATAATGATATGGACAGCCTTGAAAAGAATTTGGAGCGCGCTACAAAAATGGCCGAGCAGACCGGTGGTGGAATTTTAGTGATTTCCGAAGGTGTATTTGGTATGCGTGGCGAACAGGGTAAGCTAAAGGAAATCATTGCACTTAAAGAGAAATTTACATTTCGATTGTTGGTCGATGATGCGCATGGTTTTGGGACTTTGGGTAAAACAGGTGCTGGAGCAGGTGAGGAGCAAGGTGTTCAAGATGGAATTGATGTCTATTTTGCCACTTTTGCCAAATCTATGGCCAGTATTGGCGCTTTTCTGGCCGCGGATAAGGGGATTATTGACTATTTAAAATATAACCTACGTTCGCAAATGTTCGCTAAATCGCTACCGATGATCTATGTTAAGGGAGCCCTTAAGCGATTGGATATGCTTCGAACCCAACCAGAGCTAAAGGCGAAGCTTTGGGAGAATGTAGATGCCCTTCAAAATGGTCTCAAAGACCGAGGTTTTGATATTGGCGATACAAATTCATGTGTAACGCCCGTATATTTAAATGGAAGTATTCCAGAGGCTATGGCCTTGGTAAAAGATTTACGTGAAAATCACGGAATATTCTGTTCAATAGTGGTTTATCCAGTAATTCCTAAGGGATTGATTTTACTTCGTATGATTCCAACCGCAACTCATACACTTCAAGATATTGAAGACACCCTGGTGGCATTCTCAGCGATTCGAGATAGACTAGAGAATGGCGTATACAAGAAATTATCTGCCGCCGTTGCCGCTGCAATGGGAGAGTAGGTATATCTCTGTTGTATGAAACATTTTAATTATCTGAAATCCCTATAAATTTGTGTTTTATAGGGATGTAAGAGTGGCTCATTTACGGTTTCCCATCTGACGAGAATTAAGAATACCTAACCTTCATTAAAAGGCGGAATTTGCCATTCTATAATTAGTCCATTGCCAGCCATTTGAAATTGTTTCACGGAATGTCTAATCGGTAGGTACACCTTCTTTTGTGGACCGTTGGTTGAACATGCTTCCAAATTTGTCTTGCCGCCGTATTATCACTAAGCTCCGGGGTCCGAATACCTGTAGTAATGCCCCTTTTATTAAACGTCTTATAGTATTGATTGAAGATGATGGCGGTTACGCCCTTGTTCTGGTATTCGGGATGTACTCCGATTAAATAGAAAATGGCACGCGTACAATTTTTTCGGGCCTTAAATAAATGATACCATCCAAACGGAAAAAGGCTGCCCTTAGCTTTTTGAAGAGCCTCAGCAAAAGAAGGCAATACCACGGCAAAGGCGACTAATCTATCGTCTTTATCAACAACAAACTTTATAAATTCAGGGTCTACAAAACTGAGAAAGCGGTTTTTAATGTATTCTCTCTGTTCATTTGAAATGGGTGCATAAGATGCTAGTTGGGCGTAGGTAAGGTCAAGCAGGTCAAACATGGGGTCGACGTATTGTAACAGCTCCGCTTTGTTTTTGACATTGACCTCTCGTAGGGAATACCGTTTTTTAACGAGTTTATTGATACGCACAAAAAATGCTGGATCAGCACTTTGTGTAGGCATTGTATTCTCTACATATTCTTTCTCCACGCGAAGTCCCATTTTTTCATAATGTGACTGATAATAGGGGTGATTATACCATGTGACCATTGTTCCCAAACTTTCAAAACCCTCGGTCAAGACACCGACCTTATCAAGATTCGAAAAGCCTATTGGTCCCTCGATATGGTCCATCTGCTCATTTCGCCCGATATCTTTTACTTTTTCAATAAGCGCTTTTGAAACTTCAATATCATCTACGAAGTCGCACCAACCAAAGCGCATTTTCTTGACGTTTTGTTTTTCGACTTCGAGTGTATTGATAATTGCGGCCACTCGGCCAACCAAAGTATCCTCTTTATAGGCTAGAAAAAGCCACATTCGAGCGCTTTTAAAAGCGGGGTTTTTATCTTTATCAAAGGTATCTATCTCATCCGCAATCAATGGTGGAACCCAATAGGGCGAGCCCTTATAAAGGTCAAACGGAAACTTTACGAACTTTTTTATATCAGATTTTGATGAAGCTTCCTTAAGGGAAATCATAGGGTGAATTTTATAGGCTCAATATTAGGTATTATTGGGGAAGGGAAAAAAACTAATGATGAAATAATGAAAATATATCAAGTTAACAAACCGACCTAAGATTCAATTTCAAATATTTTTGTGAGTATTTGCACTGGAAAAAGTTAACTTTAAATACTACTTTGATGAACGCTTTATTCCCTTTGAATTTTTAAAACATGAATAAGCTATGCTGTTTTCTTATTGCAACGTTGCTAATTACAAAGGTTTGCGCACAAAATCAGCTATCTAAAGAGGATATTACTGAAAAATCTGCTTCCCCATAATCAGTATCGGAATTTTCTTATCCTGTTTTTAGTAATGGAGAGACTCATTATAATTTTTCAGCTGCCTTTGAGATTTTCGAAAAATTCGAAGCAGAATTACAAGGGTTTTATGATACGTATATGTTGGCTAATGTTTCTCGATTCGAGTTAACTAATACATATTACGTTACAAAAAAATTGTATTCTTTTGGTGGAATCGCGGCGGAATTAGAAAATAGTAAAATTATTGGCTTACCATCGTCCCCAAGACTTTTTATGGTACGTGGAGTAGTATATGACTTCAATTCCCAAATTAACTTTGAGCTAAAGCATGAAACTATGTAAAATGATGTAAAACCCGGATTTTATGGTATTCCAGGTTTATTTTCGGCACGCGGGAAGTTCAAGTTTTGAATTCTTTAAAATTCAATTTCGCCACTGGTACCTGACCGCTTATTTTGTGTGTTCTTTTTCTCTGCCTTACGCATTTTTTTCAACTCCTTTTTTGAAGGGCCTAAATCAATATCTTCTGCACCGGAACCATTTTTATTTCCACGTTTCTTTTTCTTCATCGCATTTTTTTCAATAGCACCACCATTGCCATTTGGGTCTTGCTCATCGATGGCTACGGCCTTGTCAGTGTGCAAATCGAAACGGTATGATGCGCCCATACTCACGAAGATTCGGGAAGGCGTGTTTTTAAAGCTAGCTCCAAGGTTAAAGTCAACTTGCAGATCTTCGTTCAATAAGTGTGCTACCCCGCCACGCAATAAAGCATCGGAGTATCGGTCGCTCTGAATTCCTTGATGCTCTAAAAATGCACTCCATTTCGGATTTTGAAATGCATGGGAAAACGAAATTAAGTAGCTAAGCTCTGGAAAATCAGTAGTTATCCGATCATAAGCGAAGTTGGTGATTAACACAAATCGTGGCGTGATCTTGCTTTGGGTTATAATCATACCGCGATATGAGACGGTGGGGTCGCCAACATAAAACGGATTCTCCCCTAAATTAAATGTTGCACCACCATAGATAGACACCGAAGGGATTAGATTTTTCAATTGAAAAACATTGTTTGCTCGCCAGCTATACAAATTGGGTTTATTGCGTTCTTCAGATTTATAGCGGTCATAAACCAAATATTTGAGTCCAATTCGATTTCTAGAGAAATCGGTCAGATTTTCGGAACTATCAAAATTTAGATAGTTGATATTTTGGTTTTGGTAGCTTCCTTCATAGTTAAGTTCCAAGGTTTCAAAAAGTAGTCCGTAACGCAAGGAAATATCGGTACCCCAAATATCACTTTCAGTGTTTAACAACTGATGGTCGCTTTGTTCGTAAAACAATCCCGCTTCCAATTGTATAACATTTTTACCGACCGCGTAAGCACTGACCGAAAGGCCGGGCCTGTTTGAATTAATCACATCTGTATATTGGGCGAAACTACCTAGTGGTAGGGTAAATGCGATTAAAAGAAGGAGTTGTTTCATGGGTTTTACCATTATTTTAGCGTTTCTCTGTTATCAGTACAACGCTAAAATCGTATTTTTGATATATCATTAACCGAGTATTATGGTATTTTTAAAGACAATTCTAGTAATTCTTCTTATTTATTACGGATTGAAAATTCTGGTTAAGATGTTCGCCCCAAAACTTTTCGGGTACGCCGCCAAAAAAACGGAAGAGCATTTTAGGGAAAAATTCGGGGAATTTACCCAACAAAATTCGCGTACCGAACAACGGGTAGGCGAGGTAATTATCGATAAACAGCCTTCTCAAAAAAACACTTCAAAAAACGATTCCTCCAATACTGTCGGTGATTACATCGATTTTGAGGAAATTGATTAGTTTTGCCTCTAGAACTTGCTAATTCAACCCATGCAAAAAGGACTCAAGACTTTTTTCATTCATTTTTTCGTTATTGTTTTCTTTGTTATCGCAGCATTGGCCTATTTCTATCCTGTTTTACAGGGGAAGGTCATCGAACAATCAGATATCGTACAGTTTACCGGAATGGCCAAAGAACAGGTCGATTTTCGGAAAACCACAGGTGAAGAACCATATTGGACAAACTCCGCATTTGGTGGAATGCCGACTTATCAATTGGGAGCTTATTACCCACACGACTACGTAAAAAAATTAGATTTATATATTCGATTTCTGCCTCGTCCGGCCGATTATCTCTTTTTATATTTCATAGGGTTTTACATTTTGCTATGCTGCATGAAAGTTGATTTTCGATTGGCAATTTTGGGCGCATTAGCATTTGGTTTTTCTAGTTATCTTATTATTATTTTAGGAGTTGGCCATAATGCCAAAGCACATGCGTTAGCCTACCTTCCTATGCTGCTAGGTGGGATAATACTGGTCTTTCGCAGAAAATATATCGGTGGGTTTCTGTTGACAGCGGTTGCTATGGCATTGGAAATAAGGGCCAATCACTATCAGATGACCTACTATTTCATGTTGCTAGTTTTGGTTTTGGGTGTGGTCTACTTGGTATATGCCATACGTAATAAAACGATTAAAAATTATTTTGCTGCCGTTGGCATATTAGTGGTCGCCGTGACATTGGGTATCGCAGCCAATGCGACAAGCTTGATGGCAACCAAGGAATATGCGGACTGGAGCACTAGAGGAAAATCTGAACTTACTATAAATCCCGATGGTTCGACCAAAGAGAAAACAGAGGGTCTTGAGCGGGAATATATCACCTTATGGAGTTATGGTATTGTAGAGTCGTTGAATCTCTTCGTTCCTCGTCTGTTTGGTGAAAATGACCAAGTAGATTTGGGAGAAAACTCAAAAAGCTACGATTTCTTGATTGATCAAGGTGTTTCGAAAAGTCAAGCTCTAAGTTTTTCAAGCGCTTTACCGCTCTATTGGGGCGGACAGCCTGGCACTTCAGGTCCGGCATACATAGGTGCAGTCATTTTTTTTCTATTTATTCTCGGTCTGTTTTTGGTTAAGGGAAAATCTAAATGGTGGTTATTGGGTGGTACGCTTTTATCTCTTTTTCTTTCTTGGGGCAAGAATTTTAGTGTTCTGACCGATTTTATGATCGATTATTTTCCACTGTATGATAAGTTTCGTGCAGTTTCTTCGGCTCAGGTGGTCCTCGAACTTTGCGTCCCAATCTTGGCAATCTTGGCTCTTCGTGAAATTTTTAGCATTTCGGTTGCTAAAGAAGAAAAATTGAAGGCGCTGAAAGTATCGTTCTTCATCGTTTTAGGATTAGGGGTTGCCTTAATTCTTTTTAAAGGGATGTTCGATTTTATTGGTAGAAACGATGAATTTTTGAAAAAAAACTACGGTGAACAGTTGGTTACGCTTATCCAAGCCGATAGAAAAGCGGTGTATAATAGCGACCTATTTCGATCTCTTATCTATATTATATTAGCAGCGATATTCCTCTGGTTTTATGCAAAAGATAAATTGAAGTCCAACCTTGTAATTTTTGCATTAGGCGTTTTCATCGTTGCCGATTTAGTGGGCGTTGATAAACGCTATGTCGATAATAATGATTTTGTAGCCAAACGGAAGATGCTACAGCCATTTCCGGAAACAGCAATGGATAAACAAATTCAACAAGACAAAGGTATTTTTAGGGTATATGATCCTGCCGAGGGTATAAACGGGGCGCGAATGTCGTATTATCATCAATCGATTGGTGGATATCACGCAGCAAAACCAGCGCGTTTAGAAGATTTGTTCAGCTTCCATATATATAAAGGCAACATGGGAGTGCTTAACATGCTTAACGTCAAATATGTGATTCAGCAAGATGAAGAGGGCAGGTCTTACCCTGCAGTAAACCCTGAATCAAACGGTAATGCCTGGTTTGTTAAAAAATTGTTAAACGTTGATAATGCCGATGCTGAAATTCAGGCCTTAGATACCCTGCAAACGAAAAAGATAGCAGTCGCCGCTGCAAACAAAGCGCAAAACGTTTCAAGAACCGACTTTCAAATCGATTCGCTTTCTACCCTAACATTAACGGATTACGTTCCCAATCATTTGACCTATACCTCAAAAAATAAATTTGATGGACTAGCGGTTTTTTCGGAAATGTACTATGCCCATGGATGGAACGCCTATATTGACGGGCAACCCAGAGAGCATATAAAGGTCGATTACGCGCTACGGGCCATGGAGATACCCTCAGGCCAACACACCATAGAATTTAAGTTCGAGCCCGAAATAATTGAAACCGGTAGTACCATAACTTTGGCGAGTTCTATTGTGTTCGCATTACTATTTTTTGGAGGTATCGGTTTTAGCTTTTACCGTTCGCGCAAAGAGGAAACTGCCCCATAGCGAAAGCTTAAGATTTATAAAAACGCTACGTAAACTGTAGCAATACGTTTTGAATAAATAGAGTGGAATAAATAATTTTAGGTTTTATAAACTAAATTTTTTCACGTTTAGCTTTATTTCTGGGCGGATTAGAATGTGCCGGTAGAACACCCCAATGGGCCTATTTAACCGATAATTTATTTCATGAAAAAAGTATTGATCATCACGTATTACTGGCCTCCTGCTGGCGGACCCGGCGTACAAAGATGGTTGAAGTTCGTAAAATATCTACGGGACTTTCAGGTCGAACCCGTAGTTTATATTCCAGAGAATCCGCATTACCCGATTGAGGATGCCTCGTTGGAAAAAGACATTCCCAAAGACCTTATTATCTACAAACAACCTTTATTCGAGCCTTATGGTTTGGCCAAAGTATTTTCTCGAAAAAAGACCAAGCGCATCAGTTCGGGTATTATCCAATCAAAGAACCAGTCCGCTTTAGAAAAGGCAATGCTTTGGGTGCGGGGCAATTTTTTTATTCCTGATGCAAGAAAGTACTGGGTAAAACCTTCCGTAAAATTCTTATTGGAGGTTTTGGAGAAAGAAGGTATCGATACGGTTATCACCACAGGTCCGCCACATAGCGTTCATCTTATCGGTCAACACTTAAAAATTGAAAAGGATATACGTTGGCTGGCAGATTTCCGCGATCCCTGGACTTCCATAGGCTATCATAAAAAATTGAGATTAACAGCTTCCTCACTTAAGAAACACAAGGTATTGGAACATTCCGTTTTGAACGGGGCAGACCATATTATTGTGACCAGCCCTGCAACCGCAAGGGAATTTAAGGACATCACTTCACAACCGATAACCATTATCACCAACGGACATGATTCTGATTATGGAGGTGACGCCCATTTGGATAAAGATTTTACTATTTCTCATATTGGATCGCTATTAACGGGCCGAAACCCCATAAACTTATGGAAAGTGCTATCTCAAATCGCCTCCGAAAACTCAGTTTTCCGCGCTGACCTACAGTTGGAATTTATGGGTTTGGTCAGTAAAGATGTAATGGACAGTCTGTATCGCTTTGAGCTTGGCCCTTACATTAAACTGCGCGGCTACGGATCACATGCCGAGGCACAGCGAAGGCAGCAACGCTCCCAGATTTTATTATTGGTTGAAATAGATTCGGAAGAAACCAAAGGTATTATCCCTGGTAAACTATTTGAATACATGGCCGCAGAAAGGCCGATATTAGCGCTCGGCCCAAAAAATTGGGAAGCGGGTAAAATAATAGAAGAAACTCAGTCCGGTTCCCTTTTTGATTATGATACACATGACGAACTTAAAAAGACCATTCTGAAATGGTACAAGGCCTTTAAAAAGGATAGTTTGTCCTCGAAGGCAAAAGATATCGAAAAATATAGCCGTAAGTCACTTACCGAACAACTTGCAAAATTAATGTAACGAATGGGTATTGTCTTCAAGCAATCTTTAAACAATACCGTCGTAACCTATCTTGGTTTTGGCATCGGGGCATTGAACACACTGGTCCTTTATCTGAATTTCATGACCCCAAAATACTATGGGTTGGTCAATGTGGTAATGTCGGCCGCCATGGTATTGATGCCCATATTGGCTTTTGGCGTACCGAATACCTTGGTAAAATTCTACAGCAGTTTTAAGAACGAGAGAGCTTCGGATAGCTTTATGACCTTAATGCTATTTCTCCCATTGGCATTGGTCATTCCCATTGCAGGTATCACCTTTTTGGCTCATGAGACTATTGGAAACTTTTTATCCAAAGAAAACCCGATTGTTAAAAACTACGTATGGCCAATCTTCTTGATGGGCATTGCAATGGCCTATTTCGAGGTGTTCTACGCCTGGGCGCGAGTGCGGATGCGGTCCGTCTTTGGTAATTTTATGAAAGAGGTTTTTTCAAGGTTCGGAATTACTTTGCTTCTAATCTGTCTGTATTTGGATTTCATTTCGGTAGAAACATTCATTCCGATAGCAGTTGGTATTTACCTTTTGCGCACCTTGATCATGGCGCTATATGCTTTCAAAATTCGTGGGCCTCGATTAATTTTCCAGGCACCGGAAAACATACGGAACATTTTGGTGTATTCGTCTTTAATCATATTGGGAGGTTCAGCGGCGATAGTGCTTCTAGAAATCGATAAGGTGATGATCAACCAATTTATTGAAATCGAGAATGTAGCCTATTACAGTGTGGCCGGTTTTATCGCGATGGTCATTGCGGTACCTTCGCGGTCGATGCATCAGATCACATATCCGTTGACAGCCGAAATATTGAATCGCAAAGATAAGTTGGCTTTAAAAGAATTGTATCAACGCAGTTCACTGACCCTTTACATTGTATCAGGCTTACTGTTCATCGTTATCCTACTAAACCTAGACGACCTATATGAATTGCTGCCAGAAGCATATCGTAACGGTTTTGTCATTTTTATTTGGCTAGGTTCTGCAAAGGTCTACGACGCACTTTTGGGAAATAATAATTCTATACTTTATAACTCCGATTATTACCGGGCCATTCTATTTATGGGCGTATTGTTGGCCGTTCTGACCATCCTATTAAATCTTTGGCTGATTCCGAAATACGGACTTGATGGAGCAGCTATTGCCAGTTTTCTAGCCTTCTTCATTTACAATACGGTTAAATTGATTTATGTTAAGGCTAAGTTCGGTATTCTTCCTTTTACGGGTGAAACAATCAAAGTTTCCGTGCTTTTGATTGTTATCGGTACTATGTTTTATTTTATTGAATTACCATTTTATCCCATAGTAAACATTATACTGAAGGGAATATTAATTAGTGTTTTGTATGTAGGTATTCTTTACCGTTTTAAAATCTCAAAAGATATTTTCGGTGTATTATCAAACTTCTTGAAAAAATAAAGGTCGCCGAGCAGCGCTGTAAATTAAGGGAATCGTAACTTTAGAAGGATAATTGAATTGAATAATTTAAGATGAAAAAGACCTACTTGGATGAAAATTAGGATAAAGGATAATACTATACGTTTTCGACTTACAAAACCAGAAGTAGCCGAGCTCTGCGAAAAGGGATATTGTGCAAGCCACACGGATTTTGATGATGTCACTTTTGAGTACGGTGTTAAAATGGATAGTCAAATTTCTGCCCTAAGTGCAGAATTTAAAGAAAATGCGATACTTGTTTCTATTCCCGATGCGCAGGTAAAGGATTGGGATCGTAACGACCACATCGGTTTTGAAAACGTCCAGTCCCTAAAAGACGGCAAAACACTTCATCTACTTGTTGAAAAGGATTTTACTTGTTTAGATACTAGGATGGAGGATGAATCGGATAACTATCCGAATCCGAAAATGACATAATAGCGTATAGAAGATAATTAAGGCGAAGGACAGATGAATGAAGACTCAAAGCGAAATGTTTCCATTACCGGATCACAGGAATTTTCGAAAGACTTCGAATTTAAAGAACCGGTAACCCATGCCGCAGGAATGTTGGGGGTGAGGGAAGCGTTAAAACATACTTTTAAGGAAATGGGAGTCGTCCGTTCGATGCGAGCACTGCTCGATATGAACCAAGAAAGTGGATTTGATTGCCCAAGTTGCGCTTGGCCCAATCCCGAAGACCCTTCGCCCATTGCGGAGTATTGTGAAAATGGCGCTAAAGCATTAGGTGATGAGGCCACTACAGAACATATCGGTGAAGCCTTCTTTTCAAAGCACACTATTGAATCGCTTTCAAAATTAAACGATTATAACTTAAACAAATTCGGACGTATTACCGAACCTTTGGTATTAAGACCGGGCAGCATCAACTACGAACCAATTTCCTGGGAGGATGCGTACAGCCTGATTGCGGAAAAATTACGTGACCTCGAATCTCCCGATGAAGCAATATTCTACACCTCTGGCCGGTCGAGCAACGAGGCAGCCTATTTGTATGGCATGTTCGCCCGCGCATTGGGCACCAATAATATGCCCGACTGTTCGAATATGTGTCATGAATCCAGTGGAATAGCATTGAGCGACACCTTGGGTATTGGTAAGGGTTCCATTAAACTGGAAGACCTCTACGAGGCAGAAGTGGTTATCATAGCGGGACAGAATCCTGGAACGAACCATCCTCGAATGCTGTCAGCCTTAGAAAAATGCAAGCAGAACGGCGGCAAAGTTATTAGTATCAACCCCTTGGAGGAATCTGGACTTATAAATTTTAAAAATCCCCAAAAAGTGAAAGGAATACTCGGTGGGGGAGAAGACATGGCCGATATTCATCTTCCCGTTCGCATCAATCAAGACATTCCTTTAGTCAAACTACTAATAATGCAACTGGCAGCTATCGATGCTATCAGCGGAAACGCCTTCGACCATGAATTTTTAAAAACATATGTCGATGGATACGAAGCTTTGATTGCCGATATTTCAAAGTATGATGAAGATGAACTTTTACAACAATGCGGTATACAAAAAGAAGATATAGCAAAGACAGCACAATTACTTGCTGAAAAATCAAAGATTGTAGTCTGCTGGGCCATGGGGTTGACCCAGCATAAAAACGGTGTCGCCAATATACAGGAATTTGTTAACCTGCTTTTATTGAAAGGATCGATAGGTAAGCCTGGTGCGGGAACCTGTCCCGTGAGAGGTCATAGTAACGTGCAAGGCGATCGTAGTGTAGGAATTCAACATTTTGTTGACAAAGCGCTCAACGTCCGTATCAAAGAACATTTGGGATTTACGCCTCCAGACCATGAAGGGGTAGATACCGTAGAAGCTATGAAGGCCATGCACGAGGGTAAAGCCAAGGTTTTTGTATGTCTCGGCGGTAATTTTTTAATGGCGGCATCAGACACGGAATATACCGCAAAAGGCTTGCAGAATTGTGACCTTACCGTACAGATTAGTACTAAGCTCAATCGTACCCATCTGGTTACGGGCAAAACGGCGTTGATCTTACCCACGTATGGTCGCTCCGAAAAAGATATGAAAAACGGTGATATTAGATATCTGACCGTAGAGGATAGTATGGGCAGGGTACGGCAATCCCGTGGATTACTAAAACCAGCTTCCGTAACTATTAAAAGTGAACCGGAACTTATTGCCGAGTTAGCAGATACTTATTTCAAGGGAAAACATTCGGTACCGTGGAAAGCGATGGGAGAAAATTATGAACTGATTCGAGAAAGTATTGATAAGGTAGCCAAAGGTTTTGAAAAAACATCTCAACGCTCAAAAGGTATTGGCTTTTATTTACCGAACAACGTCCGTCATCTTGATTTCAGTATGTTACCCAACGGCAAGGCACAATTGACACTGAATCCATTACCCGACCACAGGTTGGCTGATGATGAATACATGTTGATGACCATCCGTTCCCATGATCAGTTCAATACTACAATATATGGTCTTGATGACCGATATCGGGGAGTTTACAATGAGAGAAGGGTAATTTTCATGAATCCAAAGGACATGAAAAAGAAAGGTTTTAAAAAAATGGATGTGGTAAACATCCAAAGTAATTATGACAATACGTTGCGGACTGCCCGAAATTTTAAAATACTTCCCTATAAAATACCACAAGGGGACTTAGCAGCGTATTTTCCTGAAACGAATTTGGTAGTACCTTACAACCACTATGCGGATAAAAGCAAGACGCCTATAAGCAAATCAATTAAAGTAACTCTGCAGCGGGCACTTGGTTCTAATTAGTCGCTTGAAATGTATGCTTTTAAGTGAAAGTTGGGTGCACATCAGTACATTGAAAAATTAATAAATTAAAGTAAAAGCATTAGTAAATAGTATGAATGCCGAACTTTATCCCACATCCAAAACAACAAAAAAAACCCCCGCCGGTACTAAATACGCAGCGGGGGCAAACAACTAACCAACCTTAAACTATAACTAATATCTTCTAGTGCTTCGTGATGATGAAGTTCTGCCAGCAGTATTTCTGCTGCTTCCGGAAGAAGCTCTACTGGCGGAACTCCTAGACGAAGCACTTCTAGTAGAAACGCTACTTCTACTTTGCGATGGAGCCTTACTAACACTTCTTGAAGAAGAACTCCGTGTGATTGAACTATTTCTGCTTCGCGTTGGTGATGGGCTTACGCTTCTAGATGTTGAATTTCTTGAACTTACACCTGTACTTCTAGAAGGCGATTGTCGTTCAGATCGATTTACACTCGAGCGTGGTTGGCTCTTACTGATTTGAGTACTTCGTGTAACCGTTCTACTGCTAGGCGTCGTAGTCACCGTTCTTTTGGTTACTGTATTTCGACTTGGCGTTCGAACGGCATCCGATTTTCTGGTAACACTATTTCCATTACGAATGCTGTTAGAACGGGCCGAATTGCTTCTATTTGTACCTTGACTACGGTCGATTCTTGAGGTCGAATTACGATTGGCGCTAGTACGATCGCTACGACTCGCTGTAGAGCGGTTACTTCCATTGACACCGTTACCTCTATCTGAAATACTTCGATTACTGCGTGAAGTATTATCCCTTACGGCGACCCTGCGATCATTCCTGTAGACTTTTGAACGCTCGTTACGTACTTTATTGTACCGATGTGTGCGTCCTATTTGTGCATAGGCCCTTCTTGTATTGTATTGGTACGGATTATAATAGGTGTAGCGAATAGGGGTGTAGTATCTTCGATAAGGCCTATTGTACACTAAACAAAATCCTAGAGAAGGTCTGGTAAACAAGGCGTGAAAGGGTCTGTACACGTAATTTCTGTTGTAGACGTTTATAAACCCGGTGTGATAATCATACAGCCCATTACGATTATAATACACGTACATATTGCCCACACGATTAACTCTGTTTCGGTTATACGTTATGTTAACGTCACCGATTTGTGATACCCGACCGTAATAATCATAATAAATGGGTATGTTCTCTACTTGGATTACAGCCCCGTAATCATCATATTGCGTATAAGGACTATAGTCGTAACCAGAATTAAAGGTCACTCCGTTTCGCTGACCCGAGACATATTCGTCAATAGAGAAATCAAACTCCCCATCAGGATATATCGAAAATGTAATTCCGTTCTCTACAAAAATAAAAGAATCATTGTAGCGAAAAGACCCGATTTCGGAAACCTTATCTGCATCACTAGCTGTGGCGAAAGTACTGGAAGTACTTAAAATAAGCGCCGTTACAAAAAGGACTACGTTTTTCATAATATAAGGTTTTGGGCCTGCCGAGTGGCAGGCGGTCGTAAATGCAACTATTTACATTCCCCTTATATAAAACAAACAGCGTGCCAAAAATATATAAACCTATTAAAGCGCTGTTTATCAGTGATATATAAAATTTTATAGAGATAAATTATTCTTAATTAAGAAATTTTATCTTATAAAATTCAAAAGCTTTCGCATTATAATTTCTCTTTTAAGTAACCCGCAGTGAAAGAATTTTTGTTCTTTATAACCTCCTCAGGCGTACCTTTGGCCAATAGCTCACCCCCATTATCTCCACCTTCAGGCCCTAAATCGATAATGTAATCAGCACATTTTATAAGCTCGATATTATGCTCTATTACGACTACCGAATGGCCTTTGGCAATCAGCGCATCGAAGGATTTTAGTAATTTTTTGATATCATGAAAATGAAGTCCTGTGGTCGGTTCGTCAAAAATAAAAAGGACCTTATCTTTCGTGGTCGCCTTTACTAAAAACGAGGCAAGTTTAATGCGCTGTGCCTCACCACCTGATAATGTAGAGGAGGATTGACCCAATGTAACGTATCCAAGGCCAACATCTTGTAAAGGTTTTAGTTTATTTACGATCTTATCTTGTTTGTTGCTATCAAAAAAGACAATAGCATCGTCAATGGTCATATTGAGTACATCGTCAATATTGGCATCATCAAATTTAACCTCCAAGACTTCTTTTTTAAAGCGTTTGCCACTGCAGGTATCGCATTCAAGATGCACATCGGCCATAAACTGCATCTCTACGGTAATTTCTCCCTCGCCTTTACATTTCTCACAACGACCACCATCAACATTAAAGGAAAAGTGTTTGGCTTGATAACTTCGAATTTTACTTAATTTTTGCGAAGCAAAGAGATTTCGAATATCATCATAAGCTTTGATGTACGTAACGGGATTCGAACGTGAAGATCGCCCAATTGGATTCTGGTCTACGAATTCAACATGCTTGATAGCTTTGAATTGGCCTTCGAATGAAGTGAATTGTCCCGCTTTTTCACCATATCCGCCAGTTTCTTTTAACATGATTGGATAGAGTAATTTCTTCACCAACGTACTTTTACCACTACCGGAAACACCGGTAACCACAGTAAGCATGTTTAGCGGAAAAGTTACATCGATATTTTTGAGGTTATGTTCGCGTGCGCCTTTGATGGTGATATGGGTTTTTGAGCTGCGTCTTTCCTTCGGAACCGCTATTTCTTGCGTGCCGTTCAGATAGTCGGCGGTTAGGGAATTGGATTTTAAGATTTCGCTCAAGGGTCCAAATGCTACCACCTCACCGCCATGCGTGCCAGCCTCCGGTCCGATATCGATAACCTCGTCTGCAGCCTTCATAATATCTTCATCATGTTCGACAACGATTACCGTGTTTCCAAGATCTCGAAGCGATTTTAAGACCTCGATTAAATTTTCGGTGTCTTTGGGATGAAGCCCGATACTGGGCTCATCTAAAATATACATACTTCCTACCAAACTACTCCCTAATGAAGTCGCCAGATTGATACGCTGACTTTCACCACCGGATAGACTGTTCGATTTTCGGTTTAAGGTTAAATATCCTAAGCCAACCTTATTTAAAAATCCTAATCGTGTATTGATTTCTTTTAATAATCGGGAGGCAATCTGCGCGTCATGTGTGCCCAAGGAAATATTTTCAAAAAACCCGATCAACTTTTTAATGGGCAGCTCCACAAGATTAGAAATATGATGGCCATCGACCTTGACATAATCTGTTTCTTTTCGCAAACGCTTGCCCTGACATTGACTACAACGTGTTTTGCCGCGGTAACGGGATAGCATCACGCGATTTTGAATCTTATAGCTCTTTTCTTCTAGCGTTTCGAAAAACTTATGTAATCCGATGAAATGATCGTTACCATCCCATACTAGTTGTTTCTGCTCAGCTGAAAGTTCGTACCAGGGTTTATGAATGGGGAAGTCATATTTGTATGCGGAATTTACCAATTGATCACGGTACCATCCCATACTCTCCCCGCGCCATGCAAAAATGGCATTATCGTAAATGGATAGTGCTGTATTCGGGATGACCAAATCTTCATCAATACCGATTACGTCGCCATATCCTTCACATTTGGGACAAGCACCATACGGGTTATTAAAACTGAAGAGGTGTACGTTGGGTTCCAAAAAAGACATTCCGTCCAATTCAAAATTATTGCTGAAATGCTTCCCCTTTGCGGTGGATAGCTCTTCAATCATCAATTCACCTTTCCCTTCAAAAAACGCGGTGTCGATGGCATTGGCCAAACGGTTAAGAAAATCTTCGTCATCTTTGGTAATGATACGGTCGACCACCAAATCGAATTCCCGACCAATATTTTTGGGGGCGGCATCTATTCGAATTACCTCATCCTTATATTTAATTCGGGCATAACCCTGTTTAGACAATAATTGTAATGACTTAAGGGTATCTCGCTTTGCATCAATTTTTATCGGAGCCAGTAACAGCAATTTTACACCTTCTTCAAAAGTCTTGATATAATTAATGACATCGCTAACAGTGTGTTTTTTTACCTCGTTTCCGGAAATTGGTGAAAAGGTTTTTCCGATTCGGGCATACAGAAGTTTTAGATAATCATAAATTTCGGTAGTCGTGCCTACCGTAGATCTGGGATTGGTAGAATTTACCTTTTGTTCGATGGCTATGGCCGGGGCAATACCTTTAATATAGTCTACTTTGGGTTTGTCAAGTTTCCCCAAGAATTGACGGGCATATGAAGAAAGGCTCTCTACGTAACGCCGTTGGCCCTCCGCATACAATGTGTCAAATGCTAGACTTGACTTACCGGAACCTGACAGCCCCGTAATAACCACTAGTTTGTTACGCGGAATGACAACATCAATGTTTTTAAGGTTGTGTAGTTTCGCTCCCTTAATAATGATATTTTCTTTTGGATTTATATCCTCTAATTTAGGTGTGCCTATCTTCATTTTGCAAAGGTAATTCAAAAGTCATAGCATTGTAAGCCCACTAAAGTTTAATCTAAATAATCTACGTTTCTCTGAGCATAGGGGATAGGGGTAACAATATAATTTAGTACGGGTGTAGTGGATGCAAACTCACTTTTGAAAATGGTAATGAACCCTTTGTAGATTTTTAGCGTATATACAAACGGGAAATTAGGTCACTAATACATTATATTTTTTAAGGTCATTTATTTTTATCTATATTTGACAAGTAACGAAACGTTAATTAATCGAAACGCCTATAGCATAAAATTACTTTTTTAAAGATTCTGTTTTCTTTAGCACTGCCTTTTCGCGATGAAAGGTGTTTGTGTATAACCAAAAAAAAGTAATTGTTATGGAGCAACAACTCGAAGATTCCCTTCTTATTCAAAGATACATTTCCGGTGACGAAAGAGCATTGGAAGGACTTATCGCAAAGCACAATCAGCGCCTTAGTAGTTTTATCTATTCTAAAGTAGGTAACCGAAGCATCACCGAAGATATTTTTCAGGATACCTTTATTAAGGTTATCAAAACTTTACGTCGGGGTACATATAATGAAGAAGGTAAATTTCTACCGTGGATTATGCGTATTGCCCACAACCTTATAATAGACCATTTTCGAAAATCTAATCGAATGCCTATGTTTCAAGGTGCCGACAGTTACAATATTTTTGCGATGATGGGTGATGATAAACTCGATCCCGAGCGTCAGAATATTAAGGACCAAATTGACCTTGACCTTGGTATGTTGATAGAAGAACTGCCATCGGATCAAAGGGAGGTATTGGTCATGCGTATGTATAAGGACATGAGCTTTAAGGAAATCTCAGAAAATACAGGTGTTAGTATCAACACCGCATTGGGAAGAATGCGCTACGCTTTAATTAATCTTAGAAAGATTATCGAGGAAAACGATATAGTTTTGACGAATTAAAGCGTCTTAGGTCGAACGAATATATTTATTTGAGCTATGCCAACGTTAAATTAGGGATACAAAACCGATGGTTATGAAAAATATGAAAACTAATATACAAGACACTTGTCAACTAATACAAACAAGACGTATGAGTCTTGATTTTTTGCTGTCTTACTCAAAATCCTTACAAATTTCTAAAATTATGGGCCGTCATTTTGAATTGCACTTGAATTAAGATTTATATTCAATACTTTTTGAGCCCCTGCAACAAACCTGTTGCAGGGGCTTTTACTTTTTAGCCACTCGAAATTGGGCCATCTAACGCAATTGAAACGGATTTATTACACCGAAAATGCAAAAAGTAGGATTTCACATCAGAAATCGGGGGTTTGACAACAATGTTTTTTCAAAACGCGCACTTCTCTCTATATTTACCTCAGAAATAACAAACAAAGCATCCTTCGGGATAAAGCAAAACTCAAAAATTAACCAAAAAACCTTGGAATTTTCCCCTCGAAAGTCCCAACTCTAAAATCCCTACAAGATGACTCAGCAAATTGAAGATTCAGTACTAGTTAGCAATTACATCAGCGGTGACGAAAAAGCCCTTGAAGTTCTGATCAATCGCCACAACCAACGTATCAGTAGTTTTATCTACTCTAAAGTTCTTGATAGGGATACCACCGAGGATATTTTTCAAGACACATTTATCAAGGTCATTAAAACCCTCAAAAAAGGTTCATATAGTGAAGAAGGTAAATTTTTACCTTGGGTAATGCGTATCGCCCATAATCTTATTATCGATCACTTTAGAAAGAACAAGAGAATGCCAATGTTCGAAGGTACCGATGACTTTAATATTTTCTCGGTAATTGGAGACGAAAAATTAAATGCTGAAAAACAACTTATTAAAGATCAGATTACCGCTGATTTAAAATTGCTAATAGAAGAATTACCGGACGACCAAAAAGAAGTTTTGGTAATGCGTATCTACAAGGACATGAGTTTTAAAGAAATCTCCGAAAATACAGGGGTTAGCATCAATACAGCTTTAGGTAGAATGCGATATGCACTTATCAATCTTCGCAAAATCATAGACAAAAATAATATTGTCTTGACAAATTAATGAGATAGATTTGAGTTCTTGACAATATTTCGAATGGAGTAGCGTTATTCATGTATAACAATGCTACTATTATGGAAAAAATCTACTCTGAGAACCTTGAAAAAGGAAAAAGTATTACAACTAGACCCGAGACCGTTCAGTTTTTGTTGAGTTTTTCAAAATCATTGCATATCGTGGAGTATCAGGATATGAAATTTGAGAACAATTTGAACTAGCACGATCTCAAAATCTGAAATCTTCCATCACTAAAATTTGGGAGATATTTAAAACGTAGGGCAAAAACGACATAGGAATACTATCCCGTTTTTGGTGTTACGTTTTTTATTTTTTATTTAAAATATTTCGGACAATTTTAGATTTTAAATAATCTAGTCTACTGCTAACTTTCCTGTTGAGGGAGAATTATCTTTACTTGCTTCCCGACACCTGTTCTATTCGCCAAGCGCTAAGGCACATTTTCTTTATCTGACTTATTTCCATTATAGGAATACAGCTTTTGAAGTAATTCATGCGGATTACTTCCTTAACTTATAGTATGCATTCAACACCGACTTTCTTCCAATCGTTTTTGTTATGATGTCATGTTCTAAATTCCAGCCTCTGGCGGGCGAATATTCCCTGCCATACCATATGATTTGAAGATGTAAATCGTTCCATAGAATTTTAGGGAACAGGCGTTTTGCATCTATTTCAGTTTGTCTTACATTCTTTCCATTAGTAAATCCCCATCGGTACATCAGGCGATGGATGTGGGTATCAACTGGAAAAGCCGGTATATCAAAAGCTTGCGCGACAACAACACTGGCTGTCTTATGGCCAACTGCAGGTAATTCTTCTAGAAGAGCAATATCTTGGGGAACTTTTCCACCATATTTTTCAATTAAAATTTTAGAAAGACCATAAATTCCTTTTGATTTCATTGGTGAAAGACCAACCGGCCTAATTATAGTCTTGATTTCCTCAATGGAGAGTTTTACCATATCATAGGGATTGTCCGCTTTTTCAAAAAGTAGCGGCGTTACCTGGTTTACCCGCACATCGGTACATTGGGCTGACATCAGTACGGCAATCAACAAAGTATAAGGGTCTTTGTGTTCAAGGGGAACAGGTATTTCGGGATAGATATCTTGTAGTGTCCGTATGGTAAAATCTACCTTTTCGGCTTTGGTCATTTTTGCTTAATTTCGTTCGTTCTAAAAACATAAATGTAACTGAAAATGGGCAAACTACAAGTGGGCGATAAGGTTCCGGAATTTCTGTCACAAGATCAAGATGGAACTATTATAAAACTATCTGATTATCAGGGACAAAAACTGATAATTTTCTTCTATCCAAGGGCCAATACGCCCGGGTGTACCGCCGAGGCCTGTAATCTAAGGGATAATTATGCCGCTTTAAAAGCTCAAGGATATGAACTTTTGGGGGTAAGTGAAGATTCGGGTAAAAAGCAATCGAATTTTAAAAATAAGTATGAACTTCCTTTTCCATTGTTGGCAGATGAAGACCATACGGTAATCGATACTTTCGGTGTGTGGGGGCCTAAAAAATTCATGGGAAAAGAATTCGATGGATTGCTTAGAACAACTTTTATACTTGATGAGGATGGGGTAGTGGAACGGATTATAGACAAAGTAAAAACTAAAGCGCACGCGGCGCAGATTTTAGATTAAAACAATGGCTATTTAATCAATAAAAAATCCTACTAAAAAAGGGATGCAAATGACGATATACTGGCATTTGCATCCCTTTTTAAATTCTCAGTGTATGTCAATGTAAATGATTCAAAATCCTATTTGGAATATGAAAACTAAGCTTTTTTAGACTTTTCCTCTTCTACCTTATCTACTTTTTCAGACTTTTTCACCAATTTCCGGGTAAACAGATTTTTCTCTTTGATAGTTTTGGCGATTCCTTTGGGTAGCATGTCTTCCCAGCCTTCTTCGTCATTTATAATTTTTTTCAGAACATCCCTAGAAAAAATATGCATGATTTCAGTATCGTAGTCGATAATGTCCATCACTTTACCATTATACTTGAAGAACTTATAGAGTTCTTTCATCCTAGGGTGTACTTTCACATTATTGCTGGTCATGATCTGTCCGGTATCCGGATTTTTCATGGGATAGAGGTAGACCTCAAGTTCCTTGAAAAATAATTTTCCGAAGGCTTCAAGGATACCACCGCTTAAATGACGATAATATTTTTCGTCGAAAATATCAACCAAGTTATTTACGCCCATGGTCAGGCCAATTTTCTCTTTGGTGTAATTGTTGAAATATTCTACCAATTTGTAATACTCCTGAAATTTAGAAATCATAACGGTGTGCCCCAGAGCACATAACAGTTCCGCGCGATCCATAAAATCCCGTTCGTCGATCTCTCCAGACGCCTTTAGATTAGAGAGTGTAATCTCGAATATGACAATGGTACGTTCTTGATCAACTGCCGGATCCCGGATAAAAATATCGTACGATTTATGGAACATATCCATATTCACCTTGGTCACAGGTCTAAAGCTTCCCCTTAACGCTAGTATGTTCTTTTTATATAAAAGCGTTGCCGGTAGCAGGTTGTTGCCATCCGGACCGAACATTACCGCATCGGTCATATCGTTTCGTATCAGCTGTAAGCTCATCAAACGGTTATCGACATTCTTGAAATTCGGACCCGAAAAATTGACCATATCAATTTCTATAGTATCCTTGTCAATATGGTCGTATAAGTATTTTAGAAGTTTTCGTGGCTTATGATATTTGTAAAAAGCCCCATAAATTAGGTTTGTTCCAACGGTACCCAAGGTTTCCTGTTGCAAGCGGGCCTCATTTTGTTTGAAGCGTATGTGAATGACTATTTCGTCATAATCTTTTTGTTGCGGATCTAATTGGTAGCGTATGCCCAACCAACCGTGGCCTTTGTAGCGTTTTGAAAAGTCGATGGTAGCAACCGTATTGGCATAGGAAAAGAAAAGTCGATCGGGATGCGTCTCTCGGCTGATACGCTCTTCCATCAGTTTCATCTCATGGGTCAACATTTTCTTCAGACGGGGCTGGGTTACATAGCGGCCATCTTCCTCTACTCCATATATAGCATCACTGAAATCTTTATCATAGGCGCTCATTGCCTTGGCTATCGTTCCTGAAGCCCCTCCGGACCTGAAAAAATTTCGGGCTGTTTCTTGACCAGCTCCAATTTCGGCGAAAGTACCGTAGATATCGGGATTTAAATTTATCCTTAAGGTTTTTGCCTTGATAGATGGAATGTTTTCAAATGCAGTGTCCCTATTAAGAACTGAAGCCATAGTATCATTTTTGTTAAACAAAGTTAACAAGTTCAGGCCATCTAAATAGCGTATTTAGTTATAAATTTGGACTTAGAAGCATGATGGTTTGAGAATTACATTTTTAGGTACTGGTACATCCCAAGGTATTCCGATTATCGGTAGTAAGCATCCCGTTTGTTTAAGCGACGATGTGAAGGACAAAAGACTTCGGGTTTCCGTTTTAATCTCTTGGGATGATTATAATTACGTTATCGACTGCGGTCCGGATTTCAGGCAACAGCTATTGGCTAATCCTGTCGAAAAATTGGACGGTGTTCTATTTACCCACGAACATTCCGACCATACGGCAGGCCTTGACGATATCCGTCCCTTTTTTTTTAGACAAGGTGATGTGCCCATTTATGCGCACCAAAGGGTGGTCGATTCATTGCGAAAACGCTTCGATTATATCTTTACCGATGAGAATCGGTATCCCGGTGCACCTTCTGTTGCCATCAATGTAGTCAATAACAATCAAGATTTTACACTGGGAAACATTCCGATAAGGCCCATATCTGCAAATCACAATCGTGTGCAGGTTTTCGGATATCGGTTTGGTGGTTTTACCTATATGACCGATGTAAAGACTATCGATGAAGAGGAAATCGAAAAAATAAAAGGCTCTAAAGTCTTAGTGGTCAATGCCCTTAGGGAGGAAGCGCACCATTCACATTTCAATCTTGAGGAAGCTTTGGCGTTCGTTGAAAAGGTGAAGCCTGAAACCGCTTATTTCACACATATCAGTCACCATTTGGGATTTCACGCAGAGGTAGAAAAAAAATTACCCAAAGGCGTACATTTAGCCTACGATGGATTAGAAATTGAAGTATAGAATTAATCAATAGACTTGGTAACTATGCTTTTTTACTGTAGATTTTCTAAACAATAGAATCCATATCTATAACGTTAGCTTTGTAGCGTACAATCTTCCAGAAACATTTATTATTTATAGGTATGAAATCTATATCTACCTAAACTAAAATTCAGTTCCCTTGAAAAGTAGAATTTTTCTTTACATGTTTATTTTTATGGCATTGATTAGCTTATACCTTTTTGTCAGCAGCGGCAAATTGGCTGAAGCTAAAGACAGCAAAATTACCAATTTAAAAGCGGATGTCGAGCAGTTGCAAGATTCTGTGAAAAACACTCAGTTGAAGGTGCTCGAATTGCAATATTTTTCTTTGGAAAACAATGACGATGCCTTAGCCTACTACGAGCATTTAGAATTAAAGGACCCTTCGGGCTATGTTACCGATAAGTTGTTAGAAACCAATGAAAGCAAGGGTACAAATCCGCTTGTTCCGTATGAAGGTATGGAGGGGGATTTCAAAATCAATAAAATCAAGGTTTTGAATCACAAATGGATATTGGCCGATTTTTCCGATGGAAAATATTGGGGGGAGTTGTTGTTGAAATACGAACTCAAAGATGACCTAGGGGTAGATTTTACTCTAATAGAACATCTACTATATACTAGAAGTAATTGAAGAATTATATTATTGTAAACTATTTGCAATCAGTACTTTATTTTAAATATTTAGTAATATAAATCTATTGTCTAAATCTAATCAAGCCCTATTCTTTTTAGTATTGTTGCATTAGTATCATGAAAACAACTACAGCCTATACATGACGAGATTGGAAGCACTTGAATCTGTAAATGAAAGCATAATTACACAGCAATCACATCTTCTGAATTAACCATTTTTTGAAAGACGAAAAATTCTGCGGTGCGACACCGTGTCCGACTGGAAATTCTTCGTACAGGTGTTCGATGCCTAATGCATCTAAAAAAGGGGAAGCTTTTTGCGCCCATTCCGGCGGAATTGCTTGATCAACTTGGCCGTGCGAAGCGTAAATTTTAAGACCTTCATGATTTCTATCCTGATAGTCGGACACTAGAATCTTTTCATTGATATATCCACTTAGTGCTATTACATTTTTAATTTTTTGAGGATAGGATAAAGCCACGGCATAACTGAGAATGGTACCTTGGCTGAAACCCAGCAGGGTAACCCGAGTGGTATCCAACCCATACGTCTTACAGGCTTCATCTATAAAACCTACAATTTTTTCCCTAGAGCTAATTGCTTGTTCATCATCGCTCCATTTGCCCTGTTGCGCTTCAAAATTAATGGCATACCAGGCATTTCCGAAAGGCTGCATAGGGTAGGGGGCACGGACGGAAATGATACATAATTCTTCCGGAAGTTCAGAAGCGAACGAGAATAAATCTTCTTCATTACTACCATATCCGTGCAACATGAACATCACCGGAGCTTTGCCTTCGGTAAGCGATGAAGGGCGAATTAAGTGCTCGAGTGATAAATGTGCAGTAGTCATAGGTTAAAGATTTTATTGGGACTTAAATGGTATTGTATAGTGTTTTGCTAGCTTATAAATGTAAACCATTTTTGAAAATAGTCTCCCACTATAGGTACGGATTGTTTTTTCTCTTGAATAGCACCTACGAAACCATATCCCCAAAGTACAAGATAGCCGATGTACAGTCCATAGAACGCATAAACGTTAAACCAAACACTTAAGAAAAGGGCAAAACCCAGAAAAAAGAGATGTAGGCCAAAGGCTTGCCGCGTATGGAAACGAGCAAATTCGTTTTTGGACTCATTGTTCATACTGATGGCTATTAGTGCGCCAACGAGTGTAAAATAGGCGACACATGCCGTAGTCTTTCCTTCTTTGATTATATTGTTGTCCATTTAATTATCAACTATTGACTACTTTCTTTTCCATGTTTATGACTCCATAAACCCTTCCCTGAAGTTCAGCGTCTAGAAACATACTATTTTTTGAAGTGGAATGAATATCTTCTCTTTTAAATTTATATGTATCGTCGGGATTGAATAGCGTAAACTTGGCCACTTCCCCCTGTTTGATTGCAATTGGCCGCAGACCGTATCTTTCCCTTCCTTTCGTAAGAAGGTCGACGGTTTTTTCAGTTCCGAAAATAGGATTTAGACAACCAAATACACTTTCAAGTCCTATAGTCCCGTAAGCTGCATTTTCGAATTCCACCTGTTTTTCTTCAATGTTCATCGGTAGGTGGTCACTGGTAACAAAATCGATAGTTCCGTTCTTTACCCCGTCGATAAGGGCATTAACGTCCTTTTTTCTGCGTAAAGGTGGCATTACTTTGTAGGCGGCGTCAAATTCGTCAAGTAAACTGTCGGTATAAAGTAAATGGTGAACAGTAACACTGCAACTTACATCAAGTCCTTTAGTTTTGGCTTCCGCAATCAATTTTACCGAATGCGCAGTCGATAAGGTCGGAATATGCAATTTTCCTCCAGTATATTCCAAAATGGCCAGGTCACGAATAATACGTAGTTCTTCAGCAAGATGCGGAATACCCTTTAAGCCAAGCCTTACGGATGTTTCACTTTCATTTACATTTCCCTTACCCGCAATATTGGCATCCATGGGAAATGAATATGCCAAACCACCAAAATTTTGCGCATATTGCAAGGCGATTTTTAAAAGATTGGCGTTTTCTAACGGATGTTTAAAATCAAAAAAACCTACAGCACCAGCATTTTTCATATCGTAAAGCTCTGCCAATTCAATACCTTCCGATTTTTTGGTCAAAGCTGCCAAAGGATGTAATTCCGTGACCTGATCCTTTGCCGCATTCTTGAGGAAAACAATATCTGAACTACTGTCTGGAACAGGATGGGTATTGGTATTTAAGACTATATCCGTAAAACCACTTTTTGCCGCCGTTAACAATCCATTTGCAATGGTTTCCCGTTCTTCGAAGCCGGGCTCACCAAAACAAACACCACTTTCAAACCAGCCTTGGCTCAAGCAAAGGTTCTTCAGGCTAATAACCTCAACGCCTCCACCAGCCGTTATCTTACCGGCAATCTTATGAATTTTACCATCTTTGATGAGGATATCCCTTTTCTTTAAGTGAAGGTCAACATTGCTCGAATCAAATATTTTAACAGATTTAAGAAGCAAATTCATAGAAATGAAATATTTAGTACTAATATAGTATTGTAATGATTACGTTTACAAGATTTTAAATTGACTAAATGCATTAATTACTATAAGTATATATATGCGTACAATTAATTCATGCTTAAGCTATGCTTGCACTGTTCAACGCATAAATTTCTGTAATAGAATTTCAACGCAAAACAGTATCAATGCTAAAATAGCGAACCATTTCCAATGCTCCTGAATCCGACCTTCTTTTTCTAACGAATCAAAGAGAGAGGTTATAGAAACTATATTTTCTGCACCTTCGATAGTATTCATATCGGTATAATTCAGCTTACTCTCCTTTCGGTCATAATTAAAACTTACTCCGCGAAGATATGTATCGTTTTGAGTTATAGCAAAGTTACCGTCTTCTTGAATGTCGTCATCAAAAGTCAATGAAACTTTGTTCGAAAGCGCCTGTTGACGTGGAATAAATTCATAATCATCTTTAACGACTTTGAGAATAGTGTCATCGGAAAGGCTTACTGCTACGTCTATAAAAGTAACTTCACCTAATATACTATAGAGCGGTGCTAACTTTAAACTGCTAACAGCTATTTGATAAAAGGTGGGCACTATTAAAGGTGAATTTTTAAAATTTGAATTTTCAGTTGAAAAGGATGCGGTAAATAGGTAGTTGCTATTATCACCTACTAAAAAAGGAGCGTTATCTTGGAAAGTAAGTGCCGAAGATGCATTTGTATTAATTTTATAGTAATGGTTTACCTCTGGAAATTGAAAGTTCGTAACGTTCTTTTCGAATACGTTACGATAAAGTGGGTGCGAAAAAGAAATTCTAGAAATAGCCTTTTTAAATTCAACTTTTTGTAGAAATGAAGTCAAGAAATAATTGCTAGTCAGAATATTATAAGAATTTATATCAATATTGTTTGACGGTATAATAGCTAAACCCCCACCTTTGTTGGTGAAAGATTTTAGGCTGTTCCCCAAAGCCGTTGAGATGGATGAAAGCTCATTTAAAATAATAAGGTTTTGCTTTTCCAAATCACCGTAGTTCAGTTTATTTAGAGCAATGGCATTAAATTCAAAGGCATCATTCGTATATATTCTCTTCAGATAATCTGCATCTGCCTCGCCTATTGCGATAACCTTAATTTTTTCATCGGCATCTATGGTAAAGAACAATTGGTTGTCATAGACAAGTCCCACGTCCGATAATTCTAATCTTCCATTAAGCCGTTCATTTTTTGGAACTGTAAATTGTACGGTCGTAGCTTGGTTTTCGCCAAATACTGCTGAACTTTTTGCGATAAGCTGATTTTCATTAAAAAGAGAAACGGGTGTGTTTTCAATTGAACCTATACGTGAAATAACCGCTTTAAGTTCTATATTATCAGAATCTTGTGTATCAATGTAAATAGAGTCTATCGAAATATTCGAATTTGTTTCCGGCGTCAACTTAACAAAATGACTTGTAAGGTTAGTAAGCGAGTCAACATCAGCCGAAGCCATCCGTTCTTGAAAATCTGAGATTATTATTATATGCTTAATCAATTCACGATCCTCATCAAAAAAAGTATTTCCCTTGCTATAGATTTCGTTTAAATCAAGTTGTTTTGGGCTAGGAACTAATGCGAGTAAATCGTTCTGCACCTCTGGTAATGAAACTTGGTCAAAAACTTTTTCATTGGTAAACAGCGTGAATTTCTGATTTTGTGGGATTGATTTGATCAAAGACTGTATTGCGTTTTCCATCAATGTTGTCCCATCGGATTTCGCCTGCATACTGAAAGAGTCATCCAAATAAATTACGGTTTGCTTATCCAATAAAGCGGTTTCGCTGGCAAAGAAAGGTTGTGCAAAAGCCAAAATCAAAGCAGTGAGCAATAGCATCCGTATCAGCAATAATAACCATTTTTTAAGAAGCTGGCTACTACGTGATTCCGATACTACTTTCTTTAAGAACTTGACATTTGTAAATGGCGTCTTCTTAAATCGCCTTAATTGAAAAAGATGAATGATAATGGGAATCAGAAGAAGAAAAAGGGCCCAAAGGAGTTCTGGATGTTTAAACTGCATTTCCCGGATTGAATTACAAAGGTATGGAAAAGTAGCTATTACTTAATATAAAGTATTGCTTACAATCTTGAAAATAATACTCGGTAGAGCACGGAATTCTCATTTCTCAAAAGGGGCAATCCATACTTAAAATAAGATGTATAAGTATTTAGCAGCCTAACAGAAAAAGTGATAATCTAATACATGTCTTTGACCACATGACTCAAAATAGCTTTTTATCAATATTTGTTCTTCTGGGTTGGCAACGGTAACGATACTTTGTGGGTTATGTACCTCTTGCACTTTCCTAAAATGAAACAACTGTTGACCATAAATTTCTTTTCCTATTTTTTTCGGATTATCGCATACCCAGTGGAAAATAATATTATGTTGTCGAAGCGATTTCGCAATTTTCTTTCCTTTATTACCAGCGCCCCATAAAACCAAAGGTCGATTAGCATTACGCTCTAACTTCAGAAAATAGTGGAGTTTGATATCTAAGAAATAGTTTTGGGCGTAGTGTTCGCTTGTTCGTGAGGTGCGATTGTCATAGTCGCGCCAACGGTGGAGTACGTGACGGCAAGGAATACATTTCAGTCCTTTTTCATAAAAGCGGAAAGCTAGGTCGTAATCTTCAGGATATCGATCGTAATTAAAAGCACCACAGGCATCTAAATCCTCTTTAAAAACCATCCAGCAGGGGGATGGTATGGCACATTCTTTATAGATTTCAGAATAATTGCTACCTGTTGCGGTCAAGGCATTCAACCATTTTTCATATCGGGCGTATCCAGCACCGATGCCCTGTTTTGAAAAATATTCGACCTTTCCAATTGCCACATGGCCCTTACCGTTAGCTAAAAGCCCGTCGACCATGACCTGTAGTTTGTTCGGGGCCATAACGTCATCGCAATCCATCCGTGTAATCAGTTGGCCTTTGCATTTCGAATACGCGGTGCGGAGGGCATCAATAATACCATTGCCATCATTAGGGATTACGGTAATTTCTAATCGTTGTTTCGAGAAACCCAGAGCTAAGTTTTTACTGGTATCGGTAGAATGGTCATCAACCGCTATAACCTCCCAATTTGCATAGGTTTGTTCACAAATGGATACGAAACATTCAGCAAGGAACCTTTCGGTATTTTTGAAAGGAATCAGGATGCTGACCAAAGTATTTTTCACGGGAGTAAAGATATTGAAACCTAGTTATATAAAACCTTGTGGTCATTAATATGGCTGGCAGGCAAATTATTACAGGAAATCCTTTTAAGATATAGAAAAAGCTTTCTATATTTGCACCCGCATTGGAGAAATGGCAGAGTGGTCGAATGCACTAGTCTTGAAAACTAGCGAGGGTCACACCTCCGGGGGTTCGAATCCCTCTTTCTCCGCTAGTAGTTTACTAAAACTGCTTAAAACCCTGTAAACATCATGTTTACAGGGTTTTTTATTTTGCTTGTACTCATTTAAACTCATATGATATCAAGTATAAAGTGAGTTAATCGGTGAGTAAATTACTAGAATAAAAAGTACTCACCGATTTAGGTGTAAATAATTGATTTTCTATCACTTACATCCATAATTTTTGTATCTTTTTGGGTGAATTGATATAGATTTAATTGCTCACCTATGAAAAATACGTTTTCCGTCCTTTTTTACCCAAAACGAAACGATGCAGATAAAACTGGCTACGCCCCGTTATACTTAAGAATAACGGTCAATGGAAAGCGTAGTGAGCTGAGTGTCAGACGTAAAGTTAAATTATCTCAATGGGATTCTTCGAAAGAGATCGTTAGAGGTAAAACCGCTGAAAATCGTGAGCTAAATGTTCACATGGCCCATGTTCGAACCAAATTATTTAAGCTATATGATAAATTACAGGAGGAAAATAGAAGTATTACGGCAATTTTGTTAAAACAAACCTATTTAGGTGAAAATAGGCCTGAGAAAATGGTTTTAGCGCTATTTCAGAATCATAATAATGAAGTTGATTCTCTCATTGGGACGGATTTTGCACCCGGAACGGCCGAACGATATAGAACGGCCAAGAAGCATGTGGCAGACTATATAATGCGAGAATACAAAAAAGACGATATCCCAATCAAAGATGTAAATCATGAATTTATAACAGGTTTCGAATATTACCTTAAAAGTGTTCGGAAATGTGGTCACAATACCGCTATCAAGTACGTAGTGAATTTTAAAAAAATTACGCGAATCGCCTATGCGAATGACTGGATTTCCAAAGACCCTTTTGTAAAGTGGAAAGGACGACTGAAAGCTGTTGAACGTGGGTTTTTGACAGCTCAGGAGATTCAGCTATTGATGGATACTAAATTACATACTCCCCGCTTAGAACACGTACGTGACATATTTGTATTCTGCTGTTTTACAGGACTGGCCTATGCTGATGTCAAAAAGTTGGATAGCAATGATATTAATCTTGGAATCGATGGTGAAAAATGGATAAATACAGCGCGGACCAAAACCAAGACCAGAGCTAACATTCCTATTCTAGGCACCGCCCAAATTATATTGGACAAGTACGCAGATAGTCCTTACTTAACGAATCAAAGATTACTTCCAGTATTGACCAATCAAAAAATGAATGCCTACTTAAAGGAAATTGCCCATTTGAGCGGTGTCAAGAAAAATCTTACAACTCACCTTGCACGTCATACTTTTGCTACAACTGTAACACTAACAAATGGTGTCTCAATCGAGTCGGTAAGCAAAATGTTGGGTCATAAAAATCTGAGAACCACACAGCACTATGCAAAGATTTTAAATAGTAGGGTAAGTGATGACATGCAAATGTTACGAAAGAAGCTTAGAGAAACAGAAAAAAACCGTTTGGCAAAATGATGACGCAATCTTATTAAGATGTTGTTCGATTACCAAATATTTGATAATATAATTTTCGAGCGGGGAATGAATAGTGTCATCATTATTTTCTAATTTTTTTTTGAATTGCCAAATACAAATTTGACTATTTCGTAATATGTTCTGCAAAACCCAAAACCATCCCATAAACATTGTAAATATCGGCTACCTCGGAATGGCCAGCTTCAGGATCGTTGTAAAGATAAGTGCTTTCCGCAGCTTTGAATTTCTGTAAGGCTGCGACATATTTAAACATTTGGAATCCATCTACGCGATCATCATTACCTGCGGAGATAATGAGCACGTTCGGAAGTTTTTCTTTGAATTGTAGGTTCAACAATGGGTCCATGGCATAGAGATGCTCTGCTTCTAAGGCATTTACCACGCTGCCGAATTCTAGATGATAGTTGTTAGAGAAGTTGCCTTGTTCCAATCGCGATGGGTTGAGTATCGGCATTTCACCGATAAAACCTTTAAAAAGCTCAGGAGCTTCGTTTATCGCCATCCCTCCGGCTACGCCTCCACCACTGGGAGACATCAGGATGATTTTATTGGAATCGGTCAATTTTTCCTCAATTAAGAATTTAGCTGCCGAGATAACATCTTCCCAGCTATTACTTTTGTTGGACTTTTTACCCGCTTCATACCAATCAACACCTTTTTCCCCACCGCCCCTAATGTGGGGATATACCAAAATACCACCTTTGGCTACCCAAGGAAGATATAAAAGATTGAAATTAGGTGATACCTTCTCACCGAAAGCACCATAGGTGGTCATTATTGTTGGTCGCGGACCTTCAAAATTAGGATTGGCAATAATTGAAATTGGAACCATTACCCCATCGTGAGAAGGATATTCTGTTTCGATTACCTCCAAATTGCTGAATTCGGAGTACACGTCTTTTGCGCCATAGAAATCAGGCTTGAACGAATTGTCATCTTCCAGCCTGTACCGTTTCAATTTAGAAGTCCATCCAGAAGTATATGCCCAAAGCACATCTTTTTTTGGGGAGAGAATCTCTATATCTATTTCCCCCGATTCTTGCGGCATTTTTAGCTCCAAGGGTTTTCCATCTTCTTCTAAATGATAAAGCCTCGCCTTCACACCGTTCTTGAGAGTAGAAAAATATATTCCATCGGAATTAACGACAAAATCGGATATCGTTTCTCCGGATGGAGCCTCAGTAATAAGTTCAGGTGACCAGATACTGCTATCGAGATCCACTTTGGATAAATTGAAAGTTTTTGACTTTCCTGAAATAAAATAGAGAATATTATCCACTTGTTTGATATTCGAGGACAATACTAATTCTGAACGTTTGTAAAGGGGTTTCCACTTGGGATTATAAGATTTCAGGGATTCCCAATCGGAAATGTATGCGTCCCAATAATCGTCGCTGGTCATCATTAATCCGATAGGATATCTTGCATAGCTTGATGTAGCAATAATTGTGGGATAGGCTTTTGAATCCTTGGCCAGGGATAGTTCAGAACTAAAGACGGGAGATCCGTAGCCTGTGTCCCCCAGCTTATATAAATAACTTTCGGCATTTTGCTTGTAGCCATTAATACTGTTGTCAATTATTGGAAATCGGGTATAGAGAAGGCCTGAACTATCCGGTAACCAACTTACGCCCCCAAAACCGGAAGGTGATGAATTAAGGAAAGGTTCATGAACTAATTTTCCTGTTTTGGTTTCTAATAGCAGCAGAAGGCCGGTTAAGCCGGAGTAATCGTTGAATTCAACGGCAATATGATTACCGTCCCAAGAAGGGAGGTAGTAGCTTATATAATAGGATGTCTGATTCTTTTGGCTCAGACTATCTGTGGAAATCAACAGATTTTCGGTCTCATTGTTTTCATCGAATGAAAATAATGATGTAATATCACCGTCAATTGCGTATTTAAGATAAAAGGAACTACCATTCTCACCATTTCTGAACATGTAGGGTTCGCTCTCATATCTGTTTCCAATGTCTTCAAGAATGGAGGTCCATTTTGATTTTTCTGGAAGAGACCACAAAC
>DRGL01000007.1 GCA_011050085.1 Pricia antarctica | reverse complement strand
TTGGGTCTTCGTACTGACCCGGACGTAACCGAACAACATATATGGTGTAATTATACCTCCAAAAATAAACTAAGAAATTACACCGGAAAAATGAACTTATAAGGACTTATTAACCGTGGTTAGGATATAGTTCAAAAAAACGGCCATTTAAATATACTCTTGAAAACACAAATTCAGCAGCCACTAGTTTACAAATGTTGTAAACGCATACTATACCTTTCGATTAAAGTTAGGCTCTTTGATAACACCTTAAACGAGATTATTAATATATTGTACATTTAAAAAGGCTAAACGTCATATTACGTTTAGCCAATTGTTAGCATCAATTTACAGATTCCGTAAGGACAAATTTTCCCGGGGTTTATGGATAAGGGCGCGTGGATAGGTTCCCTGCGGCGACGTTCCTTGCCATCTACAAAAAACATCGCCTTGGGCCCGGCCCGGGAAATTATTGGGGGCTATATGTTCGGAACCGAAAACTGGACACTTTTATCTTTAACTTTATGGAAAAGGTAGTCAAAAATAAAACCGATGCTAACAGGTATTATAGGTAATGGCCCGAAGCTAGGTCACGTATAAGGGCCACTACCTATACACTAGACGTTGGCAAACATTTTAATAAGAACACATGAAAGAGAACATGCCCAATACTAACAAAGATTATTACTTAAAAAAAGAGTTGTATAGTTTATTAAAAACAGACGATAAAATATTTGATTTTATTCAAAATGTCTGTCTAGATGGCTTATGGTTTTGGGATTTAGAAGAGCCTGAAAACGAATGGATGAACCCCGTGTTTTGGAAAACACTAGGTTACAATCCTGATGATATGCCTCACAGCCCCACTGCATGGCAAGACATCATAAACAAAGACGATTTAAAGCTGGCCATAGATAATTTAAATAAACATCTGTCTGATGAAAATCATACCTACGATCAGATTGTACGCTACAGACACAAAGATGGACACATTGTTTGGATAAGATGTAAAGGGAATGCCATACAAGATGAAAATGGGAAACCAATTCGCATGCTTGGGATTCATTACGAAATCACATCATTCAAGAACAATGAGTTTAGGTATAAATCATTGATTGAGGGTACCAACGTAGGGACTTGGGAGTGGAATGTACAAACAGGAGCAACGGTTTTTAATGAAAGATGGGCCGAAATAGTAGGCTATACTCTTGATGATCTTTCGCCAATTAGTATTGAAACCTGGATGAAACTGGCACATCCTGATGATTTGGAAGAGTCTGGCAAAAGATTAAATGAATGTTTTGAGAAGAAACAAGAGTTCTATGCGTTCGAGGCTCGAATGAAGCATAAGAATGGACACTGGGTGTGGGTCTATGACCATGGAAAAGTCTTTGAATGGACAGAAGACGGAAAACCTTTGTGGATGTATGGCACCCATCAAGATATTACTCAAAGGAAACTAAAAGAAGAAAAACACAACCGGTTATCTGAAAGATTATTTATAGCAACAAATACTTCAGGTATAGGGATTTGGGACTATGATGTGGTAAATAATGTATTGGAATGGGATGACATCATGTTTCAGATATATGGTGTAGCAAAAGGTTCTTTTTCTGGTACCTATGATTCATGGCAGAACAGGCTTCATCCGGATGATAGAACTCAGGCCGAAAAAGACTTGCAAATGGCGATATCGGGTGAAAAAGAATTTGATACCGAATTCCGTATTGTTTGGCCAGATCAGTCTATCCATTTCATAAAGGCAAGAGCGAATGTTCAACGTGATGCAACTGGCAATACGTTTCGCATTATTGGAACAAACTGGGATATTACCAATCAAAAACTGGCAGAAGCAGAGAGTAATGAAAGCAATAAGCGTAATCGGATTTTTGTAGAACAAGCCCCACATGCAATAGCGATGTTTGACAAGAACATGTGTTACATGGCAGCTTCGCAGCAATGGGTCAAAGACTATAACCTTTCGGGCAAGCAGCTTATTGGCCAATCACATTATGAAATCTTTCCTGAAATTGGAGATGATTGGAAAAAAATTCATCAAGAATGCCTGCAGGGAGCTATCAATCAGGTTGACGAAGCTTATTTCGAACGTGCAGACGGCACTGACCAATGGATCACCTGGGATGTCCGCCCTTGGTATATTTCTGACACAAATATTGGCGGCTTGATTATGTATACAGCTGATATCACTCACATTAAGAAAAAAGATGCCGATAAACGGAGAATAGAAGAAATCCTTGACAGAACTAACGAAGTAGCCAGAATAGGCACGTGGGAAGTTGACCTGATATCGGATAAGATACTCTGGAGCAGAGTAACAAAAGAAATTCATGAAGTACCCCAGGATTATGAACCGAAATTGGAAGGGGCAATTAACTTTTTTAAGGAAGGAAAAAGTCGGTCTAAAATTCAACAAGTAGTCACAGAGGCTATTGATATGGGTACTCCTTATGATGTAGAAGTAGAACTCGTTACTGCTAAAGGGAATGTGATATGGGCTCGCGCTATCGGACAGTCAGAATTTCATCAAGGTAAGTGTAAAAGACTTTATGGCGTGTTTCAGGACATTGACAAAGTCAAACGGACAGAGTTGGAATTAAACACGGCAAACGAGGAATTAAAAGCAATATTTAATTCAGGGTATGTATCCATCATTGGCACAAACACAGAAGGCCTCATTACCCATTTTAATGCAGGTGCTGAAACTTTACTTCAATATTCGGCTGATGAAATTATTAATCTTAAAACTCCTAAGGTGTTACACGTTAAAGAAGAGGTAATGGCCAGAGGACAAGAGCTTACGAAATTATTAGGTAAAGAGATTAGCGGCTTTGATGTCCTTGTTGAATTAGCCAAAGAAAGACAATATGAGTCACGCGAATGGACCTATGTTCGAAAAGATGGCTCAACATTTCCTGTACAGTTAATAGTTACAGCAATTAAAAACAATAAAAATGAAATAACCGGATTTTTAGGTATAGCAGCAGACATTACCGAACGCAAAAAAGTAGAAAATGAAATCAGATCCCTACTAAGTATAACCCAAAAGCAGAATGATCGATTAAAGAACTTTGCTCATATAGTATCTCATAATTTGAGGTCGCATAGCGGTGGTATTTCTAGTTTAATTGAATTCTTACAGTTAGAACATCCCGACCTAGCAAATGACGAGCTAGTAACATTGTTAAATAGTAGTGCAGAAAACCTAAAACAAACTATAGAAGACCTAACAGAAATTGTTAAAGTAAATCTTACTAACGAAAAGCTTGAGCACATTCAACTATCAAAGGTTATTGAAAAAAATATCAAAAGTTTATCAAGTCAAATTAGTAGAGCAGGAATTAAAATAATTAATAATATTCCCGATGCTATTCAAATACAAGGAATATCGGCCTATACTGATAGCATTGTTTTAAATATGATAACTAATGCCATTAAATACAAAAGTGAGGCTAGAGAGTCATTTTTGAGAATTTATTATGAAGAAGATAAGTCAACCATAACTTTGTTTTTTCAAGATAATGGACTTGGCATTGACTTAAACAAACATGGAGATAAACTCTTTGGCATGTATAAGACGTTTCATCGCCATGATGATTCCAGAGGAATAGGATTATTCATTACCAAGAACCAAGTAGAAAGCATGGGTGGTAGGATAAAAGTAGAAAGCGAGGTAAACATTGGTACAACATTCAAAATAATTATGAAAAAATAATTATGAAAAAAATAGATCTTGTATGCATAGTAGACGATGACCCAACTCATGTATTTATTACAAAAAAATATATTGAGCTATCAGGTCATGTTCAAAAGATTCTCGTTTGCAATAACGGAAAAGATGCGTTTGACACACTTCAAAAATTAGTTACGGATAAAGAAAAACTGCCAAAAATAATTTTTTTGGATTTAAATATGCCCATTTGGGATGGATGGCAGTTTTTAGATGAGTTCACAAAAATACCAATTGAAGAACCTCTAACAATATACATTCTGTCTAGTTCAAATAATGAAGCTGATATTGAAAAAGCTAAAAAATATAGCTTGACAAGTAATTACTTAATAAAGCCTATTAGCCAAAGCCAGTTAAAAGATATTTTAGCAGGAAACTTATAGACGGAAAACGTTTGCTAACAAGGGTAACCGTTGCACAAGCCCCTGATCGGCCAAATAACGGATCAATATAAGCCCTTTTACGGGGCTTTTTTTCTTGTCGGCCTAGAAGTTGTAGACCAATTTTGATGCTTAATGTAGGCGCCAAATAGCAATCGAAAGGTCCTTTTCGCCAAAGCAAGTACCCCCGCCCCGCTTTTCGATCCTCCTTGTTCGAATTTCAGGTACTTCTTCAAGTTGTAAGCAATGGCGGAGAGGTGCATCACCTTGTTGGCCTGTGCCAGCCCTATCGTGTTTATCTTTCGCAGCCCCATGAACTGGGTCAGGGTGCCGAAGACGGGTTCCACGGTGCCCTGGCGCTTGCCCTTCATGTACCTGCCCTGTGGGCTCTCCACCCTTTGGATGTTGCGTTCATATTCATCCCTGTGATAGGTGACCGAGAACTGTTTCTCGTTGACCTTGCCCAAACAGCCTTCCCGAAGCGGGCAGCCCTTGCATATCTTGCTGGATGCACGGTACGCTTTCTTCTTGGTCTTGGTGCGGCTGTCCAGGAACACCTTCCGGAACGGTATTGCCTTGCCCCGGGGACATAGATAATGGTCTTCTTCCTTGATGTACGTAAACCCTTCGGGACCAACTTTATAGGTGCCATGTGGCGGTATGAAGCTCTTCAGTCCCCTTTGTTCCAGCATTGCGTAGTTCTCTCCGCTACTATAGCCCGTGTCCGCAACGCAGTTCTCCCATATCAGTCCCTGTCTCCACAATCGGGCTTGAAGTCGCTTCACGATATCGGGCAACTGTTGGTTGTCCTTTCCATCGGCATTGTACGCCCTGATATCGGTTATCACGTGGTGCGCCGTATCCACGCTCAGTTGGGAGAGGTAGTTCAGCTTCCGGGCCTTGCCAGGCTTTACGCTGATACGTGCATCCGGGTCGGTGGGGCTGTAATGGGTCTTGTTACTGGTGTACTTGCTGCCCTTGTTGCCCGCCCCTGGTCTTTTGTCCTGGTCCTTCGCCCATTTCCTGTTACGGCCCTTTATCGCGTCAAGTTCCTTCTTGCTTGCGGTAATACCGCGCTGGCCTTCATCCGACCTGTCGCCCTTGCTCTTACGGTGCGGCGTTTCCTTATCCATGCTGCTTATCGCACGCACCTTTCTTAAATGTTCGTCAAGGTCTTCCTCGGGCACTTTCAGCTCCAGGGTGTCCATACTGGCATTGGCCTTTACGGGGGCGGAATCGATGGCCTGCGTATGGCCGCTGACCATGCCCTTCTCCACGCAAAGGCCCAGAACATTGGTGAACACTTCTTCAAATACCGACCCGGGAAAAAGTTGGCGCGTACGGCTTATCGTACTGTGCCAAGGGAGTTCATCGTCCAGGTCGTAGCCTATGAAAAATAGGATGTCCAGGCGCATCGAACAGTGGTCGATGAGCTTGCGGTCGCCGGTGATGTTCTCCAGGTACCCCACCAGACATAGCTTGAAGAATATAACGGGGTCGATGCTCTTCCGGCCGCTCTCCCGGTAATGGCGCTTAGTAAGGGGATACAGGAAATCCAGGTCGACCGCACCTTTCAACCTCCTGTAAAAATTGTTATTCGGTATGCGTTCGCTCAACTGGAAACTCGCGAACAGTTTTTCCTGGTAGCCCTTTTTTCCCTGCATACCTAAAGTTACGATCGATCATCGGATCGGCGATGATCGTCAACGACTTTTTTCGCTAACTTGTGCAACAGGCACAATGGCTTTGCGTAAGACGGGGTGATGTGTAAACTTGAAGCTTTGTGCTTTTATTAAAGTTCAGTTCTAATTGACCGTTTTGTGCTCCGAAACCCGCCCGAACGCAAAGCCCGAAAACGTTACCTGCCATATAAAAAGACAGACTTCGAAATTTTTCAAGTTCCAATTTATTGGTTTGGTAATTCAGAAAGACTAAAACTTTCCGCAGACCTTTTAAAAGAAAAAAATGATTGCTAAATCTGAAATTAGATTAATAGACCCTTCCAAGGAGATGAATGAGAAACTAGCACTGTTCGAATCGTTTATGCTTTTGCTCGGTCTCTCGGTTGAAAACATGATAAAGGGTTATGTGATAATCAACTACCAATTGAACAACACATCGACATCATTCAAGAATTTAAAAGAACTAAAAAATAAGGCATGGGGAGGCAACAATGGACATGAACTTTCAAAAATTCTAGCCAGTTGCGACTTTGAAGTCTATAAAGCTGAAAAAGATTTACTTGAACGACTAGAGACATTTGTGAAATGGGCTGGACGGTACCCAATTCCACAAGACAGACAAAAATTCGAAGATGCCAAAAGATTTAACTGAGAAAATTATATTCTCATGACCAAGACATCTTAACTCTACTTGAATACAGATTAAAAATAAAATACGGCAGGTAACAAAAAATAAACACAAGTCGGATTTAATCCTGCTCTGGTAGTGGCTTTACGGTTGACAAAGAAACCTTTCGTTTTTTTACAAACCCTAGGACGAAGCCGACCAGCGTTTATTAAAACCGTTAAATCTTCCGACTGTATACTAATCACAAACATTGGGAAGGGGATTACTATAATCCCACCTTAATTCAGACTTTCCAAAATCCTCATTTCGTTTACTTTCAGGGGCCGTTTAAATATAATCTGAAATTTCCATGTTAACCTTTTCGATTTACAAGCATTAATTTGAAAATTCAGTGTTTAACAAACTAAATGTACTATTATGGCAGACATTATGATTCAAAATCCAAATTTAGCAATCGAATTGGTCGACGATCAATTCGCAGATTTAACAATTTCAATTCCATTGAACTGGACGGATATTAGGGCAGTCGGAACAACATATCGAGCTCTTGTAAAAATTTATGGAGATGATGATTCATTCAGGGGTGGCGATGATTACCTTGGTCTTTATTATACTGATCAGTTCTCAGCTGGTCTAGAGAATTTTATGGATGTAGCAAGAGTTTCAAGAGACATTCTTGATGAGGATGAAGGTCATGGAGCAATTGCTCGACTTAGAAGAAAGAGAGATGAGGATGAAATATATGTGGTTGTGCAACTAGAAGTTTTTGCTTGGGGTTCAAGATGGGGAAGATTTAATCGGCGTACGACTAGATTTTTTCAAGGATTTCAGGGGAGTCGAAAATCAAATACCGTCACTGGTATACGATTCTAGCAACAGTATTTAGATTAAAGGCTTTATCTAATTTTGAACGGCCACATGGAGCCTTTAATCTAAATCTAAATATTGTAAATTTCACATTTATTTGGACTTTGCAAAACAGGCTGGAAGGGCAAGTTCATCATTTCTTGATTTTGAAAAAATAAGATTGTCGCCACTGCAAATGCTTATTTTCTAGCCGCTCTTTCCCTCTCTCGCCTCTCCCGTCTGGCCTGGCGTCTTAATACCACCTTCGAGATGTAGATACTTACCTGATACAGAAGAAGTACGGGCAAGGCCACAACGATCTGGCTGGTAACGTCCGGCGGTGTGATAATTGCCGATAGGATCAAAATGACGACCAGTGCTATCTTTCGGTATTTTTTGAGAATTTCAGGGGTTACTATACCAACCTTGGTCAGAAAATAGATTATGATGTAGCTCAAAGAGCACCCCGGAAGCCAGGACGGCGGTTTTGAGTTTACTGATATAGTCATTGAGATCGAATTCATTGAGTACGATTTCGCTGACCTGGTAGGTTCCTAAAAAGTTGATGGATAGGGGAGCGAACACATAGTATCCGAAAAGCACGCCCATGAAGAACAACATAGAGGAAACGAGAATAAAGCCTCGTGAATGCTCTCTTTCCCTAGGGTGAAGTCCCGGACTGATAAATTTCCATAGCTCGTAAAGTACATAGGGGAACGCAATGATGAATCCTACAGAAACGGAAGTCCATATATCGGCCGAGAATTGTCCGCCCATGGTGCGGCTCTGTATGGTAAAGGGGAGCTCATCTTTACAAAAGTCGGAAGTAGAACCCAAGGAAGTGGCAATATCGCAAAAAAACCGGTAGGTAGGGAAATCCATCCTCGAAGGACCGAAAATAACGATATCAAAAACGAACCCGCTAAAAACAAAAGCAACGGCTCCTAGAATCACGATCGCCAGGACTGACCGGATCAAATGCCAGCGTAGTACCTCAAGATGATCAAGGAACGACATTTCGTCGGAAGATTTGGTATTGGTTTTTGCCATTGCTCCTAGTTATAGGATACCTTCGTTGATGAGATTATGCAAATTTACAACATCGCTTTATTTTTACCGCCCTTGCATAAGTACGTGAGAAAGAATGAATCTTCGTTTCCAGATTAGCTGTCCAATTAATATATTTAAGATAAATATCAAAGAAATGGTAAAATTCCAAATATTCCCTAAAACGAACTTTTTTTTTGACATTTAAAACAAAGCATAACCCAATTAAATCCCACCTTAATCTAGACTATTTAAAGCGATTAATCAACGCCTAAAGATGTCGCTTGAAATCACGTATCTGGCTTAAAATACGAACAACGAAGATGCCCTTTCCGGTCAGTTCGTAGAAAATTGTGTGTGCCTTGTAGTTGTATCTTTTTAGTGGAGGCGCAAATTCTGAAGCACTGCGACCAAGGTCGGGATTAT
>DRGL01000006.1 GCA_011050085.1 Pricia antarctica | reverse complement strand
CTGACGTATTCGTCCTGCACCAGGGTATCGATATCGGTAATTACCTTCAGGAAATTGGCATCCAATACGCGCTCGATTTCCCTGTCGATGAACATACGGTCGACCAGTTCGGCAAAAAAGGACTGTAGTTTTCCTGTAAGATTTTTATCCTCTTGAATCAGTTCTTCGAGATTCTGTAAATGGTCGAACAGTTTCAGTTCCTTTATCAAAGGTATGAACTGCATGCGTTTTATCGGGTTGGTATACTGTTCGGCCGCGAATTCCTTGAGATAGATGTTATAAAAACCGAGATAGTCCAAATGGTTACAATCGATCTTTAGGACGGTCTCGAAAAAATCCAAGGTCCACATCAACTTTAGTTTGTCGGATACCAGATCGTTGTGGTTCTCCTTTCTAAATCCGGTATGGACGGGCATTTCGTACCGGCCCTGTATTTTCTTTGACTCCATGTTCGGCCTCAACAGTCCGAAACAAAGTTTTTGCTCGATGGGATTCTCGAAGGTATCGGCCACGATCCCCCCGAAATGCCCCGTTGACATGCTCGTGATCTTGCTCTTCGGGAGGAGCTCGGAAAGGATGGTGCTGAAATTGACGGTGCTATCGCTGCTGGACACGGTCCTGCTCTTTTTCTCCTGATGGATGCGCCCGAATATCTCGCTGATCCGCCGCGCCGTCTCCCCCTTGGCCGCTCCGCTGAACACATTGGAGCAGTTGTCGAAAATGACCTCCGCGAGTTCCCGGCCATAGTCAGCGATCAATTGGGTGATGCTCTGTACCCCCAGGACCGTGGCCACAAGGTGGGACCTTCCGGTATCGATGATCTTGCGCAGCCCCATGATGAACACGGTCGGAAGCTCGTCCAAGATCAGTCCCAATGGCCTGCATCCCGGTTTGTTGACCACCTGCAGGATTTTGTTGATGTACAGCCCGATCGGTGCGGCATAGATCTCGGAGCGATCGGGGTTGTTCTGTATACAGACGATCTTGGGCCTTTTCGGATTGTTGATGTCCAACCGGAAATCGTTGCCGGTCATGATATAGTAGATTTCCCTGTTGGCCAGCATGGAAAGCGAGATCTGGGCACTGGCCGTCTGGCCCGAAAGTTGCTGCCCCGCCTGGCGTTCCATGGCATCCTTGAACGGGACCATAAGGCTACGTACCTCTACCTCCCGCATCATGATCTCCAGCAGATATTCGATATTGACCGTCGACAGGGTAATCACGTGGGGCAGGGTGCAGATGTTCCTGCCGGTCTGCTCGGCCTTTTTCTTGAGGTACCAGATAAGCCCGGAAACAAAACTGATGGCACTCTTGGAAAAGAAATCGCTGCGCTTGATCCAATCCCTGTTGAGGTTCTTCATGATGATGGTCGCGGCATCGGCGGCATCGGTCTGGTTGGCCATCAGATAGGGATCGATGGGATTGCAGCGGTGCGACCTTTCGATATCGTCAAAACTCAGCGTATAGAATTCGGGCATTCCGGACAGCTCCTTGGGATCCGTCGAACGCTCCTTTTTCCTGCGCCAATAGTTATAGGCGATCTTGCTCAGCGTATCGAACTTGAAGTCGTAGATAAGCAGGGTGAAGTTCTTTTCGACCATCTGCTCGATGATCTCCTCTATCAATGCGAAGGATTTTCCGCTACCGGGGGTGCCGATGATCAAAAGGGCACGGAAGAGGTTGACGAAGTTTATCCACCCTTTGCGCATCCTTCCCTTATAGCGGTATTCGTAGGGGATATTAACGGAGTGCTCCGTGTCCGTCCGTTTTTCCGTTTGCCGGAAGGTCTCGTTCTCGTCGTTGAAAGGATCCTTGTCGGCGGCATTGCCATATTCCGTTACCTGAAAGAGATGTACCGCGCCGGAAACCGAAAAGAGAAAGCCAAGGCAATAAAGGGTTACGGAGACCCAGAACAGCCCGATATCGGATACGCGAAAATGGCCCGTGATCAATAGGAGCATACCCCCCGAGCAAAAATAAAGAAGGCCCGAGGCCAAAGTGCTGTCCTCTTTTTTCCGGGGACTGTACAGCATGACCGCCCCCAAAATACACATTAACAACATTCCCCTACCCTGCAGGGGTCTTTGCAACGCATCGAACCGCAACAGATAGTTATGGACGATATCGAAGACCCTCGAATCCACCCCCATATATTGGAGTATCGGGTAATAGGCCATAAAGCCGATCACCACAAAAAAGGTTACCGAAATCAGCATGGCCGAGAATGCAAGGTTCTTGTCTTTCATGATATATCCACGGGTTTACTTGGGAATTTGGCAGATCAATGGAACATGCGCTCCTTCCATCGGGCTACGACAGTTTCCGAAGCGATAGGGAAAGCGACCTCCCTTTCCCTGATGTACTCTATGGTCTCGTCCATCAAAAGTCCCGCCTGTTCGTTGATGAACCGGGCATAGGTGTCCGCTTTTTGCAATCGGTGCTTCAACTGCATATCGTTTTCCTCGACAAGTGCGTCCAAAAGTTCGACGTAATATTGGTTGTCCTTCAGTTCTTCGGATAGGTGTTCCATAGTCTTCATTATAGGATATTTTGTAAGTTATTGTTTTTTGGATGTGTTTTTTGATTTTCTTTTCCCCGTTCCGGACTTGGGGAAATGTTTCTTTGGAAATGTGCCCGTATGGCGCTGTAAGGGATGGCATAGGTATAGTCCAGCCCAAAATCACATTCTATGCTTTTTTCGGAGATTCCCTTGATAATACCGACGTTGGTAAATCCCTCGGGACCATTAGGTGTCCTCAGTTCAATTTTATCGCCTATGGCCATGGCATCCGGCAGTATTGACCCCATTCTGCGGAACTTTGCCTTTTTGGATGCCCTAAGGTCATCGTTCCAGTCCTTTCCGTTGGATTTATGGATTTGCGTAGGGAACGGCAGATAAAGTCCGTTCAACGCTTGAAGCAAAGGTTTGAAACCGTTCCCTTTTCGTTCCATCCCTAACGTATGTAGATCCACGTTGCCATTAAATTGCACAACGATCTTGTCCGAAAAGCCCGTACATTTTACGGGAAATGAGTTCAGGTCCGTTTCCCGAGGGCCGGAAACCAATTTTTCTATCAGGATGTTTTTGTGATGGGCCAGTTTATCCCCGGCCTTGTCCGTATAATGGATGTTCACGCGGACATCCCCGTTCCGAAACGAACTTTCGAGATAAATATAGGGATTATAACTATTGATCAGACTGCCAAAGATCTTTAGGTCGAACCCATTGCCATTGGAATCATTATCCATTATGGATGCCAGTTCCATATGACCGCCCTTTAGGTAAGGTTCTACAAGTTGGCCGAAGAACAGTAATTTTTCTTTGTATACGTTTCCTCCGAAGGATACATAAAAATTGTCCGGCTTTCCATGGAGCTCATGGTAGGAGAGGAGGTCTATGCCACTTTCTGCAAAAACGATTTTAGTTGGATCTTTTATGGGCCTGGAATGGAACAGATAATGATCCTTCCGGTTCAGCACCAACCGAAATTTTTTGATCTTGTTGTCCTTTTTACTGCGATAAGGTCTGTTGTAGAGGATGTAATTTTTGGGATTGCCCTCCAAATCGTATTTTGGAAAGGCTATATTGGCGATCTTACCGCCATTGTCCCTGTTATGGTAGGCATTGAATATCCGGCCCCTAAAAGGGTTACTGTTAACAGTGGATTCCGATATCGATCTATGGACCTGTAAATAATCGGAGTTGCGCAGCGGAACTATGTTATAGTTGTTCTCCAAGGATTTTGGGGATGTCTTGGATCGCTCGATCTTAAGTTCCATGTTTTGCAGGACATAGCTACGATCTACGATTTCCAGACCGCTCTGTACGGCCTTGTAAAAATTGGGACTGCGCCGCATGATAAATTTGAAGAAATGTCCCTTGTCCAAGGAATCGTTACGGTTGAAATAGGTTATGGGGCGGCGTGCCGTTTGTAGTACTATGCGGTCTTCGTCCTTCTTGAATTCCATGGAACCCGCACTTTTTTTCGCCAATTTGTATCCATTTTGATGTAGGTGCATCGGAAAATCGGCCTCCTCGTTGATCTTGGCGATCAATATTTTATAGTGTTGGGGGTCGTCCCCGTAGTTCGGGCTTTTCATGGAAAACGTTTAAAATGGCCGACATGTCGATCATGCCGGCCATTGATTTGAGCTGGTAAAGAGGTGGTTAAAGGCTTATGGCGTTGCTAGGCTGTCTCTTTTTTTTTTCGCTGCCTTTGGTTACCGCTTCCTTGGATTCCATTTCCTTGGCCTTGGCCTTCTCCGGTGATTTGGTGATAAAGCGTTCCGCCTTGGGACTCCAGCTTACCATATAGGTCAAGGGGCCTTTTTTGGTCCTTTCGATGGTAATCTTCGTCTCGGCACCCTTGTTCATCGCATCGGCCTGTGGCTGGGTCAATTGCTGACCGTACAGATAGGTATTGGCCGAAAGGGCGGGCTTGGTGCGGATGTCGTTCAATTTAGGCTCGTAATACGCCAATTTAGGGAACATTTCACCTTCTTTTGATCGGCCCGTGAAAACGATATGCTTGCCATCGTCTACCATCTTTTTGAACTCGGCCGGGGTAAACTGATGGTTATAGGCCCATGCCTGATCAAAGGCCACAATTTCCTTGCGCTTGATCTGTACGTCCAGCCGTGAACCTGAGGTCGGGCTGTACACCATCTGTACCATTTTGACGCTCTCCTTGATGACCCCGTCCTTGGGATAGGCGGCGCTATGGAGATATTCTTCCCCTCTTACCACGGAGTCCTGAACGTTTTCCGGCAGCTTTTCGAAACTGATATAGGCCCCTTCAAGCCGTTCCTTGGCCTCGCCCATTGCAAAACGCTGCGCGGGAAATTTTTGGAGTTCCAAAAACTTGCTGTCCTTTTCGATCTCGAACGAGATGTTTTCGGAGGTCTTTACCTTGTAGGTAGTGTCGTTAACTGCGACCGCTTCGCCTTTTGACCAGGCCTGGTTGAGTTTTACGAATACCTTTACGATGTTCTTTTCTGTTTCTTTTTTCATTTTTGAGTGATTTTAAATTGTTACGGATTTTGAAATTGTTTACTTTTGAAATTGATAACCTACAAATCAGGAGTGATTTACGGGTTACGGAATTTGAAGGAAAGAGGGCGGGAGCGCCCTTTTTCCATTTTAATTTGCGATTCTATACTCTTTCCATTGCACCTCCTTTCCTTTTGATGGACGGCCCTCTGTAAGTTCCCATTCGGAATACCAGTTTCCGGTAGTCGGCTTTAGGATCTCGATGGTGCTGTCCAGATAGTTCTTATAATATGACCAGACCAGCAGTTTTATGGCATTGGTCTCCAAGGGCAGACGGACCTGTATCCGTCCTTTGTCCATTGTTACCGAAATACTGTACCTGTTCAATCTGTTCTGGTCGGTGATCTTGTTATAGGCCAAAAAGCTTTCGGCCAGTTCTTTGTTGAAGCGTCGGGTGTGGTCATAAAAACGTGAGAACGCTTTCTCCGCTCCCATGGGGAAGTTCAGGAGCATATCCCTATCGGTCAAGCGCAACTTGAAATCGGAACCATTTATATAGGATATAAAATGAAGGTCCCGCAGATACCCTTCCAATTTTCTGTTCCCCGTGAAACTTAGAAAGAGCTTGTTCACTTTTACAAGGAGTTTTATTTGGAAGAGTATTTCGGTCGTTCGGGAATTGATCTCTCCCAAGGCCATATAGACCACATTTTTCAACCGGAACTTTCTATGGAAGGCCAAGGCCTCTTTAGGATCCTTGAACAGAAAGAGCCCTTCGATCTTTTCAGGGATGTTCGAATACCAGAGGGAGTGCTTTATAGCGGATTCCCTGTAGGGCAGAACACCTTTGTCCGTATCGGAGAAATAGCCGCAGACCTCGTTTTGCAGGTTGAACAGGGGAAACAACACTTCCCCATCTTCGTTCTGAAAAATTCTTCCCGAAAAGGCGTCCAGCTCTTCTAAGTCGGTATATAGCGGATCGGCGGCCCGGTGTAGCTTAAGGCCATAGGTGCTAAAATGATTAAAGTCTTTCGGTACGATCACCATCGGACCTTTCGATCGGTCATCGATCAGCAACGTTTTCTCTTCTAGAACTTCCATATATAGCGAATCCACTTTGTCCCAAATCGTTTCCTTGTTCTCCCCTTCGGTCTTGGATACATGTTCGGTGACCAGATCCGAGGCGGACAGTTTCTCCTGTGGCCGCTGTACCTTATAGTACATAAATCCTTTTTCGGTACGGATGGCGACATAATATGCTCCGCCCTTCTCGAAGGTATGGTGTGTATTTTCCTTCGAAATGAACGTGTACCCCAAATGTGCGAAGAGTTTCGGGAGGTCTATGCTATGGTCTTCTGTCAGCCAATTTCGAATCATATTCCAAAAATATTTTAATATTTGCTTTAAAATTATATATTTGCTTATAAATACAAATATATGAATTATTTTGGAACCACAACATTTTGGCTAAAAAAAATGCGGGCTGCTAATCGGAAACGGCCGGCAGTTTCTGGAAAAAAGAATCTGGCCTATCTCCTTTTTCTAATCCTTATATCCCTGTTCTATGTATTGCGGCACGATATCTCCGTTTCGCGGGAACCGTTGCTCGATACTCAAACGGCGATGGAAGGCTACGGGGAAAGCTTGCGTATGAACATGGTTTCCATCCTCCCCGATACGACCGTTATAAGTAAGGAGCGCGAACAGCTGTTAACGGCCATAGAGGAACGGATTGTGACCTACCTCTACCAGATTCCCGATTACTCCTATATCAATTCCCTGAAAACCTATCTACGGTTACGGCCGGAGCTTTTGGAACAGTTTCCCTCCGCGGTGCCCTTGGAGAAAGGCGATTACTTTGTTTCAAGTAGCTACGGCATCCGCTCGCATCCCATTTCCGGAAAATCAAAAAAACATTTCGGGATCGATATGGCGGCGCCCTTGGGCAAACCGGTCTATGCATCGGCCTCGGGCATAGTCTTGGATATCGTCCGTTCAAAAAAGGGCTATGGCACGCATATCATTATAAAGCACCGTTTCGGCTTCCGGACGTTGTACGGACATCTGAGCAAAATATTGGTAAGCGAGGGCCAAAACGTGGAACAGCATGAACTTATAGGTACCGTGGGCAGTACGGGAAGTTCCACGGGCCATCATTTGCATTACGAGATCTTGAAGAACGAGATTCAAATAGACCCAATGTCTTCACTGGACCTGAAAAAGACTATTTATACGCATTTGATCGAATTAAAACCGGATAACGATGGAAGGGAATAAAACAAAAGGATGGCAAAAAGCGGTACGCTCGGTAAGACGGCTGTACCATTTGATGAACAATTATCGGATAAAGGCCAAAGATCCCGATTTCAGGGAATTCAGCCTTTTGGAATATGCGGAGGTACGGCCCGAGGAAGTCGGCGACCTTGAACGGCTCCGATATATCGAACAATTGGATCTGGCCCAAAAGGGATATATCAACACGGACCTCAAAAATCTTTTGTCCCATTTCGGGGAGAAGGAGCGTTTGATCAAAAAAGACCATACTATTGTCCCCATCGGCAATTTGAAAGTTTTGGAGAACGGTAGCCCTTTGTGCCTGGTACAATTGGGGTACGAACCGGTCGACAAAACATTTTTTATGGCCGGTCGCAACCATGAGAACATACCTTTATGGAAACCCTTTGACAGTTCAAGACTGGGCGATTTCCTGTCGGCCGTCCATCCCGCCATGGAAAATGCACTTCAATTTGGGCACACCTTTTTTAAAGAGGACGTATCGCAATGTTCCAAAGAGGATAAGGATACGATATGCGAATTCTATAACGGGACCGTCCTGTTCTCCTTCCTTACCAACCCAAATTTTAGGGCATCCATTTTATCCCCAACGGAGGAAGTGCCAACGGATGCCAAAAAGTTTGTCGGCAAGACCTTCCGTTTGCCGTTATCTAAAAACGAAAATTCCCTGATGACCCTAACGGAGGCTACGGACCGCTACTTTGTCTTCCAATCGTTTCTGAAATCCGCGCCCGGACCGGAATCCATTTATTTCGACCGGCAGGAGTTCAAACGGCGTTTTCTTGATAGTGGTATCACACTTATCGCCCATTTGAAACATGACCTCCGGTTGGGCGTACGTAGCGGCATGCTTCAGATAGGCAAACTTGATGGGTCCGAAGGTAAAGGGAAACTTAGATGGGAAAGCTTCGAGAACCGTATAGCTTCCAATACGTTTTCGGCCATAGAAAAATACTACCTGTCGAACGAGGTCATTACCAAAAAAAACTTCTTGGTCGAAAAGGATGCCGTTCTACTGCAATCCGGTACCAAGACGGCACAGTTGAAAAAGCATTACGGTACGGGACAATGGTATTTTGCCGAGAGCAATGACCCTGCGAAGGAGCTCCAATTTAAACCTATCGAAGAAAAAACCCTGAAAAATATCCATGACCATTATGGCCAAAGCAAGGATTTTAATAGGGCCATTGCAAAAATCAAGAAGAATATAAACGAACAGACCATTCAACTTTAGACTATGTTATTTGTAATTACTATCACAGACCCCAAGGGCACCACCTTATTATCGGACCTGTTCCATATGGACAGTCGAACGGAGTTGTATCAAAGGTTATCTTTTTTGAATACGGACGTAACGAAAGAAAGTTTAAAAAATGTTTTTAAAATTCAAATTTCAGATGTGAAACGAACTGTCCTAATAAGGCTTTTTCCGAACATAGTTGAAGCGCAATTGAACAAAACACGGATTTATGAACAAATCGCTCAAAAACAGGATGAATATATAGCACAGAACCGAGAGTAAAAACTCTCCGATCAAATTCCGTAACCCACTCACTCATGACATACTCAAAAAAGAAGTATCTGGACTATATGCTCCGGACCATCGACGCACTTGTGGCCTCCGGCTCCGGCCCCCATGTTTTTATCAACAACCCCGGCTTTAGCAACATCTTCGATATCCTGAAAAACAAGGAGTACCGTAGGGAACTTATCGAAAAACTCGATGAATATGGTGGTATGTCGTATACCCATACCATAGTAACGAGCCTACAGCAGAGTTCATTGAATTCGTTCTACACTCCTGAACCTATTATTTGGGCCATATCCTCTTACCTCAGGGCACAAAATTCCTTTCTGCCCAAGACCATTCTTGAGCCGAGTGCGGGCAACGGGCTGTTCATCCGTAGTCTTGCGAAAATCTATCCTTCCTCAAAATTCACCGCCTTTGAAAAAGAGGTGCTTACGGTCCGCATCCTAGAACATAATTTTAAAAACAATCACAATGTGCAGGTTTATGGGGTTCCCTTTGAGAATATCGCCCGGACCGATGCGGCCAAAAAATATGACCTGGCCATAAGCAATATACCTTTCGGGGCGAACAAAGTGTTCGACCCCGAACTACACGGACATCCCCTACAGTCCCAAATATCCAAGAACATCCATTCCTATTTTATCCATAAAAGCTTGGCATCTTTGGAACCGTCCGGTGTATCCATTCTTGTATGTACCAAAAATTTCATGGACAAACAGAGGTATGTACCCATTCGGGAGGAGCTGATGCTTACCAATAACTTTTTAGGAGGTCTTCGATTACCGGATTCCGCTTTTGCGCAGGAAAACACGGCCATAGTTACCGATATCCTACTTTTTCAGAATAATCAAAAAATTGAGACCACTGTTGAACAAAAGAAAATTAACTCCCTGTTCGCCAGAACTGCCGAACAGATTTTAGGGGCTAACCCGGTACAGATTAACGAATATTACCTATCCTGCCCCGACCATATATTAGGCACACTTACCGAAGGCGGACTTTATAACAATCGCGACTATACCGTAAAATCGGATTACACCCTTGATCGACTGGCAAGCGAAATACAAAAGGAATTACTAAATTTCGAGATTCGTCCACAGCTTGAAATTGCAAAAAGCAAATCGATATTCAAAGCATCCTTTGAAGTAATACCCAAGACCGATACCGAAATATTGGCAATTAAAACGGCAAGTTTGGGAAGTCTGAAGCCGGGCAACTTGACCATTGAGCGGCAAAAGCTCTATAAAGTCGATCAAGATCATCAGCTTGAGCTGTTACGGGTAAAACCTCGGGAGTTCGATAGGCTTTCAAAAATCATAGCGTTAAGGGATACGTATCTCAGGTTGTTGAATAGTCCCGACGAACTGAAGGAAAAAATCAGGGACGAACTCGATTACCAATATGATGCATTCAATTTTCAATATGGCCAATTAAACGATAAGGCCAACTATCCATTTATTACTTTGGATATTCAAGGGCCGATGGTTTTAGGATTGGAAACTCCTAAAGATGGGTTGTTTGTCAAATCCGATATTTTCGATGTTTCGATTGAGCTGGATAGTCCGGATATTAAGTTGGAAGAATCGATAAAGATCCTGAGCCTAGACGATGCGATCTACTATTCCCTGAACAAATACAATCGTATTGATATCGATTCCCTTGTTTCAAATACGGGAGTAGCCAAAGATGAAATCATCAAACAGGCATTGGATGCACAGCTCCTATTTTTAAATCCTACCAAAGAAGGTTGGCAACTTGCTCCCAAGTTCCTGTTTTTATCCGGTACCATTTATGAAAAACTGAAAGCCTATCGCAAAAATGATTTCGGCGGGTATCGATCTTATGTCGATAAATCATATATCGACCGGAGCATTATGGCGTTGGAGAAGGTCAAACCGCCCATGACCCCGTTCGAGGACTTGGACATTAAACTTCATGAACCATGGTTCCCTATCGAATATACGCAAGCTTTCATTTTCGATACCTACAACTCCTTGGCCCATATCGCCTACAACGACAGTACCTCGAAATACATGGTCAAGATCGAGAAGGCCGACTCCGAATACATTAAAAAGTTTACGGTGCAGGCCGAACATCGCTATTATGGTTTCAGGCAGATTCTGGAAGGCGCGTTGAATTCCACCATACCCTATATAACCAAAGGCTCGAAACAATTTAAGCGGACGGACAAGGCCAAAATGCAGGAAATACGCATCAAGTTCGACCAGATGTACAGGGAATTCAATACCTACATCATGGGCAAACCAACGCTTAAAGAGCAGTTGGAGCGTATTTTTTATGACACCTACGATGCCCAAGTCCATCCCAAATACGATGGGGATTACCTCCATTTCGAGGGTTTGAGGTATTTTACCCCCTATAAAAGCCAACTGGATACGGTTGCCGGTATTATCGTCAACCAAGGTCTCTTGGTCAACAAGGAGGTCGGCTTTGGCAAAACCCTAGACATAGCGTTGACCGTTCAAAAATTGAAGGAACTCGGCCTGTCCAAGAAAACTTTGGTCATAGGTCTGCGTTCCACCATAATCCAATTGGAAAGGGAACTGTTGAACGCGTTCCCGACAATGCAATTATTGGTAGCAAATGACAAGGTGGTATCCGGATTGGCAAAACGGAATACTTTCTTTAAAAAGATTAGGGACGACCGGTATGATGTAGTACTGATGAGCCATGATACGTTCAAGTTCATACCACAATCCCCGGAAATCATCCATGAGATTATTGCCGAGGAGCTGGCGAACCTCGAACGTGATCTGAGCGTTATTGCCGAGGATAAATATGACATCGGTAAAAGGGCGCTAAAATCCTTGGAACAGCGCAAGGAAAATCTGACCGCCGACCTTAAACAGGTCTTTTTTCAGATTGCGAGCAAACAAAGCGATGCCCTGAATTTCGAGCGGATGGGCTTTGAGCACATTATGGTCGATGAATCCCATAAATTCAAGAACCTGATGTACACCACCCGCCATAATCGCGTTGCCGGCCTGAATACCAACAAAGGCTCAGAACGCAGTAAGAATCTTTTGGTGGCCATACGCACTTTGCAGAAAGGAAAGGAAAGGGATTTTCAGACCACATTTTTGTCCGGTACGCCGATATCCAATTCCATAACGGAAGTCTATGTGCTTTTCAAATATCTGATCCCACATCGGATGGAGCAGATGAACATTACCTCTTTCGATCAATGGGCACAGGTATTTGCCAATAAATCCTACGAATTCGAACCTACGGTATCGGGGGATTACAAAGTTCGGGAACGCTTCCGTTCGTTCAAAAAAATGAAGCTGTTGTCCTCGCTGTACAACGAGATTTCCATTATAGTCAATGGAACTACCCATCAGATAGATCGGCCCAAAATGCAATTGGATGTTCATACGCTCAAACCCACGCCTGGGCAATTGGAATATTTTGAGCGAATAAAGGAGTTTCTGAAATCAGGGAATAGTAGCCTTCTCTACGGGGGCAAGGACTATACCGAAGACCAAAAAAGCGCTTTGTCATTGATTGCGCTTCATCACATGCGGAACGCTTCCATTGACCCGAGGATGTTGAACCAAGATCTCGATGATCCCGGCGAGGCCAAGTTGCGGACAATTGCTTCGGAAGTCTATAAAACATATATGGAAACGGATTCCTTTAAGGGAACGCAGGCTATATTTTCGGATTTGGGCGTGCCCAAGGATAGTTTCAATATTTACGACGAACTGAAGCGTATCCTTACCGAGGAGTTCGATGTTCCAAAGGATGAAGTCGTGTTCATCCATGATTTCAAAACCGATAGCAAACGACTGGAATGTTTCAAAAAGATTAACGATGGTTCGTATCGAATTATCATCGGCTCGACCGAAAAGTTGGGTACGGGTACGAACATTCAAGAGCGGTTGGTACGCATACACCACGTGGATATTCCATACCGGCCAACGGACATCGACCAGCGCAACGGTAGGGGAGTGCGCAAGGGCAATTTCGGTGCCAAGGAAAATTACGGTAATAAAGTGGTCGTCTCCTTTTATATTGTGGAGAACTGCACCGATGCGTTAATGCTCAACAACGTCAATATCAAAAAAAACTTTATCGAACAGCTGACCAACGGCACCATCCAGTTCAACCGGCTTGATACAGGGGCCGTTAATGACGAGGGCTCCATCGATTACAAGACCTTGTTGGCGGTGGCCAAAAATGACCCGTTGTATCTGGAAAAAGAGGAACTGGCCAAAGAATTGGACGAACTGGAACTGGAGAAATCTATTTTTAAGAAGAACCGTTTGGAGGCCAAGAACAATATCGCATTCTATGAGACAGAATCGGACCGAACGGCCACGAATATAGCCAAACTTGAAAAAGATCTACCCTTATGGAATACGTTGTCGGAGAAAGATTCCTATTATGCGGCCTTGAGGCCTGCCCTCAATGCTTCGGATACAACGGATGTTTTGATGTTGGGCGAAAACTTGAACAATAAATTACAAGCTAAAAAGGAAACGGTAGGGGAACATACCATTTTTTCAATAGATAATGCAAAACTGGTACTCGATGTAGAGGATAAACTACACCATCAATTATTAGTAGTTACCCCGAACGCCTCGTATGGCCACGGTTCCAAAAGAATCGTCACGAATTGGCACAGTTTGGCGGACTATATGTACAACGCGCTGTCCAAAATACCCAAATCCCTTTCAACACAAAAGGAATTGAACTCCGATTACAAAAAATCGGTCAAGGCCAACAAAAAGGTTTTAGAAATTGATTTTGACAAGACCGAAAAATTTGAGTTGGTTCAAAAAAGGTTGGTGGAGATAAATGTCGATTTGGATGAAAAGTACGATGCGGAACCTAAAGAAGAGGAAGAAGCATCTCTTTCAAAAACGGCAAAACTTCAAAGGACTCACAGAAGTCAAGGTATTTCATTATAATTTATTGGGCGTTGGCCGGGCTATCCGCTATATCGGCCTTGCGGTCAGTAAGGGTTTCCTAAGTTCAAAAAGGGCTCCAATTGTAGCCTTTCTCTTTTTAGAACAACACTAAATTCGACAAGTCTTTTTTTAATCAAAAGCTCACTAACTAATCTGGTTTATATATTTGAAAAGTTATTTTCTGTATCAACTTAAATTTTTGGATAAAGATTACTATAGGAATTTAAATGTTAGGCTATTGATAAATGAAGAATTTCTTTTTCTAAATCATGGATACAATAATCAAATGAATTTTTTTTGTCAAAATTCAATTCTTCAGAAAATTTGTTTTTGGCCGTATTGTAAAAATTCCTAAGAATGAAATCCATGAAAATAAAGGGTGTGATGGGCTTGCATACCGGAATCCTACAATTTTTGTACTGCCCAATTGTTAAATGAGAGTAAGGATGATGAACAATTGTATTGTTTTCAGAATCAAAATCAAATCTTATAGGTGTTGTTATAATATTTTTTTGGATGATGTCTGCATATATCTCATCCAATTCATAAATTTCCTGATTATTTTGAAACTCTTCTAAGCTAGGTGATGGAAAAAAAGCTAACCTGTACTTTCTTAGATTTCCGTCAGGGTTGTATAAATATTGAATTTGTATAAGCGCCCCATCTATTAATTTGAAATTATAATTTTTGTCTTCTCTCAAGATAGTATATATCTCGGAATATGGGATATTTTTAAGAGAAATTGAAATATCGTGGTTTCCGGTTATATATATTGACCCATCTTTTTCCGAAGGAAAGTTTTGCTCTTCTGATAAATTCAGCCCAATTAGACATGATGTAATAGTATTTATCTGATCTAAAATTTCAATTTTTGTCATTACAACAAACTCCTTAACTGATCAATAAGCTCTTTAGGTAAATCTTCTTTTTGAATTTTACCTTCATTCAAATCCTTTAACAAATCCCCTAGATTCTGCTGATTTTTTTGAACCCTATTTTTCTCTTGTGTCGACATGTCACGGTTGACAATGTTCATGTGTTCCCTCTCTTCAGCCGTTGGGTAATTGAATGTTAATCCAAACTTATTCTTTTTTATTTTTTTAAATTCTTCTTTTAGTCCAATCATATTATCCCCATAACCGCAAACTCTAACCCATGCTTTACTTCTTGTCATTGCAGTAAACAGGATATTCCTTTTTTTTGCCAACTCAACTCCGCTAAAACAATATTGAGAGTTTATTACGTAAACCATTGCGGCTTCATTACCTTTTGCTCTATATATTCCAGTAAAGGTAATAGTATCTTTGTTATAAAAGATATCAGGCGAATCGGTTACTCCTGCCACACTCGAATTAATACCCTTGTCGTATAATTTCTGGCGGAACGCACCAACAAGATTTTTTGTTGTGATTGGATCAGGGTTTATTACCATAATATCATCCAGCCTTAATTCATCTTCATGAACATTTTTATAAATTTCGTCAACTATATATTTTATTTGTTGGTCATTGTTTTTAAATACTTCAAATTTCAAAAGATCTTCAGTGTCAGAATGTTCTGATAAAAATGCAGGACTCGTATCATTGGTCCTTCTCAAAGTTACCTGCTCTCCTTCCTCCAATTTACCTTCTGCAACCTTATAGCCAATATCGTTCCAAAGGGCTGAATTATCGAACATTTGAACTAGATTTTCTCTATAAATCCCAAATCCAAGTGCATGAGCGGTAGTAAGGATTTCTAAAGAGTTTCTATAACATTTGTATAATATAATATCTTGCTTGGGTTGATTAGTTTCATTTACCAATTTTACTAGCGGAAAACCATTTTCATCGTCACCAAAGATCTCTTCAGGCGAGGCCATTGTTTTTGTATTTAAACTTTGTAATTCATCATAAGCATATACAAGCCTTTTAGGAACGCCAAGAATGTTATAGCATATTTTTAAAAAATCTTTAGAAAAGTCTTGTGCTTCGTCAATTACAATAAGGTCGTATTTCTTTTTGAAATCAGAAATCTCATTTAAAGCTTTTTCACATACCTTGTCAAATTCACGCCCGTAGATTCTAGTTAAACTCTTGGCAGCTCTGAAATCGAAATATTCAATGTTATGATCTTTGCATATGTTGAAATAAATTCCCTCTGATGAGGGAGTTCCCCAAGCATGAATGATATCTATTTTCTCCCAGTTAGGTTCCTCGTTAATATGCTCATAACTGAATAGGGTAATGTACTTTCTAAATTGATCTTTTAATGATCGGGTATTGAATGTCACAGCGATTTTCCAGTCGGGATTCTTTGCATGTAAATATGCTACTTTTAGTGCTAGTATAATAGTCTTACCCGAGCCCGCTAGCCCACGAATACGTTGCACACCTTCAACAGTCTCGATTACCGCGGAACTTTGTTGACGGTCAAGATTTGCAATGGAGTCTTCTAATTTTTTTAACCTTGCTCCCTTAGACGTTTCAGACTTTACATAGTCTCTGGATTTATTTTTTCTAATGGAAGTAATCGATTGTAAAACGGATAATACTTTCTCAAAATAATCAGAATTTTTAGATTCAATGGAATCTATATAATTTGAAAGTTGTACGTTATTAATAATACAAGGGTAATCTTCATCTACCAAATTCGAATCACTCCAAGCTGGAGCATAGGTCATCGTTTTTATTTCAATTGCTAGATTTCTCTTTTCTGTTAAATTTTTATGTTGTAGAAGTTTTGATGACAATTTAGTGTAATTCTCATCTTGAATTTCTACAAAATCCTTTGACCGGTCTGCCCCTTCCTCAATATTAATAATGACTAAACCTTTTTCTTTGGTTAAGAGCAGGGCATCAATCTGAAAACCTCCTTGAGAAGTGCCAATTATTGGATAGCCTATGTAGAGAGTCCCAGTGAGCTCATTTTTAATGGACTCAAAGAAATTTATTAACTGTTTCGAAGATTCGGGCTTGTTCTTTAAATCCCCTCTAACTATGTTTAGTTCCTTCATTTATACAAAATATTATTTAACAAAAATAGCCAAATTAGCGGATTGGTCATAATGATGTAGATTTCCTCTTGAAACTCACATAAAATTTTGAAAGCCGCTGCAAGGAAATAAACAATCCTTCTTCTCTATTCTTTTTGAATTTCAAATAGTTCAGATTTTAATTTTGAGATAGAATCTAGCGCCCTACCGGGCGCCTTTTTTGTGGATAGGGAGAAGGAAGTCAAGGCCGGATTTCTGCCCGATTCTACGAGGGTTTCCAAAGGTATGGGCGTATCTTGAAGGTAGTTAAGTAATTATATAACAATTTAATACCTATTCAAGATGAACAATTTTTTTTCAACCTTACATGAGACGGGTATCGAACAATACGGCATCAGTATTTCGTTCGACGGGGATGCGGTCAGCGTATCCGTCCTGCCCAAATCAAGTGCGAAGGACAAAGCACTCCAATCCCTAAAACCACTTACCCTGCGTGGAACGGTACAGGAAGTAGACGATAAATTTTTTGAAATCCTTCAAAAACCGTTGGAGCGGACAAACGCTCTTTTCAGGAACACGGTTGCTTTTGAACAGGCTTTGAAGGAAACCGAACTAAAGACCCAACAGGTAAAGAAGAAAAAAGAATCGACGGGCAAGAAAACCACCGAGCTAAAGCAGCTATTGAAAGAAAAGGACTTTAACCCGATGCAGGACTACAAAAAGGCAACCGATATCGCCAACGAAATCTTGAAGATCGACCCGAACCACAAAGAAGCGTTGAAGGTCGTCAAGGATATGAAAGCATACGAATCCCCTAAACTTTTTCAATAATGGAAATCACAACGATAGAGCGCAAATACATCTACCAAAACGGTAGCAACGATTCCATAGAGTTGGACGACCTCGACAGCACTATGAGCCATGAACAGATCATGGAACATTATTCACAGCTATATGCCGAACTGACCAATGCCAATATTATGGACAAGGGCATCGTAAACGGTTTCCATGAAATCCACTTTAAAACATTGGCAGGAACGAAAGGATAAACCAATGAACGTAGATGAATTTTTAAAACAAGAACAATGCAAACCGATAGACAGTTTGAACCCATCAAAAGAGCTCGCAACGTTCCACGACCAGCTGTTTCGGGCGGTAAAGCAATCGTACCATCAAAGGGGAACGACACGACTAAAAGTACTCCGACCAAAGGTCTTTCCCTTTCTCACATAAGAGTGTTGCCCGTTCTTGCCCAACCGATAATGGACGACGAATACAGTGTCGATGTTCGGGAACTTGCTCGATTGATGGTAGACGCAGTCCGAAAATTTACCGATAGTATCGATAATTGGCACTTCTCGCATTCGGACAGTCTTGACGATTTGATCTTAAGATGTACCAATAGGTTGAGGGCAAGGGGAAATATCGACCATATTGAAATTTTAAAGGGCGACGGACAGTTACGTTTGATATTGAAACGATTTATTGGTAATCGTAGTACGGTCTATTTAATACCCATCCGGCCCGTTATCGAATTGAAGCACAGAAACAAAATATTGTATCACATCCTATTATCCTTCGTAAAAAGCCTGCCCTTTGCGGGTCTGTTCCGCACGACCGAATCGAGGATTGATTGGCTATGGGAATATCTTTTTGAGGATGTGGAGAACTACAAGGACAACAAGAACGCCATGAAGAACCACTCGACAAGATTCTATGCACGACACAAGAACTTTTTGGAAGCTTACGAAATACAGGATTGGAAAACCTTACTGGACGGTTACCGACCCCGAAAACGGATTTACAGGCAAATCAAAGAACTCTTGCTAAAAGCGGAAACCATTGATTTTCAAGTTCCGTTTCAGCTAAGTTTGAAAGATGGATACAATTGTATGTTCGAGCATTATGAATCCTTCCTCGTGGTCGACCGGACCGATAGTGCATTCGCCAATGGGTACATCCAAATGCTGAACGATTGTTCCAACGACTACGATATAATATCCGCTTATCAACATATAATTGTGGAAAAGGACAATATCGAATCGTTCGATAAGGGAATCCCCCAAAGATTGAACCGACTGGAAGAATTTATCGGCGACCTGAACGAACTTCTAAACGAACTCTAAAACATGGAACAAATAGCCGTATTGAACGCCAAAGACCACTATCTGCCAAAGTTTGCCATTGTCGGATATGCCAAGGTAGATGAATATTATCGTAACGATCATTACTTCTCTTACCACGAAGTAGCGGGAACCAAGTTGACGGCAGGGATGCCTTTGACCAAGGACACCGCCCGGAACATCTTTACCTGTTTGGAAGGCGACCTTATAAAATTCAGGTTCAAGGGAATGCTTCCCAAAAATCTGATTCACTTCGATTTTAAGGGCAGTTTTCAATTGATATGGTATGCACACCCCAAACAACGGATGTTATACTTTGATACAAAAACGGGCATCCCATCGGGAAAATATCCCTTGCCCAAACTGGTTTTCAAGCTTGTGGGCAGTTCGGTAAAAGTATTCGCCCTAAATCGGAAGGACACCCTTACCGACAATTCCCCGTTGTACCATGCCCCGTTGTTGAATACCGGTAGGCAGGGGAATGTTTGTATGGGCAACACTTCAATGGATTATGACGGATTTGAATTTTATGAGGATATCATGGGGTTTGTAGAACAGCAATTTTTCCGCTCCGTTTTTACTGAAACACACCATAACCAATTGGTCAATGGTAACATAGTGAGCGTAATGAAGAATAATCTTGAAAAACTATCCTTTGATGATGGACTGTTGATAGCAAACAAAATGACATTAAATGAGTTGTATGAAGTCTAGAATACATTTTGCGCCAAACTATTTTTATAACCCTACGCATCCGATTACGGTTGCATTGATCGGGGTAGGAGGAACGGGGTCTCTCATGCTGGCACGATTGGCACGTATTGACTTCGCCCTTCAACAAACAGGACATCCGGGACTACATGTAATTGCCTATGATTCCGATACGGTAGAACTCAATAATGTCGGACGACAGCTTTATACCTTATGCGACGTGGGGGAATACAAGGTCGTCAGCGCTGTAAACAAAGTCAACATGGCATTCGGTCTGCAATGGCAGGGGATACCGTTGGATGCGCTTCCCGATGGCGAGGATATTCGGGCAAACGTAATAATTACTTGCGTTGACAATGCGAAATTTCGCATGCGACTAGCCAAATTACTTCGATACCCCTATAAAGGAAATGAGTACGACAGCATGTTTTATTGGTTGGATATTGGCAATAGCAGGGATACAGGGCAATTTGTTTTGGGTACACTGTTCAACGAGAAACGGAAACTTCAAAAGGAAGACTTTGAAAAGGTGGATAAATTGAAAAACATTATCGACTTTTTCCCCGATTTGGATGCCCATGACACGGCTGTATTACAGGGAACGGGATGTGCCTACTCCGATAAATTGAACGAACAATCATTGTTTATCAACGATGTATTGGTCGCCCATGCTTCGGATTGTCTTTTCAGATTGTTGTACCGCAAGCAGATTCGAAAACATGGGGCGTTCGTGAATCTTGAAACGGGAAGGGTAAACCCGATTTTAGTTTAAAGATTGAAATTATGGATGATACTAGAGAAGAAAGGGTATTTATTAGCCAACAGAACTATTGGGCGATTCACGATTTCGCCTACCATAACGGTTACAAAAGGATTTATGGAACAAAGTTAGAGGCACTTTATCGCCTTATCCAACGGAAAGGAAAGGTGATCGGTTTTCCACAAGACCGCATATATCATAACATAAAAGTATTGGAATATGGCGATGGGGACTTTATTGGTTTTGTCAGGACGGGGTATTCCAAAACTTCATTTTTCCCATGCAAGTTGAAAATAGTACTATTAAGGGCATTGGGGCCTGTTGGAAATTCGACCTCTAAATATTAGCTATGAAAACACTACACACTCATATTATTACAATTTTCAGAAAAATTAATCTTGAAAAAATCCATTGGGAGTTTTCATATTATGATGAAAAGTCATTTCAATTAGCTGCTTTTGGGGCTAAGAACGATGCTATTTTTAAAATAGACGGAACCTATTACCGAATTGAAACAATATAAAAAATAAGTTCAATGGAGAAAATCCCAAATTTGTTGGTCAAACAGGGTAGGCACACGATTCTCAAAGGCTTTTTGGATTGATTAGTAAAAAGCCTAAATGTTGTACCTATGTTGTACCTGAAAAAAAACAAAGGCCTCCAATTTCTTGAAGGCCCTGTGTTTATTGGTAGCGTGAGGGGGACTTGAACCCCCGGCCTCCGGGTTATGAATCCGACGCTCTAACCAGCTGAGCTACCACGCCAAGGTTCGTTTTAAACGGCTGCAAATATAGAATTTAATTTCTTGCCCATCAACAATCCTCCTCTAAAATTAATATATCGGTTTAGTTTTTTTATCATGCGGAAATCTATATATTGCCCGAAAGAAAATATCCCAAATGGACGATAAAGTAAAATTTCAAATTGAGTTCGTGATACAATCCTCACCGCAATTGTTGTATCAATATTTATCCACGCCATCCGGGCTATCGGAATGGTTTGCCGATAACGTTAATTCAAGGGGAGAGAAATTCACTTTTATTTGGGACGGTTCCGAAGAGGAAGCAAAACTATTAAAGCGCAAGAGTGACGAGTTTGTAAAATTCGCTTGGGATGAAGATGACGATGGTTCCTTTTTCGAGATGAAAATTATCGTTGACGAAATTACAAAAGACGTATCCCTTTTTATTACTGATTTTGCTGAGGAAGATGAAGTCGAAGAGTCAAAAATGTTGTGGACCAATCAAGTTTCAGATCTGAAACAAGTGCTAGGGTCTAGTTAGTTTATGCTCTAGACTATCGTGCAAAATTAAAAATCGTAAAGCTACCTACCGCAACTGTCCAATAGTGTATGGTCAATTTCAACGGAGAACTACTTACTAGAAATCTTAATTTTCTAAATCAAGGCAATCGGGGTTTACGCTACGGAGACTCTTTGTTCGAAACATTTCGTGCAATCAATGGCAAACTTTTTTTCTGGGAAGACCACTATCTTCGATTAATGGCTTCGATGCGTATGCTGCGTATGGAAATTCCCATGAATTTTACCATGGAATTTCTTGAAGAGCAAATTCAACGCGTGGTTGTCGCCAACCATTTGAATGAGGGGGCGGCCCGTATTCGTTTAACGGTGTTTAGAAATGATGGGGGCTTCTATCTGCCAAAAACCAATGACATATCATTTTTTATTGAATCTACTCCTATGGAAAACTCTTTTTACATTTTGGAGGAAACTCCTTATGAAGTAGAGCTTTTCAAAGATTTTTATGTTAATTCTGATATGCTTTCTACCTTAAAAACGAACAATAGGATTATTAACGTTGTTGGGAGCATCTTTGCCAAGGAAAATGATTACGACAATTGTCTGTTACTGAATACTGAAAAGCAGGTTGTAGAAGCTCTGAACGGAAATCTTTTTTTGGTAAAGGATAATATGATTAAAACGCCTCCCTTAAAAGACGGTTGTCTTAACGGGATCATTAGAAAAAAACTAATTGAAATTTTAAAAAAGTTAGAGGGGTATGAACTAGAAGAGAGTTCGATTTCCCCCTTTGAACTTCAAAAGGCCGATGAAATTTTTATCACCAATAGTATTTTAGGTATACGGCCAATTACCAAATACCGTAAAAAGCAATTTGCCAATAAAGTAGCGAAGGATCTTTTGGGAAAATTAAACGCCACCGCAAGATTGGCGTAGAATATAATTTTACATATCTAGTGATTCTAGATTTTTGAAATTAAAGTAACAAGAAAGAATTTTTGGTATTTTTTTCAATGCTACCTAAGAATATTTTATATCAGTTCAAACTAGGATTTTCAGGGGCATTGGACCACAACAGATAATCGCCACCCAGTTCCACCATCTTCTCTTTCCAAAAAGCATCTGCTGATTTATGAATAATAGCACTCTCATGCTCATTACTAACCACTACCCATGATTTGGAAGAAAGTTCTTGGTCTAATTGCAATGAAGACCAACCCGAATAACCTAAAAAGAAACGGATATCTCCCGCACAGATTATTCTTTTATTAATAAGCGCCACAGTATTTTCAAAGTCGCCACCCCAGTATATGCCATCTGATATCTCAACGCTATTCGCAATGAGTTGGGGTACTTTATGAATAAAATAGAGATTATCCTGTTCTACCGGACCACCATTATATACCTGAAACGGAATTTTAATTTCTGTAACCAAATCAGTAATGGTATAGTCTAATGGCTTATTAAGAATAAAGCCTACTGAGCCGCTATCGTTATGCTCCGCTAACAGAACTACCGAACGACTGAAAGAAACATCACCGGTCAATGTAGGTTCGGCAATGAGCAATTTACCTTTTTGGGGCTTGATATCAATCATATGTTTTGCTGATTTATCGAACTAATAATTGACTTGATTAAACTAAAATAAGATAATTCTTATAATATTCAAACACCTGATACAAAAAAGCACCCTGTTTTGCAGGGTGCCAGAAATTATTTTGACCTTGATTCTTAGTTTACCGAACCTGCCAATTCTGATCCAGCCTTGAACTTTACTACATTTTTAGCTGCAATCTGTATTGTTTTACCAGTAGATGGGTTTCTTCCTTCCCTAGCGTTTCTTTTAGATACTGACCATGATCCGAACCCTACCAAAGATACGCGATTTCCTTTTTTAAGAGAACCTTCAACATTGCCCAAGAAAGACTCTAATGCTTTTTTTGCTGCTGCTTTTGTGATGCCTGCATCTGATGCCATTGCATCGATTAATTCTGTTTTGTTCATAATAAATAAATTAATAGTTGTTAAACTTAACTTTTAAGCGTTCAACAAATTTATACGGATTTGCTGTCAACACAAGTAAAATAGGGGTAAATCACCGTATTTGTTGATAACTCGGACTGTTTGTTAATAAAGTAGGGCTTTTTTTACGCTTCTTGCAGCCCAATGGTAGCGGGGCTTTACACAAAATGAGCATTTTCTTGAAAATCATAGCCATTCAATAGGTCTTGTGTTTTCATCTTTCTTTTGCCCGGTAATTGTATTTCTAATAGATGTATATAGCCTTGATGAACGGCAACTTTTAATTTTTTACCTTCAAAATGAATACTGCCAATTT
>DRGL01000005.1 GCA_011050085.1 Pricia antarctica | reverse complement strand
GGGGCGTGTAAAAAGCGCCCCTGTTTTTTGAGGTTTTATGGTACGAAGTCGTAAATCCGGTCAGGGACACAGACTAAAAAGACAAGACATCAAAGCTGCCAAAGCCGAGGGTAAGACTTTAAAGAAATTCCTAAAAGACAAAAAGAAGGTTAAATAATGAAAAACCAAAAGTATTTTGAGGAGATATAGTTATCGCCGATACCAAGACCTGGAAATTATCTGAGCAAAGAGATTTGTTTCGTCAACTTACCGGACGGCCTTCCACTGACCAGATTTCCGATACTAATGTTAATAAAGAGATTAACGATTATTATGTAAATCATTTTTCTCACGATGCCAAAGTGGATGAATTTAATATATTTTTCACACAGGCGTTATCTGCTACCGATACCGGTATTTATTCTCTTGGCAGCAATATAGACCGATTAGACGACCCTGTTACGATAAATGGAAGAGAGATTGTACTCGAAAGAGACAGGGAAGTATTTTTCGGCGTGCGTGATTACCATCACCATCACTTTTTACATTTTATCGGTACAAGAACAACCTTTTTACATAGTCAGTATAAAGACGAACAGTTTATTACCGACCCGACCCTTGCGATAGGAACAAATGATACCAAGAAAGTAAAACATAGCGATTTTAGTTATGAGATTAAAAGTAAGTCTTATTCTAAATCGTCAAGTGAAGTGGCTTTGACAGGCGAGGCTATTCCCTCTGGTTTATACGGTGCGTGGTCATTAAAGATAGATACCGATGGTACGATTACCGTCGCCGCCGCCAGTGATAACGTTACGGGTTATGCGACACCGAGAATAGCCCTTGATGCTCTGAATGTATCTGATTCCGATTCGGCTTATATGGGTTATGTAACCGTAACAAAATCGGATGGTGCATTTACTCCTGATACCACGGCTTTGGATGCATCTAACGTAACGGATACTTATACTGACGGCAAATTCGAGAATCGTGGAGAACCTACTTCTGCATTGTTATTTGGCTCGAATTTATATGTAAGGCCGAAACCAAATGATATTTACGAACTTGAGGCATTGTCTATTGCCGACAGACCTACGGCTTTTGCAGATGATGACGCCGTTCCCGATGATGCTAAATGGGGGCCGGTCATAGCTTCTATGTCAGCTTTGTTCTTTCTTCAACGCAATGGAGAAGATGCAATTGCAGCCCAAGTTGCAGTTGTAGCTAAAAAGTATATGAGTTCAATCAGAGCAGACAAAGTGAAGCGTCTTCTTGGCCAAGTAGTGCAAAGGTCTTATTAACCTGATAAAAGAAAGGAAATAATCTAATGGAATGTAAAACGTGCGAGTTTAAGGTTCGGCAACGGTAGATGAATGGCCAGTTGTTAAGAAAACAGGCTGGTGTGGCGAACACAAAGAAAGGAAAACAAAATGAAAAAGAAAATGATATATTTAGGTTTATTGCTTTTTGCCTGTGCGATTCTTTATGCGGAAACAGGAGACGAATCGGCCACATTGACAAGTTCAGTAGAACGCAGAAATCTAGAACCATTGATAAAACCTGTTTGGGAGCACGTAATCACCTGGACGTATGATTTGGACGATGCGGGCGCTGAAACACAAGCAATAAATATCAATGGTATTTTGCTTAAAGTAGTTATAGATATTCCAATAACTACGACTACAGTCACTACCTCACAGGTACTTATCAAAGATAATGGCGACCATACTATTTTCGACTCTGGTGAGCAGGCAGAAAATGCTACTTATGTTTTTAGTCTTTACGAGCCTCTAAGTGGAACTATTGATATTAGTATAGAGCCTTCTGCCGCTGCCGGTACAAATGGTTCAACTCCCGTTGTTACTATTCGAGGGATTTAATTATGAAAAGAACGTTAATCATAGTTTTATGCCTGACCGGTTTAGCATTTGGCATAAATAAAACATATCGGCGCCCGCAAGCAAATACTGTTGGCTTGATAGCACATTACAAGTTATGGGACGGGTTGATGACCACAGGCAAAGTCTTCGATTATGCCCTTAATGGCCACGGTGGCGCGCTGAAAGATACCAATACTCCTATAACTTTAGTTCCTACTTGGCCTGGTTTCGATTTCGATGGTTCAAATGATTACATCGAGATAGCCGACCACAATGATTTCAGTCCTGGTGATGGTTCTACGGGTACTCCGTTTAGTATTAGTGCTTGGGTTTATATGCACAATGCTACATATTTTGTTTGGGCAAGTAAATGGCAAGTTGGGTCAAACCAAGAATGGAATATATTTACCGGTACACAGAAAAAGATTCATTTCCGTATGTATGACGACAGCGAAAATGCCTATATTGGAAGACAATATAATGCAAGTTTGGCTTCTTACGAAAATCAATGGACGCACTTTGTTTTAACCTATGATGGAGGGATTTTAAGTTCTGGTTTTAGAATCCATCTGAATGGCGTGCGGGTTGATGATGCTGACAGTGAAAGCGGTAATTTCATATCAGTAGAAAATCTTTTACAACCTGTTTGGATAGGTAGATATGACACAAAATATGCCAACGGACTCTTCGACAATGTAATGTTCTTCAATGTGGAGTTATCAGTAATAGAAGTTAAGAATATTTATGAACTTTCTCGATGGAGGTATCAACGATAATGGAAAACAAACAATGGTGGAAATCCTTAACAATCGTTTCCCAAGT
>DRGL01000004.1 GCA_011050085.1 Pricia antarctica | reverse complement strand
CGGTGCGCCCAAGTGAAGTTGCAACGTGGAAGAACAACAATTACCAAGATTATGCATCTGAAACTGTTAATGGAAAGCGATTACGGTTTCGCATAAATATGGAAGGAAATTATATTGTTTCTCATGGTGAGGAGATCCTTTATTCCGGGCGTTCGGTTATCTGGGCAACTAGGGCGTTTAATTTGTGCGAAAAACCATAATTAACAAGGGATTAAAATGTCAGACCTACAACCGCTAAAATATTTCGTATGCAAACCAAGATCAAAATCACCTACCGACAAACATGCCTTTGCATCCAGAATGGCTATGGAAACGTATGCACGGGTTATACAAGAAACGGATGAAGAGTTTGCCGGGCAGATTATGGCATGGGTTGAGCATGAAAAAGAACTTGTTACTTGGATGGAGGGATAGAAAATGGAAAAACGAATTGTTTATTATCGATTTGGCAAAAAATTTTACAAAGTCAAAAGAAATGAAATTATCAAAAAAGGAGCTATGCATGCTTTTTGCGAAGGAGAATTGAAACCAATAAGAGGATTTGGCACAGTAGGAAACACTCCATCGAATTTCAGTGACGAAAGAGATTTTTATAATCCTTTAATTCAAGAGGCATGAAAATGAAAGCACAATATAGATGCCTAAAATGCAGTTATGAATATTCAGATAAGCCCGGACCCACTCAATGCCCAAAGTGCGATCATTTATATATTGAGTGGATAAATTTTGAAGAAATGCAGAAAATGTGGAGGGATAGAAAATGCGTAATTTAAAAATGAGGAAAGTTGCTAAAGAAATCATCGGTTTTAAAATTCCAAAAGCAACGCTAAATAGTTTTAAAAAGAAATTCTATCAGATTATGAGAGACAATAACATTAAAGAGGGTGAATGGAATAACAGCGGATCTGGTCGGCTGATGTCAAATCCTGAGCGGGTTATGTGTGAAATCTTTTTATGGATAATTTGAAGCATTCATTGGATATGTCGTTACTTTTTGACACTCCAGAAGATTTAGAGGCGTATGGGGAACAACCTAAAACGATGGAGGAAAAATGATGGACATAGACAGACAGATTGAGATTATAGAGGCGCAAATACACTCAGAATTTGCCCAATTTACGTTATTTGAAAAAATGGCCTATCTTAAAAAGTATTTTGGGCCTGATCCTGAATTTTCACAAGAGGCCGTAAATATTGTCATAGGTAACATCTGCAAAAACATGAAGGGAAAACAAAAATGAAAACATTAATATTTCTCTTGATAATGATAGCGGCTTTTGTTTATATACCGTGGCTGTTCTGGTTGCTTCTTGGCAGCATTGTGGCAATAATCGTTTGCTACCGTTGGTTTCCGTATTATTTTTTATGTGGCCTTAGGTTTATAAAAATCGGAAAATAAACTCTAAAAAAGGATTGATAAATGAAAACAATGAATAAGATTTTACAGTCGTTAATATTTACAGTCCTATTTTTCGGAGGGCCAACACTGATGGGATGGCTTGTATTTGACGGGTTTTTATATCCCATATACTGGCTGATTGGTTTCGGATTGTTTTGTGTATTCACAGTCATAACGGCTGTCTTTCTTTATGGGCTTATAGAGGGCTGGAAATGAAACGAATAAGCGGTGATGGTGTAAGGGTTGCACAACCACTGTTCCCAGTGGAAGGTCAAGGTTCGATTCCTATGTCACCGCTCCAACTGAATATTATTGAGATTGGTATTCTGGAAGCATGTGGGTTAAATAAATTATGGCACTCAAGAGTTCCTATAATAACAAATCCGTATTCAAAAAATCGTATTGCTTTCGGGGCTGAATTTAAGGGCATTTGGTATGCAGTTGCATTATGGACAGACCCCATTGCGAGGGGTTTTAACCATAGGGGTTATTTAGAATTAAGACGAATGGCAATAGCTCCAGATTCACCCAAATACACCGCAAGCCGAATGATTAAAATTATGGCATTATTAATCAAACGGGCATTTCCACATATCAATAAATTAATTTCATATCAAGATACAGGCGTACATACCGGAACGATTTACAGAGCAAGCGGGTGGGACATCGGCGGTATAAAGGCGAATATTGGTACTGGGTGGAATACACGGTTGAGAAATAAAATGCAAACCGCTTCTGATAAAATCCGATGGGAAAAACAAATCAGACCAGAACCGGAACAGATCGATAGAGTGGTCAAGTGTGAAGACAAACAAATGGAGCTTTTTGCGCAATGAAAAAAATCTTCTGTTTCAACAATGGTGGAAGCGATGCGTGGTATACAGCTATGGCCATGGCCGAAGATGGAACCTGTATAGCTACCCATGTTTGTTCGCATGAATCTTTTATGAAGCATGATTTGGGTATCACTTCAGATTGGAAGTATAATCTCTATAACAAACACTATGGAGAAGGAAATTGGGAGTTGGAGTGGGTATGCAACCCTAAAATGCATAAAGGCCTCAAGCTGGCATATAAAAGAAATCAAGAAATGTGGGCGAAAGAGGGAAAATGATTTTCAAATTTGCGGAATATGGAAGGGATTGAATAATGAAAAGAATATTCCTTGACGTAGACGAACCACTTGCCGATTTTGTCGGTGCGGCCAATACGTTCTATGGGGTTGATATACCCAAAGAAGAAATCACCAAATGGGAATTGCCTTATGGGCGATATGGCAAGACTCATAATTCTTTCTTTAAGGATTTGACCGAGGATTTCTGGGCCGACATACCGAAGCAGCCGTGGTGTGACGAATTAATTGATTTTTTGGAATCACAGGACGGCTATTCTGTTTGCCTACTGACTGCCCCGGCGCATAATAACGCAACCGGAAAGCAACGCTGGATACGAAAGAACTTGCCTAAATTCTATAATGAAAAACGCTATCTGATCGGCCCGGCCAAGTCGTTTTGTGCGGGTCCAGATTCGATATTGATAGACGACCGGGGAAAGAATTGTGATGATTTTATAGCCCCACCTCTCGGTTTTGTAGGCGGTCGGGCGATCGTGTTCCCTGCTCCTTGGAACCATAGACGGCATTGTGCCGACCCTATAAAGGAAGTGAAGTGGTTGTTTGGCTTGATTACCGGTAGGTCGAGTCTTTTGCCAGAACATCTTCAAATAAAGGGGGTGGTTAGGTGATCCCAGTTTTAAGAAATGCAAGCGTAAGGTGTCCGTGGTGTGGAAATATCGTTCATAAAAAGGTTCCTACTTACGAGCATATGGAGAGGGTTGTATTTAAGTGTTCGAGCTTAGAGCCAACAGAGATGAGCAACCAGTTCAATGACTTCGGTTGTCAAAAACGATTTATAGGGCTAATTTTATTTAAAGTAACGGTTGAAGAAATACAAAAGGTTTTTGATGAATGAAATATTTTAAACACATTTCCGACAGCTTGACAGACCCGTTTATACATAGCTTGGTGCAAAAACATGGGCCGTTAGGTTATTTAGTTTTCTTCGGAACCT
>DRGL01000003.1 GCA_011050085.1 Pricia antarctica | reverse complement strand
GAGATAGTCCCAGCCCTGTTGAATGCGCGAGCCGGACCGACAGGTAATGAACTGCCAGGGGGTTGGAAGTGAGCCGGTCCGGCCGAAAAATAGCGGGGGCGGGATTTGAACCCGCGACTTTCGCCTTATGAGAGCGAATTTCTGACCACTGAATTACCCCGCGATAAAGTCGGGCAAGGATCGCCGAGTTTTGCTGGTGGACAGAACCGTAGAGTTGCCTTGCCCGAAGTAAGTTAGATTGTATTGTTCTATCCACCATAGTATTCATATCGTCATATTATTGAACTTGCCTGAATTTGTCAACAATTATTTTGGGAATATTCTTGACTTTCTGTGAAAATCAGCTATAATAGCCCAAAATCGTTGTTAATTATGTTAAATTTATTAGGAAAAAAATGATATGAAATCGCTTTGTATCAAAAATCCCGAAACAGTTGAGGCTATTTACGAGATTGCCCGACTTGAAGACCGCCGTCCCCATGATACCGCCGAACGCCTTTTTCGAAAAGCTGCTATATCAAAATTAGCCCGACTAAAAAAGAAATAATGGATGAAGAAGAAACAAAGGGTTACGTTTATTTGCTTGACTTAAATAATGATAATCTATACAAATTAGGTCGGACAAAAAATCCCAGCCAGCGGTTTAAGGCTTACGGTTTAGGAATTGACATATTGGGTTGTTTTCAATGCACTGATTATGTCACAACAGAACGGTTTTTAAGATATTCATATCAGAATTGTTTAGTAAAAGGTCGGGAATGGTTTAAGTTTACAGGTCATGAAGTAAATGAGATTCTTGAATACTTAGAAACGGGTGAAATTTTCAATCCCCCAGAAATCAAGTTGAAAAAAAGGGCGGTTCCTATCGAATTACCCGTAAAAATGTGGTCAAAATTCCTCCACTGGTGCGTTGACCAAGGCCACAGTAGCTTGACGGCTGGCATCAAGGGATTGATAAGAAATGCCTGTAAATGATGGTTATGTCTATTTAGTAAAATTACCATTTCGCAATCTTTACAAAATCGGTCGAACTCAATATCCTGAAGTGCGACTGAAGGGGCATGTGGCAGGTAGTGAGATGTTGGCTTGTGCTCTTTGCCCAGACTACAAAACAGTTGAAAGAGATTTGCGGAATAGATACAAATCTAAATTAGTCAAAGGCCGAGAGTGGTTTAATTTAAGTGTAAGCCAGATTAAAGAAGTGATTTCATTTTTGAACGCCGGAGCTTTGGATATGGATTTATTAAATAAAATCGCAATAATCCGCAAGCAATGGGAACTTATTGATACTTTTCTGCTCTCGATCCAAATCAAGCAAAGGCGACATTATTCTGCTATGGATTAAAAATGGCCCTCCATGACCCATTCATTTCAGTCCGTTGAAATATTATCCGCTCTTTTTAGTTTCTCTTTTGCGGCCAAACAATATGCCCGAAAACAATCCCAAAACCTAATCCGATATACAGGACTATGTGCGGATTGTCTCGGCATTGTTGTAGTGTCCATTGTGATATTGTGGATTGCTCAGCGTTGCGGTCCAGGTAAATATCAAAGGCGATTATCGCGACCAAAAGGATAATCATACCCCATTTAGCATAATTCCCCCTTTTCATCTACAATCTCCCGATAAAACTTTGTCCTCATAATCTAACAGCTCCTCGAACCTGCCTGCGCTAATCAGTATGCCGCCAAAAGGAGCAGGCTGGTTCACATCAAGGACAGCTAATCTTCGAGAATCATTTATGTAGACTGATTTCGGCGAGGATTTGCAGCCGTTTAGTATCAAGCTCATTGTAAGTATCCATAAACATATCCTCGTCCTCTGCGCTTTTAGCATGTTTAATTTCCTCAAGTTTGTCCTTCATCTTTCCGCGGACTTCTCGCAGACTCTTTTTGAGCTCTCGTGTATTTGCATCGGTGCTAAAATACTTCTTGAATAAGACCAAGGCCAAGGCAGCAATGCTACCTATGGCAACAATTACTGCTGTTGAGTTCATTTAGTTACCTTTGTTTTGGCAGCCAAGCGGCCCCATAAAGCCAATGCACCAGCGGCGATAGTAACAAGCTGGATTATCGTATCAGAGATGGCTCCCGACTGCTCTTCGATGACCTCAGCTTCGCCCTTTCTACCAAGCATTGTAAGTACGGTAACAATGACAACAATGACTGCACCCCATACCCCTTTCGACATGTAAAAAGGTTTTTCGTCCATAATCTAATCTCCTTTAGTAAACTTTTCTTTTAGCCAATCCCACAGCAGGATGAATGGTAATTTTATCCATTCCCAAAGACTTGGCCCTGTATATCCGGTCATGTTATCTTCCCTGTTTCCTTGAATAGTTCGCGGGCTTCTTTTATCTTATCATTCAACTCATCTACCGCAAGTTGAATATCCCTTACCAACGCCACTTCTCTAACATTTATTTTGTCTATGCGGTTTACTGCCAATCGCCCCCGAAAGTCATTCTGTGATCGCTCTATGATTTCAGAGGCTTCGTTCTGCATATTATTTAGTATATCGCTGGTAGATTGTTCGCAAAGTCTCATTTCTCTAACAACTCATCGAGCTTGCCAATCATGTTCTTTTGGCCTTCTTTTAATATCTCTACGTCCTTTTGGACAAGTTGTATGTCAGTCTTGCTCTGACGTGCAGGGAGGCAGCCCTCGGTTTTGGTAGTTTCAATATGCAAAGTATTATCTTCTACTTTCTGGCTTAACATACCATAACCAACGGCGAAACCAAGCAATAATACGCCTATAGCTACCAGGAATTTTAGCCAGAATTTGCCGT
>DRGL01000002.1 GCA_011050085.1 Pricia antarctica | reverse complement strand
GGTACGGTTTCCTTAAAATGGTTGACGTTGCCCCTATCGGAAAGATAACTTAATAGTGTCGCGCTACATGCGTTAGGAAGTTGTAGTGTAAAATCTAATTGGTTCTCTTTGCTATCATATGTTGAGGTACTAATCTTGAATTTTTCGGTCAAATCCTTTAAGAGAATATCTCCTTTATTAGTCTCTAGGCCCACCCTAAAAATATTATTCTTATACGCTTTCTTGATATCGGATAATTTGCCATCGAGAATCTTTTCCGAGCGGTGGATCAAGGCGATATACTCACATAGTTCTTCAACGGATTCCATTCTATGGGTAGAAAAAATAATGGAGGTTCCCTTTTCCTTTAACTGTAAAATCTCATCTTTTATGAGGTTGGCATTGATGGGGTCAAAGCCACTAAATGGCTCGTCAAAAATCAGCAGTTTGGGTTCGTGAAGCACCGTTACTATAAACTGAATCTTTTGGGCCATGCCCTTTGAAAGTTCTTGGACTTTCTTATGCCACCAGTCCCCAATTTCCAAGCGTTCAAACCAATACTTCAAGCGCTTTTTGGCATCTGCCTTCGAAAGCCCCTTCAACTGCGCCAAATACAATACCTGCTCACCAACTTTCATCGACTTGTACAAGCCGCGCTCCTCTGGCAAATATCCGATTAGGGAAATATGATGGGGTCGCAAGGGTTCACCGTCAAAATACACCTCGCCCTCATCAGGAAATATTATTTGATTGATAATACGAATGAGTGTGGTCTTACCGGCACCATTGGGACCTAAAAGGCCATAAATACTATTCTTGGGAATTTCCAAAGAGACTTTATCCAGCGCCGTATAATCACCGTATCGCTTGGTAACCTCCTTAGTGACCAGAATGTTATTCATGTACACAATTTTATCAAAGATAGGGCATTAAAACAAAAACCCACCCTTGAATTAGATTCAAGGATGGGAAAAAAATTGCTATGAAAAAGAAAATTAATATCGGTTTCCCGATATCAAAATCAAATATACGGTTTTTATTTAGATAAGAAAATTTTTAAAAACTTTCTATAAATACTTTAACTCAGGAGAACATATCCTTAACCTTTTCAAAAAAGGACTTATCTGATTTCTCTGGCTTAGGCTCAAAATTCTCATTGCCCTGCATACGTTCGAAAAATTCTTTTTGATCTTTATTCAACTCCTTCGGAGTCCAAACATTTACATGAACCAACAAATCACCTGTACCATACCCGTTTATACTTGAAATACCCTTGCCGCGCAGTCGTAGTATTTTACCCGACTGAATGCCCGGCTCGAGCTTTATCCTTACCTTACCGTCGACCGCATCGATTTCCTTAGAGGTACCCAATACCGCGTCACATATGCTTATGTATAGATCATAGTGTAAATTGTCGCCCTCACGTTTCAAAGTTTCGTGATCTTGCGTCTCAATAGCTACCAAAAGATCCCCTGGCACTCCGTTCCCTGGGGCATCATTACCTTTTCCCGGTACTTTTAATTGCATACCTTCCTCTACACCTCCGGGAATTTTTATAGATACCGTTTCTTCAGAAACCTTCATGCCCTGATTATCGGCATCGCTTGGTTTATTATCCAATATCTGACCGCTTCCGCCACACGTAGTACAGGTAGCTGCAGTTTGCATTCGACCCAAAATGGTATTGGTCATCTTGGCTACTTGTCCACGACCGTTACAGGTATCACAAGTAGTATATGTGACACCATCGGCTTGAATCTTTCTGCGCACTTTCACCTTTTTTTCAACACCATTGGCCACTTCCTTTAATGAAAGTTTGACACGAATACGAAGATTACTGCCTTTCACTCTTCGCTGCCCTCCGCCACCAAAACCGCCAAAGCCACTGAAACCTCCGCCGCCGCCGCCGCCAAAAGCACTACCAAAAATATCACCGAACTGGCTGAAGATATCGTCCATATTCATACCGCCTCCTCCAAAGCCTCCGCCCCCTTGAAAAGCGGCATGGCCAAACTGATCGTAACGGGCCTTTTTATCGGCATTGCTCAATACTTCATAAGCCTCTGCTGATTTTTTGAACATCTCTTCAGCTTCATTATCACCAGGATTCTTATCAGGGTGGTATTTTAAAGCCTTCTTTCGATAAGCTTTTTTAATCTCTGCCGAAGTAGCATTTTTAGTAATGCCCAATATATCGTAATAATCTTCTTTCATTGTAATCGTTTGGTTTCTGCTTTGTTACCGGAAGCCGGCGTTCTCTTACCTAGTATCTTATCGCCGTTATTTGCCAACTACAACCTTCGGATGACGGATAATACGCTCCCCTAACTTAAATCCTCGCTCAACAACATCTATGATTTTACCTTTCATCTTTTTGTCAGGTGCCGATATTTGGGTAATAGCATCGTGCATTTCAGGATCGAAGGTATCTCCAGCGGCAACTTCCAATTCCTCTAAACCTTTAGATTTGAGTATTTCACGAAATTTTACGCGAATGAGCTCGACCCCCTTAAACATTTCATTATCGTCTGCCTTTGCCATCTCTTTAAGTGCACGGTCAAAATCATCTAAAACTGGTAATAGTGAGGTCATAATTTCTTGCCCTGCCGTCTTGAACATATCCATACGCTCTTTCGATGTCCTTCTTTTAAAGTTCTCGAACTCGGCAAATAAACGTAAAAATTTATCCTTCTCCTTGGCCAAATCTTCCCGAAGACTTTCCTCTTCGGTCATTTCCTCATCACCTTCGACATCATCTACCAAATCGGTTTCAGAAGTATCCGTACCAATTTCAGTCCCATCATCATCTATGTTGCCATCAAATTCCTCGGTAGTATCTGCGGTATCTTTTGTGCTCATATAATTTAATCTTTTGATTTCTATGTTAGATAGTCAAAAGTACTGCCAATTCGATGAAAATGTCAAAATGTCACGAAAAATAGGTGTTCTATATGACGCTGGGCTTAGCAAAAGATGCCACCGATTTGAGATTATCGCAAGTGATAATTAGCGAAATACCTAAACTTGAAAACTATGCAAAGATTGCCATATGTGAGATATGAAATCATGCGGTTATATTTGGAAAGAAGACAAAATATGGAAAATCAATGTTGTAAATATTAAAGGCAATACGATTTGTATGTATGCAGTACCTCAATTGTTTAGCAAAGATTAGGCAAGAAATATTTGAATCAGGATTAATAGGAGTAAAATTATATAACATATCAAATGTATATGTTATCCTATAACAAATATAAAAGTGTTTTAAGAACTATATTCTTTTTCATAAAATGCATCTGTGGCACCATCCTTTTTACCACTTGCATAAATTTGTTCAAGGGCAAGACAGACATTTGGATATAAAAAGATGAAACCCTCTTCCTCAATCTTTTTGCAGCTTACCCGTTGACTTGCGAAGAGAATATATGCCATTTCCCCGAGAATAGTATACATTACAAATTTCGGAATATTGGGTAAAAACAAAGGCCTTTCAACAACCTTGGCAATTTCCTTAACTAATTTGGTGTTGGTTACTGGGTTAGGGCCCACTCCATTAAAGATACCACTTAATGAATTCTCTACGGTGTATAAAAATATACGTGCCAAATCTGAAATATGTACCCAAGATTGCCATTGCTGACCACTACCAAAAGCTGCGCCAACATAATTTTTAATCGGTTTTGCCAATTCAGGAAGTGCTCCGCCATTGGCAGACATTACCAAGCCTATTCGGACCTTGGCCACGCTAAAATCGAAAACATTAAAGGTATCCGCTTGTTTTTCCCATAAATCAACGACCTCCCCTAAAAAGCTATTATCGACTTTAGTTTCGGTTTCAGTGTAATATTTTGACAAAGAATCGGGATATACTCCGATTGCGGATGCAGATACAAAAGAAGTTATGCCATCGTAGTTTGCGCGGTGTAGGGTCTTTTGTTTTTTGAGCGCTTTGTATAAAGTTTTTAAAGTATTGACCCTGCTGGAGAGAATTGTTTTCTTATAGCTCGATGTCCATCTTTTTGAAATACTTGCGCCCGCAAGATTTATAATAGCCGTAACACCGTCAAAGCACGCATCGTCGATTTCACCAGAATCTGGATTCCAGTAATACCCGTGGTAATCGGGCTTTTTTGCTATTTTGTCTTTACTGGTAGTCAAATAGTTAACCGGGATTTTCCGGTGTTGGCATTGCCTCACGATTTCACTTCCGACAAGGCCAGTCGCGCCTGTAATCAATAGTCTCATATCTCAAAGGTAACATTTAAGCTTATTAACTTTAGGCGGTTTAATTCGGATTTAACAGTATTGTATAAGCATATGTTAAAGGGCTGGGCGGCCGAGAAAAGAACTAAGTCGATAAAGTGAATATGTACTGTTGTAATTGAATAGTCTAAACGGATGAAAGAAATTGATTGAATAAAATTGGTTAAACGAAATAAGAATATTTTAATAATCAGTTATTTTTTTTGCACGGAGCATTTCGCGTTTTCCAGGTGGGCCGGGTAGGCGCTCAACGGTAAAACCTACGGCCTGCATGGCGCGACGTACACTACCCTTCGCTGCGTAAGTAGTGAGTATCCCATCTTTTTTTAACGCTTGATACATTTTTAGAAATATGTCTTCTGTCCACAACTCTGGCTGCACCCGCGCCCCAAAAGCGTCAAAATAAATCAGGTCGTAGCAGTCTTTATCTTCGATTTGGGAGAAATTCTTTTTTTGTTTTATGAGCGTAAAATGCTCCGCAAGTTGAATATCTTCTTCCCACGGACCTGTATGCATTAGCAGAAATTCATCCGCCACGTGTTCTGCCCGTAATTCAGAAACATAATTGAGCTGTTTCATCTCCAAAGTAGAAATAGGATAAGCCTCTACACCCGTATACTTTACAGAAATATTCATATTCTTTGCTTCCAATAGGGTAATAAACGCATTCAATCCAGTACCCAGGCCCATTTCTAGAACTGAGATATTTCTATCGGGAAAGTTTGATAGCCCATTCGCAATAAACACATGATAGGCCTCTTGAATCGCACCGTGTTTGGAATGATACTGTTCGTTCCAATCTTCAATTTGAATGGTTTTTGAACCATCACCGGTAGTGATTATCTTGCGTTTCAACAAATGGTATGATTAGATTTTTGGAAAATAGATGGTTGGTCATCAAAATGGAAAAAGCAAAACTCAAAGTCTGCATTCATGTTTCATGGATTCAATAACAACACACCGTCCGCCTCAAAACCATAAGTTTTCTTAGGGCTTGTGATTGTAGCAATATCGGCTTCCGAACTTCCCCCATCTTTGGCATAATGTATTTGGTCGTCAACTGTCATTTCCTCAACAAATGCCTGTCCATTGACCACTACTTCGCGGCCAATGATGTCTTTAGGCATGAAAAATCCGTAATCTTTGAAACGCACCATAGCTTCCGTGCCATCTTCTAATTTTAATTTCATCCAACAACCCTTGGCCTTGCAAACATCCGTTACCGTCGCCCTGAATTTAGTTGGTAATGAATCGGAAGGGTGAAGATTTTCATAGGCCTTCGAAAGTTCAGTAGTGCTGATAGCGTCATCCGCATTTATTTCTTTTCCAAAACCGCTGTACCCCGTCGAATTAAGGGATGATTCAATACTCGTTTCCTTTTTATCTTGTGCACTGCCCAAGAAGACGAATAACAATACGATAAGTGTTATGTTAAATTTTTTCATATTCCTTAAAACTTAAAATCATACCACAAATTTGCGCATTTTTGAACGAAAAAGGAAGATAGCGATATAAAGAATGCGTATTTTTAATCCTTCAAATTTAATTTAAAGATGGAGACAACTACCCAAAATATAGTTATCGAGAACATAAAGAACTCGAAAATTGATCAGGTTGATTTTGATAATCTAGCCTTCGGAAGCGTATTTACAGATCATATGCTGGTATGCGATTACCGAAACGGCGCGTGGGAAGCTCCTACGATCATGCCTTATCAAGCCATAAGTCTGGAGCCTTCCGCTAAGATTTTCCATTACGGACAGTCGATTTTCGAAGGTATGAAAGCGTATAAGGATGCCGATAATAATACGTTTCTGTTCAGACCACTTGACAATCATAGACGTCTGAATATTTCCGCTAAGCGCATGGCGATTCCTGAATTACCCGAATCCTTATTTATGGATGGCTTAAAGGCGCTCATCAAATTGGACGAAAAATGGATACCAAAAAAAGACGGCAGTGCACTATACATTAGACCTTTTATGTTCGCCTCTGGGAAGGGTTTTCACGCCTCGCCTGCCGACGAATATAAATTTTTAATATGTTTGGCCCCGTCAGGTGCTTACTTTTCAGGTAAGGTAAAAGTGCTTATAGAAGAAAAATATTCGCGTTCAGCCAACGGCGGTACAGGTTTTGCGAAAGCTGGCGGCAATTATGCCGGACAGTTTTTTCCGACCCAGCTTGCAGTTGAGAAGGGGTACAATCAAGTAATTTGGACGGATGACCACAATCACGAATTTATCGAAGAAGCCGGGGCAATGAACATTTTTGTTCGTATTGATGACACATTGATTACTGCACCTATTAGCGACCGGATTTTAGATGGTATTACCCGTAAGAGCATTTTGCAAATCGCGGAAAGTGAGGGTATCGCTACCGAAGTACGCAAATTTACGGTCGGAGAAGTGGTCGAAGCAGCAGAAAATGGCAGGCTTAAGGAAATGTTCGGCGCGGGCACCGCGGCTGTAATATCGCCAATATCGACTTTCGGTTATCGTAAAGTAGACCATGATTTGCCCGAAGTTCAAGATAGCTTCGCCTCAAGGCTCAAAAAACGAATTATCGATATTCAATATAACCGGGTAGAGGATCCGTTCGGATGGCGGCATGGAATTTGAAGACGAGCACTCTATTTGAAGAAATTTAGCTAAAACGGTTAGGCAAAGCAAAAATAATCTGTCCTTTACTGGAAAACAAAAAGTAACCAAAATGGTTTAAAATATTTTTTGCATAAACCCAATAAGTTATTTCTCAAGAATGGCTGCAATATTCGGTTTGAAGTAGTTGGGGCCTTTTAACACTTTACCGTCCTCTCTATAAATAGGCCTTCCGTCCGCTCCCAATTTGCTCATGTTGCTCCGCTGTATTTCGGTAAATACCTCTTCGATTTTATATTGCATCCCATGTTCGAGAATGGTACCGCATAATATGTAAAGCATATCACCTAGCGCATCAGCTACTTCAGTGAGGTCATCATTTTGGGCCGCTTCTAGATATTCTTTGTTCTCTTCGTTCATCAAATTGAACCGGAGTGTATTTTTTGCAATGCCTAAATCGGCCTTCATGATTTCTGAAATGCCTAGTCCAAAAGAGCTATGGAACAGTTCTACAGCTTTTAATTTATCGTTCATATCATTATCTGTTTATGGACTCCAATGAACGAAATTATATGTTCTGAAACAAAGTATTTCAGTAGCTTGTCGGTAAGGTTTCAATTATAATGCGACTTGAAAATATTGATCAATACTTGTGGCGGTACCACCTTATCGGGGTATTTGTGCATTACAGAAAGTACTTGGTCGATGGCGGTCGGGCGAAGGCCCATATCAAGACCAAATTTTTTAAGTTGTGCAATTTCCCTTTCTGTCTGTACTTGGTCTACGTTCATTAACAAAACAAGGCGATGGAACTGTAAGATACGTTCGGCTTCCGATTTTGGGATAATATGTTCAGTCTTAGAATCGAAAAGATCGCTAAAGGCATTTTTGTCTACACCTAAATTTTTGGCAACATCCGATAAAAAATTATACTCCGGAGCTTTGATGGCACCATCTAGCTTTGCAAAGGCAATCATTTCAGAGAGAATACTTAGTTTTTCTCGATGGGTGCTCATAGTGGTACATTTGGATATATCTACTATGAAACCAAAAAAAAGCCATTTTCGTACCTATACCTTGTTAATTGTGTTCTCAATCTTTATGATATTTAGGCTAACTTGCCGAAAATATTACCCATTCCGAGTTCGATTTTATTTAGAGTGAATGTTACTGCAGCGTTTAGATTCGAAATTGCAAACTGGGTTTCTGTTATTCCTAGATTCTTAACGGTAACTAAAAACAGGATTCTACATGACTATGAGATGGATACATATAAATAGTCCATTTAACTATTTTTAAGATTATAACTATGACCAATAATGATGTTTTTAAAAAACTGCGGGTAGCTTTGATGTTTCGTGACGATGAAATCGTAGAAATTTTAAAATTGGCCGACTTTCAAATCAGCAAAAGTGAGCTTGGTGCCTTTTTTAGAAAGGAAGACCATCCCAACTATATGGAATGTGGGGACCAAGTGTTACGAAATTTTCTTAACGGACTCGTTATTCACTTACGGGGCACCAAAGAAAACCCGACGAACCCCGGGGATGTTTTATCAAAGAAAAAAACTACAAAACCGGTCGAAAGAAAAACGCCCAGCTTCAAGGCCCAACAACGAAAGAAAATGAATTCCGATATCACAAACGTAAAATATAAGAACAAAAAAAAGTCTTAATCTGCTGATTTCAGATCAAGACTTTTTTTACGTAGTGTTACATTAGCTTCTAACCCACTATGCGCACTGGAAAAGTGTACATCTTACCTTCTTTGTAATCGTTTAAATCCACATTTTTGTAATTCAGCTTAGCCTTTACAAATTCCGCTATAATCGGATTTTCAGTTACAACGGAAAGCACTACGATTTGATGCTCTTTGTTCAGGGTAAACCTTACCTGAGCGGTCAATTCGACCTCATTTTGGGTTAGCGTGTTACTTTTCAACAATTGCGATATTTGTACGGAAAGGCTTTTCGAAGGATCTACAGCAGATGATTCATTGGCAAAAACACTTCCTACGGATAATAGCATTGCAGCTACAAATACTAAACTCAATTTTCTCATGACCTGTTTGTTTTTAAAACCTGAGCCGTTGATTGACGGCTTTCTCAGGAATTGATTTATACTGATTGATGATGTTACTATAAAGACGCTGTATAGACGGAATTGTTACCGAAGAGTTTGATTTTAACTAATTTTTAAGAGATGAGAATCTAGTTTGGTGGTTATTAGTATGCTTTAGGACTTCTCTTAATCAGCTACTTACTATCTTTGGTGGTAAAACTTATATGCCTATCCATGTTTTCTTCCACGGACATAAAGGACTCGATTCCTCGAATACCTTCGATGGTCAAAATGGATTCTTGATATAAATTTCTATAATGCAAGCTATCTCGTGCGTGTAGTTTTATGAAAATATCATATTTACCGGTGCTATGGTGAATCTTGACAACTTCCCTAACCTTTGACAGCTCTTCCATCACTACTTTGTAGAGATTACTCTCCCTCAAGAATATGCCTAAAAATACGGTCATTTTCCATCCCATTTTACTATAATCGAGATTCAAGGTTGCACCTTTTATCACGCCTAAATTCTTCATTTTTCGAGTACGCATATGTACGGTTCCAGGTGATATACCAGCGCGTTTGGCTACTTCGGTATAAGGCATCTGCGCGTCTCCGGACAGCAGAGTTAAAATTTGGTGATCTACTAAATCTAGTTTGTCCTTCATTCGTTAAAATTGGTTTTGTTAATCTCAGGACATAGTCCACGGCAAACGTTATACTTAAACTGAAGATTCCTCATTATTTATCTGAAAAACGAGGATTTTAGTAAATATAATTCAAGACTTTTAAATACTAGGTTATTATTCGATAATAAAGTATTCCATTTAATGCGAATAATTAAATTTATATATGCCATGATTTTGGATGTAATAAAAATGCTTTTTAACGCAATATTCACATAATGTCAGTTTTATCCTCTTATAAAATCCAAAAACTGACGATATGACTATATTTTGCTCAAAAATAAATTATAACGTAGTATTTACTCTCGTAAATCACTTAAAACCAGTATTTAACAATGACCTAACATTTTTATTTATCGAAAACTACCTCTAATATTGTATCGGTCGTTTTGATGTGAAACAAGCCCCAAAATGATGTTAAGTATCCGGAACTTTTCTTTTGCCCTTGTTTGTTACCCAATATCCCTTATGGGAGTTTGGGTCGATTAGGGGATTGTACGAACACTGTTAATAACTCAACAAAACCATGTACTTATGAAGAAAACTCTATTACTATTATTCGTTTGTTTAAATACCCTACATATAATGTATGGTCAGGAAATAATGATTACCGGTACCGTCGTTGACGACCAAGGTGTCGTTTTGCCCGGTTCGGATGTTATTATTAAGGGTACTACTAAAGGCGCAACAACCAACTTCGATGGTGAATTCACCATTGATGCGCCAGCTGATGCCGTTTTAATATTCTCTTCGTTGGGATTTGGAAGGAAAGAAATTCCGGTCGATGGGCAGACTTCGATGAACATTACACTGGAATCTGCCGCAGAACAGCTGTTGGAAACCATTGTAATCGGATCACGGGGGAAACCTAGAACTGCCTTGGATACGCCTGTACCTGTTGATGTTATCAACATCGCTGAGCAGGCCATAAACATGCCCCAGCAAGACCTCTCTCAAATGCTGGCTGCCTCCGCACCGTCGTTTACGGCATTTCAAAGTGGTGGTGGCGATTTATCTTCGTTTGTTAGCCAACCAAGCCTACGGGGCCTTGCCGCTAGTCAGGTATTGGTATTGGTTAACGGTAAACGAAGGCATACTTCGGCCATTTTAGCTGGCAACCAAACGGGTACCCCCGGCCCTGCAGTCGATATGAGTTTCATACCCAATATCGGAGTAGAGCGTATTGAAATTTTACGCGATGGTGCATCTGCACAATACGGTTCGGATGCCATCGCAGGTGTTATCAACATGGTCATGAAAAAGGGCACAGGCAAATTTACCGGCTCATTGACTGGCGGAGCCAATATTAATTCTTCACCAGACTTCAGTGATTCAGATCTTACCGCAGGCGAACGTGCCCTCAACCGTAGTACTGGTGAATGGGATGGCTATAATTTTCAATTCGACGGCAACTATGGTATCGCATTTGAAAACGGTGGATACTTTAATGCCTCCGCTATGGTAGCTTCTGCCGAGCGCACCATAAGGCCTACAGTCTTGGAAATCGATCGCGCCCCACTTTACAGTGGTGATTACCTTAACAACCAAACTACAACGACCAACGGCGTTCCTATTATCACCAATCCTGAACTGATTGCCGCGCAAGCTAGCGGAGATGCAGCCGCTATTGCTAATCTGAGCACCGTAGAAGGCCTAATGGCCTCTCGGGATATAGAACAATATGAAGTGGCTACCTATTCCGGACTACCTGGGCAAACGCGCATGAGCCTTGGTTTTAATTTAGAAAGTCCGATGAGCGAAACTACCAATTTTTATGCATTTGGTGATTTCGGCTATAAATACGCCGATGCATACAGCTGCTTTTTTCGAAGGGCAGCGCAAGCCGATCGTACCAGTTACGCATTGTATCCCAACGGGTTTAGACCTCAGATCTACACCGATCAGTACAACTTGTCTTTAGCAACCGGTATTACTGGAGTATTGGGAGATTTCGACTTCGACCTTAGTAACATATTCGGAACAAACTCGGCGCAGTACGGCATGTTCAATACCTGGAATGCTAGTATTGGAGAATCTTCACCTACCGAAATGGATCTAGGTACGCACCGCTTTTTACAGAACACCCTGAATTTTGATGTAACCAACTTTTACGACGATATTCTTTCAGGCCTTAACGTGGCTTTCGGTGGTGAATTACGTGTAGAAAACTATCAGATCAGCGCAGGTCAGGAAGAAAGCTGGACGGCTGGTAATGCTGGTGTATTTACGGCAACACAGGACAACCAATTGCTAATTGGTCCTGATGGATTTCCTTTGGAGGATTTGAGTGGAAACCCTATAGTAGACCAAAGTGGAGCACCACTAGTACTACCGAACGCGGGTGTAAGTCAAGAGCTGGTAAAGAATTATGCTCTTAACTGTCAATGCTTCAGAGGTTTTGCTCCGGAGAACGAAGGTAATAGATTTCGATCTGTTATGGCCGCCTACGGTGATTTAGAACTTGACGTGACCGAAGATTGGCTGGTTTCTGGCGCACTTCGCTTTGAAAATTATTCCGATTTCGGAAATGTACTTACAGGGAAGGTAGCAACGAGATACTCCATTGGAGAAAAATTCGCCGTTAGAGGGTCTTTCAGTAGTGGTTTTCGAGCCCCTTCACTTCAGGAATTGGGTTACTCGCACAGCTTTACCTTCTTCGTCGGCTTAGTTCCGTTCGATGGTACATTATATCCTAACAGTAGTTCCCCTGCACGTGCCTTAGGTATAGGTGCACTACAAGAAGAACGTTCTAGGAACGTAAGCGTCGGCTTTACCGCAGAGATAGGGAAATTCGACTTAGCGGTAGATGCCTATAAGATTGATATTTATGACCGCATATTCCAAACAAGTGAGTTTGATTCTAGTCAGGCACCAGTGCTAGAGCCCGTTATTGGATCAGGTTTGGCAAATTTCAGAATAAATGGAGGCGACATAAGTACCCAAGGTATTGAAGCGGTATTGAGCTACAACACCAATTTTGGTAATGGCAAATTAGGATTCGACCTCGCTGGAATATTCAGGGAAAATAAATTCGAGGGTGCCAACGTACCTGATCTCAATACGGCCCTTACCGATGAAGAACTTACCGAATTGTATGTAAGCCGTGACCTTATCGGACAATATGAGACCGGTACCCCAGGTAGTAAGATTATCGGGACAATTAACTATTCACTAGGTAAATTTTCAACCATGTTACGTGGAACCCGGTATGGATCTGTACAGACTAGGGATAGTCGCGAGCGTGACCTTTTGGGAGGTGGATTCGGATTTGCGGACCAGTATTTTACGCCGGAGTTCACCGTTGATCTTGGTCTTACATATAGCTTTTCCGATGCCATTAGCCTGACTTTGGGAGGTAACAATATTTTCAATGAGTATCCAGAAATCGTGAGGTATGAGCTAAGAACCTTTGACCTATACTCGCAATATCAGCAGGGATCGACAGGTGCCAACTATTTTGCACGATTGACCTTTACCCTGTAATTCATCCGATGAACCTCAAATACGAAAATAATATGAAAAAATATATACAAAGCATCCTTCTACTAGCAGTTGCATTCATAATGTTTAGCTGCGAACAAGAAAGATTGGATCCTATTCTTACAACAGCCGATGGCGGTGGCACCTTAAATGAATTCGTAGCCTATGATATAGCATCTACCGACCCAACCGGGTCCAATGTTTATGGAAGAGTTGTTTTTTATAAAACTACCCTAGAACAAACATTGGTTCAGATTTCCCTCTATAATACGGTAGACAATCTAATGCACCCTGCTTTGGTTTTAGAGGGTCCTGCAGGTACTGCTACGGCTACCCTATTAGCGCTGGATGATATAGATGGGAATACGGGAGAATTTTCAAGTAGCAAATTTTTCGTGATTACCGATACCGCCTTTTACGATTCTCTGGAAGGGGAATCAGCATCCTTGGATGCTAACGTGAGCATTTTTTTAAGCGCGGATGACAATACGATAGTCGCTTCTGGTGATATTGGGATTAATGCCATGCCAATTACAACTGATTAAGCACATTAAACAGATTAGAACTTTTAACTTAAATCCATAAACCATTATGAACACATTAAACAGAAGGACCTGGTTGAAGCGAGGAGCTTTGACCGCCGCAGGAGCAATGATTATGCCTCAGTTTAGCTTTGGGGAAACACCAAGGGCCAAATTGAAATTCGACGCTCAAGGAAGAACGCTTTATAGTCCGTTTTTTAAGGAATATAACGCCAGTATATTTCCAGACGAAACCAAACTACTGGCGAAATTGAATGCCAACGAAAATCCGTACGGACCTTCAGCAAAAGCTATCGAAGCTTTTCAAAAGTCGGCTCATTTGGGTAACAGATATGCATGGCGGGAGCTTTTTGATTTAATGGATAAAATAGCGGTTCTTGAGAACGTGGATGCCAAAAATGTTATGATGGGACCCGGTTCTTCCGATTTACTGGAAAAGACAGCTATGGTAATGTTCGCTAATGGCGGTAATGTTGTATCAGCAGATCCTGCCTATATGTCTTTAATAAAAGTAGCCGAATCCGTCGGGGCCACTTGGAAACCAATTCCTTTGAAAGAAGATTGGTCACATGACCTTAAAGCCATGGAAGCGGCTATTGATGCAGATACGAAACTCGTCTACATCTGCAATCCGAACAACCCTACCGGCAGTATGACCAATCATGCCGAACTGGTCGATTTCTGCTCGCGGGTCTCTGAAAAAGTACCCGTTTTCATTGATGAGGCGTACATGGGCTTTTTAGAGGATGGCGCCAAGAAAAGTATGGTGTCGTTGGTCAACGAGGGCAAAGACGTCATAATTGCGAGAACCTTTTCGAAAATACATGGTATGGCGGGCCTTCGGGTAGGCTACATCGTTGCACAAGAAGCTACTCTCGATAAAATTCAAGAAGTGACCCGTGGTGGAATGGGTATAACCTATCCTTCGATATTTGCAGCATCCGCTAGTATGGACGATATCGAATTTCAGGATAAATCAAGAAAATTGAATGCTGAATGTAGGGAATTTGTTTATAAAACGCTAGATGATATGGGCTATGAGTACGTACCCTCCTCTACAAGTTTTATCCTATTTCCGATTGAAATGGAAGGGCAAGCTTTCCTAGAAAAAATGACCGCACAGCAAGTCGGTGTCCGAGCCTTTGATATCATGGACAAAAATTGGTGTCGTGTCAGTATGGGTACGATGGACGAGATGAAAATTTTCGCCACCGCCCTTCAGAAAGTATTGGTTTAAGTTGAGTTAGCCCGAGAAGCCGGAACGTTGCGAACGATTTGCCTCGCTTTGCAACGAATCCGGTTTTGATGGGTTACTTCTGTTTATACTGAACACTATCTAGAAACCTTCAAATTTGAAAATGACATGAACTTTGCCCTTCAAAATACCCTAGAACTTGTTTTGGTTATCGGCCTTGGGCTTCTTCTTCAAAAGAAGATAGCAAAACAAGATTTAAAAGGCATCAAAACTATAATTCTCTGCGTGGCACTGCCAGCAGTTATATTTGTTGCCCTTCTTAAAATAAAACTAGAAAGTTCTTTGCTGATATTTCCCTTATTGGCACTTGCATTCAATCTAGTCATGTTTTTTTCCACTAAATATTTGCTTTCAGGGTCACTTCCGAAAGAAGATGGTGCTAAAAAGCGTTCACTGATGATGTTGCTTCCATCATTGGCCCCAGGGTTGTCGTGCTTTCCGTTCATTGTAGTCTATCTCGGTGACGACTCCTTGGCCCTAGCGGCCTTAGCCGATGTAGGTAACAAAATTTTCGTATTGATAATGCTGTATATGCTGGCCATGCACTGGTATCATTTACGCTCGCTGAAAGCAATCAAGACCTCCTCGAAGAGTAAGCTTCGCGACCTTGGTTTGGCACTGTTAAATGAACCTATCAATATGGTAATCATTGTCGGATTGGTACTCTTAGGCTTTGGCCTTAATTTAGAATCGCTTCCTGTTTTCCTTCAGCACACTATAGGAGAGCTTAAAATGATTATGACCCCCTTGATATTATTGTTTATCGGGATGGCGGTACGGATAAAGGGCGGTGAATTTGGTATTATTCTTTCATTGTTGGCCCGACGCGCCGGCATAACTTTTGTACTTTCCGCAATTTTTGTTTTCCTATTTCCGGCATTAAGCCCTGCTCTTATTCTGCTGCTAGTGGTCTTTCCGCAAAGTGCCTGTAGTTTTTGGCCTTTTGCCCATATGAGTGCCATCAGCACCTTGGAAGAGACCGACGAACAGACCAAACCGACGTTCGACATAGATTTTGCGGTCAATGTTCTGGCATGCTCCATGCCCTTTTCGACGGTTCTTATCATAGGGATTTTTTCTTTCGACCAGTTTTTCATAGACCCCATGGTATTATTGGCCTTTGGAGGCGCATTCGTTGGATTCTCTTTCGTACCGGATGCCATAAAGGCTTGGAAAGGGCGCACGCAATCGGAACCAGCAGGACAGTATAGCACCTACGCTAGCCTAAACCCTCAATCCCAATCTTCTGAAGACAAATAAAGGTTCATATACAATTAACGTCCGTGAGCAGCAATCTCGGTAGAATTTTCTCATTTTTGCCCCTAAAATTTCCTACACATGAAGATTGGCGTTCCATCCGAAATAAAGAATAATGAAAGCCGCGTAGGCATGACACCTGGCGGCGTATTCGAGCTCGTAAAAAAAGGTCATTCCGTCTATGTGCAATCCCGTGCCGGTGAAGGCAGTGGGTTTTTCGATACCGACTATGAAGGGGTCGGCGCACAAATTCTAAATACGTTGGAAGAGGTGTATGCGGTCAGCGAAATGATTGTGAAAGTAAAGGAACCGATTGAGCGGGAATATAATCTTGTTCGGGAGGGTCAAATCGTTTTTACCTATTTTCATTTTGCTTCGAGTGAGCCGCTTACCAAGGCCATGATAGCCAGTAATTCAATCTGCATTGCCTACGAAACCGTTGAAGATGAAGAGGGCACCCTGCCCCTATTGACGCCCATGTCAGAAGTAGCCGGTAGAATGGCCATTCAACAAGGTGCTAAGTATCTGGAGAAACCGGTCAAAGGCCGAGGTGTGCTCTTAGGTGGTGTGCCAGGGGTTGCGCCAGGTAAAGTTTTGGTCTTAGGTGCTGGGATTGTGGGGATACAAGCGGCAAAAATGGCGGCAGGTCTTGGCGCCCATGTCACTATTATGGACATCAACTTGAAACGTCTGCGCTATGTAAACGACGTGATGCCTCCGCACGTGGTAACCGAATTTTCAAACGAATTCAACATTAGAAAGCATATCAAGACCCATGATTTAATTATCGGCGGGGTATTACTGAAAGGTGCGAAAGCGCCAAACCTGATTACAAGGGACATGCTGAAAGAGATGCGCCCTGGTACGGTAATCGTAGACGTTGCCGTAGACCAAGGTGGATGCGTTGAAACCACAAGACCCACGACCCATGAAGATCCGGTATATATTATTGATGATATCGTACATTATTCAGTGGCTAACATGCCGGGTGCGGTGCCTTATACCTCAACCATGGCGTTAACCAATGTAACCTTACCCTACATTCTAAAACTTGCGAATTTGGGTTGGAAAGAAGCTACAAATATTGATGACTCGCTTCGTAAAGGACTTAATATTGTTCAGGGGGAAGTCATATACAATGAAATCATTGAGGCTTTTAGTTGGTCGTAATAATGTAACAGAGCGATTTTAACTTTAAACTCGTTGCGAATTGTCTTGAGTTCAAAAACGCAAATAGGAGAGGAGAGTCACGAAAAGCTAAACTTAGAAGTCAAATCTTTACCAAATATAATAGTACAATCTCTATCAAAAGTTTCCTCGGAATCATTTTTAAATAAAAAAAAGCTCCCACATTTACATATGGAAGCTTATTGCTAATTCTCTTAAAACATCTTATTTCTTGACCTCTATTGGCAAGCGGTAGACCACACCTTTTTCAAAATTTCCTTTATTCAATTTTTCAAAATCTAAGCTGCTTCGGATAAATTCTGCCAATTTCTCATTTTCAGTTTCAACCGATAATACACGTATATAGTTACCATTATCTATTGCAATTCGCACCTCGGCTTTCGAACCACGAATGTCATTTGGTATAGTGAACTCCCCTAACATAGAATAAATTTGGGTAGCAATAAGTTTTGAAGCATTCGGTTCGTGACGGTCAATTCTGCCTTCGGATGCCATTCCTATGCTGAAGGTCGCCATTGCTATCGCTAAAATCAGTATTTTTTTCATATCAATTCGGACTTATGGTTTGAATATTATTAAATTATAAATTAAAGATATGATAATATTTCAATCCTCAATTATGTATTTAATAATATTTAACAACTTAAAATGAGAATATCAAAAAATGACCTGCAAAGCTAACGAATCCTCAGGTTTTATAAATTTTTAATAGCCTTGTAAGCTAATTGCACGATTGAATTTTCAATCTTCATCCAAATTAAATTTTTAATCAATTGTTAATAGAACTTTCTTTTCAATACAATCCATAAAAAAGGGATGCCCCTAGTTGGAACATCCCTTATAAGTCTTTTTTGAAAGAATTAGCTCAACACTGCTTTCACCTTGTCCGCAGCCTCCTTAAATTGCACCGCAGATTGTACTGCAAGACCTGAGTTATCGATAATTTCTTTTGCGAGTTCTGCATTTGTTCCCTGCAACCGAACAATAATCGGCACTTTCATAGCGTCGCCCATATTTTTATAGGCATCTACTACACCTTGCGCAACACGATCACAACGCACGATACCCCCGAAAATATTAATCAATATAGCTTTAACGCCATCGTCTTTCAAGATAATACGAAAAGCTTCCTCAACCCTTTTTGCATCAGCGGTACCACCTACATCTAAAAAGTTAGCCGGTTCACCACCAGCCATTTTAATCAAATCCATCGTAGCCATGGCCAACCCGGCTCCGTTAACCATGCAGCCAACATTACCATCAAGATCAACATAGTTAAGTCCGACGGCCCGCGCTTCTACTTCAATGGGATTCTCTTCCCTTAAGTCACGCATTTCTGCGTATTTTTTTCTTCGGAAAAGGGCATTATCGTCGATGGATACTTTAGCATCTACTGCCATAATCTTATCATCCGAAGTTTTCAACACCGGATTTATTTCAAACATACTCGCATCACTTTCTGAATAGGCTTTGTATAAGGCCATCACAAATTTGGTCATCTCCTTAAATGCAGTGCCCGATAATCCTAAATTAAAGGCAATCTTTCGCGCTTGAAATGGCATAAGCCCCATGGAAGGATCGATTTCTTCTGTATAAATTAAGTGTGGCGTTTTATCGGCCACTTCCTCAATGTCCATACCACCTTCAGTAGAATACATAACCATATTTCGTCCGGTAGCCCTATTTAAAAGTACGGACATGTAGAATTCACTGGTTTCGCTATCCCCAGGATAATATACATCCTCGGTAACCAGTACTTGATGCACCTTCTTACCTGCTGCGGATGTTTGCGGGGTGACGAGATTCATTCCGATAATTTCACCTGCAATTTGCTCGACTTCCTTTAAATTTTTGGCCAATTTGACCCCTCCACCTTTTCCGCGACCGCCGGCATGCACTTGAGCCTTAATAACGTGCCAGCCCGTACCTGTCTCTGCAGTCAGCTGCTTGGCCGCTTCTACGGCTTCTTTTGCGTTATGTGCAACGATGCCACGCTGAATGCGCACGCCGAAGCTATCCAATATTTCTTTTCCTTGGTATTCGTGAAGATCCATATAATTAGGTGTATTTAGGTTCAGTTACAAAAATAGGGAAATTAGTTACAGTGGCTATTGTGGCAACGGTAAAAAGTCTTGTCTAAATCCTCACAAGGCTGACATTACCTACCTCTTAGACCTTGAAATCCTTAAAATCGAGGGGGTCGAAATTTCTGAAATCGCCGTTCATCTCGATTGTTTTTTTAGTGCGGTCAACTTCCTGCAACACTGAGATTGTAGTCAACAGATGTGATTTTATAAAATCTAAACGCTCACTTTCTTTACGTAATTGAAGCAATTTATACTCTTGCTCAAAAGAGAGGCCCATTTTATGTATCAAAACATAGCTATTGAACTTTTCGACGGGGAGTGGTGTAAAAGGTACATCCATTAGCACGTAAAGCCGGTGCAAATTATCGAGTACCTCACTTTTCACAGCCTTATCCGTATCGTTTATGTTATCCAAAAACTCGACTTCACCACCCGAATACAGTTTACCTTCCATTTCGTTATCGAAACTTATAATCCGAAAAACTTGGCGCGCTACGCAAGTAACATCCATTTCCCCGTTATCATAACTGTTCACAACCTCGACCAGTTGCACCTCAGTGCCAAAAGAAACGCTGTCATTTATGTAAACGGGAATACCAAAGGTTATCGCTTCCCTTCTGCAATCAAGAATCAACTGCTTATAACGTTCCTCGAAGATATGTAGGGGAACGGTCTCACCTGGAAAGAATATGGATTGTAAAGGAAACATAGGTAATTTCATGGCAAATTAAATTTTTTCAAAAATAAGGATTCTGGAAAACAATTGACAACAAAATTAGATGTCTGCCCATTACGTTCTATTGGCCCTTAATGGAAATAGGTTGTTTGTAGGCAGTGTAAAATGGCTATCTGGTTTTACTTAATTTGCCTTTCACCTTTAAGCGCCAGTAGATAATAAGCAGCGTTCCGATCACTGAAGGCAGTACCCAGGCGGAGACAGTCCAAAGTTTCAGTCCCGCTACAATAAATGCCGTAATGGATGCAATAAGGGCTGCAATCATGTGGGTCAAATGTGTTGTCAACCAAGAGGACTTTACATCCTTAAAATTTCTGTAAAAAATGAAATTTTTGATACTTAAAAAAAGACCCAGACCACCAAAAATGAAATAAAGAAGGTTATCGGAAACTGGAGCGAAAAATCCGTAAGTACCGTATAGAAACATACCCACAGAAAAAATGACCATAAGTATGGTTATAATGAAATCCATGGGCTCAGCCTTTACCTTCAGACGGGATTTAAAGGTAAGCGCCCTCCTTCCAATTAAAACAAGATAAATAGTAAATAACGAAATCAGAAAAAGAAATAAGCTCTCGTGATTTGGCATACATGCAATTGGTAAAATTATAAGGCAACTAGCAATTATTGAAACTGCGAATACCTTGCCGATACGCACGTGAAGCCTACTACCTTTTTTGAGAACCATATTGCCGATACCGGTTAAAAGGCCGATACCGCCTAGAAAGGCATGTAAATAAATCGCTATGGTTATGCTATTTTCCAATTTGATGTTTGATTGAGTTTATAAAATTCAAGATATTACTATTAAATCAAAACTTTTATTTGCCCAATTGGCCAAATTCTTTACTGAACCGGTAAAATTTTAAAGTTTCTAGACTGTGATGTAACAGTAACCCATTTCTATTTTGAATAAAATTCTGAATAAAATTTCAATCGGTAATACGCTTATAATCCATTTAAACGCTTTAACTAATTGTTTTAAAAATAACATTTTGTTGTATTTTTTAGTAAATAGGATTGTTTCTTGTACGATCGGGATGAACGCACTAGATTTGTCTAAAATAAGTGTGTTATGAGAAATGCCGATTTGATACAGATTGCCAACACCTTTGGCGACCCTGTTTACGTTTATGATTCCGAAAAAATCATTTCCCAGTTCCATCGTTTGACAAATGCTTTTAGCGGAGTTCGTAAATTACAGCTAAACTACGCTGCCAAGGCCCTGTCGAATATCGCCATTCTCAAATTGATGAATAGTTTAGGTAGTGGCCTAGATACTGTTTCCATACAAGAAGTACAGCTGGGGCTTTTGGCTGGTTTCAGTCCTGAATCAATAATATTCACACCGAATGGAGTTTCTCTTGAAGAAATCGAGGAAGCCGCTCAACTCGGTGTTCGAATCAACATCGATAACCTTTCGATTTTAGAGCAGTTCGGCACTAAGCATCCTGATATTCCAGTTTGTGTACGCATCAATCCGCATGTTATGGCAGGTGGAAACTCCAAAATTTCAGTGGGCCATATCGATTCCAAATTCGGAATCAGCATCCATCAAATTCCCCATTTGCTACGTATTGTTGAACTAACAAAAATGAATGTTAACGGCATTCATATGCATACCGGAAGCGATATTTTAGATATCGATGTATTTCTCTATGCCTCAGAAATTTTATTTGAAACCGCACAAAATTTTAAAGACCTCGATTTCATCGATTTCGGAAGCGGATTCAAGGTACCTTATAAAGAAGGGGATATCGAGACCAATGTCGAAGAATTGGGCAAAAAATTAAGCGATCATTTTAATGCATTCTGCGAAACCTACGGGAAAGAGCTTACTTTGGCTTTTGAACCCGGTAAATTTCTTGTTAGCGAGGCAGGCCAATTTCTGGCGCGGGTCAATGTGGTAAAGCAAACGACCTCCACGGTTTTTGCCAGTATTGATACTGGATTTAACCATTTGATTCGACCCATGCTTTATGGCGCTACCCATCAAATCAATAACATATCAAATCCTGAAGGCCGCGAACGCTACTACTCTATCGTTGGCTATATCTGCGAGACCGATACGTTTGCCAGTAACAAGCGCATCAACGAAATATCCGAAGGAGATATATTGTGTTTTAACAATGCCGGGGCCTATTGCTTTACCATGGCAAGCAATTACAATTCCCGTTTTCGTCCGCCTGAAGTGCTCTGGCATGAAGGCAAGGCCATTTTAATCCGGGAAAGGGAAACCTTTGACGACCTTATTAAACACCAGGTCGATGTAAAAGATTTGTTCGTCTCCAAGACAGCTTCAAAAAAGGAGAAGGCGGCGGTAAAATAAAGCAAGTCTTTTTTCGTTACCTTGGTATAGTTGTTGGAATAACAAGTTAAACCATTCGTAATGAAAATATCCCCTTCCCATATCTTAAAGGTCGTTCTCTTTATTTGTATCGGAACACTTACGTATAGCGCACAGGCTCAGAAGGTCGAATGGCTCACTTGGAACGAGGCCGCTGAATTGGCCGCGACCGACAAAAAACCAAAGAAAATCTTTATCGATGTCTATACGGATTGGTGTGGATGGTGTAAAAAAATGGATAAGGATACCTTTCAAAATCCTGAGGTCGCCGCATACATGACCACCAATTTTTATATGGTAAAATTAGATGGAGAAGGTAAGGAACCCATTGAATACAAAGGAAAGACGTATACCTTCAAACCACAGGGTCGAAACGGATATCATGAATTTGCCGCTACCTTAATGCAGGGACGATTGAGTTATCCGACCACTATTTTCTTGGATGAGGAAATGAACATGCTATCACCAGTGCCTGGATACCAAAAACCAAAACCTTTTCTGAATATCGCCAAATATTTCGGCGATAACATTTACAAGGAGAAAGATTGGAAGGCCTACAGCGGTGGAAGCGGACGGTAAAACTTAATAACACTAGTTATCCTGAGACTTACACTACTAATTTCTACTTCCTGCATTATTGTATTTACTTCAATTGCTTGTATTACAAAAACATTCTGAAAACAAGGCCTCTTTTTTGAAGGATTAGACTGCTCAAATAAACTAGCGTACGTCTTTGTTGTAGTTTGTAGCTATTCGGAATTTTAAGATTTCAGTTTCATTACTATACACTCTTCTAAACGCTTACCTTGTGTAACTAGAAATCGAAAGAATACTAAACACTTTTTTTACACTAACGATTTCGAATTGTATAAAATATAGTTTCCTAATGAATTTGTATTTTTAACAACAACCTAAAATCTTCCTCCTATTCATAAATTACAAGGTTTGAACGTTTAGTTCTGTTTTGATATGATACGATACGTCGATACCCTATAAAAAAAGCTAAATTGAGGATTATAACCTGGAACTGTAATGGAGCACTGAGAAATAAATTTCAACACCTATTGGACTTCAAAGCGGACATATGTATCATTCAAGAATGTGAAAACCCAATTGAAACTAGCCATATAGGATATAAAGAATGGTCTTCAAACCATCTATGGATTGGCGATACCAAAATAAAGGGATTGGAATATTTGCAAATAAGAACATAGAACTATCACAACTTAATTGGACCGACCATTATGAAGAAAAAAAATAAAACATTTTTTACCTTGTAACGTAAATCAGGACTTTGATTTAGTAGCGGTTTGGACCCATAGAAATAATTCGCCTACCTATGGTTACATCGGGCAATTATGGAAATATCTTCAAATTCATAAATCTAAACTTAAAAAGAGTTTAATTTTAGGAGACTTCAACAGCAATGTATTTTGGGACAAATCACGTAGATGGTGGAATCATTCAGACGTTGTTCGCGAACTTAAAGAAATTAATACTGTAAGCCTATATCACAAATTTTGGAATGAAGACCAGGGTAAAGAAAGTAGACCTACACTCTATCTTCAGAAGAACTTGAACAAGCCCTATCACATCGATTATATATTTGGCAGTATTGATTTTCAAATGGGATTAAAAAAGATTGAGGTTGGTAATGCAAGCCAATGGCTGACTTTTAGCGACCACATGCCGATAATTTGCGAATTTGAAATGGAGAAATAAAATATGATTGCCGAAGCTAAAATTGATTGCTTGCAGATTTCTTAAACAGAAATCAAGCTAAGAAAAGCACCTTTAGGACGGACCGACTGTAATTCGGATAACTTATAACGACGAACGCTGGACCAACGGTTACAAAACATATTTTAATTAAAAGTAATGAAACATATAACAAAAATTAGTATTGCTGCTATAATACTAATCAGTTACCAAAACGTTTTGGGACAAAAAGATAGAATTCAAAATCCGGATACCAATATATACCAAACCATAGCGAATTCAGAATTGGATTTAGTTATTCGAATTAATAATAACATGAATGATGAGGAACTAAAGTCCCGAATAGATATTTTGCATCTCATCGATGAAGATATTGTAATAGACTATTCTCGGGATAAATCCGGTAAGATTAAAACCCTTTCTAGTTCCGGCGTTGGTAGCTCTTGTTTGTCCGAAAATTTTGATTTTCTTATTATCTCCTTAAAAAACAATAAATGGGCAGGATGTATGATTTCCGATAACAAATAGTACGCTACTTCGCACAAATACTTTAAAAAATCGTTCCTGATAAGAGTACAAAATTGAAAGCAATTCGATAGAAAGAAAATATTACTTGCATCAATCAGCATTAATTTCGGCTGTAGTTCAATTATTGGACAAACTACTGATAGAAAAATATGCCAAAGACAATTTATAATTTAGATGGGATTATCAATGTATATTATAATGTCATTTCCGGTTCAAGTAGAAACTCATGTCAATATAAAAGGAACAATTCATTCCAATAATGCCATTATAACACGACTGGACGAATTTGGAAAAGCGGAATCGCATACACTTGAAGCTGAATATATTCCAATCGGATTATCGCCGAAAGAGGATTTTTACGAAAAAGAACTCAAAAGAATCATTAGCCAGTATGGAAATACTGAGCAAGTTTGGAGTGCTTTCGAAATTCGAAAGGAACCTAACACTCCATCAATTCTAAAGGATTAAACAGTACTCAACTTCATTATGAAAATGGAAGATGGTGGATTGATAGTTGGACTTGCGAAATGGAATCTGATAAAAATTCTTTGGTGTCGGATTTTTTGAAAAATGGATGAGCTTTTGCTTATAAAGAAGAAATAATGAGCCAATTTTTGCGGTACCGGATTAACAGATATACTTCAGAATGGTATTTTTGACTATTTGTTTCTGTTCAACGCAATCCTTATCAAGCCTTTTGCTCCATACGAATTTTAGTCACAAATTCTAATAATACTATAAAAGATGGAAACTATTATATCAATAGAAAACAGTACTTTAAATAATATTCCGGATATTCTTAAATTATACAAATTAGCAACCGAATTTCAGAAAATAAAATTTCCCAGCAATCAATGGCCAGAATTTGAAAGAGAGCTAATAGCAACTGAGGTTCAGGAAAATAGACAATTTAAATTACTCGTTAATGATGAAATAGCATGTGTATGGGCAATTACATTTACTGATGCACAAATATGGGAAGAAAAAGAAAATAATTCCTCCATCTATATCCATAGAATAGCCACAAATCCCAATTTCAGGGGACAAAACTTTGTACAAAGCATTGTGGATTGGGCTAAAAGTTTTGCAGTGAAGAAAAATAAAGAATTTATTAGAATGGATACCTGTGGAAAAAACGACAGGTTGATCAAACATTACGAAAATTGTGGATTTGCTTTCCTAGGAATGAAAAAATTAAAAAATACTTCAGAGTTACCGATAAATTATCACGATGCGGAAGTTTGTTTTTTTGAGATAAAGTTAAACTAAATGCTTACCGCACGGTCTAAAATACCATCTTCAGTCTGTACCAAAATTCAGGGTGGATCCTTACCTATTTTGTAGACTTCACCAGATACAATTGAACAAATAAGTATGCTAACATGAAATAGGAAATTTTATCAAATGCTTCAATAAATTCGGTTTTTTGCTAAGTTGATAAAAGGCATAGTTCAATAATTTTGTAGAATTTCAAGCATACCCGAAAAAATTACTACTGGAATCATATTAGGTATAGGTAGTACATAAAATTTTAAAACATTATTTCAATTTAATAAAATCAAAACTTTAGTGCTATCCAAAAAAACAAAATACGCCATCAATGCACTTGTTTTCATTGCAAAAAACAAGAAAGACGAACCCATTTCAGTAAGTAGAATTTCGGAAGAACACCAAATTCCACTAAAATTTTTGGAAACTATATTGACCGAATTGAAAAACGCTCGGATAGTGAACAGTACCAAAGGAAAATATGGGGGCTATTCCTTAAATCAAACCCCTGAACGCATTCAAATGGCAAAAATTATTCGACTATTTGACGGTGCCATAGCCCTATTACCCTGTGTTTCTGAAAATTTTTACGGGCGCTGCGAAAAATGTATTGATGAAGAAACCTGTGGTATTCGTCAAATCGCAATGGAAATTCATAGTGAAACCGTAAAGCGCTTAAAAGCTGCAACCCTTGCGGACATTATTAAAAGAGAGGAAAAACTAAAAAAATAATTTTTTTAATTTTAATTCCTATAAAACTGATAGGTTTTATAGGAATTAATATATTTGTCCTCTATATCTGAAAATACTATGTGGAAACTCAAATCAATTGTTTATATCGCTTCGCTATCAATAGTTTTCTTAGCTACTGCGAATGCGCAAAAGAATGTAGAAAAACAGCATTTGTTATGGACACGCTATGCACTAAAGCTTAAACTAAACGACAAGTATCAAATACGACAGGAAATTGAAGAAAGAACATATCGAAATCCTTGGAGACAACACCAGTTTGTTTTGAGAACATTCGCAGAACGAAAACTTGGAAAGGCTTGGAACGCCGGACTCGGCATTACCTATTTTCAGCAATCACTACCTAACGACCCTGAAATCAAGGACTACACTAATCAGTTGGAGTTGCGTCCGCAACTTGAGATAGCCTATTTACAAACTATTTCAGATAAAATAAAACTTCATCATCGGTATTGGAGCGAATTTCGGTTTTATGAACAATCCAATAGCTCGTTTGAGTACCGCAACAACCGTACACGATACAAGCTCGAATTAAGGTATTCGCCCATCCATAATGTTACGCTACTTGCCTTTGATGAAATATTCATAAATATTGGTGGAAAAATTGTTCAGAATGTATTTGACCAAAACAGATACGGAGCAAGCGTACAGTATATGCCAATTAAAAATTTTGGTTTTGAATTAGGCTATTTTAACTGGTTTCAGCAACAAGCAACAGGAGTGGATTTTTATAAGCGTGATATTATCAGGTTTACAATCCATCATACTATCGACTTGAAAAAATCTAAAAACACTACACATGTCAGAACTATTTAACACACTAACAATCCCGTTTTTGTTGGCTATGTTCTTAGCCATTAATATGGGCGGAAGTGGCACGGCACCTGCCTTTTCAGCAGCTTATGGTGCCAATGTATTAAAGCGAACACTCATTCCAGGTCTATTCGGTATTATGGTGCTTGCGGGTGCTTTAATAGCAGGTGAGGAAGTTTCCCTAACCCTAGGTAAAGGACTTTTAGACCAACACTTCTTTACTCCAATAAATACTTCTATTATTTTACTTTCTGTTGGTTTATCACTATTGATATCCAATTTAATAGGAGTTCCACAATCAACGAGCCAAGCTACTGTTCTTTCGATAGCAGGCGCGGCAACTGCTTTAGATGGTTTGAACACGCGTAAATTATTCTATGAAATTATCCCAACTTGGATAATCTTACCGATTATTGCCTTCTTTATAATGTTAAGTCTTTCAAAGTGGGTTTTTCCGTTCCTCAAGAATAAATTTTTTACTGCAGATTATTCATATCTCAAGGAAAACAAGGCGCTAAAGGCTCTCTTAGTTGTGTCTTCACTATATGTAGCCTTCTCTATTGGTGCAAATAATGTCGCCAATGCAGCGGCTCCAATTGCTTCGTTGACTGCAAATGAAATTGGAAAGGAAAGCATCCAAAATTTTCTTCCTATCATCATTTTATCCGTTTTAATCGTAGCCCCCTGTTTTGCAATTGGCAGTTCACTTCTAGGTCATAAAGTGACCAAGAAAACAGGAAAAGATATTGTGGTGGTCTCTCCGTTCAACGCAACCATAATCGCAATGATAACGGCTACCTTACTGTTAATGGCATCCTTAACGAAAGGTATTCCGACTTCATTGGTACAATTGAACGGGGCAGCTTTCATCGCTTTAAGTATCAGCAAAAGCGGATTTAAAAATACGTTCAACAATAAAACTGTAAAGCAATTCTTCACTGTCTGGGCCATAGCCCCAATATTCGCCTATATTTTGACTTTTGCTTTAATATCACTGTTGAAATAAACAAATTCCAAAGGTTGAGTAACTATTGTACAATCCTTCAATTTGATAAATTATAATTTAAAAAAGTTCCTCAAAAGCTTTTTCTCTCTAATAGTCCATAAATAGAAAACGTATAGTTTATATAAGCTAAAGGCGTAGTATGTGTTTTAAATTCACTAGTCTTCCCATTGCCTCGATAAATTTGTCCCTCTCAAGGAAATACGGCAAGTCTATTTATATACTAAGGCTAGGCTTAAAAAATGGAAAGTAAAATATATCGATTTTAATACGGAGCAGAAGATTATTAATATAAAGGATATCACTCAAATAGGAATAGTATAGTTGAGAATAAGTATATTTTTTTTAAAAAGTGGGAAGAGAAACCAATGATTTTAATCGTCTATACTGGCAAGAATAAAAGTCACAATTTAAGAGTCAGAGTCTTATAAAAAGGGAGACATATTTATCACCTAATAACTAAAAAACTATATAGCAGCCGTTCAGAATCAAATCGAAAAGCAGAATTTTTCAAGTTAAAACTGCTTTCTTGCCCTTTTGTTTCTACTATTTCTAAAATTCCTGCTGCTTTTAGTCAGAAAACTGACCAAGCCCAATCCTCCAGCAAGTGCAATAGCCGACACCATAATATAAATGATTTCATTTGATAATTCCATACTTCTAAGATACGCATAAAGTTAAGTTTTAAATAAAAAGTTGAAATTGATCATCCCTGAAACCCCTTCATCTAATAATATGACAACTTAATTGTCTATCAGTATTGTAAAAGGAACTTGCTTTCAGTGCAAAACGCTAAATTGGTTTGATATGCTCATATGCAGGAAAACGTAAAGATGTAAAATACAATGGTTTTCTATGGTGGAAATTATTCCCTAAATTACTTGCGAACTTCCACTATCATGCCCTTACGTCAAAAATTCAATCAACTGCCAAGTGGGCAACGAATAGACCTGAATTTAACAATATAGGATCAGCTACAACCTTCAACAAATGGTATTGGTTGAAAGAAGAATTGGTAGAAATTTGTAAAGCTTTAAGTTTGCCCAGCTCGGGCAGTAAATCCGAATTGAGAAACAGAATCATTTTTGCTTTAAACAATGAAGGAAAAGTAAAGCTTTTAACCAGAAAAGCAAAAAACAAATCGAGATTCAATTGGGCAAAATCAAGATTAACACCTCATACTACAATTACCGATAATGTATCCTTTGGTCCGAACTTTAGGCGATTCATGCAACGTAAAATCGAAAAGAAGTTTGTGTGTCACAGCGATTTTATGGATTGGGTAAAATCAAACCATGGAAAAACCTTAGCCGATGCCATAGAAACATGGCACGAACTAGACGCGCGGAAACAAGACCCGAATTTTAAAAGAACGATTGCGGAGAATAATATGTTAGCCCAATATACAAGGGATTTTCTGGCTGATAATGAAGGTAAAACTTTGAAGGATGCCAATGCGTACTGGCTGCTAAAAAAACAACTGCCGAACGAGAATGGATTTGTCAAATATGATAAAACGAACATATACCTTAAATGAGGTATTAAAAGAACACAACCTAAGTAGCCTTTTCAAATAATATTGACCATTAAAAATAAAGGATTATTTTTAGCTTCAAAAAGTTCTTCTATCTTGGCTTTCAATACAATAAAACCAATTTACAAAAGCCATATTAACCTATTCCGCTAATGCTGAACATTCTGGGGAAGCTATAAAAATGACATCGAAATGACTTTCAAAGAAGCACAAAAAGACATGTGTGAAGCCTATTTGGGAGGTGGGCCAGGAGCTTTTACTTCTGGGGTCGTATGGTTAATCGCTGGAATTACTGCCGTGGTTAGTACAAGAGAATACAGTGTATTATTTTTCTTTTTCGGGGGAATGTTGATTCACCCTATAGGCATACTACTATCAAAGACTTTACAACGTTCAGGAAAACATACCAAGGGCAACCCTTTATCTTATCTTGCCCTTGAAAGCACCTTCTTTTTATTTGTAGGCTTGTTTATAGCGTATCTAGTCTTGCAAATTCATCCTGATTGGTTTTTTCCAATTATGATATTAATTATTGGAGGACGATACTTAGTGTTTGCCACTATTTATGGCATGCGAATATATTGGATTTTTGGAGCAACATTAATTTTATCAGGAGTTGGGGGTTTACTTCTGAATACACCGTTTTATGTAATTGCATTTGTTGGCGGCACGATAGAAATCATATTTTCATTCGTCATATTATATTTGGAAAGAAGGAATTTGGAAGTAAAGATTGACTAGCCGAATAAAAGTCATAAGCGAGCAAACAAGACTAAACCTATTCTTTTCATTTTTGATTTGGAAGGATGTAGACCAAAAGGAGGATACTTCCAACTTTTAAAAATCTCTAGATACTTTTACCGGCTATAATTTGGAGACTCCTTCGTAATCGTAACATCATGCGGATGGCTCTCATGAATTCCACTTGATGTAATTTTCACAAAGCGTCCTGTTTCTTTCAAGGTAGCGATGTCTTTCGCGCCACAATATCCCATTCCGGCCCGTAATCCGCCAACAAACTGATGGATGCTTTCGTAAAGTTCACCTTTATACGGAACGCGGCCTACGATACCCTCAGGAACCAGTTTTTTAATATCGTCTTCCACATCCTGAAAATAACGGTCTTTACTGCCTTGTTTCATGGCTTCCACCGAACCCATGCCCCTATAGGACTTGAATTTACGACCCTCGTATATTATCGTTTCCCCCGGAGATTCCTTAGTTCCGGCAAGCAGAGATCCAAGCATTACCGTATCTGCCCCGGCCGCAATAGCTTTGGGAATATCGCCCGTGTAGCGAATGCCACCATCTGCGATTACCGGAACGCCACTGCCCTTAATAGCTGCGGCAACTTCCAGTACTGCAGAAAATTGCGGAAAACCAACACCGGCCACGACACGGGTCGTACAGATTGAACCTGGTCCGATACCCACTTTGACGGCATCTGCGCCAGCATCGACCAAATATTTGGCCGCTTCGGCCGTAGCGATGTTACCAACGATAACTTCTAAATCGGGAAACCTACGTTTCACTTCCTTTAAAACTCTGACAACACCTTGCGTATGCCCATGTGCGGTATCAATCACTACGGCGTCGACACCTGCATTGACCAAAGCGGCAGCTCGCTCTACTGCATCGGGCGTGACCCCGATGGCAGCGGCTACTCGCAATCTGCCATACGTATCTTTATTCGCGCTAGGTTTTTGGGTCAGTTTGGTGATGTCGCGAAACGTGATTAGGCCCACAAGTTTATAATTATCATCTACTACGGGCAGTTTTTCAATTTTATTTTCCTGTAGAATATCCTCAGCCTGTTCCAACGAAGTGCCCTCCCCTACGGTCACCAAATTTTTTGAGGTCATCACCTCAGAAATCGGCCGTTCATTGTTTTTTTCAAAGCGTAAGTCTCGGTTCGTCACGATACCGAGAAGCTTTCCGGCGGCATCAACGATTGGAATACCTCCGATACTATATTCCTTCATGTTGGCCTTGGCATCTTTCACCTTGCTTTCTAAAGGCAGCGTCACCGGATCCATGATCATACCGCTTTCCGCACGTTTCACTTTGCGCACTTTGACGGCCTGTTGTTCTATGGTCATATTCTTATGCAACACTCCGATGCCACCTTCCTGTGCAATGGCAATCGCCATTCGCGACTCGGTAACGGTGTCCATCGCTGCCGAAATGATCGGTACGTTGATAGTGATATTACGGGTAAACTTCGATTGAATATTTACTTTTCTGGGAAGTACTTCGGAATAGGCGGGCACGAGAAGAACGTCATCGTACGTAAGGCCTTCGCCTAAAATTTTATCAAGGTGGGCTTGCATGGCAATTAAGGATTTAATTGCGGGCAAAAGTAGTGAAATTTAATGAGATTGAACGCCAAAAGAACCCTAACAAATCTGCCTACCAAACACGTGGGAAGTATAGTACGTAGGAGTCGTAATTATAAATTTTTCAAACTAGAAAGCTTACTTCTGTGCTGGAAAAATTCAACATGTACATTATCAAAATAAACCATTCAGCACTTTCGCTAAACGCAATCCGCCTTTTTCCAATTGAATTTCAACAGTGTCCCACCAATCATAACTATAACGATAGTATAGCTTATCCCCCATTTCGACGGAATCGTATACTTCATTGGCCAAATCTTGCGATTCTTCGACCCAATCGTAAATATCCCCCTTTACAATACTGCTTTTTTCGGCTTTAGATAGCATTGGTAAATTCGATGCCAGCTCTGTATAGCTCATATCGTAATCATCGATCATATTCGAATCCCAGACTCGATGTAAATTACTCCCTCTGTTGAACCATTGCAATTGTATGTCATTGCCACCTTTATCTACCAACCGACCAACGTGCATCGGCTGATGTAAATCACCGATCAAATGTGCCAACATTTTCAGGTAAAAGGCCCTATCCGCTTTCGAACGCGACTCATCTTTTACAATCTCAATACACTTTTCGATACCAATCATCAAGTCACCGTCTTTACTTGGGGGCTCATCGCCGTACTTTTTGTCAGCGGGATAGTTCACGTAGTGCCAAGCACTAAATTCCCTATATGTGCTATCCGCCTTAATTTCATCCCCGAAAGTTGATACTTCGGCCAAAGTCTGACCATCAAGGATATCGGCAATTGCCTTGGCCGCTTTTTTGGTAAGATGTTGTTGCGCCACCTCCCCGATAACCCTATGTCCCGTTTTTGACCAAACCACGTCATTTGCGAACGTAAAATGGGTCACTAAAAACAATAAAAGGATGTATACTTTCATGTAAGGTTATTTTTAGCCAAAAATAGCTATTCACACTTTAATCCACAGTCAAGTCTTTCGTGATTTTATATTTTAGTTGGATATTGCAGCCATAAACTATAACCGTTTGCGGAATGTTGCAAAATAAAAATTTCTAAAATGGCTATGGATAGTCTATTTCGGAAAATTTATTTTGTACATATAACATAGCGTGCCTTCGAAAACGCATTCGCCGGTATGATCTTAAAAAAATAAAAACTTGCTTTTAAAAAATATAAAATCCCCCATCCTTAGATACGGTATTCTAGCCATCGCTTTGGGAATAGCGCTAATCATTCTCTTTGTTCTCAGCATTTACTTGGGCGCTTGGGGTAAAATCGCGAAAAAAGAAGAGCTGTCCGATTTTCAATATCAGCGTGCTTCCGAAGTCTATACCATTGATAGTGTGCTTATCGGGAAGTTTTTTCTGTATGATAGACAGCCCATTGCTTTTGAAAGTATCCCGAAACACCTGCTAGATGCTTTGGTGGCCATTGAAGACGAACGCTTTTACGAACATTCCGGTATCGATTACAAGAGTTTGGGGCGTGTCGCCATAAAAACGGTTCTCATGCAAGACCAATCTGCGGGCGGCGGTAGTACCCTCACTCAGCAATTGGCAAAAAACCTTTATCCTCGTAGAAATCGTAACGTCTCGAATATTGCGGTCGATAAGATAAAGGAGATGATTATTGCATCCCGTTTGGAGGCTATATTCACAAAGGAAGAAATACTGACCCACTATTTGAACACCGTATCGTTTGGCGACAACACCTTCGGTATTGAAAGTGCATCCCAGAAATTCTTTAATAAAGGGGCGAAAGATCTCATGGTTGAAGAGGCAGCTACCTTGGTGGGCATGCTCAAAGCGACCTATGGCTATAATCCAAGAATATTTCCTGAACGAAGTCTGTCCCGTAGAAATTTGGTACTCCTGTCTATGGCGAACAACCAATTGCTATCCAAAGAAATAAAAGATAGCTTAATAGATATTCCAATCAAATTGGATTATCGGGAGTTTGATAATAATGATGGATTGGCTCCCTATTTTCGGGAAGAAGTCCGTAAAAAAATGCAGAAGTGGAGTCTTGACCAACGTGAGGAAGGCAATGAATACAATATTTATACGGACGGACTCAAAATTTATACTACCCTTGACTATAATATGCAGTTCTGGGCCGAAGCGGCAATGCGTGAACACATGGCCTCATTACAAGACCAGTTCGAGAAAAGTTACGGCAAGAATGCACCTTGGCTTACCAACAACAAATTGATTGAAAAAGTTGTTCGCGGTTCGAGCGTGTATAAAAAATTGAAAGCGCAGAACTTGGATGATGCTAAAATCATGGATTCGTTAAAGGAGAAACGTTCAATGGTGCTTACCGATTGGAAAGGCGATAAAACCATCGAAGCAAGTTCGTACGATAGCATTGTTCATTATATGAAGCTTTTAAATACGGGCTCTTTGGCTATCGATCCACATACAGGGGCCGTAAAAACATGGATAGGCGGGGTGGATTTCGAACATTTCAAATACGACCACGTAGCGCAGAGCAAGCGTCAGGTGGGATCTACTTTTAAACCTATAGTGTACACTGCAGCTTTGGAAACAGGCATTACTCCGTGCACCTATTGGTCGGCCGAGGAAGTGGAGTATGAGAACCTGAAAAACTGGTCTCCCGGCAATTCCGGAGACGACGATGAGACCTACCTTAACTATTCAATGGAACAGGCCCTTAGTAATTCGGTGAACACGGTTACCGTCAAAGTGCTCGAAAAAACAGGATTGGACAACGTTATGACCATGGCCAAAAATATGGGTGTTTTCACAAAGCTGCCCAAAGAGCCATCCATTGCCTTGGGTACCGGGGAGCTTTATCTCAATGAACTCGCGGGGGTATATTCAAGCTACGTTAATGATGGCAAAGCGATACTCCCCTACCTCATCGAGCAGATCACGGACAAAAAAGATTCCCTTTTGACCAAATTCGAACCAAAACGGGCCAAAACCCCTGCATTTTCAGAAGAAACTAGGCAAATCATGATTGAAATGATGAAATCGACCATTAATATGGGTACCGCCTCCAGAATAAGGACAACGTACAAACTAAAAAACGATATAGCCGGTAAAACAGGTACCACACAGAACAATAAAGACGCTTGGTTTGTTGCGGTAACTCCAAAATTAGTGCATGTGACGTGGGTCGGTCTTGAAAACCATGAGATTGGATTCCGAAGTACGGCTTTGGGTCAGGGAGCGAACGCTGCGCTGCCGATATTTGCCAAATTTATGCAAGAACTAAACCGGCATCCCTCGTACGATACCATCACAAAAGCCCGCTTTGAAGAACCTGACGATAGAATCGTGCGTTTGCTCGATTGCGACCCGGTAAAACGTGACGGCTTCTTTAAACGATTGTTTAAAAATCCCGATAAGAAAAAGAAAAGAGAGTTTCAGCGGAAAGATTCGGAAGGGTAATTCAAAGTGGCATCCCTGCCTTCAAAGAATTTCCCATCACTGATATTCACATCAGGGTATACGTAATTGTGTTACTTCGACTCCAGTGCTTTCTGACCATATTTTTAATCATGAAGGATAATTTAAATGGTATTATATGCGTAGAAAAGACGCAAAACGGGAAGGAACTAAGAACGTCGTATACTTTCCTGCATTTTAGAATTTTGCTTTGGATTTCCCTGGTTTTCATTGGTAAAACCTCTATTTCTTAATCAGTCATGTTTCCGCAAGAATTTTTATGACGGATTTTCCCTTATTGTATTTCACCTGCTGCATATCAACATCGATATTGTAATCACCTTAACACTTCGCACTAAGTTTAAGAGAAAACCTTAGGTTTTCATCCTATTTAGTGAGACTTGCCCACATTCGCTTTTTAAAAAAATCTTAATTTTGAATGACCGGCCAAACCACAATCGATGAATAGCGTATTTTTTAGCATCCTCTTTGTTTTCTCGATTATTTTCGGACAGGCCCAAGACCCCAACAAATCATTTATCGTTAGATACATTGCCGATATTCCTCAAATCGACGGTATTCTTGATGAACCGGTTTGGAAAACGGTGGATGGGCCTCATAAATTTCAACAGTATTTTCCTTCAGATAGTATATTGGCCGAACAGCCGACCAGCATCCAAATGTTCACCAACGGCACGACGCTTTACATTGGACTCAAAATATATTCAACAGGAAATGAATGGGTGATTCCTTCTTTGGAAAGGGATTTTAGAGCTGGGGGCAACGATAACATCAGCCTTATGTTCGATACGTTCAATGATGGTACAAATGCCTTTCTATTCGGCATCAATCCTTTAGGGGTTCGCAGGGAAGCATTGATATCAGGAGGCGGAGAGGATAGTGAAAATGATTTTAATACCTCTTGGGACGTTAAATGGCTTGGAGAATCCAAAACATTTGAAAACTACTATACCGCAGAGCTGGCGATTCCCCTTACCTCCTTTAAATTTAGGGAGGGAGAGACCAAATGGCGATTTCAGAGCTACCGGTTCGATATGCAAACCAACGAAAGAAGTGCTTGGTACCGTGTACCCCAAAACCAATCCATTTTCAGCTTGGCCTTTATGGGCGATATGGTATTCGAAAAACCCTTGGGCAAATCAAGAACACCCTTGGCCTTGATTCCCTATATCAATACTGTCGCCGAAAAAGATTATATAGGAAATGATGGCAGAACCAATTTTAAGATTGGTGGCGATGTTAAATTAGCTATTGGTAACGGAATGAACCTTGATGTCACGATTAATCCCGACTTTTCGAACGTCGAGGTTGATGCCATAATTACCAATCTGACCCGATTCGAGGTATCATTACCCGAAAAACGACAATTTTTTATTGATAATAGCGACCTCTTTGGCAGTTTTGGCGGTAGTAGGGATGCCAACCCGTTTTTCTCAAGACGTATCGGTATTGCTCGGGACAGTACCGGAAACTTTATAGAAAACAGGATATTGGGTGGCGTTCGACTCAGTGGCAAACTTAATGAAGAATGGCGTTTGGGCATTCTTAGCATTCAAACGGATGAAGACCTAGATAATCAGATTGCGTCAAACAATAATACAATGATCGCCTTACAGAAAAAGGTTTTTACACGCGAGAACATCGGAATGTTCTTTATCAATAAGCAAGCCTTCAAAGATTATGATTTTATAGAAAGGGAAAATGAATTCAATCGGGTTTTGGGATTAGATTATAACCTTGCCTCGGAAAATAATAAATGGAACGGTAAATTCTATGCACATAAGTCATTTCAGCCCGATGATAGAAAGGGAAATTACTCTACCGGTGCCAATCTGGGCTACAATACCAGAAATTATAACGTCTTTTCGGATTGGGTATATATCAATGCCGATTTTCAATCTGATCTCGGATTTATCCGTCGTACCGATATTGTCAAATCAGCCACCAGCATAAGTCGGATATTCTATCCAAAATACGGAAGCATCAATACCCATAGCTTTCAATTTTTTCCGGTAATCACTTGGCAACCAAGCTTAGATTATCAGAACACCGATCGCAATATTAATGTCTCCTGGGCGGCGGAGTTCCAAGACCAATCCGAAATTGGTGCAGATTTCTTTGGCGAATATATATTTTTATCAAATCCCTTTGACCCTACGAATACGAAGGGTGGCATACCCTTATCTGGTAACCAAGGCTACCACTTTAATAGCGTTGCCCTGTCTTACAAATCAAACCGGGCAAGAACAATAGCCTTTGAAGGTTTGGTACAAATGGGTCGTTTTTTTAACGGTGACCTATTTTCCTTCGAAGGGGAAAGTACGTTGCGCTTACAACCCAAGAAACTCATATCGTTAGCCTTGAATTACAACCGCATACGCCTTCCGAATCCCTATCCCAGCGCCGATTTTTGGTTGGTAAGTCCGAAATTTAATATCACTTTTAGCAAATCCGTTTTCTGGTCCACTTTATTCCAATATGGGAATCAAATTAATAATTTAGGGGTCAATTCTAGACTGCAGTGGCGCTTTGCTCCATTATCTGATTTGTTTATCGTGTATAACGACAACTATGTTGTCAACCAATTCGAGCCTAGGTATCGCTCGCTGAATTTAAAATTTACGTATTGGCTCAACTTATAATACGTCTCACAAAGAGAATTATTTTATTTGTGAACCGCACAAAAGGCCACAATTTGGATGCGTCAAAGCCAAAACAGGAAATTACAAACATCAATAAGTTAAAATGAAATATAAAATTCTCTGCTCCGATCTTGATGGTACGTTACTATCAAGTAAAAGTGATGTGTCAGCATTTACCGTTTCCGAGATGGCACGGATAAAGAACACAACACGAATTATTCTGGTATCTGCACGTATGCCGCGAGCTATGGTATATTTACAGCGTAGATTGGGCATATTGGACCAGCCGATCGTTTGCTACAACGGAGCCCTGGTACTGCATGGCGATAAAGAAATTTCCTCGACCATTATTAGTATGGACTCGCTTTGGAACATCCACAGTCTCGCGCAACTACATTTTACCAAACTAGGCCTATATTTTAATGATGAATGGTATGTAGAAGACAACACCCAGCGCGTGCGAAAGGAAATTAGGTACACCCAATCTACTCCCGTCTTTAGGGACACCGTAGAAACTTTAAAAGATTGGGAAACCCGTGCCATCGGGGCACATAAGATTATGCTTATGGGCACCAAGATAACATCAGACCTACTTTATCCTTTGCTTGTAGCCCAATTTGGCAATGATTTACACTTATACCGCTCAAATGATACACTGATTGAAATCGCTCCTAAATCCGTCTCCAAATTGACCGCCATTAATCTACTTTTAGAAAAAAACGAAACATTGCAAGATGTCATTGCCTTCGGCGACAATTATAACGATATCGAAATGTTGGAACACTGCGGTTTCGGGGTCGCTGTGGGTAATGCCAGAGAAGAAGTCAAGGCGGTAGCCGATGAAATTTCCCTACCCAATTTCGATGATGGTGTGGCGAACTTTATAAAACAAAATCTATAGGTTCGAGCATGGTATCTATAAGTCATTTTCTAAGTTATAACTTGCAACAGCAGTTTCAAAACAGATTCCCACCAAGTTCTGGGTTTTGAAAGAAGTATAGGCGGCAATTTCCCGCTAAGCAACATATCAGCCTGAATTTTAAGTACTCTGAAAAAAGCGTAAGTTTATCCTAATCTTCAATATACAATGTCGCCTTTCATCCTAAATCGTTAACCAAAGACATGGAGCAACCTCTAATCACAAATGACACTGTAGTTTTCGGCCTATTGGCCCTTAGCCTCGGATTCATTTTCTATACCTCATCCCTTAAAACAGGATTCTGGAGTAAATTCTATTCAATCGTACCAGGCGTTCTTATGGCCTATCTTTTACCTGCGATATTGGCAAGTACCGGTGTTATTTCAGACGAAACATCAAATCTTTATTTTATGGCGAGCCGCTATCTTCTGCCTGCCGCTTTAGTCTTAATGACCTTGAGTATAGATTTGAAAGCGATTTCCAATTTAGGTTCAAAAGCCTTGATCATGTTTCTAACGGGCACCGTAGGCATTATAATTGGGGGGCCAATTGCCATTTTGATTGTTTCTATTTTCTCGCCTGATACCGTCGGCGGGAACGATTTTGATGCAATCTGGCGTGGACTTTCCACCATTGCAGGAAGTTGGATCGGTGGTGGCGCCAATCAAGCGGCCATGCTTGAAATTTTCCAATATAACCCTGTTGAATATGGCAAAATGGTTTTGGTAGATATTGTCATCGCCAACATTTGGATGGCAATCATTTTATTCGGGGTAGGTAGAAGCGCAAAAATCGACAAATGGTTAAAAGCGGATAATTCGGCCATTGAGACCCTTAAAATCAAGGTCACTGCATTTGCGGAAAAAATCACCCGTGTACCAACTCTGAAGGATTATATGATGATGCTCTCATTTGCGTTTACAGCTACAGGTATAGCCCATTTTTTTGGAGATGAAATCAGCGCTTACTTGATAGCTAACGTTGCATCGGTAGCTGACCCAAAAAATTTTATGTCCTTTTTAGGTTCAGGTTTCTTTTGGATGGTAGTTCTTGCAACGGCACTGGGCATAGCGCTTTCTTTTACAAAGGCCAAAAACTATGAAGGTGCAGGTGCAAGCAAAATTGGCGGTATATTCATTTATATCTTGGTGGCCACCATCGGAATGAAAATGGATCTAGGTAGGGTTATGGAAAATCCCGGACTTTTGGTCGTTGGTTTTATATGGATTTCAATTCATGCAGGATTATTGATTGTTGTAGCAAAACTGATCAGAGCGCCGTATTTCTTTTTAGCCGTAGGAAGCCAGGCCAATGTTGGTGGCGCTGCTTCGGCACCGGTAGTGGCGGCGGAGTTTCATCCCTCTTTGACTTCGGTTGGTGTCTTACTAGCCGTCTTTGGATATGTAGTAGGTACTGGAGGGGCTTTGCTCTGTGCGTATTTAATGGAGATTGCGTCTAAGATGTAATTAGGTCAATGGAGCTGAAGGGAACATCCCTCAACTTTTATCCTCAGATAAAAACAAGACGAAAAGACAGGCCATAACAAAACAAATAGCAAAGAAGCAGAAGAGAACTATATAGTTGTTCATATGTAGGAATTTTCTTCTAATGTATGTAAATATAATTATTCCCTACTACTTTTGTAAATTATTCGACGAAATATACATTATGCATGATGAACTGCATGAGTAAATGCGAAATTCGACACTTTGAACTTTCAGCTCGATAAAGTTCAAAAAAAATAAAAATTTCATCATATTTGCGGACCGGTAATTCCTAAATAACGAGGACGAATGTTGACCTTTATTTTGGCAAGCTAGTTTAGAGCAGATAATATGATTAAAAATTCTGAAGCCCTTACTTCTAATCCTTTACTCCCCTTTTCCATAACCATCCAAAAGATTAAAATGAAAAAAATATTATTTTTTGTATTATTAATCACGCTTATGTTCGGATGCAGTGAAAGTAGCTCTGAAAAGACGATGACCGTAACGGGTAAGGTCAAAGGCCTAAAAAAGGGGACACTTTTTCTACAGCATATTGCTGATTCCACCTTGGTCAACGTAGATTCATTGCAGATAGAAGGCGATGGTAGTTTCAGTTTCAAAACGGAACTTGAAAGTCCTGAAATTTTTTATCTTTATCTTAATAAGAAGGATGCAAACGATATCAATGACCGTATTACCTTTTTTGGAGAACCTGGGACAATTGAAGTAAACACCGCTTGGAATACTTTTGATACCAATGCAAAAATTGAAGGATCAAAGACACAAAAGAAATTAGAGGAATATCAAAAGACCATGTCCCGATTCAACAAAACCAATCTCGAACTGATGCAGACCGCGGCGAACAGCCAAACCGCCTTAGATTCATTGGAAATTGATTCCATTCAACGCCTCAGCAATAAAAACGTGAAACGCGGCTATGCCTATGCCCTGAACTTTGCTTTAAATAATAAGGATTCTTATATCGCCCCCTATATCGCCCTTACCGAAGTTTCGGATGCCAATGTTATCTATCTGGATTCCATCTATAATTCACTGACTACAGAGGTTGTGGAGTCAAAGTACGGAAAGAAATTGGGAAATTATCTAAAGGATATTAAGTCAGGAAAGTAATAGATGAATATTGGTATTTAGGTAGGTTTCAAGCCAGAAATAAAATGCTGGATGAATGTCAGTAAGTATCCATAAAAAAATCCTGTTTTACACAGGATTTTTATTGTTAACCGCAAATGATTACAGCTACCCTAGCTTGTTTACTTTTTCAACAAGACCATTGGCTTTCTTTTCCAAGTCTTTTCTAACACCCTGTAGATGTTTACTTCTATTGTCAACATCCTTTTTGTTGATGTCAGCTATCAGACCATCGAAAGCAGCGATAGCCTCATCGATAATTGCAGCTCCCTCTTCAGAGTCTTGCTTATTATTTGCGGCATCGGTGATGTAAACGGCCTCAATGATATCGCCCATTACATTATTGATGTCTTTCTTTAATTCTCGTACACTTGCCATGCTTGCTAATTTATTTTTTGCAAAAATACATTTTTATTGTCAAATCGTTACGACTAAAAGTTCCGCACTCTCTGTTTTAATGGATATTGAATTTGAAAACGCCGGCACCAATAGGCTCTCACCCTTCTTTATATCAGCAGTTCCGTTTTCATTTGAAATTTGAGCAGTACCATTTACGCACATGAAAATCGTGAACGAATCCCTATCGGTCAAATCTTCTAGCCAATTTTCGGTCAGGTGTAGGTAGTCAGTCTTGAAATAGGGACAATCAACCATTGTATTTACCACATTCATCCGAGACGTATAATCCACCTTGAAATCGTCTTTCTTCTTATAATCAATGGCATCCAAGGCTTGTTCAGTGTGCAATTCACGCAGGTTTCCATCTTTATCTTTGCGATTGAAATCAAAAATGCGATAGGTAACATCTGAGGTCTGTTGTATTTCGGCCAACAATACCCCCGCACCGATGGCGTGTACCTTACCCGTATTGATAAAAAATGTGTCGCCGCTATCGACCTTTTCATAGTTCAATAAATCTAGAAGGGTATCTTTTTTCAAGCTTTCGGCATACTCTTCTTTTGATACGTCGCGATTAAAACCCACGATTAAACTCGCATCATCATCTGCATCCATTACATACCACATTTCCGTTTTTCCAAAAGAATTATGACGTTCTTTGGCCAACTTGTCATTTGGATGCAGTTGCACAGAAAGATCTTGTTTGGCATCAATAAACTTTATAAGAATGGGGAATTCTTTTCCAAACCGTTCAACAACACTTTTTCCCAAAAGATTTTCAGCGTGTTCATCAATCAGTTGTTTCAAGGAAGTTCCTGCCAAATCCCCATTAGCAACTACTGAAATATCACCTTCGACACCGGAAATTTCCCAGCTTTCACCAGTGATATCACTCTCGATGGATTTGCCCAAAACCGTTTTTAGTTTTTTCCCGCCCCAAAGACGTTCTTTTAAAATAGGTTTAAATTTTAAGGGATACATAGTTGTAAGTTTATAAGATTTATATTAAAATATTATATAATAAGCAACCAAAATAGAATCGGGAAAGCTCAACCGACCTCGTTTAAAGCCTTCAAAGCACGCTTCATATGACCATCGGCTTTCATACTATTGAAAACAGAAATAATTTCACCGTTTTTATCGATTACGTAGGTTTCTCTTCCTGGTACCACAAAAAGGCTATTCTTAATCTTAAAAGACTGCCTCACTTTTTTATCGGTATCGGATAATAATCTGAAGGGAAATTGATATGTGTCGGCAAATCTCATATGGCTTTTTACGGTATCTGAACTTATACCAACCACTTCGGCCCCCAAGGCTTTAAAATCATCATAACTATCCCTAAAACTACAGGCCTGTTTGGTACATTCAGATGTATTGTCCTTCGGGTAAAAAAAGAGTACAAGATTCTTTTGTCCCCTCAATTCCGCGCTATTAAAAACCTGGCCGTTTTGGTCCATTAGACTGAAATCCGGTATTTTATCGCCCACTTTCAATCCCATAATTAGCCTTTAAAAGTTACAAAATTACGCGGGGTCTCATAGAGCACAACTTCAAGCTCTTTAGTTTTCTCGATATGTGGCCGCAGCTTATTCCATATAAAAACGGATATATTTTCTGCCGTTGGATTCACATCATTGAATTCCGGTACCTCTACATTTAAATTTTTATGGTCTAGAGCATCTTCAATTTCATTTTTGATAAGATCTTTTAATACCTTCATATCCATCACAAAACCTGTCTCAGAATCAATTTCCCCCGTAACGCTTACCACAAGCTCGTAGTTATGCCCGTGAAAATTGGGGTTATTGCATTTTCCAAATACGGTATCGTTCTTCTCCTCGTTCCAATCTTTACGATAAAGACGATGCGCAGCATTAAAATGGGCTTTTCTACTAACTTTTACGTTCATAATCCAGGCTAGCTTTAACTAATTGATTTTTTTTGAAATATGATTGTAGAATCGTTCAAATATAATTTTGAACCAAGCCGTATAGCGTTCCGGATGTTCTTCAATGTCGTTCCGCACTTTCTCAGGTCGCATCCATTTCCAGTCCGCGACTTCAGAACTATTAATATTTGGGACTCCATCATACCTACCTATCATAACATGGTCAAATTCATGTTCCGTTAGTCCGTTATCAAATGGGGCTTTATAAATAAACGAGGTGAGCTCTTCAAGTCCGGTCACGAAGCCCATTTCTTCCTGTAGCCTGCGTTGGCCCGCCTCGATATTAGATTCACCGACCCGCTGATGACTACAGCAGGTGTTCGTCCATAATAAAGGAGAATGATATTTGTCAGCCGCGCGTTGCTGCAACATGGTTTCGCCCTTATCGTTCATGACAAATACTGAAAAGGCGCGATGAAGCACAGCTTTTTCGTGTGCTTCCATTTTCGGCATTATGCCTATCTGATTATCGTTCTCATCGACCAGAATTACATTTTCTTCCTTCATATTGCAAAAATAAGGTCTTTCTATGGTTTGACGCTTAGGTTAGCTTGGAAAATGGGAAGGATTTCTTGGATAGATATGTGCAATCGAAAAAAAGAATGGGCCAGTTACTAGTATTTAACGGAAGGTATTGTTTTTCTATCATCACCAATAAAAAGGATTTGGTAGGTAGGCTTATTGTCCATTCTAAAAAAATCGCGGTGATCGTATCTGTCTGCTGCTGTTGGCCTTTTTAAAATCGTAACGTAGCAGTACTTCAAAAGAGCCGGCGTTAAATTGGGTGCCCCCAAGCTCAGATATCTCACGATCATAGGCAACGCCCAATAAAAAACCGTCATCTACATAGAAGCCGAACATGCCACTTACGGCAGCACTCCAACGATAGGCCGCACCAAAAATAAATGTGTCATTGTACATAAAATTTCCCGAAACATCAACTTGCAAGGGTGCCCCCCTCACTATCTTCGTCAGTACGGTTGGTTTGAATTTCCAATCCGTATTTAAATCATAAACGTAACCTGTGGCAAGATAAAAGTTCATTTGTTCTTTGGCAGTAGAAATATTCGAAGATGAAAAATGTGTGGTTTCCAAAATTCTGGGAACCGAAATTCCTGCATAAAACTTTCCGTTATGATAATATATACCAGCTCCAAAATTAGGGGAAAATTTATTCTCGATATCCTGCTGTAGAAGCGGGTCAGGACCGTTAGGGTTAGAAAAATCTTGATTTAACCTAGAATACCTGATATCTAAAAGGTGCGCACTACCTTTGAGACCAAATCTTAGTCGACCTTCTCGGGAGGTATAAATGGCGTATGAAAAGTCAATATCAAAATAGGTTTCCGAAGTAGGTCCAATCTGCTCGTTTAAAATTCCGAAACCGAGGCCTACGCCCCTATAGCCGATCGGTGAATGCAAACTAAGGGTTTGGGTTTTCGGGGCGCCCTCAAGACCTACCCACTGCGACCGGTATAAGGCCGTTACACTGAGACTCTCTTTAGACCCTGCGTAACTAGGATTTATACTCGGCATGTTGTACATGTACTGCGTGTATTGCGCATCTTGCTGAGCGTGCACAGAATATGATGAAAGCAGAAAAACTATACCAAAAAAAGCGAGTTGAAAGGCATTTTGGATGTGCGACATGAACTAACTGCTAGCGTTGTAGATTGGGGTCAAGGTTGTTTCTTATCGATTTTAGTGAAGCTATATGCTCCATATATCGACAACGATACTATGCTAACGCTTTCATTGTTAGAAAAGTCTATTGCAGTAAATTTTATTTATTCCTTGAAGCAAGTACAATTTTCAGAATGCTCATTAAAAAAGGGCTAAAATCCTATTTTAATCTTCGTCTTATAGTTACGTTCACCTAAAGACAGCGGTTCGCATATTAACTTTTCGGATTCAGGTAAGGCAACATGAAATTTTTGTTTTTTATGATGCCATGTAGGTATATGACTTAGTAAACTAATCTCTTGGCATACCTCTTAATTCAGATACAGATATCCTGAAAGTGATTTGAATTTACCATCCAAATCCTCATAATTTAAAATATAGAAATAGGTGCCGACCGGTAGTCTCTCTTCTTTACCTATTTGGCTGCGTGCCTGCGAAATACCTTCAAAATAGTTACCGCTACTATCGTAAGATTCGGTCTCATAGACCTGCACACCCCATCGGTTCAATATTTTGATGCTGTTGTTCGGACGCTCATCGAGGCCTGAAATCATCAAGAAATCGTGTGCGCCATCGCCATTTGGTGTAACTATGTTGAATACCTCGACTTCGGGAGGATTTGCCTCTAAATAGTCAGGGGTACCATTGTTATCTATATCATCATTGGCATAATTGCGGTCGGTATTACCATCTTCCTTCCGTGTCGGGATGCCATCGTTATCGTCATCAACGTCACGATAATCCAATTCACCGTCGCCATCTGTATTGGTCAAATCTGTAAAAGGATTATCAATCTCATCATTTACGTCCACATCAAGTAGTACTGAACCTTCGTAGCCGTCGTCAAGCCCATCGTTATCCTTGTCGGAAGATAAAAAGCTTATATCTGCGCGACCATCATGGTCTCGGTCATGCCCTTCAATGTTATCGGGTACGTTGTCGTTATCACTGTCGGTGTCTAAATAATCAGGCAAATCCTCACCGTCTGTATTTACAGGTATAATTCCCATATTCTCCCCTATTTCATAAGCATCGTCTAGACCATTTTGATTGACATCTAGAAGGCTAGGTGGAATATAATCGGAAGTAGTCTGCGCTTCGACATTATCCGGTATTCCGTCGTTATCACTATCGATATCCAAATAATCGGGATATATATCACCATCGGAATTTGTGGGGTCAGTTGCGGGATCGTTGTCACCATCGAGATTCAAATCTTCAAAACTATCCAAAATCCCATCGTCGTCCCTATCGAGATCAATTGTCATTTCAGGATTGATAGCCAAATTGGCACTTTCGGAAATCGTAATCAGATTACAAAGGCTATTGGTATCGGTAGCTACTAATCTAAAATCATTAGAATTTTCCGAAGAAGGTACGTTCGTAAGTACAAGCGAATTGGTTTGGGTACCTGCATAAAGGTCACCATCAAATATGGGGTTCCAACTGTTTCCTTCATTTGTGCTCATTTGCCACTGGAAGGTCAGATCGGAGCCACCAAATATCGCCGAAAAAGTGGCGCTTTCACCTGAATTAATACGTACATCTACTGGTGAATTATCAAGAGTGATTATTCGATTAGGTTCAGTTACCCTAGCAACGTTGCCGGTGTATCCACCTTGTCCGGTTACCAATCCTTTAGCGTCAATAACAACAGGAGAGTTTCCCAAGTACCGATCACCGTCGGGATCTGTATGCCCTGCTTCAATGCTATCAACACAACCATCGTTATCACTATCACTATCAATGTGGTCTGGTAGGGTATCACTATCGCTATTACGTTCTTGACAAGCAGAAACCCTTACGGTGAAATCATCGAATACGGAGTACGGAACGTTACCATCATTTTGTTGATTGTAGGAATATATTCGGATAGCGTAGGTAGTATTCTCTTCCAAATTAAAACTTGATCCGGTAGGCATAAAATCAAAAAATTCCGATATCCCATTGTCGGGATAATGTACTTTGATATCTGAATATAAGAGCATCGAGGTTACAAAATTATCCTTGGATATGGCCACGGCTACGTCGTAAGAATTTCCAACAGCTGAACCCCCTGAGTTTTGGTACCAATTCATTCCAATACGCTCAATAATGGGATTGACAAGACGACCACTAGCTGTAGTGAAACTTACTTCAACATATTCATCTTGAAGAACGGCTTCCCCGTACGTTATTGCATCAATATCAAACAACTGTAGCTCCGCCCCTGGTGAATCGCCAGTTAATCCAGTACCCGTTGTTACATTGGTCGTACTCGAAATAAGCCAATTTGAAATTGCCGGGTTTTGAATAAAATCGTTCGTTCTCGTTCCCACGGGCGAATTAAATTCCCAGGCAAAATAGTCATCATCTATACACTCGGTAATTTCGTTCGCATCTATAATTCCGTCATTATCATCATCTAAATCGGTAATGTCGTTTAGACCGTCGCTATCGGAATCTAAAGCTGTGGTTATATAGACGCTGGCTACATCGACGCTACCACCCGCATCGGTTATTTCGTAATTAAAAAAATCGGTGCCGATAAAATCTGTATTCGGGGTATACGAAAAGTAATCGTCGTATGAATCGATTGGTGTTCCATTGTCACTGAGCGAAATAGTTCCGTGTGTAGGTAAGGTAAAATCGGTTATTGCACCACTTATTCTAGGACCTGAACTACCAAAATTATCATTGTCAAGAACATTGATTACCGTATTGACAGAATTCTGTGAAACGTTTATAGGATCAAATATCGCTTCAAGCCTGATTATAATGACAGCGGTACCTTCATCACAAACACCAGTATTTGGTGCTGGTAAGCACACCTCGTACTCAAACGAATCATTACCCGTAAAACCGGGGTTGGGAACGTAATTGAACGTACCATCAGAATTAAAGGTCAGGTTTCCATTAGAAGTCGAAGTGTTCAACGTATAGGTGCTCCCGGAAGGTACATTGTCATTGGCTGCGATATCGCCGTTGCCCTCACGATCTAATTTTATGCGCAGGGTATCGTCTTCAGCATACGTCTGCATCAAAAAGAATTTACCGTCACCGTGATCGGTAGTAGCACCCATATACCTAATCGATGTAATAATCGATCCCACGGGTGCCAATTCTGAAAGTTCGTAGAGCGCAATTCCTATTATTTGGTTGTTCTCGTTATTGCGTCCACTACTCCAATAATCACTGTTTGACGTTGGCGGGGCCTGAGGCCGAACACCGGTCAAATTGCCTTGATTTCTAATAAATGTACGACCCAGCAATTGCTCGCTACCTCCAGCGGTTGGTATACCATAGAGTTCAATATACATACAGTTATTGCCCCCTCGCTCGGTGATTGCAATAACACCATCTGGGTTTGAAGGTATACCCGGATTGTATCTTATGGTCTGTATCTGGGCATCGGTCGTAGTGATAGCACTATAATCTCCACAAAAGTTGTCACCGGTATTTCCAGATTGGAAATAATTGTTCAGGTTTAATGATTGGTATGCTTGAAGAGCCCCGGTTGCCCAATTGGGTTTATCACTACCTGATATGGAAAGTGTTCCGTTCATCCAAATATTGTTTTCTCCATGACCACCTGGACCTAAACGGGTCATTTCATAGGAAGAAGGAACGACAAAAGTGTTATAGTCGACGCCATCAATGCTTATCGACTGAAGATTTGCAGGGTCGTTCAAGGTAGTTTGGGTATCTGCCCAATTGAAGGTAACATCTGTTCGAATTGAATTTGCCTGAGCAGAAGCGAACTGAGTACCGCAAAAAATACCTAAGATTAAAAAACCTACTAAATAGGCTGTAATCGAAGTGAAGCATTTATTCATAGGTTACATTTTAATCGATTCGAATTTCTATAATCGGTCAACTTCATTGAAACTATTTAAACTTTCAATGCTGAACGTATTTTAAATTTTCGATTTTCGTAAGACTTGGGGTCTTATTTTCCTACAAAATTACTGTCATCCATTACGATTTAAAAAATTAGCCGATATCCCGAACGTTTTCATCGCTCGAGTACCAAGAATCTCCGTAAAATAAGGTATTAAGGGAATTTAAGAATTTTTCTTATCGTTTAATTGTATCCTTTAAACGAGTAGTAATCCGGAAAGTAAAGGAGGTAGATTTACATTATAGAACCTATGTGAGGCACTCCAGAATTAAGCTATACTACCATGTCAGCAGTTGGCAATTCTGATTTTACAAACCTTAGCACTTTAGAAAAATCTGGGCGATTTCAAACTGCCCTTCGTAGATATAAAATCATACCTAAAAATAATTTCGAAAGAACCGTCATTAAACGTTGCGTTGCCCAGTTCTGTAGTTTCACGGTCGTAGGCCATTCCTATTAATATTTTATCTGCAATATTGAAACCAAGCATACCGCTGACAGCAGCATCCCATCGGTATGCCGCTCCTAAAATGAACTTTTCGCTAAGCATGAAGTTTGCCGATAGGTCAACCTGTAAAGGAGCACCTTGTACCACTTTGGTCAGTAGTGTGGGTTTAAACTTTAGGTATGAGTTCAAATCCCATACATAACCGGTTATAAAATAGAAGTTCATTTGCTCACTGGCAGTAGATAATGACTCCCCGTCAAAATGTGAAGTCTCCAAAAATCTAGGAATCGACAGTCCTGCATAAAAGTTTTCATTGTGATAATAGATGCCTGCACCGAAGTTCGGAGACAATCGATTATCGACATTATTTTCTAGAATGGGGTCTGTCGTAAACTGGTTAAGTTCCGAAAACCGCACGTCGAGCAAATTAAGACTCGCTTTTAATCCGAAACTCAAACGGCCTTCGCTTGAAGTATATAGTGTATATGAAAAATCTACATCAAAGTTATCTTCGGCTGTTGGGCCTATTCGGTCTCTCACAATCGAGGCCCCAAGACCAACCCCTTGATAACCGATGGGAGAATGTACATTTAGAGTCTGCGTTGTAGGCGCACCACTCAGTCCTACCCATTGCGCGCGATATAAGGCCGCTGCACTAATATGACCTCTTGAACCTGCATATGCTGGGTTGACGCTTACTGTATTGTACATGTACTGTGTATACTGCGCATCTTGTTGTGCAAATAGCCCTTCCCCAAAAGAAAGAAAAGTTACGGCCATTATTGCAATTAGATAGTTGCAATAGCTTAGGTTATGATTTAGGATATTCATTTTTTGCTATCTGTTGATGTATATATATCCGGACAAACTCTTTTTTTCATCCAAATTATTTACGTAATCCAAAATATAGAAGTAAGTACCCACCGGCAGGTTTCTATCCGTATCAACGGTAACGCGTCCTTCTGAAGTACCCTTGAAAACATTTCCTTGAGTATTATAGGCCTGTGTTCCATAAACTAAAACACCCCAGCGATTATAGATAGTAATGGAATTATCTGGATAGTTCTCTAGTCCGCTAATAGTCAGCACATCGTGTATACCATCTCCGTTGGGCGTAATAACATTGAAAATCTCAATTTCGCTTTCGATGGCATTCGGTTGTAAATAGTCAGGTATACCATTGCTATCGCTATCGTCGTTCGCAAGATTTCCATCACCATTTAAATCCTCATCCTTGGATGCAATGCCGTCACCATCATCATCTGAATCCCGATAATCCAGTTCGTCATCCCCATCGGTATTCGGCAGGTCGTTGTAAGGGTCATTGATATCGTCGTTGACATCAAGGTCGATGGCACTACTTCCTTCATAACCATCATCTAAACCATCGTTATCTTTATCGGACCCTATAAAGGTTACGTCTGCGATACCGTCATGGTCGAAATCATGTCCTTCAATATTATCGGGAATACCATCGTTATCGCTATCGTCATCCACATAATCCGGTATTCCATCGCCATCCGTATCCTCCGGAATGATTCCTATGGCCCCATCATCTTCATACGTGTCATCAAGTCCATTTTCATTTAAATCCAATCCTCGTGGTGGACGATATCCTAACGTAGTTTGTGCCTCCACATTGTCAGGTATACCATCATTATCGCTGTCGATATCTAAATAATCGGCGTACGAATCATTATCTGAATCGGTAGGGTTTGTCGCGGGGTCGTTATCACCATCCAAATTGAGGTCTTCAAAACTATCTACGATACCGTCATTATCGCTATCTAGGTCGACACCCTTCCGGTTTACCATTAGGGTGACCCTTGCAATACTACAGTTTCCTAAAACATCGCAAATCGTATAGGTAAACGTATCGGTTCCTATGAAATTAGGATTCGGAGTGTAGGTTATGGTATCATCGGAAGGGTCGTTAGGTGTACCATTATTGTTAATGATTACGGTTCCGTTGGATGAGTTTCTTGCTGTCATTGTTCCGGTGGATGGTAGGTCGTTATCATTACTTAGTACATCCAATTCCATCAGATTGTTTTCGATGGTTGCGAATATATCATCGATAGCGTCTAAAATTGGAAGCACTTCGACCGTAACCATCGCTGTACTACAATCCCCTTGGGCATTACAAATTGTATAATCAAACGTATCGATGCCATTATAATCGGGGTTTGGCGTATACCTAACTTTATCGTCCGACGGATTGTTAGGCGTACCATTGTTATCAATGTTCACGGTTCCGTTGTCTGGTGCATCAGAAATTGTTAAAGAACCTGATGTTGGTAAATCGGAATCATTGGCACAGATATTCGCAATTACCGACTCGTCTTCATTGACACTGACGAAATCGTCGACCAGTGTAGCGGCATCATTAATACATACCACCGTAAAATTTGGGAGACTTTTGCTATTACCTGCTTTGTTTATGGTAGCCGTATACCGTGCCACCGTTTCTGTAGCGGTCACTATGGGACTACTTTGATTTCCTGTAACGGCCGGACTCCATGTTAGGGTAGCTCCAGGGGGCAGGGTGTTGGCACTTATGTTTAATGTCACCTCGTTGTAAGGGGCACCGCAGCGGGTGACTATAAAATAACCGGTCGCGTTCTGTCCGCAATTTGTGCCATCGTACGTGGCGAAATATACACCCGGATCCGTTACCTCGTAGAAAGAATCCGTTCCCAATATCGTTGTGTTGTTAGAAGCTTCGTACCATCTGTAGTTCGATCTTGTTCCATCGCTATCGTTCGTCGGCGCCTGCAAAAGATACTGGCTATGCGAAATGGCGATGCCCAATATGGTGAAGACCATACTTAGGATTAAATTTTTATATGTAGGACTGGTTTTCAATCGATTTAGGTCCGTTTTTTAAATCCTGTTATTTAACAACGAACACGACGTTGATTAGTGAATTATAGTCGGCCGGGGCGGCAACAACATCATATGTCATCACACCGGTAGCACTAACACTTACATTGGCGAACACACTCGTGTCATATTCAGTTACGTAGTAGTACAGGTCATTGGCGGCATAGGTGGGTATGGCAGCTGGTGCTCCTGTGCTTGCAACAGCAGGTGTTGCGAACTGGGCCGTGTACTGCGTGTACAAATCAATTGTTCTTCCAGTGCCATTGCTCGAAGCATCTACCGCTATCGATGGTGGATAGAAAATACGGGCTGCCTTTGAGGTTATTGGTGCGATTGCCTCGATTACTTCTTGAACATTGGTTTCAAGGCTAACCGTAGCTTTACCTGCATCATCTACATCGATTGGCGTTCGTAGCTCTACTTCATCATCAAATTGGTCGTCGGTTCCTATAGTAGATAGTGGCACATCAAGATTACCACCACCGTCCGTAATTCTTAAATTCGACCCGACTACGGCGAAAGCGGTATTGTATTCGTTGCCGATTACCGAATCGGCATCATTTACATTGAGCGTTACGGTATTACCGCTAGATATACTTAAACTTCCCGGTGTGGCACCAGCAGTAAGTGTTTGATTATCGGTACCGCTATTATTTAACGAAGATAAATCTACCGTTCTGGTGGCCTCTCCATCACGTTGTAAAGAAAGACTAAGAAGCCTGCTTGCCGGATTAAAGGAAAATACATCGGCTCTCTGGTTATCGGTACCTAACAAGCTGGCAAGATTCACATTTTGCGAATTACCATCTTCAATACCCACAGACAAGGTTGTTCCGGAAAGTATCAGATTCTGAATATTCTGATTGTCCGTTCCTTCGTTATCCAAATGCGAGAGATCTACCGTTTGACTCGTTCCATCCTCAATACCTACTGTCAGAATGTTCGAAGACGTATTGATCGCCAGATCTGCAATATTTTGATCGTCCGTTCCCGAATTGCTTAACGATGAGAGATCGACTGTAGTCGAATTTCCATCTTCGATATCGATTTGAAGAACATTTCCTGGAGTCAAAGATGCACCCGTTAAATTCTGGTTATCGGTGCCGCTATCGTTCAATGCCGAAAGATCAACGGTCGTTGATGCGCCATTTTCGATATCAATCTGCAACGTATTACCGGTTAAAGTGGCGCCAGTCAAATCTTGTTCATCGGTATCTGTATCTATGGATGCCAAATCTACTGTTTGGGCGAAACCGTCTTCAATACCGACAGTCAGCGTGGTTCCGGTAAGGTCGAGATTCTCAATGTTTTGATTGTCGGTACCGCTATTGTCCAATGAAGATAAATCGACAGTTGTTGAAGTTCCGTTCTCGATATCGATCTGCAGAATGTTGCTACCGTTCAACGCTGCGCCGGTCAGGTTCTGGTTGTCTGAACCAATATCATTCAAAAGAACATCTAAATTTCCGGCTGCATCCGTAATTCGTAAGACATCTTCTGTACCATTATTAACAATGGCGAAAGCTGTGTTCAATTCATTGGAGGCATCCGTATCCTGATCTGCCGCTTTATGATTATTAATAGCTGTCGTATTTGCATTTATAGCATTTGTGGCATCTATCTTGGATTGGTTTAAGTCTGCTTCCACCTCTTCTATTGCTGCTTGGGTATTCGTACTTGAAAGTCGGGCGGTGGGCGTAAATACCACTTCGGTGGCAATCTGATCATCGGTACCCACCAAACTGGAAAGATCCACTATTTCGTTAGTTCCGTTTTCTATGCCTATGGTAAGATCAGTACCCGAAAGTCCTGAGCCACTGATATTCTGGTCGTCGGTGGATACGAATGCGGAAAGGTCGACCGTATTGCCATCCTCAATCTCAAGGGTGTTGCCCGTAAGCGTCAGGTTTTGATTGTCGGTATTATCTAAATAAGCTGACAAATCGACGTTACCTCCGTCCTCTAGGGTTAAGCTGTTAGAGGTCAAGGTCAATTGTTGGTCGTCAGTACCACTATTATTTAACGCTGACAGGTCCACGGTCTGTGCCGTACCGTTCTCGATGCCTACAGTCAATATAGTGCCGGCAAGGGCAAGGTTCTCTATGTTCTGATCGTCTGTGTTGTCTAGATACGGTGTTAGATTTACGGTACCGCCGTCCTCCAAGGTAAGCGTGTTACCAGCTAGACTTAATTGCTGGTCGTCGCTAGATACAAATCCGGAGAGGTCGATGGTTTGGGTGCCCCCGTCTTCAAGCGTCAACGTGATGATATTCGTAATGCCGTCCAAACTGAAATCGGTGATTACCTGATTGTCGGTATTATCAAGATAAGCGGATAAATCGACGGTACCACCATCTTCCAAGGTCAGGGTGTTACCTGATAGCGTGAGGTTCTGGTCGTCTGAACCGGCATCGTCCAATATAGATAAGTCGACTGTACGGGTATTGCCATTCTCCAAAGTTATCGTTAATACGTTTGTGGTATTGTCGATGCCAAAGGCCGTGACCGTCTGGTCGTCAGTGTCGTCAAGATAGGCCGATAGATCAACCGTGCCGCCATCTTCCAGTGTAAGCGTGTTCCCCGATAAAGTAAGGTTCTGGTCGTCGGTTCCACTATTGTTCAATGCGGATAGGTCTACAGTGGTCGAGGTTCCATTCTCGATATCAATCTGTAATACGTTGCTCGCGTTCAGGGTTGCACCGGACAGGTTCTGGTCGTCGGAACCTACCAAACTGGAAAGGTCCACTACTTCGTTCGTACCGTTCTCGATGCCTATGGTTAGGTCGGTACCGGAAAGTCCGGAACCACTAATGTTCTGGTTGTCGGTTGATACGAATCCGGATAGGTCGATAGTCTGCGTACCGCCATCCTCAAGGGTCAATGTGATTATATTCGTGGAGCCGTTAAGGCTGAAATCGGTTATAGCCTGATCGTCGGTGTTGTCAAGATAGGCCGAAAGGTCTACGGTACCCCCATCCTCCAAAGTCAATATATTACCGGACAATGTAAGGTTCTGGTCATCGGTGGATACGAATCCGGAGAGGTCGACCGTATTGCCGTTCTCGATTATAAGATCTGTACCGGTCAAGGTCAGTTGCTGGTCGTCCGTGGATACAAACCCGGATAGGTCAATAGTCTGTGTGCCGCCGTCCTCAAGGGTCAACGTGATTATATTCGTGGAGCTGTCGAGGCTGAAATCGGTGATCGCCTGATCGTCGGTATTGTCAAGATAGGCCGAGAGGTCCACCGTGCCGCCGTCCTCAAGCGTAAGGATGTTCCCTGTCAAGGTAAGGTTCTGGTCGTCGGTACCTACCAAACTGGAAAGGTCCACTACTTCGTTCGTACCGTTCTCGATACCTATGGTTAGTTCGGTGCCCGAAAGCCCTGAACCACTGATGTTCTGGTCATCGGTGTTGTCTAGATATGGAGTCAGATTTATCGTACCACCGTCTTCCAATGTCAACGTGTTACCGGCAAGACTTATTTGCTGGTCGTCGGTGGACACTAATCCTGAAAGGTCGATGGTCCGGGTACCGCCGTCCTCCAAGGTCAGGGTAACTATATTCGTAGTACCGTCCAGGCTGAAATCGGTGATCGCCTGGTTGTCCGTGTTGTCGAGATAGGAAGATAGATCGACGGTTCCGCCGTCCTCAAGGGTCAGAATATTGCCGGTCAAGGCAAGGTTCTGGTCGTCGGTGGACACGAATCCTGAAAGGTCTACGGTCTCGGTTCCGCCGTCCTCAAGGGTCAACGTGATTATATTTGTCGTTCCGTCGAGGCTGAAATCGGTGATTGCCTGGTTGTCCGTGTTGTCGAGATAGGAAGATAGATCGACGGTTCCTCCGTCCTCAAG
>DRGL01000001.1 GCA_011050085.1 Pricia antarctica | reverse complement strand
GGAATCGAAGGGTGGAATTTATAATTAGTAATCCGAATACTCCGTAGGGTAAAGTAGCAGCTTATCGGCCGTGCTCACATTGTTCTGGTACTTAGGCTCTGATTTCAGCTTTACCCATTTTTCAGCTGTGCCAAAGGCTTCCCAATGAGCATCCCTCTCTTCCATGTTTTTGAACGTGGTCATATACATGAGGTTTGGCATGCGATCCCCTGAAAGTACTTCCGCATAGAAAACGGCATTAAAGCCTAAAGATTCAAAAAGCTCGACCTCGCCCCCGGCATTGAACATGTCCACCTTGTTCTCATATATAGCTTCTGTGGAAGATTCGTAACTTCTTAGCTCGTAGACGCGGTCTTTTCGCGAGCCTTCAACAGTCGAAGGTTCCATCTGTGGCATCTCTGTAAAGGCTTTCATCAAGGTCGATGTGATTCTTTCGTAAGGCGGTTCGTCGTATTTGGCGTCAATATAACTAGCTCCGGCAGAAATATAGGTCTTGTCTTGTGCTAAAGTACTCTCTAAGGTTTCAAACTGTTCTAGGGATGAAAAGGGAATAAGTACGAATATTTTGTTGGCCGTCAAAAAGTTGTCCGGTCGATATTTGAATACGCCTACGTTCTCGATACCCGTTCGCTTTAAAGCAGGCAGATAGGCATTTTCTAAATAGGCATCCATAAGGCTATCTTGCTGTTGGTTTTGTAGGGTGTAGGTTTTCAACTGGTAGTACTGCCTATTTTGCTCTTGGGCATTTCCGGTTAGGCTTATTAACATCGCTCCGATAAGGGTCGCGAAAAACGTAAAACAGTTATTTTTCATAATAGTATCAAAAGGTTCGTATCAAACTTAGCGAAGTTCTAGCATATAGCTACACTTCTAAACGGATTTTTATATATTGACGAAGGTAACAAAACAAATTCCCCGTACTTTGCAACTGATACTAAGCGACTAATCCGCTAATAGCCAATGCTAAAACTTTGAAATACTAAATTTTATACATATGAACCCTTATCTATTTTCAACACAATGGATGTAAATCTAGCAGTACTTATAGATGGTGACAATATTCCCTCGGCCTACGTCAAAGAAATGATGGAGGAAATTGCCAAATACGGCAATCCGACCATCAAGCGCATTTATGGCGATTGGACAAATCCGCGTCTAGGCAAATGGAAAAATATCCTTTTAGAAAACGCTATTACTCCCATTCAGCAATACGGCTACACTCAGGGCAAGAATGCTACGGATTCTGCCATGATTATAGATGCGATGGATATTCTATATTCGGGAAAAGTCAATGGCTTTTGTATTGTAAGTAGCGATAGCGATTTTACACGTTTGGCAACCCGGCTCAGGGAAGCTGGCATGCAGGTATACGGTATAGGCGAAAAGAAAACCCCGAATCCGTTTATCGTAGCTTGTGATAAGTTTATTTATCTCGAGATACTTAAAAAGCCGGATAGTGCAACTTCCAACGATTCGAAAGAACCGACTGCAATAAAGAGTGATGTCGATAAAATTACGCCCAAAGATCTCCGCTTCATGGCGACAACCATTGATGACGTATCCGATGATGACGGCTGGGCCTTTCTTGGGGATGTAGGCAGTTTAATGCAAAAAAAGCAGCCGAATTTCGATTCCCGAAACTACGGATTTCCAAAGCTGACCCCTTTGCTTTCTTCCATTCCCCATTTTGAAATCGAAAGGCGTGAAGATTCGAAAGGCAGGAAGAAACTCGTTTATGTGAAAATTAAGGAAAGGACTAACGCTGGTCGTTCGAAAAAGTAGCCGCTGTCGTCAAATTAAGCAGCTAAATTACATCGAAGACATCATCCTATAATAGTTCTTTGGGAATCCAGTATATTTACATTACAAATTACTACGGAAACTTTAATAGTAACAGAATATGAAAAAAATAAAAATTAGAATACAGCTAGGTCTGTTGGCCCTCGTTTTTGGTCTTCCTGCGGCGTCACCCGTCATGGCGAAATCTCAAGATTCGAAAGAAAATATAACACTTGCATTGGCGGACAAGTTTGTCGGTGGTTGGAGCTACACGGTGGAAGGGGCACCCGAAGGCTATAAAGACGGACTTCTGGTCATCGTCAAAGAAGGTGACGGCTACAAAGTTCAAGTGCAAATTGGGGGCGGTACACTATTGGGCGAGAATGTTCAGGTAAAGGGGAGTACCATAACTTTTGATGTTATGGTCGAGGGCGGCAAGGTAGCCGTGGCCCTAACGGCTAAAGGTGATACGATAACCGGTAAAAGCACCTCTTCGGAGGGTTCCCTAACCATCAATGGAAAAAAAACCATTTCGATGGACTAACAGCTAGAAATGAAAAAAATCTTAGCCTTAGTATTACTTTTCCTTTGTGGTTGCGAATATGTGAAAGAAAGTGTTGATCTGGTCATAGTAAACGCTAATGTTTACACGGTTGATGAGGGCTTTTCAAAAGCCCAGGCATTCGCGGTCCATAAGGGTAAATTTATTGCGGTAGGTACCAACGAAGAAATTCGTGACGAATATACTTCCGATCATTTGGTCGATGCCGATGGGCGAACAATTACGCCAGGGCTAATTGATGCCCATTGCCATTTCTATCGTTTGGGACTAAACCAACAACTTGTAAATCTGACCGGAACAAAAAGTTTTGATGAGGTTTTACAGCGTGTAGAACAGTTTCAAAGAGAGAATCCCAAGGAATTTATTTTAGGGGATGGATGGGACCAGAACGATTGGGAAGAGAAGGAATATCCGACACGTGAGCGACTTGATTCGCTTTTTCCGAATACACCGGTCGCGCTAAGTCGTATAGATGGCCATGCCTTACTCGTCAATAAGGCAGCTCTTGATGCCGCTGGAATTGACTTTACAACTACTGTTGAAGGGGGTGAAATCGTCAAAGGCCCGATGGGAGTCACTGGTGTACTTATCGATAATCCGATGCAACTTATTGACTCCATAGTTCCCGCGCCGGACCTTGAAACAAGGGTCGAGGCATTAAAGGATGCCGAACGCCTTTGCCTGAACCACGGTCTGACCACGGTCAATGATGCTGGATTGGATCGCTCTACTATTGAGCTCATAGACAGTCTACAGCAGGCCGGCGAATTATCCATTCGGGTATATGCCATGGTTAGTAACACGCCAGAAGATGTCGACCATTATATTTATCAAGGTCCAATAAAAACCGACCATTTGAATGTCCGATCCGTCAAGGTATACGCTGATGGTGCCTTGGGTTCAAGGGGTGCATACCTCAAAAAACCCTATTCCGATACCTGGGGTCATTATGGTGCGATGGTCACCCCAATCGACGAGGTAGAAGATTTGGCCCGAAGATTGGCAATATCCGAATATCAAATGAATACCCATGCCATTGGAGATTCAGCCAATGCGGTAGTACTCAGGGCCTATACTACTGTTTTAGACGATAATGAGGACCGTCGGTGGAAAGTCGAGCATGCGCAAGTGATCGATTCCGTCGATTTTAAATATTTCGGTAAAAATATCATTCCCTCGGTGCAGCCGACCCATGCGACTAGCGACATGTATTGGGCCGAGGAACGTTTGGGGGAAGAACGAATGAAAGGCGCCTATGCTTTTAAGAAACTTTTAGACCAATCGGGTATAGTTGCATTGGGAACGGATTTTCCGGTTGAGGATGTGAGTCCGTTTTTGACCTTCTACGCCGCTGTGACTAGGCAAGATGTGGAGGGTTTTCCCGAAGGAGGATTTCAAATGCAAGATGCCCTAACTCGCGAGGAAGCTTTGAAAGGTATGACCATTTGGGCAGCCTACTCCAATTTTGAGGAAGATGAAAAAGGAAGTATCGAAGTCGGTAAATTTGCAGACTTTGTGATTTATAATAAGGATATAATGGAGATTCCCGCACAAGAGATACCAACCGTCATGGCAGAGCAAACCTTTGTAAATGGACTTACACGTTGAAGCGAATTAAAACCTTTCGCTTATATTTCAATACCGCTAACACATAAAAAAACCGAAGCCATTGACTTCGGTTTTTCGATTATAAAGCTTTCAGGAAATTACATTTTCATCATAATCGGCACTGCAACACGGGTCTTGTCCCATCCCATTACCATATGGGCTCCACCATCTACATCCTTAAAAGCAATGGAAAATTCTTCCAAAGACTTCCCGTCAGTACTACTGGGAACCGTAACGCGAGCTACATCGGCACTTTCATCATAACTATAAGCACCCCACTGATTGAGATTTTTGTTAAGGGCAACCGTCCATTCCTCTTTTCCGGGTATGGTAAACAATGAATACGTACCCGCTTTAATATCTTTACCTCCAAAACTTACATCCTTATAAAATGTAATTTCAGTGGCCTCGTTGGCTCCTGTACGCCATACTTTACCTTCTGGAGCAAGCTCGGCCATAGTTCGCCCTTTAAGTTGAGGTCGGCTATATACGATACGAATCGTTTTGTCCGCTTCTTTGTAACTGGTTGGATAGGCGGCCATATCCATTGGACTTTTATCCAGTCCGCCAAATTCTTGTGCAACTGCCTCCTTTGAAAAGACCATTGCTAATGCCATAAAGGCCATTGTACATACTTTTTTCATAATGGTGTTTGATTTTATCCTGACCCGTTTATAATCGGAAAGTATCAGGAACTAGTGATTAAAAATTTTACAGCTAAATCTAGTCGGATTTCGCCATTTTCTCTATTAAAAAGTCGTTAAAATTCGTCCATCTTACAAATCAACCTAAAATAGATTTATAAAAGATAGGTATAGTTACAAATTGTTATCGATATTCTCATTATAACTATAATTAACAACCAAATAAAACCTCTTGATTTGATATATGAAACATTAAGACCATCTTTGCTTCAGAATTAAAATACTAAATAAATAGATTAAGTCATGTGTGGAATTGTATGTGCATTCGATATAAAGGAAAGTAGTGAAGTCTTGCGGCCGCAACTCTTGGAAATGTCAAAGAAAGTTAGACACCGTGGTCCGGATTGGAGCGGAATCTATGCCGGAGATAAAGCGATTATGGCCCATGAGCGATTAGCGATTGTTGACCCGGCTTCAGGGAAACAGCCCTTGTTCAGTCCTGATAAAAAATTAGTGCTTGCCGCGAACGGTGAGATTTATAATCATCAAGAATTGCGGAAGCAGTTTGAAGGAAACTATGATTTTCAAACGGAATCGGACTGTGAGGTCATTCTTGCCCTATATCAAAAAAAGGGGGCTGATTTCTTGGACGAAATGAACGGCATCTTTGGTTTTGCCATTTACGATACGGAAAAGGACGAATATTTCATTGCCCGTGATCACATGGGTATCATTCCATTGTATATAGGATGGGATAAACAAGGAACTTTCTACGTAGCTTCAGAATTAAAGGCTTTGGAAGGAACCTGTACCAAAATACAGCTGTTTCCTCCGGGTCACTATATGCACAGCAGCGACGGGGAATTTAAAAAATGGTATTCAAGGGATTGGATGGAGTATGATGCGGTAAAGAATAACGAGACCGATATTGCGGCAATTAAGAAAGCTTTAGAAGCTGCAGTACACCGTCAGTTGATGTCAGATGTTCCGTATGGCGTATTGCTTTCCGGTGGATTGGATTCTTCGGTGACCTCGGCCATAGCCAAAAAATATGCACAGAAACGAATCGAATCTGGTGATACTACCGATGCTTGGTGGCCCCAATTGCATTCCTTTTCCGTGGGCTTGGACGGATCTCCCGACCTTGCCGCCGCTCAAAAAGTGGCCGACCATATTGGCACGGTGCACCACGAAATCAAGTTCACTATTCAGGAAGGATTGGATGCGATAAAGGATGTCGTCTACAATTTGGAAACTTACGATATCACCACGATAAGGGCCTCTACACCGATGTATCTAATGGCACGGGTCATCAAATCAATGGGCATTAAAATGGTGCTTTCAGGCGAAGGTGCCGATGAACTATTTGGTGGTTATCTATATTTCCATAAAGCACCCAACGATAAGGAATTTCATGAAGAGACGGTACGTAAACTAAGCAAATTGCATATGTACGATTGTCTACGGGCCAACAAATCATTGGCTGCGTGGGGCATCGAAGGCCGTGTACCGTTTTTAGATAAGGAATTTATGGATGTCGCTATGCGCATCAACCCAAAAGACAAGATGATCAACGGCGAGCGTATGGAAAAATGGGTAGTGCGGAAAGCCTTTGAAGATATGCTACCCAAAAGTGTGGCTTGGCGCCAAAAAGAACAGTTTTCCGATGGCGTTGGCTATAGTTGGATAGACACCTTAAAAGAAGTAGTAAAAGAGGAGGTTTCGGACGAACAATTGGCAAGTGCCAAGTTTCGCTATCCCTTACAGACCCCGACCTCTAAAGAAGAGTACTACTACCGTTCGATTTTTGAATCGCATTTTCCATCAGATGCCGCCGCCTTGTGTGTACCACAGGAAGCTTCGGTAGCCTGTAGTACCCAAATTGCCCTTGACTGGGACGAAGCCTTCAAAAATATGAACGACCCATCGGGAAGGGCAGTGGCTTTTGTTCATGATGATGCCTATACGAAGTAGTAAGCTTTTCCACATTTTTTGTTGATAACTTCAAGGTTATCCGATATCCCAAAACCCTATATTTTATAGGGTTTTGCGTATATTTGCAGGATTGCAAAATTCTGTTTTAAAACAACCTTAGAATCTTATGAGCGAACAACCGAACAACGAGGAAGAACCGAACAAAAAAGAGGAGATCAAGAAGCCAATGGTGCATCTTACTGGCGAGAACAAGAGGGAGTATTCGGCAGATAGCATCCAAGCCCTTGAGGGTATGGAGCACGTGCGGATGCGACCATCCATGTACATCGGGGATGTTGGCGTACGCGGCTTGCACCACTTGGTCTACGAAGTTGTCGATAACTCCATCGATGAGGCAATGGGTGGGCATTGTGATACCATTAGTGTCATTATAAACGAAGATAATTCCATTACCACTCGTGATAATGGACGTGGCATACCGGTAGATATGCACAAAAAGGAAGGTATCTCGGCCCTTGAGGTCGTTATGACCAAAATTGGTGCTGGAGGTAAGTTCGATAAAGATTCCTATAAAGTATCCGGTGGGTTGCATGGCGTCGGTGTTTCTGTAGTTAATGCGCTTTCAGATAAGCTTAAAGCTACCGTCTATCGCGATGGTACGATCTGGGAGCAGGAGTACGAAAGAGGCAAGGCAATGTACCCGGTAAAAAGTGTGGGCGAAACCGACGATAGGGGTACTGAAGTTACGTTTCATCCCGATAATGAGATTTTCACACAAACCATAGAATACAGTTACGAGACGCTTTCCAATCGTATGCGTGAACTTTCCTTTTTGAACAAAGGGGTTACCATATCGATAACCGACAGGCGTCAAAAAGACGACGATGGTGAATTTGTATCCGAAGTTTTCTACTCCGATGAAGGGCTGAAAGAATTTATCCGATTTTTGGATGCTACCCGAAATCCGCTGATAAAGGAAGTTATTTCCATGGAAGGGGAAAAGAATGACATTCCCGTTGAGGTCGCTATGATCTACAATGATAGTTACACCGAAAATTTACATTCCTATGTAAACAATATCAATACACATGAGGGTGGTACTCACCTTTCCGGTTTTAGAAGGGGACTGACCACCACACTTAAAAAATACGCAGATGCCTCGGGCATGCTCGACAAATTAAAATTCGAGGTGCAGGGGGATGATTTTCGTGAAGGTCTTACGGCCATCGTATCGGTAAAAGTCGGGGAGCCCCAGTTCGAGGGTCAGACCAAAACCAAATTGGGAAACCGTGAAGTATCTTCCGCGGTAAGCCAAGCGGTTTCGGAGATGCTGACCAATTATTTGGAGGAACATCCCGATGATGCCAAAGTTATCGTCCAAAAAGTGATTTTAGCGGCGCAAGCCAGGCATGCGGCTACCAAGGCCCGTGAAATGGTGCAGCGAAAGACCGTGATGAGTATTGGTGGGCTTCCGGGCAAACTGTCAGACTGCTCCGATCAAGATCCTATTAATTGCGAGGTATTCCTTGTTGAGGGAGATTCGGCAGGCGGTACCGCCAAAATGGGACGTGACCGAAAATTTCAAGCTATTCTGCCCCTACGCGGTAAGATATTGAACGTCGAAAAAGCTATGACTCATAAGGTTTTCGAAAATGAGGAGATTAAGAATATCTACACGGCCTTAGGGGTTACCATCGGAACAGAGGAGGATAGTAAGGCACTAAACCTAGAAAAGCTTCGCTATCACAAGGTAGTCATAATGTGTGATGCCGATGTTGATGGTAGTCATATCGAGACGCTAATCCTAACCTTCTTTTTCCGTTATATGCGCGAGCTGGTCGAAGGAGGGCATGTATATATCGCTACGCCGCCTCTTTATTTAGTTAAAAAAGGGGCTAAAAAACGCTATGCTTGGTCCGATGCAGAACGTGATGAAATTGCCGAAAGTTATAGCGGTGGTGTCAGCGTACAGCGTTACAAAGGTCTAGGTGAAATGAACGCGGAACAATTATGGGACACTACCATGAATCCAGATTTCAGGACATTACGACAAATAACCATTGACAATGCTACTGAAACCGATCGTGTTTTTAGTATGTTGATGGGCGATGAAGTGCCTCCTAGACGTGAGTTTATTGAGAAAAATGCCAAATATGCGAATATAGACGTTTAGTAAACGTCGCGTCATTACATAGACACATTTAAAACCGAGCCCACCGTTAAAACTTTAGGCTCGGTTTTTTTATGACTTTGGTTTATGAAATCGTAGGTGAACATAAAAAAAGCCATAGTCTTCATCACTATGGCTTTGCGTATTTGAAAATAGTGAGCCTGACTAGAGCCCTGTGTAAAGAAATTTTATTCCCTAGTGGCTATGATATTGCCTTCGGTATCGGTAAGTGTAGTTGCCTCTTCGCTCTTTAGCATAGATACCTTTTCGACCGGCATATCGGTACCAGGATATGAAATCGTATAAATGTCATCTTCAAAACTCCACTTGAAATCGGTTTTAAAAGTGATGCTGCCATTTTGCTTTTTATGGTACCGCCCAAGGTAGGCATCGTTGAATATCCACTCTTGTCGAATGGTTTCTTTTTTTGCGCTTAAGTCCTCTGAAGAAATTGCAATATCGGACCAGATTCCAATAACAGGATTATTATTTTCAGGAATTCGAGTACAGTTACTGACCGTAATGATACCGATAATGGCCAATAGCGAGAAAATTTTCTTCATTGAGTAGGTATTTGGGGGTATGCAATGGGCAATAAGATTTGGGACCTTATACAAAAAGAACGTGTACCTGTCTTTCGGTATTGCCATAATTCGATGTATGGTATGTAATTCTTTGGAATGTTCGGTGAAGTGCAGATTCTTTTAACAATTGAGGTAGTTCATCGATAAGTCCTGATATTTTTAAAACGGAATTATGTGTATTTCATCGGACTTTTTAGAAGCAGATTGTTTATTTTTGGAAGCACCGATATGAAATAACGTAATAATTTAACACATACACATGAAAGTAACCGTAGTAGGGGCAGGAGCCGTTGGCGCAAGTTGCGCAGAGTATATTGCCATAAAGAATTTTGCGGCCGAGGTCGTTTTATTGGATATTAAGGAAGGTTACGCCGAGGGAAAGGCGATGGACCTGATGCAAACCGCTTCTTTGAACGGTTTTGATACTAAGATAACAGGTGTTACCGATGACTATTCAAGAACGGCAGGTAGCGCCATTGCTGTTATTACCTCAGGTATCCCTAGAAAGCCAGGAATGACCCGTGAGGAACTTATCGGTATCAATGCCGGAATTGTCAAAACAGTTTCCTCGAACCTTGTAAAACATTCGCCCGACATTACCATTATAGTGGTAAGTAATCCTATGGATACCATGACCTATTTGGTGCATAAAACTACGGGTCTGCCGAAACATAAAATAATAGGAATGGGCGGAGCGCTGGATAGCGCCCGTTTTAAATATCGATTGGCAGAAGCTATGGAGGCGCCAATTTCAGATATAGATGGTATGGTTATCGGTGGTCACAGCGACACCGGCATGGTTCCCTTGACTTCCCACGCCACACGAAATAGTATTAAGGTATCTGAATTCTTGTCGGAAGAGCGTTTGCAACAAGTTGCTGAAGATACCAAGGTGGGCGGGGCCACCCTTACAAAACTCTTGGGTACAAGTGCTTGGTATGCTCCCGGTGCCGCAGTATCCGGATTGGTTCAGGCCATTGCCTGTGATCAAAAGAAAATGTTTCCTTGTTCCACACTATTGGAAGGGGAATATGATCTGGACGACATCTGTATAGGAGTACCTGTAATCTTGGGACGTGATGGCATCGAAAAAATTGTCAACATTCCTCTAAGTCAAGCCGAGAAAACTAAAATGCAAGAAAGTGCCGATGGTGTTAGAAAGACAAACGGATTGCTTGAATTGTAACTCAGGTTCATACGTCTTTCTCTACCAATTTCTGGGTACAGGGTGCCTTAATATCTTCCCTGTCTATAGCTATTATGTGAATGATGATATTCAGTCCGGTACGAATTGCCATGGCTTATTTGAACCCAATTGAAATTTAGTCGATCGTTTCCGTTACAAAACGGTTAAACCTATTAAAAATGGTATATAAATGAATACCAAGCTTTCAAGAAGACAGGCGATAACAACGGCATTTGGGGCCACTGCAGCGGGGATTTTAGGAATGGGCTTTGACACTCTTGGGTCTGCTTTAATTCTCAGCGACGGTATATCTGAAGACTTACCGTTCAGGATAAGTTTGAACACGTCGACACTGATGGCCTATAAGCTGCCCGTCGACGAACAGATTGATCTCGTTGGCAAAGCAGGTTTTGACGGCATCGAGCTTTGGATGCGCGATATAAAAGCATATGTCGATGGAGGCGGTAAATTATCTTTTCTAAAGGAGAGCTTACAGACCCACAATCTAGTACTGGAAAATATCATTGCCTTTTCCGAATGGTGTAGTGATGACAGTATGGTACGAAAGGAAGCTTTAAGTCTAATGCGGTCTGAAATGGAGATGGTAGCTGCCATGGGCGGTCACTATTTTGCCGCTCCGGTGCAGGGAATCGATAGCATATACCCCATGAAATATGATTCATACGCCGAACGTTATCGAGCGGTATTAGAAGTTGGTGATGAAACCGGTATTGTGCCCCTTATCGAACTTTGGGGTATGGGCGCTTTGCATAAGGTATCCGATTGTGCTAAAATCGTAATTGATAGTAAGCATCCGAAAGCTGCCATGCTACTTGACTTTTACCATGTATACCGCGGTGGTAACGAATGGTCTTCGATAGATACCCTAAATGCAGCTAAACTTCCGGTAATCCATATGAACGATTATCCGGCTAAGCCTGCCGCCGATAAATTGACCGACGCCGATAGGGTATTACCGGGCGAAGGTGTTTGTCCCTTTGAGGAAGTGCTTCCTAAATTGTATAAAGCGGGATTTAGGGGCGCGCTGTCCGTAGAGCTTTTCAACAAAGGATATTGGGAAAGTATGGATGCCAAAACCCTTTTAGATAAGAGTTACAAAACCACACGAGAAACGATTGAAATGGCCATGCCGAAATTCGCTTAATTTTAAAAAGTATACTAGCGATGGCTCGCAAGCCTTGGTTCGAGGTAAGCTGTAGTTTCTGGCCCCTTGCAATTACTACCGATTATATTTCCAAATCCGTTCGGAAAAACCATATATTTGCACGCTGTAAGAAAAAGTACTTATTAATTTACTCAACCAATGCAAAATAAAGGACTTATAAAGCTTTTTGCCCTCTTATTTGGGCTGGTAAGTATCTACCAATTATCCTATACATTTATCGGTAACAAGTTTGAAAGCGACGCTGAAGCTTATGCGATAAACAATGTTTCTGAAAGCGAGGAAGATTATGTCTCTAAGCGACAAGAACTGGAGACGCGATATTTAGATTCGATTGGAGATCAAACCGTTTTCGGCTTTACGAACTACAACGAGGCTAAGAAAAAGGAGCTTAACAAGGGGCTTGATCTCAAAGGCGGAATCAATGTTACCCTACAGATTTCAGTTAAGGATATCTTAAAAGGATTGGCCAATGGCTCTAAAAATCCAATTTTTAACAAGGCTTTAGCCAATGCCGATGCCGCGTCAAAAAATAGTGATGATACCTACGTCGAACTGTTTTTCCAGGCATGGGATGACATTAGTGGGGATACAAAATTGGCATCGCCAGATATTTTTGCCAATAAGAGCCTTAGCGATGAGGTTAACTTTCAAATGGGCGATGAAGAGGTCAAACCCATCATTCGTAGAAAAATAGATGAGTCCGTTGTTTCCGCTTTTGAAGTACTGAGGGAACGGATTGATGGTTTTGGTGTAACCCAGCCCAATATTCAGCGGGAAGGGAATTCAGGGCGAATTTTAGTAGAACTGCCCGGTGCCCGTGATATTGCCCGTGCGCAGGATTTGTTGTCAAGTACAGCTGAACTGGAATTCTGGGAAACCTACCAGCCTACCAATCAAGATTTACAGGCTTTCTTTTTTCAAGCAAACGAGAAGTTAAAATCAATGGTCGACACATCGGCCGAAACCAAAGAGGAGCAACCTGCCAAGCAAGAATCTGAGCTTGATTCCCTTCTATCCGATGTTTCCCAAGATTCTTTAGATGTAGCAGTGGGAAACAATCCACTTTTTGAAAAGTTCCAACTTGGTCAGACTGGAAGTTATGCAGTCGGTATTGCTGCTGTACAAGATACTGCGGAAATCGGAGTTATGATCCGCAAGAAAGAAATCCGAAGATTGCTTCCTGCCAACCTTCAGTTCGTAAAATTTCTATGGGAACGCCCTTCCGAAGGTTCGGAAGTTGCCGCATTGTTCGCCTTGAAATCGAATCGTGAAGGTCTTCCACGTATGGGCGGTGATGTAGTTAGTGACGCTAGGGATCAATTCCAAAATGGCAAGCCTGTAGTAAGCATGTCCATGAACACCAGAGGTGCGAAAGAATGGGAGAAACTTACAGGTGATTCGTACAACAACCAAACAGGTATCGCCATTGTTTTAGATAATAAAGTCTATACCGCTCCTGGCGCTAGAGGTGTAATTTCTGGAGGACAGACCGAAATATCAGGTTCGTTTACTGTAAATGAGACCAAGGATATTGCCAACGTATTGCGGGCCGGTAAATTACCTGCTTCCGCAGACATTATACAGTCAGAGGTCGTAGGCCCATCATTAGGTCAAGAGGCTATTGATAGCGGATTTATGTCATTTGCCATTGCCATGCTATTCGTTTTACTTTGGATGATTTTTTACTACGGTAAGGCCGGTGTTTTTGCTGATATTGCCTTGCTATTAAACATCCTTCTGATATTCGGGGTTCTGACGAGTTTAAGCGCTGTGCTTACTTTACCTGGAATTGCGGGTATCGTACTGACCATTGGTATGTCGGTAGATGCCAACGTTCTGATTTTCGAAAGAATTAAAGAAGAACTGGCAAAAGGAAAAGGAAAGGCCCAAGCGGTCGCGGATGGTTTTGGTAATGCCTTATCTTCTATATTGGATGCCAACATCACTACAGGGCTTACGGCTATTATCTTATTTATATTTGGATCTGGTCCGATTAAAGGTTTTGCCACTACCTTACTTATAGGTATTGTTACTTCCCTTTTTACTGCCATATTTATTACACGTTTATTAGTGGACTGGTATATCGGAGGAAAGAATCGTAGATTGGATTTTACTACAAGCATAACAAAAAATCTATTTAAGAATGTAAACATAGATTTCTTGGCCAAACGTAAGATTGCGTATATATTCTCCGGGGTTATGATTGCCATTGCCATATTTTCCTTACTGACGAATGGTCTACAACAAGGGGTCGATTTTATAGGAGGAAGATCGTATCAAGTTCGTTTTGAAAAAGTGGTCAACCCTTCCGAAATTGCTTCTGAACTTAACGATGTATTCGGTAGCGGTACCAATGTGAAGACTTTCGGTGAAGCGAATCAGATAAAGATTACAACACCGTATAAAGTTGATGTTGAGGGTATCGAGGTAGATAACGAAATACAATCGAAACTATTTGGCGCCCTTCAAAAATATTTGCCCGATGGCACAAGCTTGCAAGATTTCAAAGTGGGTGGCGCAGGTAAGTCGATCGGTATTCTTCAATCCGTAAAAGTCGGTCCGACCATTGCAGATGATATAAAGAACAATGCGTTTTTGGCGATTATAGGTTCATTGTTCGTAGTGTTCCTTTATATATTACTGCGATTTAGAAAATGGCAGTTTTCCCTCGGTGCAGTTGTGGCGGTCTTTCACGATGTGCTAATCGTACTTGGTATTTTCTCTTTATTTAGCACGATTATGCCTTTCAATATGGAAATCGACCAAGCCTTTATAGCGGCCATACTAACAGTAATTGGTTATTCCTTGAACGATACTGTGGTTGTATTTGACCGTATCCGTGAAATTATAGCCGAAAAGGGATGGCGTGCCGGTGAAAACACCAACTTAGCCCTGAACAGTACATTGGGCCGTACTTTGAATACCTCTTTGACAACGTTGGTGGTATTGTTGGCCATATTTATATTTGGCGGTGAATCGCTGCGTGGCTTTATGTTCGCTATGATTGTTGGAATCGTGGTAGGAACGTATTCCTCTTTGTTTATCGCGACTCCTGTGATGTACGATACGCTTAAAACATCTACCCAATTGGGGGATGGTAAAAAAGTCAATAAAGCTAAAGCGGTTGAGGCTTAATCTTCGTTTAAACTGAAGTAACTAGGTATTCAAATCCAAGTTGATTTTCTGATGAAAATTACTTATAAAATTGCGCCAATAGATTGAAATAATTTCAATCTATTGGCGCAATTACTATTTTGAATGATAAAATGTGCAGTTTTATTTAGCCTTCTGAACGCTTTAAATCAACTTTGTGAATACCCATCAAAAAAAATTATAACCTATACTATTCGACCTAATGAACCCTTTTCGGTAGGGTCTAATTGATAGATGTGATTTGGTTGGAGGCCAGGCTCTCTGCGATGCGAAACAAAAATGATAGTGGTTTGACTTTCTTTCGCGAATGTATTGACTAGTGCGACGAACAGTGCAGCGCTTTTATCGTCAAGACTAGCGGTGGGCTCATCCAATATGAGTAAGGGTGGATGCTTTATCATTGCCCTGGCGCACATTAAAAGGCGTTTTTGCCCCATTGATAAATCGTCAAAGTGCACATTCTTCATCTTCCATAGATCAATTAATTGCAACCATTGTTGCGCCGTTCTTAATTGCACCTCGGTGGGTCTGGTGTATAGGCCTATTGAATCGTTTAAACCTGATATCATCATATTCTCAACGGAATGGTAGCCGGTAAATTTATCGGTCATCGAGGGTGTAAAATAGCCTATGTTTTTCTTGATATCCCAAACACTCTCCCCGCTCCCTTTTTTACGTCCAAAAATATAAAGTTCTTGCCCATAGCCTTTCGGATTCTCCCCGGTAATCATGGAAAGAATGGTTGTTTTACCACTTCCATTATTTCCGCGCAGTTCCCAGAAATCACCTTTTTTAATTGTCCAGTCGATATCACGAAGGATGATTTTTTCCCCATAGGAAACTGTCACATTTTTAAGCGCTATCAAGATTGGACCTTCAAATTCCATCGGATGAAGGGGTAGGGGAATTTTTCCATCAAAGCTTTTGATAGCATTCGGAGTTTTAGCTTCTTTTTTTCGCTGAAAGAACCTCAATGTAGTTGCTTCGAGTCGAATAAACTTTCCTATAAAAGGAAGTAGGTCAGATTTGCGACTCACCAATTGTACAATTATCATTGTTTCAGATATAAACTCTAGCTGCGTCTTAAGCTGTGCTTGAGTTTCAATATCGAGATTGTCGAAAGGGTTATCCAAAACGATGAAATCAAAATTTGAGGATAGTATATATTTTAGCAAAGCTTTCTTCTGTTCTCCACTAGACATGGTTTTGAGCTGTTGTTCCGTATCCACTGTCAACACCTTTATACCGTGACGATCTTCTTCATCTATGTATCTTTCTATTGCAAGTTTCGAGAAAAGAATACCAGTAGCACCCTTAAGGATTTCGAGTTTTTTCGGGAGATTGGCTTGGGTTTTTAATAGCAACTCTAAAAGATGATTCTTGTTCGATGAATTATCCAGGAAAATGGCCCAGTGCTGGTTTTGCATAAAACTTAATTTATATTATAATTGGGGGTTGATAGCATGGATTTACTAAAATTTACATCCAACGGGTTTTGTTAAGAATAGGAAATAGTAGATTTCAAATGGTACGGTTTATTCTAAAAATATAAACTTCGTTTCCACCATATTCGGTCATCTTTTCTAAAAACATCCCTGTTTGCAAGGCTACTTTTTGGGAGGGAACGTTATCGACCTGAATGATTGAAATTAGCGATGTTACACCAAGATGTTCAAAACCATACCTTCTACACATTTCCGCGGCCTCTGATGCATAGCCTTTACCCCAATATTCTGATAGCAAGGAGTATGCAATTTCAATTTCCTGAACTCCATCCACTTTTTGAACAAGTAATCCGCTAAGACCGATTAATTCAGTAGTACTTTTTAATATTACAGCCTGTTTGCCTCCAAGATTATTTTGATATCTGTAAAATGTACGTGCAAAATCCTGCTCACAGGCGACTTGTGGATTATCAGGTATGCCATTCCAAAATTCTGAAGTTCTCTTGTCTTGATGAAAGCCCAACCATGCCTCAAAATCTGTCCTCTGTAGTTTTCGGAAGAACAATCGATCAGTTTCTTGCCCTTCAAGCAGATAGTTGTATATCATTTGAATATCGTTTAAAATCTACCCTTGGCTATTTTAGATTAGGCCGGTATGGAGTGGGTCTAAAAAACAAAACTATCGGCAGTTATGGATTGAATTTAAGCAACTAATGGAGCAGGTAGATTTACGAGCCATTTGCTTAAGATAGACCATTTAAAGTATCCCGTTGCGTATAGGCTTCTTGGTGAGCGGATTAAAAGCATCAAGATTTCAAAAACTTTAAAAAATAATTGGACTATCTTTTTCCAAAGAGAACTTCATTGGGCAAATACCATAGACCATATGATGTAAACGTTTCTTTAGCATGTATACTCTTTTCAAGACCTTTGGTTTCCATATTATTCTTTTGTAAAGTCTATTTTATCACCAATTTGTAGTGTCCACTTTTCCACTAAGCCCGCATTGACCTCCAATACATATTGTACGGGTACTTTTGAGGATAGACTGTTTTCGTTAAAGGCTTCTGCATTTTCTTGAAGACTGGCCACGCTCATGTCACTTTTGATGAAAATAAGATCTAAGGGGAATTCGGTATTTTTCATGTAGAACGAATGCATGGCCTCATTGGGAAAAATAAAGAGCATGCCTTGATTATCTTCCATGCTATTTCGGTACATGAGTCCCGTTTCTGTCTCGTAGTCGTTATCAGCAATTTCGATATTCAGTTTTGCCAGTACAGAATCGGTTTTTGCTTTCGAAAGGCTAAGTTCTCCCTCCTTTGTAAAGGAAATAGGTTCAGTCTCTATGCTTCTTTCGGGACTGTCTTTACAGGCGTTCAGAATAACTACTCCAAAAGCAAAACAAAATATCAGTTTGAAATTTCTCATGAATTATGGTTTTTGCAAACGAATAACTAGCATTGATTTAGGATGGCCCAAAGACAGGAAAAATTATAGGGTGCTTTTGTGGTTTTTTGAATTAGGTGTATACACGAACATAAAGTAGAGTCCAACCAGAATAAGGGGGATACTCAACCATTGCCCTGTAGTGAGTAAGCCTAGTGACTCTTCAAAGCCACCCTGGCTTTTCTTGACGTATTCCGCAAAAAAGCGAACCGTCCATAATAAAACCATGAACAGGCCAAAAAGAAATCCCCTGTTATTTTTTTTATCGGTTTTCCAATAGAGAAAATAGAGAATAATAAAAATTATAAAATAGGCGGCCCCTTCATAGAGTTGCGTCGGATGACGGTAGGGTATTGCATTAAGATATTCAGAGAATTGAGGATTATTTTCTATGGCATTATACGCGGCACTCACCGTTTTTTCCTTGGTAATCGCCAAGGCCTTTGCTGGATGCATATCATCGGAATCGCGGATAAATTTTACCGCAAAGGCTGAAGATGCCTCAGTCACTTTTCCGTTGATTTCAGAGTTGAAGAAATTTCCCAACCTCACGCAGGCAGCACCGATTGCAGACGGTATTACCATACGGTCGAGCAACCATAACATGGTAAAGCCTTCATTTTTTCGGATGTATAGGTATACCCCGATAAAGATTCCGATAATTGCCCCATGACTGGCCAAGCCTGTAAAACCGGTAAATTCATAACCGTTTATGAAGCCGAAAAGCGTTCCATTATCACTTTCACGAATTGGAAGTAAAATTTCCAACAAATGGTTTTTGTAATATGGCCAATCGTAAAATATCACATGACCAAGGCGCGCGCCGAGCATAGTAGCCAGCACGGTATGAATGAAAAGTGAGTCGAGTTGCTCGACTGTTTTCTTCTCATTTAAAAAAATACGTTTCATGATAAACCACCCCAGCCCAAAAGCTACAATCCAAAGGAGGTTGTAATATTTAATCTGAATCGGACCTAGCGAAAAAAGCGTTTCGTTCGGATTCCATATAATACCCAAGAAATACATGTGGTGCGGTTTTGAAGCGGCTAAGATACAAAAATGGGTTTGCCGTTAGTGGTTTTTCCGTTTGAGTTTTAAGGCACTGGGTCATAGCCACTACCGCCCCAAGGGTTGCAGCTTAGTATTCTTTTCAAGGAAAGCCATCCACCTTTAAATAACCCATGTTTCTTAAGCGCATCTAACGTATATTTTGAACAAGTCGGAGAATAGCGGCAAGTAGCTGGTGTATAGGGAGAAATAACAGTTTGATAGAACCGAATTAGAAGAACAAAAGGTGCTATCAGAATTTTTTTCATGGATTTAATTTCGAAAAGTCAAAATCCCAAAGATGAAATTTTAATGAGTTGGATGTCATTCTATTCAGAAACAATTACTCCGGTCGCAACTCTTTTTAGGAAAAGGAAGCTTACGGAGCCTTGGTGTCAAATTCCCTTTTCACATTTCAATTCACACTGAACGTGGTACCATCTTTTCCATCCTTCAACTGAATACCTAAATCCGCCAATTGGTCCCGAATTTTATCTGAAGTGGCAAAATCTTTATTTTCCCGTGCATCTTTCCGAAATTGAATCAACATTTCTACCACCCCAGAAAGTTTTTCGGTATCGGCCGCATTGGTCGCATTTGGTTCAAGACCTAGCACATCTATGATAAAATTGTTTAGGGTAAGTTGCAGGTTGTCTCTATCTAGTTGAGAAATATCTTCCTTTCCTTCTTTAATTAAGTTGATATGTCGAACGGCTTCAAAAAGATGGGAAATAAGAATGGGTGTATTAAAATCATCGTTCATGGAGTCATAACATTTCTGCTCCCATGATTTTATATCAAAATCACTTTTATCCCCTGTATTGAGGGCTCCAACGCTTGCAAATGCCTCCATTAACTTTGTAAATCCTTTTTCGGATGCCAGAAGGGCATCGTCGCTCAAGTCAAGAATACTGGCATAATGGGCCTGCATCATGAAAAAACGCACTACGGAAGCTGAAAACGGCTTGCTTAACAACTCATTTTCACCGGTAAAGATTTCTCCAGGTAGGATATTATTGCCGGTTGACTTCGCCATTTTTTTTCCGTTTAGGGTAAGCATATTGGCGTGCATCCAGTAGCGAACCGGTGATTTCCCGTAACTCGCCTCGGCTTGGGCGATTTCGCATTCGTGGTGTGGGAATTTGAGATCCATTCCCCCGCCATGAATATCGAAAGTCTCGCCTAGATATTTGGTGCTCATAACCGTGCATTCCAAATGCCATCCAGGAAAGCCGTCTCCCCAAGGAGAGGGCCAGCGCATAATATGCTGGGGTTCGGCCTTTTTCCAAAGGGCGAAATCTTGCGGACTCTTCTTATCGTCCTGTGCCGTTAGTTCGCGGGTGTTGGTAATCATGTCTTCCAGTTTCCTACCGCTCAACTGACCATAATCATGGGTTTCGTTGAATTTGGCAACATCAAAATACACCGAACCATTGGCCTCGTAGGCATATCCCTTTTCAAAAATATCTTTGATGATTTCTATCTGCTCGATAATGTGACCTGTAGCAGTAGGTTCGATACTAGGGGGCAGTAGATTGAATTTTTCCAAGGTATTATGGAAATCCAAGGTGTAGCGTTGAACTACTTCCATAGGTTCCAATTGTTCCAGACGGGCTTTTTTTGCGATTTTATCCTCACCATCTTCTGCATCGTCTACCATGTGGCCGGCATCGGTTATATTTCTAACATAGCGGACTTTATAGCCCAAATGTTTGAAATACCTAAAAATCATGTCAAAAGACATAAAAGTTCGGCAATTGCCTAGGTGAACGTTACTGTATACCGTCGGACCACACACATACATTCCGATATGCCCTTCGTTCAAGGCTTTGAACACTTCTTTTTTTCCGGAAAGTGAATTATAAATTTGGATGGATTGGTTTTGGTAGGTTTGCATAGTAAAAGGGTGTGCTTAAAATTGGGTCTCCAGATTAATGTAATCCAAAAACTCTCTGCGTGTGTCTTCGTTCTTAAATTTTCCGCCGTATTCTGCGGTGACCGTACTGCTCTCAATATCGCGAATACCCCTAGAATTGACACAGAGGTGCTTGGCATCGATCACACAGGCCACATCGTCAGTACCCAATACTTTTTGAAGTTCTCGAACGATCTGGATATTTAAACGTTCTTGTACTTGGGGCCGTTTGGCGAAATAATCCACGACACGGTTCATTTTTGATAGGCCGACCACGGTGCCATTCGAAATGTAGCCGATATGCGCACGACCGACTATAGGGAGTAGATGATGTTCGCAAGTAGAGTAGAGGGTGATGTTTTTCTCCACCAACATCTCACCGTATTTATATTTATTGGCAAAAGTCGACGATTTGGGTTTCTTATCAGGACGCAATCCCCCGAAAATTTCCTTGACGAACATTTTGGCCACCCGATCCGGTGTGCCTTTTAAGCTGTCATCTTCAAGATCAAGACCCAAGGTCAACATAATTTCATGCACACTACCTCGAATACGGGCTATCTTTTCGGAATCATCCAAGTCAAAGGCATCGTCGCGCAGAGGCGTATCTTCAGCTGCGGAAGTATGGTCTTCGCCCATTTCATCGAATTGCTTTTCTAGTGTGTTGTCTATTTTCATAAGCATCCTAAACTAGTATTGTATTAGCGTCAAATTAATCCCAATATCCTTTTAAAACAAAAATCCCAAACGCATGGGAATCGGTTCTTGCTAGTTTCTAAAAGGTTTGAAAACGACCGCAAAGATATACATAATATGGCACTTAATGCCACCTATAGATGGTTACACAACATAAATTGGTGTTAAGGGCAAAGCGATGTTATTTTTGGCTCACCCAAGCCTACCTACTTATGAACCGTTATCCAATACTTTTCCTTACCCTGCTATTTCTTGGGACAATAATGCAAGCTCAAGTGGCGCCAGATTGTGCCAATGCTATTCCAATATGTAACAATACCCCGACAAACGGAGGTACGAACGGATACGGCAACGATGACTTTAACGGCGCTACCAAAAGCGGATGTCTAGAGCAAACCTTGGATGGAACGATCGAATCGAATTCCGCTTGGTATCGCTTTCGAACTGGAGCTTCCGGTCAACTTGGGTTTAATATTCGTATCAGTGCCGAAGAGGATTGGGATTTTGCTGTATATAAGACCGATGATTGCGATACCTTGGGCCAGCCCATACGTTGTAACTTTTTTGACAATCAAGATGGTAGTGCTTTTATTGGGGTAGGCGAAGAACCGACCGGTAGTATGGATGCCGTACAATATGAAGATTGGCTAGACGTGACAGCCGGAGAAGACTATTACCTGTTCATCAATAATTTTAGCAATGTAAATTCTGGATTTTCAATTCAGTTTTCAGGAAATATTTTTATCACCAACCCTAATGATGCGCTCGATTGTTCTATTGTCGATAACCTTCTTGGACCACCGATATCAGCTTGTGGAAATGAGTCGGTTCTTTTGAATGCAACTATTTCCGATGCCTTGCAGTACAGATGGTTCAAAGACGAGGGTAGCGGATTCTCACAGATTGCACGCGAACATGATCCGAGTCTTGAAGTTTCCATGTCGGCAAATTATCGTGTGGAAATAGAGCGGCCCAATAGCATGGTCGTTAGTGAGGTTCAAGTAGCATTTTCTACCATACCCGTGGCCTTTCCACCGGGTAACGAGGCATCCTGTAGCAACTTGGAGGTTGTTGATTTTGCCCAAAAAGACACTATTATTCTAGGCAATCAAGATGCTGGGCAATTCGTTGTAAGTTATCATGCTTCTCTAGAAGACGCGACCAACGGCATGCATGCATTGCCTAAACAATATCCGACGCAATTCGGTGCACAAACTATTTTCGTACGGGTATCATCTATCGAAAATCCAAGATGCTTTGACGTATCCCAAAGTTTTCAATTGATTAATTTAGAAACGCCACTACTTGATTTTCCCAAAGAAGCTTTTTTGTGTCAGGAAAATGCTGGTATCCTAATAGGTGCGAAGAATCCAAACCCTGGTTATACCTATAGCTGGAATTCTGGAGAAAATACACCTAATATCGAAGTGTTTCAGGCGGGTACCTATAGTTTGACGGCTACCAATACAGCGTCTGGTATAAGTTGTAGCACTGTAAGAACCGTAATTGTGAGCATTTCTAGACCTCCGGAAATTACCGATATTGAAATTGAAGATTTGAGCAATAACAATAGGGTAACCATTTTCGCCCAAGGAACGAACGTTCTTGAATATCGATTAGACTATGGCGCGTACCAAACTAGTAGCACGTTTAGCCAAGTATTGCCTGGTGAGCATTTAATAACTATCAACGACCCTATGGGCTGCGGTTCAATTACAGAGCATATAGTTGTTGTCGGGTATCCTAAATTTTTCACGCCAAACAATGATGGGGTTAATGACGTTTGGCATATTTCCGGACTTGAACTTTTGCAAGACCCATCGGTATCGATTTTCAATCGTTACGGTAAGTTAATCGTCAAACTAGACGGTACTGCCTATAACTGGGTGGGTACATTTCGAGGACGACTGCTTCCCGAATCCGATTATTGGTTTCGGCTTACCTATACGAACGGTGACGGACAATCCGTTGAGGCAAAATATATCGATAATCATTTTTCTTTGAAACGGTAAATGAATGGGTTTGAAATGGATTTGAAATGGATAAGTTAAAATCTTTAAGGGCCATTGCATCAACCGGGGAACTGCAAGACCTGATTCCCCCAAAATGATATACATTGCCTGCTACCATTGATATGTTCTAGCTACGTAGTCCCTTTCATAGATTAACTGTCAATTTTTCCCGTTGAAACATACTAAACAGAGTCTAAAATAGTTATAGTATCACCTGTATTATTTCGACGCTATGCAATCTATAAAATTTGTGCTGTTTACCGTGCTTTCTCTGATAAGTATGGGACTGTATGCTCAGAATTCTCCCGATTGCCGAACTGCTATTCCTGTATGTGCCGATGCTCCGATTATGGGCTACGCCGACGGTAATGGTGATATCGATGATTTCGACCCCGATGTCATTCGCATGTACGATTGTCTTGAAAAAGGAAGTGTTAGTTCTGCCAATGTTGAAAACAATGCTTCTTGGTTCGTGTTTCGCGCAGGAACTGGAGGTCAGCTGGGTTTTGACATCGAGTCTTTACCGGTCGGTGGTTCAGGAACCCCGACAGCGGAGTGGGATTTTATTGTGTTTGGTCCTGATCCAGATTGCAACGCAATTAGTATGGGTACGGCTCCTGTGGCCGCCTGTAACTATGAGGTAAATACAACCAACTTTACGGGTATCGGAACAAATCCCGTAAACGGACAGGAAGGTGATGTTTTTGTCGATGATGTTACTGAAGGTAATGGTAACACCTATTCCCCATGGTTAGAGGTGCAGCCCGGTGAAATGTACTACATACTAATTAACAACTACAATACGAATTTTGACAACGAGGCCGAGCACTTTAAGTTAACTTTCACCGGTAGTTCAGTAGATGCCGATCAAGATAGTGCACTTGACTGTACGTTAAGGGATGAATTTCTGGGGCTAGACATTATTGCCTGTAACGGAGATCCAGATATTCCCCTTAGTGCTTTGAATTCTCCCGCGGGTCCCGATATTCTGAATGTGGCTTGGACGGTAGATTATGATGATGATGGTACTATCGATGCCCCATTGGGTTCAGGACCGTCAGCTACCCAAATCATAGTGGAAAGTCCTGATTCCGGACGCTATTTTATAGATATTACAACCAGTTTTGGTCATGTGACCGATGATATTTTTATAACCTTTTATGGTACTCCCGGTTTGGATAGAATCGAACTACTAAATTCTAATCTCAACCTAAATTCGGATAATAACAAAATTGAAATTTTTGCTGAAGGCGAAGGGGATTTCGAATATGCGATAAACGGAGGTGAGTTTCAAGACGCCAGTATTTTCAACGATGTGCCCCCCGGAATGAATACAGTAATCATCAACGATAAAAGTGGATGCGGTACTACCGCACCCTTGGAATTTTTGATAGTAGGCTATCCTAAATTTTTCACGCCAAATTCCGACGGAATGAACGATACCTGGAATATTAGAGGTATGGAAACTTTAATTGATCCGACAGTTTTAGTTTTTGATAGGTATGGAAAGTTGATGGCTCAATTAGGCATCGATACAGATTGGGACGGGACCATAAATGGAACACCACTACCTTCTTCAGACTATTGGTTTCGCTTAGAGTATCGTAGACAAGTTGACGGAGTTATAGTTGCGAAATCTACACGCACCCATTTTACGTTAAAGCGCTAGCCATTCTAAAACTTTCCCTCTCTGAGAAGTTAAGATTAAAAATAGAATATCTTGGAAACGCCTTAAACCATGATGCCTCCCTCTAATGAAAATTCACTTCGAATAGAATTCAAAAAAAGCCATCTCATTGGGATTTGAGACGGCTTCATTAAATTTAAGGTCTTACCAGATTTCCACCAAAGTTCAGCGGTTTATCTTATGTTATTAAAAGTTCAGGGTATACCCCAGAGAAAAATTTAAATTGATTTGGTTAACGACTGCTGGGGTATTGATTCCTGTGTCAAAAAAATAACGGAGAACGTCTTGATCGGTTCGGTTTACAGCAAAATCTAATCTACTGCCACCGAAATTATACCCTAATCCTCCTGAAACCCCAACCAAGTCACCTATGATGTTTCCATCTTCGTATGGGCTTTGGTCATAACGATATCCCGCCCTCAAGCTTAGCCGTTCAATTCGATACTCTCCACCGAGCCTTACTGTAGAAACGGTACCTAGTCTTTCAGAGATAAAGGTATTTTCGGCTGCAAAAAAAGAATCGCTTGTAGGTCTCAATTCCGCATTCGAAAAGTCCTGATATCCGTAGTCCAGACTCAAGAGTCCATTTTTACCGAATACTGCTGCTATACTTCCGGTCAATTTTCCCGGTGTTTTAATTTGATAATCAAAAATGTTGGTGCCTAAAAATGGCGAGCCATCTATTTCCGTATTTCGGTTTCGATAATTAGAACTGATTCGTTGGGTAAAGTTATCCGTTAAGCGATACCAAGTCGGTGACTGATAGCTCGCACCCAATCGTATAAAATCACTCAACTTTCCGATAGCCCCCACGCCAAATGAAAATCCGCTACCCTCTGTCTGTAACAAATTTTCCAATGTTAATCTGGTTCCTTCGGCATTTGCAGTGGTAGCCTCCTCCTGATATCGGTTCAAACGATCAAAAAGTACATTATGGAAATGCATTGAGGCGCCTAGGTAAAATTTTTCTCCGTATTGCGTGGCCCCGTTTACGGTAAATTTACCATTCTGTCCAGAAACTGTTTGCCTAAAATCTTGGAATAAAGGGCTATCTGCTGAATTTGAAATATAGGTAGTCTCCGTATCGTCACCTGGGGTTGGATCAATTATGCCAGACTGAAAGCCAAGAAAAGCTTGTTGTGCCGGGTATCCCAAACCTTGGGCTGCACCGATATCAAGATAGGCTTCGGTTAGCGTTTCATTGTCACGGGTGCGAATATCTTCAGTTGAAATCCCATCGGCAAAATCGAGAAAATAGTTATCAATTCCTTCGTTGCTTTGTCCGCTTGCCGATATACGATCGTCAAAAGTCTGAGCTATATCATAGTTTAATGCAAGCGATATCTTTTTCCATCTAGAATCTTGATTCTTAGTCTTGAAAACTAAGGCGCCACCGACTTGATTTATATCCAGGGAATTTGAATTTATAGTAGTGGTCAGACCTTGATAGGCAGCATCGGCATTACGATCATAATAAGTCCCCGTGAAGGTGAACAAACTATTGTTGAAAACGGCCCCGCCAGCGGGGTTTGTGCTCAAAGCCGAAAGGTCCCCCCCTAAGGCTCCAAAAGCGCCGCCCATACCTTGGTAGCGAGCAGTGCCCTGTACGTTTTCGGTGCTGTAGCGAAGTACATCATCTATATTTTGGGCGCTTGTGATTGCACAGGCAATCAACGCCATGATAGTGAAAATTCTTTTCATTCTAAGCCTATTAAATGATTGAGATTTAAGTTTTTTACAGGTCGATCTGGATTCTTAAAATTTATCCTAGACCTATATATACGCATAACCCTAACTTTGGTTCATAACCCACCGAGGTTGCTTTGAAGTAGCAACCTCGGCATGTTAATTAACGTATTTTCCACAAATATAAGGTAGTATTAGTTTCTTCTGCTACCGCCTGATGAACGCGATGATCCACCTGAACTCCTCGAAGAACCTCCAGAACTTCTTACGCTACCGGAACTTCTAGAGCTACCTCCAGAGCTCCTGTAACTTCCAGAGCTGGAATTGTTACTACCCGATGAGCGATAGGTGCTACTACGTGGGGCAGAACTGCGATAAGATTGATTGCTCCTTGAACTGGAACTTTGTGCAGCACTACTACTTCTCGTTCTGGTGCCTGAACTCCGGTAGGTTGAACTATTTGGAGAAGAAGCACGCGCAGTTCCGCTTCGTGCAGTCGAGCTACTGTACGTCTGATTACTTCGTGACGAACGGCTGTAATTAGGTGTGGCCCTTGTACTTCTACTCGTACGATACGATTGATTTCTGTCGACACCTACGGTTCTTCGCGATGTAGATGCATTACTTCTACTTCCACTATAATCTCTTGAGCTTCGATTTGCGTTTGATCTCGAACTGTTCGCTGAATAACGAGGGGTAGTGCTGTTACGACTTACGTTCGATCGGCTGTTTGCCGCATAGCTCGAATTACGTCCGGTTATCGCATTTGTATTCCTGCTATATCCCCTTCGCGTTGAACTATAGGCATAACCTCTTTGTCCACCGTACGTATTGTAGCCGTAATTTCGGTTGTTGTAACCATTGTAATATCCGTAGGCAGGACACCAGGTTCCATAACCTCCCCAACCGTATCCGGCGTAACCGTAGCCACCGTAACCAAATCCTCCGTATCCACCCCAGCCCCAAGGGCTATATCTATACCGCCATGGATTGTAGCCTCCCCATCCAAAGCCGTAACCGCCCCATCCGTATGAATTATACAACCAAGGCGAGCCGTATCCGAAACCGCCCCATCCCCAGCTATTGTCGTATACATTGATGTTGACGTTGGTAGCGTTGTCTCCCCAAGCCGCATACCCCGCATAATCATTATTGTTATCATAATAATCCGTCAATTGGCCTTGGGGCACGGAATCATTTTGCACGCCGTCATTGCTAGTATACGTATCAATATCAGTAAAAATTTCACCTTCCAGTGCTTCTTCATACTGCTCGGCCTGTTTTCCGAAATAATTAGTGTACGCCTCGTTTCCGGTTTCCTGCTTCTTTTTTTCGGTACGTGGTGGTCTTTCTGTATTCACTTGATTATCGTTGGTATATATACCATCGTTATCATAGTAGGAAGCGGATTGATAAGATCCACAAGAGGCCAAAACGATGCCGGTCAAGGTGAGAAGCGCCGTAAAGCGGATTTTAGGAATGGATATTGAGTATATCATGATTTTATTTTTTAGTATCAAAGGGTAAAGGCAGTATAAAAATAAGTAGTTTTACTCATTATTTACATAAACGTTAACACAAGTTTTGTGCCAAAGTAAAAGGTATGGGTAAAAGATTGACGAAGCGTAGCGAAGATTATTCGAAATGGTATAACGAGTTAGTGGTCGAGGCAAACCTCGCCGAAAATTCGGGTGTAAGGGGCTGTATGGTTATTAAACCTTATGGTTATGCCATATGGGAAAAAATGCAAGCGGAATTGGATAGTGAGTTTAAGGAAACTGGACATGAGAACGCTTATTTTCCATTATTTATTCCGAAGTCCTATTTAAGTAAGGAGGCTAGTCATGTTGCTGGCTTTGCAAAGGAATGTGCGGTGGTTACCCACTACCGATTGAAGAACGCCGAGGATGGTAGCGGTATTATCGTGGATCCGGATGCCAAACTCGAAGAAGAACTTATCGTAAGGCCTACTTCCGAAACTATAATTTGGGATACTTTTAGAAGATGGATACAATCGTATAGAGACTTGCCACTTTTAATCAATCAATGGGCCAATGTCGTTCGCTGGGAGATGCGTACCCGTTTGTTTCTCCGTACTGCGGAATTTCTATGGCAAGAGGGTCATACAGCACATGCTACCGAACCAGAAGCTATTGAGGAAGCCGAAAAAATCATGCACTTATATGCGAATTTTGCCGAGGACCATATGGCAATGCCCGTAATACGTGGAATAAAAACGGAGAGCGAGCGTTTCGCTGGTGCTATTGAGACCTATTGTATTGAAGCCCTTATGCAAGACGGCAAAGCTTTGCAAGCCGGTACGTCCCATTTTCTTGGCCAAAATTTCGCAAAGGCTTTCGATGTGAAATTTGCGACCAAGGAAGGTAAGCAAGAATATGTTTGGGCAACCTCATGGGGGGCATCTACCCGATTGATGGGCGCCCTGATTATGACCCATAGCGATGATAATGGACTGGTACTGCCTCCTAAATTGGCGCCTATACAAGTTGTTATCGTACCCATATATAAGGGAATAGAGCAGTTGGAAGTTATAGCCGATAAAATCGATCCTTTGGTGAAAGAGCTGCGTAAAAAGGGGATTTCGGTAAAATTCGATGATAGGGATACCCATAAACCTGGGTTCAAGTTCAATGAATATGAACTGAAGGGTGTACCGGTACGCTTGGCCGTAGGACAGCGAGATCTTGAAAATGGCACCTATGAGGTTGCTCGTAGGGATACCCTAACTAAAGAAGTTGTGCCGATGGATGAGGTAGTAGCCAAAATCGAATTTTTATTGGAGGATATTCAGAAAAACATATTTAAAAAAGCTTTAGACTACAGGGATACACATATTACCGAAGTGAATTCATACGATGAGTTTAAAGTTCAGTTGGAAGAAAAAGGTGGGTTTATTTCTGCACATTGGGACGGTTCCCTCGAAACTGAAAATAAGATAAAGGACGAAACCAAGGCGACCATCCGCTGTGTGCCTTTTGAAGGGGAGAAGCAATCCGGCCAATGTATGGTTACCGGAAAGCCCTCGCAAGCAAGGGTTTTGTTCGCAAAAGCGTATTGAATCTAAAGCCAATTTTTGCCCAGATTTTAGATGTGGTACTTTAAGACCGCCTTTAGCGGTAAAGCGAATTTTAAAAAATAATTCACAGGTCTTGCGGTAGTAAAAAATAATTGTATTTTTGCATCCGCAATTATAGGTTCGAAATCAGTCTACCTAAGAGTAGATTGTTAGTGCGATTTACACCATATTTCATTTGTGTTCCGTACGTTTTGTTTCTTACTTATCATTTGGCCCGTTCGTCTAGGGGTTAGGACGCCAGGTTTTCATCCTGGTAACAGGGGTTCGATTCCCCTACGGGCTACAGTAAATTAGATATGGGTATTGGGTTGAGCGTTATGGTGATTGAAGACATAGCGATCAACTCAAAATCCACAAATTGAAAAGGGCCCGTTCGTCTAGGGGTTAGGACGCCAGGTTTTCATCCTGGTAACAGGGGTTCGATTCCCCTACGGGCTACTATAAATAAGATAGGGCTATGAGTGCAGAATAAAGCGTTAAATAGCTCTTTATTCGTAAACCATAGTTTTGAAAACATAATTTAGAGAAAAATGGCAAATCACAAGTCGGCGTTGAAACGCATCAGAAGAAATGAAACAGTACGTCTTCGCAACCGATATCAGCATAAAACAACACGTAACGCGATTAAAAAATTGCGTGGCGAAGAAAAGAAAGAAGACGCTGCGGCTTTATTGCCTAGTGTTTATAGTATGATCGACAGGTTAGCTAAGCGGAATATCATACATGATAATAAAGCGGCCAACTTAAAAAGTAAATTAGCCAAGCATATCGCTGAGCTTTAAGTCGGAATTGATTTTTATAATTTCGAAAAAGCCCCAACGGATTTATCTGTTGGGGCTTTTTCAGTTATTGTGTGGTGAAACGATAAGTTAGTTCATAAAAAGTTAGTCCCTAACCTGACCATTTCCATAGACATAATATTTATTGGTGACTAACTGTTCAAGTCCTAATGGCCCCCTATGATGCAATTTATCCGTACTGATGGCAAGCTCTGCACCCACGCCCATCGCCCCACCATCTGTAAAACGGGTTGAAGCATTATGATAGACGGCTGCAGAATCGACCTGTTCCATAAATTGTAAGGCCGCTATTTCATCAGCGGTCATGATAGTGGTGGAATGTCCTCCTGAAAATGCATTGATTTTATCGATAGCGGCGTCCAGACCATGTACCGTGCCGATACAGCATTTCAGTGCGAGAAATTCTTCTTTCCACACGGACTCGTCTTCGATGACAGTCCTATCTTTTAATGTCGTTGCCGTTTTTTCATCCACCAAAATAGAAACGCCATTTTTGCTTAGAAGGGCATCCAATTCTTTCAGTTTTTCTGAATAATCGGAAATAGAACTATCAATTAAAATCTTATCAAGTGCATTACAGGCCGATATTTTTTGGGTTTTGGCATTGAGAATGACGTCTAAGCTTTTTTGCCAGTCCGCCATTTTATCCACGTATAGAAAATTATTGCCACGGCCACTCACGAGTACGGCACATCGGGCGTGTTCTTTAACGAAAGCTATCAATCTTTCGCCCCCGCGGGGTACGATGAGGTCCAATTTTTCAGGAGGATTTTTCAGAAAGTCTTGGGTTTCCGTTCGGTTCATAGTTAACAGACGAATCCAATCGGTAGGCAGTCCGTTTTCCTCCAAGGCTTTATGCCAACAAGCTTCAAGAACCTGATTGCTATGAAAGGCCTCTTTACCGCCCTTAAGAAGAATTTTATTATTGGCCTTGAAAGCTAGTACGGCGGCTTCAACCGTGACATCGGGACGGGACTCATAGATAATCATAATGGTTCCGAAGGGAGCGGTCCTGTTCTTGATTACGAGACCGTTTTCCAGTGTCCGCTCAGATTTAATTTTACCTACTGGGTCTTCTTGACCCATAACATCCTTTACCGAAGCAATCATTCCATCGACCTTTTTATCGGTGACAACGAGTCGGTCATATAGCGCTTGGTCGTCTTTTTTAAATAGGGAACAGTCTTTCTTATTAGCTTCTAGAATCTTATTTCTGTCTTTATCCAAAATCGAAATCATCGATTTTAGTACTTTGTTTTTAATATCGGTATCTATAATTTTCATATAACTGTATTTATGATAAAATTGTATTCGATCTTTCAATCGGCCAATGCAGAATGTAATTACAATATAGATTACTAAGCCATTATTCGAGTGCCTACCTGCTTATCGGCCACAATATCGAGTATAATATTATCTTTTTTTCCGTTGGCAATAAAGGTAGGGATGTTCATCGAAGCGGTCTTCTTGGCAATACTTAATTTCGAGCCCATACCGCCCCGACCTTCTGCTTCACCTTTTTTCACTTCCGCCACATATTTCTCAACATTTTCATCTACCCCTACATTTTCGATTACTTTGGTATGTTCATCGTCGGGATGACCTGTATAAAGACCGTCAATGTCGGTGAGTATGATAAATTTATCCGCCTGAATCAGCTCCGCCACCAAGCTTGCCAGTTCGTCATTATCAGAGAACATCGAAGTGGTAACGGATACCGCATCATCTTCGTTGGCGATGGGTACTATACCTTCAGACATTAATCCTTCATAACAATTAATCATATTTTCACGGTGTACACCCACATTAAAATCCCGCTTCGTCGCTAGTACTTGGGCGCACTTCATCCCATAATCCCGAAAAATATTATAATAAAGTCGCATCATACGGGGCTGACCGGTAGCGGAATACACCTGTCTGCGAACGGTCTTGTCCGCAATTTTGCAATCACCCATGACCTCCATCCCAGCAATGACCGACCCCGATGAAACTAATACCACCATGATATCGTTTTCGTAAAGTTCGGCGATTTGTTTAACTAACTTTTTTAGGATGGGCCGAACGATTCGATTGTCTTTATTGGTCATAACATTCGTGCCGACCTTTATAACTACTCTTTGTTTATACATATTATTTTTCTTTTCCCAATTCAATGGCTCGGTTAAAGGCCGCATAGGCTGCTTCTTCGATTAATTCCTTTACGTTATTGTCATCCATAGAATCTAATGCCGCACGCGTAGTTCCCCCTTTAGATGCTACTTTGTCCATCCATGAGTTAGGGGAGAGATCTGATTGGTTGAACAATTCTACCGCGCCTGCAAAGGTTTGGCTTACCAGTACTTTGGAGTCGTTTTTGGAAAAGCCCATTTTTAGGGCAGCTTCCATCATACTGTGCATAAAATAAAATACATAGGCCGGTCCGCTTCCTGAAATTCCGGTAGAGGCGTCGATATAGTTCTCCGATTGTACCCGAATTGATTTCCCAGTAGTATCCAAAAGGTTCTCAACGGTCAATAACTCAACACGACTGACTTCGTCTGATGCGATGTAAGAGGTGATGCCTTTACCAACTTGCGCCGGTAAATTTGGCATGGCTCTAACAATTTTATGGATGCCCAAAGCATCTTTCATACCTTTAATAGTGATACCCGCCATAATGGAGATAATGATTTGCCCTGGATTTATTAGGGATTTCATCTTTGAAAAAAGGTCGGCACTATGGTAGGGTTTTACAGCAATAAAAACCAAATCAGCCTGTGGTAGACAATCTTCCATATCATTGAAAACATCAAAATGTGATATTTTTTCAAGGGATAAAATTTTCTCAGCAGAATTGTCTAAAATCATTACGTTTCTTTTATTAAGCAACTTTGATTTTGACATGGCCTCCGCATAGGTTAAACCCATATTGCCCGCGCCTATTACTAATACTTTCATTTTTACGTTTTAGGTTTGTTATCTATTTCGAACCTAATGGAACAACAACCATACGGAAGCGCTATTGGTTTGAGTTAAAATGAATTTTTTTTGCAATACGATTAGAAGTATTGTGGAAAATATCTTCCTTAAGTCCTACGACGAAGTCGCTAAGGGATGATGAATACCACTAAATCTATTTAAAGATAAAAAGTAACAGGGACCTTTATGAAAATGCATGTCTGCAATATTGTCGATTTTATACTGCAATAGTGTCAGGATATAGAAAAGCTGGTGGTTACATTTTAGAAGTTAATCCCTCATAGAATGGTTTAGTTTTTTATCTAGGAAGTCTTTTTTTCAATCGTAAAAAACCTATGATAAAGCAAGTATACATAAACACTAAAAGCATAAAGTGGATTGTTCTCAAAGTGGAAATCTCAGTTTGGCCGGTCAATTCGTTTTGAAAGCGTATCACTTTAATGGGTATATAGCCAACATGATACAACAGTAGACCTAAGCCAATCCAAAATAAAACGTTGTTCTTCAAATTTTGAAATCCGTTTTCCTTTTGTTCCTTAATATATAGCAGAACTGACATGATCAACAATAGTGCGCCGGAGAAAAAAATGAAATATTGGTATTGAGTATATAAATTTTGAAAAACAGGATTGATTAGACATGTTGCTAGAAAAAACATACTACCGTATTTGATGAGCTTTTTGAATGCTTCGTTCGTAATGTAAAATCTGAACAAATAGAAAAAATATAGAAAGAAAAGGATGTTGTAAATAGTATAAATTACGATGTAGTTATCTGAATACATGTTGTTGAATTCGAGACTAAACGTGTCGAATTTATAAATAAGCACACCAAGTAATTCGTTGAGCAGCGTGTACAGAATTAAGATTGGAAAATATTTTAAAGAGGTATCAAAATATTTGGGATAACGCATCATGGCAACTACAAGGGTTGCCCCATAAATAAGAATAAACGAATTTTCAACAAAGGTATCGATGGCCTTTAATATTTAATTTGGGTGAGGGGTACTACTTTGGAGGTCTCAACCCAAATTCATTTCCGGCAAGACTCTGTGCGTTCTGGGGTGCTAATGGTGCGGAAAGGGAATTTAGAGAAGGGGTAAAGGTAAAGGAAGCTTCCGACGTACCTTTTCCACCAAAGGTTTGCTTGTTTTCAATTAGTTCTTCATTCAACAAAAATGCCTTTCTTTCGCCGTCGTCGCTATCATCTGCTGTGTAAAATGCAAATTCCTGACTTCCGGTATTAACGGTCGGAATAAAGACCAGTGTATTGCGTCGACGTTCCGTAATTGGACTATTATTGTCAAAACTGTCTTTATTGGGATAATTTGCAAAATAAAAGCGAAGGGTAGAAATATCCACATTGGCCTTATCCGCTTCCTGCTCTATGAAGGCCATATATTTTTTAAGGGATTTATAGTCGTAAAAAGCATAGCGAGTGGGTTTAAACCCTGCATCATCTGCCTGTTCCATTTTCTTCTGTGCTTCCGCTTTTCGGATTTGTTCTTTTCTGTACTGCCCTTTGGGGTCATTGTCTTGAGACCCTACTTCTTGCCCAACACTGTCAATCTCATTCTCATAATTACGAATTATTCCGACGCGACGCTTGGTGTAAGTGTTGTAAAGCTCTTGCGCCTGTTCGGTAGGAATAATTATGTCCTGAACATCCTTTGTGGTAATAATGGCTTTCTCTTCTGCGGGTTCACAACCTACGAGGCTAAGACTACCGGTTATCAAAATAAGGGCGATACTAATTTTAAAAGATATTTTGCAAGCATTTTTCATGACGTACAGTTATTGGGTTAAATTTTAACATGTAAATGCTGCCTGCGGGGGATGGCAGGATTGGGGGAACGTGAAAATTGGGGGAAGCTATAATAATTGCGTTAAAGATATCCCAAAATATGGATACTCAAGCATAAAATGTAAATAATTATCTCTAACAAAAAATCCCAAATTCTAGCCTAAGTGTTAGAATTTGGGATTTATCCGATAGAAATCGGAAATAAAAAGGATGTTATAAACGATATTATTGATTCATCGTCAATAAGAATTCCTCATTATTTTTAGTCTGCTTAATACGCTGCTCAATGAATTCCATAGCTTCAACGGGATTCATATCCGCTAAATATTTACGTAGTATCCACATGCGTTGAATGGTATTGTCATCCAATAACAAATCATCGCGTCTTGTACTTGAGGAAGTAAGGTCGATTGCTGGGAATATTCTACGGTTCGAAATTTTACGATCGAGCTGTAATTCCATATTTCCCGTTCCCTTGAATTCTTCAAAGATAACCTCGTCCATTTTTGAACCGGTATCCGTCAGTGCTGTAGCTATTATTGATAGCGAACCACCACCTTCAATATTTCGGGCTGCACCAAAGAAGCGTTTGGGTTTGTGCAAAGCGTTGGCATCTACACCACCACTAAGTACTTTTCCTGAAGGAGGCTGTACCGTGTTATAGGCTCTGGCCAAACGGGTAATGGAATCTAATAAAATTACCACATCATGGCCACATTCTACCAAACGTTTCGCTTTCTCTAGAACGATATTGGCTACCCGAACATGTTCGGTAGGTTCTTTATCAAAGGTAGAAGCCACTACTTCGCCACGTACGTTCCGTTGCATATCCGTAACCTCTTCGGGGCGCTCATCGATTAATAGAATAATCTGGAATACTTCCGGATGATTAGCCGAAATTGCATTGGCAATGGCTTTCAGTAGCATCGTCTTACCCGTTTTTGGTTGGGAAACGATCATACCTCTTTGACCTTTACCTATAGGCGCGAACAAATCGATAATTCGAGTCGAGAGGTTACTTTGACGGTCGGCAAGATTAAATTTTTCCTGTGGAAATAATGGGGTCAAATGTTCAAACGAAACACGATCTCTGACAACCTGTGGGTCGATGCCGTTGATTTTATTGACCTTGATCAGTGGAAAATACTTTTCTCCTTCTTTCGGTGGACGAACATTTCCCAATACGGTATCTCCGGTTTTCAATCCGAACAGTCGAATCTGGGACTGCGATACATAAATATCATCGGGTGATGACAGGTAATTGTAGTCGGAAGAACGCAGAAAGCCGTAACCATCTTGCATAATGTCTAGTACGCCCTCGCTCTCGATAATACTATCGAATTCAAAATCGGGTGCCTTATAGCGGTTCTTCAGGTCTTTGTCAAAGTTACTTTTGTCGTAACTGCTCTTCTGGTGCCGCGGATTTTTATTGGGCGTGTTTTGGTTTTTATGGCTCGAGCTACTTTTTACTTCTTTTTTTGAAGGATTTGATTTGGGGTTCTGAGGCCGAGGTCTAGGTTTCGGAGTAGGTTTTTTACTCGATTCCGAATCCTTTGTATCATTGGTATCCTTTGAATCTTTCGAATCATTGGTATCCTTTGAATCCTTAGTATTCTTTGAATCATTAGTTTTTGGTTCGGTCGAAGCACTCGAGGTATTTTCGTCTGAACTTTTGTTCGTATCCTTCGCTATTTTGGCCCTAGGCACCCTTGCTTTCGGTTTTGGCCTTGGATTAGGCTTGGGTCTATCCTGTTTTTCAGATTTCTCCGCCGAAGCGACTTCTGAAACAACTTTAGGGTTTGCTGCTTGTAGGTCTAGAATCTGATAAACAAGATCCAATTTTTTTTGGGTTCTGAACTTGGGAACATTAAGGCTTTTAGCTATTTCCTGAAGCTCAGGCAGCTTTTTTGCTTTTAAATCTGAAATTTCAAACATTAAGTATGATATAAGTTATGTTTCTTTTAAGAATCGTAAAGAAGTGTATAAATGTTGAATGTTATTTGGGAAAGAATTCCGCTGAGGCAAGTAATATCACTAATAACGAAACAATATTACAAATTATTTTCAATACGACCTCGTTTTTTTTCAAAAAGCCTGTATTTTTGGCATCCGAAACCTTTATTAAAGTATGATTCAAAGAATTCAGACCGTTTATTTGTTTTTTGTGATGCTAGTTTCGGGAATACTGCCGTTTTGGGTAAACTTATGGTCCGATCCCGACGGAAACATAATATTCGCAAAAAATGATATTTTGATATCCAGTGCCTTTTACATATCGGCCCTGTTGGCCTTGGTCGCCATAGTTATATACAAGAAAAGAAAAAATCAGTTTGTGCTGAACAGACTGAATATGATATTGAACCTTTTTTTATTGGGATTTTTCGTTTACCGCTCACTAAATCTATCTGGAGGGACTTTGGTCTCGGAGAAGGGTATTGGGATGCTGATTCCTGTAATTTCTATCGTTTTGTTGGTCCTTGCAAATAGGGCCATCAAGAAGGATGAAGATCTCGTGAAATCTGTGGATCGGTTGCGATAAGACCAACATCTGCTTAGTAGTATAAGTGTGTAAGGCCTTGATGGAAGCATCAGGGCCTTTTTTTGAATGCAAACGCCCTTAATTTTATCCCAAATGGATGTATTGAAAATAGGATTATAATTTTCAATACATTTATCCGAAGAAAAAAATAATTATGCAAAAGCCTAATAAGAGATTATTAAATCAAACCTGTATTATAACCGGATCTAGCTCTGGTATTGGTAAGGCCGTTGCGAAGGCTATGGGTACGGAAGGCGCTAATATTGTCGTCAATTATCATAGCGGAAAAGAAGAAGCGGAGGAAGTTGCCGACTGGATTAACAAAAATAAAGATTGCGGAGAAGCGATCGTTGTCCAATGTGACGTCAGTAAGGAGAAAGACGTGCTAGCGATGTTCAAAAAGACGATATCCCATTTTGGCACTGTAGATGTGTGTGTTGCGAACGCCGGTATTCAAATTGACCACCCCCTACATGAGATGCCATTGGATGCTTGGCAAAAGGTAGTGGACATAAATTTGACCGGACAGTTCTTGTGCGCACGTGAGGCGATAAGGGAGTTTTTGCGTAGGGGAATGCGAAAGGATGTTTCGAAATCATTGGGTAAAATCATTCACATGAGTTCGGTTCATGAAATCATTCCTTGGGCCGGTCACGCAAATTATGCTGCCACAAAAGGGGCGTTGACCATGTTAATGCAAAGTATATGTCAAGAATATGGTCCAAAAAAAATACGATGCAATAGCATTGGTCCAGGAGCAGTCAAGACCGATATCAATGAAGATGTTTGGAGTACCAAAGAAGGTCGTGAAGGCATGTTGAAACTGATTCCTTACAAACGTATCGGTGAACCTGAAGATATTGGTAGCGTGGCAAGTTGGTTGGCTTCCGACGAATCGGAATATATCAATGGCACCACAATTTTCGTAGATGGGGGAATGACTTGCTATCCCGGATTCACAGTTAACGGATAATTGTTCTGCTGGGAATCAAAGTAATTTGAATTACGCATATGATGATAAATTAACCTACTAATCCTATATTTGAAACTAGAACAACAATCAAAATTCGTTAAACTATATTATATAAGTTACAACGGAATTCGAACTTTAAAATGAAAAAATGAAAGGTATTATCAAAGCGCTACTAGCTGGATGGGGCGCCAAAAAATTGAGCGGTGGAAAATGTGGTTGTTTCGCCGTTGTTATTTTTATTGTTTTATACTGGTTGCTAGGTTATGTAATTAATTAAACTAATGTAGTGAACAGTAGCAAGGTCTCTATCAGCCGTTAAAATCGAGATTGAAATTATTGGTTTTAATTATTATATGGTGCATCTTGCAATATCATATTTTCGAAAATATTTTAAATAAAGAAATCGAAGATATGTAAGTTGTGTAGTTTTATTAACGAGAACACATAACTATACTAGGGGGAACGTCGTGGGGTCGTTCCCCCTTTTTTTTGATTAATTCAAAGTCATTATTCGAATTTTCGGACGCTAATTATAAGTAAAAGTATTTCGCAACATATAAATTATGTTCAATGAGAAAAATATCTTCTAAGCGAATACAGGTTATACGCTAAGTAAAATTGAAATTTTCCATCCAATATCGTATAAATAGATAGCTTTTAGTTGTAATTATGACCGATTCATTTTCAATCTTTTTGTCAAATCGGATGTGAATATTTAATTGGTCATGAACCAAGATTAGGTTTTAAAAATTCAATAGGCTTGCCAACATCCAATTAAGAATTTTATGGCTTTCCCTATCCTCTAACTAATTTTTAGCTAAGTAAATTCAGTAGCGAATAAACTAGATAAGAGCGCCTAGGTCAGCCTATTCACAATGGAATAAACACGCGAATATTAGGTCAGATATCCGCTTTAATACTGAAATAGTGTCGCGACGGGCTCAGGTATATTATTTTAAACCACCTCGTTTTCCCAGCTCTATTATTTCCAGATCCTTAATGTCTTTCCCATCGATAACGAAGCGTAGCATCGTTCTTATTTGGTGAAATCCGTGCTTACCGCAGGCACCTGGATTCATGTGTAGAATATTTTGTTTTTTATCCCACATTACCTTTAAGATATGGGAATGTCCACAAATAAATAGTTTGGGTCGATTTTCAGCGATTAGCGCCTTGGTGCGAGCATTATATTTGGGTGGATAGCCTCCGATATGGGTCATCAGTACATCAACATCTTCACTTTTGAATCTATTGTTTAACGGAAATTCCATTTGAATGTTGGTGTCATCGATATTCCCATAAACTGCGCGCACGGGTTTTATCTTTGAAAGGGAATCGGTTACAGCAAGGCTTCCGATATCGCCGGCATGCCATACTTCATCAGCCTGGCGAACATATTTAAGTATGCCTTCGTCCATATGTGAATGTGTATCGGAGAGTAGGAGTATGCGAATCATTCTTTATTGTAGTATATCGAAAGCAAAAATACGGCTTTAGAAAGTTGTTGATCAAGTACGGTCCTCTTGTTCGGAACAAATATCAGACCTTGTATCCGTATTGCGTTAGGTCCGCACATATGGATTCAGGCGCTAAATTCCGTTTTTTATACTACGACTGTATCCAGTATCTTTGCCGTTCGAAACAAAGCATAGCTCTTGAGATATTTTATACAATTTTCCTACTTAGGAAAACAGTTTCATGGTTGGCAAAAGCAACCGAATGCGATTACGGTGCAGCAAGTTTTAGATGAAGCCTTATCAACAATATTGAGACATCCCATAGAAACGGTAGGAGCGGGGCGTACCGACACCGGGGTACATGCCAAACAAATGTTCGCCCATTTTGAAACGGATGGTATTGATAAGGAGACCAATCTTGTATACCGTTTGAACGCCTTACTTCCCGAAGCGATTGCGGTTCAGAATATCTATGAAGTTTCTATTGATGCACATGCCCGTTTCGATGCCATCCAAAGAACCTATGAGTATTGGGTACTTCAAGACAAAAATCCTTTTTATTCCGACTATGCCCACTTTATAAAACATCCTCTAGATATTTTGGCAATGAACGAAGCGGCTGCCCTTTTATTGAATTTCGAGGATTTCCAATGCTTTTCAAAATCGAATACCGACGTAAAAACGTATCGGTGTAATATAAGCAAGGCAACTTGGGAGTTGAAGGACGATAAACTCATATTTACCATTGTTGCCGACCGTTTTTTGCGAAACATGGTGCGTGCGATTGTCGGTACCCTGCTGGAGGTTGGACTGGGCAAACGCACGGTCGACGATGTTAAAAGGATAATAAATAGCAAAGACCGGTCTAAAGCTGGTCCATCGGTACCTGCAAAAGCTTTATATTTGACATCGGTTTTATACCCTTAAAATCGGTTTGAACGGTTCCGAAAATGGAAGGCAATACGCAATCGCTTTTATCCGTTTTCTTTAAGAATACCAAGGGTCATAAAAGTAATCAAGATAGTACATGGATAATAACGATTCTGGAAAAGCGTTCGACTTAGGACTTTTCAACCGTTTATTGGAAAAAACCCGCCCGTATCGGTTGACGTTTTATGGTGTTGCCCTTGCCGCCATTCTTTTGTCCATATTTGCCGTATTGACCCCCATAATTTTACAACAGATTATCGACGACGCGATAAAACAACCCAATGCCGACCGTCTTTTGTACCTGACCTTGGCCATGTTAGGAGTGCTTATAGGTCAAGTGGTCAGTCAACTAGGCTTTAATTACTACGCAAACTGGCTCGGTGAATCGGTTATTAAGGATATTCGGGTCAACTTGTTTCAGCACATGCTCGGCTTTCGTATGAAATATTTTGACAGCTCGTCATTGGGCGTTTTGGTCACCAGGGCCGTTGCCGATATGCAGCGTATTGGGGAAATTTTTAGCCAAGGCTTTTTTCAGATTGTCGCCGATTTACTGAAGATGTTGGTAGCCGCAGGGGTCATGTTATACATGAACTGGAAGTTGGCTTTAATCGTTTTCGTGTTGCTTCCGATTATCATGTACGCCACCCGACAGTTTCAAAAAGCTATGAAAGTGGCTTTTACCGAGGTAAGGGCACAAGTAGCCAACTTAAATTCGTTCGTACAGGAACGTATTACGGGTATGAAAATTGTACAATTATTTACCCGTGAAAAAATTGAGAGCGACAAGTTTCGAATCATAAACGAAAAACATCAAAATGCTTGGTTGAAAACGGTTTGGTATAACTCCATTTTTTTCCCGATTGCCGAGATTGTTTCATCGATTGCAGTGGGACTTATCGTTTGGTATGGTGGACTCTTGAACGTGTCAGATTTATCCCGAGAAGATTTCGGGACTATTTTTGCCTTTATTTTGCTTATCGATATGTTATTTCGCCCCTTGCGGCAAATCGCCGATAAATTCAATACCTTACAAATGGGTATGGTGGCCGCCAACCGGGTATTCCGTATTTTGGATACCAATAGCAACATACAGGACGTTGGTACCATAGAGATAGAAGAGGTTCAAGGTGACATCAAATTCAAGGATGTCCGTTTTGGCTATTTGGAGGATGAGGAAGTACTGCACGGCATATCCTTTGAGGTAAAGAAAGGGGAGACCGTAGCCATCGTGGGTGCCACAGGTGCTGGAAAATCGACCATAATAAACTTGCTCAGCAGATTTTACGAAATTAATTCGGGAAGCATCGAAGTAGACGGTGTCGATATTAAGGATTTTAAATTGAGTTCACTGCGTTCCCATATTGCCGTTGTTTTACAGGATGTCTTTCTTTTTGCGGATACTATTGCGAACAATATATCCCTTAAGGATCCTTCGATAACGGTTGATGATATACAAGCGGCGGCCAAGGCGATTTTGGTCGATGAATTCATAACCAGTCTTCCTGGAGGATATGAATACAACGTGAAGGAAAGGGGTTCGATGCTTTCTAGTGGACAGCGACAACTAGTTGCTTTTTTACGTGCCTATGTAAGTAACCCAAGTATCTTAGTTTTGGATGAGGCTACGTCTTCGGTAGATACGTATTCCGAGCAACTCATTCAGCGCGCTACAGAAAAAATTACCGAAGGCCGTACGTCAATCATCATTGCCCACCGTCTCGCTACTATAAAAAAGGCGGATAGGATTATAGTTATGGATGCCGGACAAATCGTCGAAACCGGCACGCATCAAGAGCTGCTTAAATTGGGTGGATATTACAGCAATCTTTATGAAGCGCAGTTTTTGGCCGAAGAGGTAGCTTAATCGATCAAGTCGTCCTTTAAGATAGAAGTCAGTTCTTTCGGTCCCTCATAATCGACAAATTCACCGTTACGTATATAAGAAATATTTCCTGTTTCTTCGCTAACCACTAAAACGATGGCGTCGGTTTTTTCACTGATGCCCACTGCCGCTCTATGGCGAAGGCCAAACCGAAGCGGGATATTGCGTTCGTTGGAAACGGGCAAGATAGCCCTAGTCGCGACGATGTAATTATTTTGAATGATAGCCGCCCCATCGTGTAGGGTACTATTCTTATAAAAAATACTTTCAATGATGGGTTGGTTTACCTCGATGTACATCTGATCGCCCGACGACTTAACGAAATCTAACGAATTGTTGCGTTCGATTACGATTATAGCTCCCGTCTTTGAAATGCTCATTTTTTCGCAGGCGGAGATAATAGCCTCTATATTTAAACTGGGACCGATACTGTCGGTACGTAAAAATTTAAAGTGTTTTAGAAAATTACGTTTGTTCGCAAAATTGGTAGAGCCGACCATTAAAAGAAACTTTCGGATTTCTTGCTGGAACACTATGATCAAAGCAATAAGCCCGACTTGCATAAAGCCACCTACCATACTGCTTATCATTTCCATATCAAGGAGTTCGGTAAGCTTCCAAAAAGCCCAAATAATCACGATTCCGATAAAAATGTTTATGGCAACGGAGCCACGCACCAACTTATAGATGTAGTACAATAGAATCGCGACTAAAATAATGTCGAGAACGTCGGTAATCTTAAAGTCCAAAAAATTTAGGAAATCCAATCCGCAGGTGTTTTTTGTAAAATTAGGGAAAATTAAATTTGATTGATACCAGTATACTTAGATGAAGATGTAACGGTCGTTAAAAAATGCGGTTGCTATTCAATATAACCTCACTAAAAGGATTCTATCAAGAGCTTTTCAAAATATGAGTTTCTATATATGCTTACATAAATTATTGAGTTTAATAAGCGCCTTCTTATGGTAAACGTTCATTTTCCAAAACTATTTTGGCAAGTCGCACGCATTCCACTGCTTCCCTCACATCATGAACCCGCAAAATGTTCGCTCCGTTCATCAGTGCTACCATATTAAGGGCTGTAGTGCCGTTAAGGGCATTATCTGGAGTCGTACCCAAAGTTTTATAAATCATCGACTTTCTGCTTAAGCCCGCTAAGACAGGTACGTCCAGATTTTGAAACAGATTGAGTTTTGAGAGTAGTTCATAATTTTGATTCACCGTCTTAGCGAAACCGAAACCGGGATCTACGATTATATCGATTATGCCTAAAGCCCTAGCCGAATTTATTCGTTCGGAAAAATAGGCTAAAATATCGACCAGAAGATTTTCATATACGGTATGGCTTTTCATAGTTTGGGGCGTACCGCGCATGTGCATCATAATAAAGGGAACTTTGAATTTTGCAATGGTCGGCAACATTTGACCATCTAATTTTCCTGCGGAAATATCATTAATTAAGGTCGCCCCTGCCTCCAAACACTCAACTGCTACCTCGCTTCGAAAAGTATCAATAGAAAGTAATATTTCTGGAAATTCGGTGATTAATCTCCGGACAATGGGAAGCATCCTATTTAATTCTTCATCTTTCGAAACATGGTCTGCTCCGGGTCGTGAACTATAGGCGCCGAGATCAATAAAGGTAGCGCCATCACGTAGCATTTTTTCCGTTTGTGACAGTACAGCCTTATCGTTAGTATACCTTCCTCCATCATAAAATGAATCGGGCGTAAGGTTTAAAATGCCCATAACTTTGGGATGGGAGAGATCAATAAGCTGGCCTTTGCAGTTGAGGGTCATAAATGATTAGGACTGGACTTGATTAACAAACATTAAAACACGAACTTTGGAGGGTTCGTAAAAGCGAACGAAATTTACGCAATCCAAAGCCAATTATGCAACATACTTCCGAGCAATACGACGCCGTGTTAAGAATATGTCGGGAGCTCTTCGAAAAAAAGATGGGAGATTATGGTAGTGCTTGGCGCATTCTTAGACTTCCTTCCCTGACCGATCAGATTTTTATAAAAGCACAGCGTATTCGAAGCCTGCAAGAGAACGAGGTGCGCAAAGTTGATGAAGATGAGCGTTCGGAATTTATCGGAATTATCAATTACGCCATCATGGCCCTTATTCAATTGGAAAAAGGTGTAGTAGAACAACCGGATTTATCAACCAAGGAAGCTGTACTACTGTATGATACGCACGCGGCGACTACGAAGGCCCTGATGGAAAATAAGAACCATGATTACGGGGAGGCCTGGCGCGATATGAGGGTAAGTTCGCTTACGGATCTGATTTTGCAAAAACTGCTTCGTGTCAAACAGATTGAGGATAATAAAGGTAAGACTTCGGTAAGCGAAGGGGTAGACGCCAACTATCAAGATATGGTTAACTATGCGATTTTTGCCTTGATTCATCTGAACACTACAAAATGAAATATCTCGTACATCTTAGCCGAATACTGGTCGGTGTTCTGTTCATTATCAGCGGACTCATCAAGTTGAACGACCCCGTAGGTTTTTCATTTAAACTTGAGGAATATTTTAGCCAAGGTGTGCTTGACCTCCCATTCTTAGTACCATATGCCCTGGCAATTTCGATAGCTGTTGTAATTTTTGAGGTATTGTTGGGCGTCATCCTTTTATTGGGGTTTAGGGTAAAATTTACGGTATGGAGTCTTTTGATAATGATTGTCGGGTTTACTTTCTTGACCTTCTATTCCGCTTATTTTAATAAGGTAACCGACTGCGGCTGCTTTGGGGATGCCTTAAAGTTAACCCCATGGGAATCGTTCACCAAAGATGTTGTTCTGCTCATCCTTATTATCATCCTGTTTTTGGGAAACCGATACATTAAACCGCTGTTTCGTGCTAACACGATTCGGGTCATCACTTTGGTTTGCGTAGTATTTTGCATTGTATATTGTTATTATGTTTTGAATCATTTGCCCGTGGTGGATTTTCGGCCCTATAAAATCGGAGCCAATATCGAGGAAGGAATGACCGTACCGGAAAATGCGCCCAAACCGATTTATGATTATGCTTGGCGATTCAAGGTAGCAGGCGAAGACAAAATCATAGTGACCCAAGGCGATTATCCCTCTATAGATGGTGAATTTATTGATGTAGAAACTACAGAGGTACAAAAAGGTTACGAACCTCCAGTCCACGATTTTACCATAGAACGGAACGGGGAAGATTTGGCCGGTTCTTTATTACAGGAACCCAAACTGGTAATGGTTATCGCTTATGATTTGGCAAAGACGAATGAAGATGTATATTCAGAGGTAAAAAAAGTTACCGACGCGGCAATAAAAAAGGGATACAAGGTTATCGGGATGTCGGCATCCAATGTAGAACAGACGGCAAAATTGGTAAACGATCATAAGCTATCATTTGAATTTTATTTTACGGATGAAACGACCTTAAAAACGATAGTACGATCTAATCCTGGGGTACTGGTCTTGGAGAAGGGTACGATACAACAGAAGGTGCATTACAACGATTTGGATGCGCTACAATTTGATTAATAAGGCTGGTAAATTTCACAGTTAAGTTCCGCCTTACGTTAACGGATAGCATACTATAGGAACCGCGGCGAAATTAAAAATTATATAAAGAACACTATAAAACCTAAGAAAATGAGAAGTAAGATTGTAGCAGGAAATTGGAAAATGAATAAGAATTTGGCCGAGACTGAAGCGTTGCTAACCGAATTGGTCGCAAAATTGCCCGATACCCAAGCTGAGGTTATGGTAGCACCAACGTTTATTAGCTTGCATTCGGCCGTTAAACAGTTGGAATCCTCCTCAATTGAAGTAATCGCACAAAACATGCATTTTGCTGAAAACGGAGCCTATACTGGTGAAATCTCACCCGATATGCTCTTGGATATTGAAGTAGATACCGTAATTATTGGGCATTCTGAACGACGTGCGTATTTTGGGGAGACCAATGAAATACTTAATAAAAAAGTGGTTACCGCTTTATATAAGAACATGCGAGTGGTTTTCTGTTTTGGCGAAAAAATGGAGGATCGGAAAGCTGACAATCACTTTAAGGTGGTAGAAAGTCAATTGAAAAATGCACTTTTCTCTTTGGAAGCATCGGCTTGGTCTAATATCGTTTTAGCTTATGAGCCAGTTTGGGCCATTGGAACGGGTGAAACAGCATCTCCTGAACAGGCGCAGGAAATGCATGCCTTTATCCGAAAAACGATTGCACAAGCCTATGATACGGCTATAGCAGATACAGTGTCCATTTTATATGGCGGCAGTGTTAAGCCGGCCAACGCAGAAGAGATATTCTCAAAGCCAGATGTAGATGGCGGACTGATAGGTGGGGCATCTTTAGTAGCCGATGATTTTGTAGCCATTATTAAAGCCATTTAATTTCCAAACTACCCCAATACTTTTGTTCATTTTCCTGATCGTACTTTTCAGATAGGGCTCTTAACATCGTTACTTCTGGTCAAGTATGACCGGCATATTTTTAAATTATAACGGAGAGGTCTGCGCGGAGGCATGTAATTTATTGATTAGCCTCAATATATGGATAAGTCTTTGCGTGGACATCCCTAGCTCCGGTTAATGCTTTCTAATCCTGAAATTTCAATTTTGTCGATATACATAGAGGTAAACTTTAAAATCAATCCGTTACAACCAGCATCCGATATTCTAATCGCAGAACTGGGCGAAGCGGGTTTTGAGAGTTTTGTGGAAAACGAAGATGGTATTTTGGCGTACATCCAAAAATCGGATTGGCGAGATGATATTTTAAAATCGGTCCAGATTTTAGGGAACGGTCAGTTCGACATGACATACGATGTGAAGGAAATTGAGCAAGAAAATTGGAACGTGGATTGGGAGAGTAATTTTCATCCTATTCAAATCGATACCCGTTGTGCGGTTCGAGCTCCTTTTCATCAGAAATCGGAGGTGCGCTACGACATTGTTATCGAACCCAAAATGAGTTTTGGTACGGGACATCATGAGACTACGCATATGATGCTTCAGTTAATTTTAGATCATGATTTTGATGGAAAATCCGTTTTGGATATGGGAAGTGGTACCGGTGTGCTTGCTATTCTTACTGCTATGAAAGGGGCTGCACATATTGATGCTATCGATATTGATAATTGGTGCTACCTGAATGCCAAAGAAAACGTTTTGCGGAACCATTGCGAGCATATTAATGTATATGAAGGAGATTCTAGCTTATTGGGCCAAAGGAAGTATGATATCATTTTAGCCAATATCAATCGGAATATTCTTGTTAACGATATTGCTGTGTATGCAAAAAACTTAAAAAATAACGGAATACTTTTTGTAAGTGGTTTTTACAGTAACGATATACCGATAATTTCGGAAAAATGCGTGGAAAACGGACTGACGTTCACTAAAAATCTTGAAAAGAACCATTGGGTTGCCGCAAAATATGTAAATTAGGTTATGTCAACGCGTACTATTTTTGATATAAAAAGCATTATTATGAGTACAAAGGAAAAAATATCGGAAGAACTTTTATTGGAGGAAGAGGTCGTTAAACAAAACGAAATCGTTCTTTTTAATGACGAGGTCAATACTTTTGATCACGTAATCGAGACTTTAATGGATGTCTGTGAGCATACTCCGGAGCAGGCTGAGCAGTGTTCCCTCATCGTCCACTACAATGGGAAGTGTACAGTGAAAACTGGGGAATTTAGTGATTTAAAGCCACGTTGCACGGGATTACTGAATGCAGGTCTAAGCGCCGAAATAGTCTAATATCTCTAATTATTTTTTCACGTTTAAATCCAATTTTATAGGCTGCGTTTATAGCACGTAATAAATATCCCATAGCGGAACTCGAAAGTCTTCCTGAGATTGATTCTTTCCAACAGACAAACTTTGATAGTCTACTTTTGAAAAATTAAATTTTCAGTTTTGAATTTTCCCAAGCTCATTTCAATTGATAGAAATAGGATGGAGGCGCGCGTTACTAAAGCTTTTCAGATAAAAATAATTCCTTTTATTGCAAGTATCGTAATTCATTGTTTACGATAGCGAAGTTTGAAATTAGCTGGAGTATAAATTCGTTTTTTCATTTTAATAATTCTTAACTACCACGCAAATTTTGATAGTTCTAGATAGTTTCCTGTTTTTTCGAAAAGGCTAGTTTCGGGGCATATCCTAATAAGACCTATACCGAAGTGAAAATTTATTTATTCAACTTGATCGGGATTATAGCTAGATTTGCTATTGATCAACGGATGAAATCGCACTCTTAAAACCAAATATTTAAATTCAAGCTTTAAGGGAAATTATAATTTGCAAATTTCCCAATGATTACCCTAAACGTTAAGTTGTTACGTATGCCGCACTAGGCATCTATAAGATTGTAATCACGCCTTTTTATAGAACCTAAAAACACTTTCCATCGAACAACAGTAAAATACAACCTTCGATAATTCGATACATGTGAAAGCCTGTGAAATATCAATTAAGTAATAAGGGAATGTTTTGAGCTTATTTTGCTTTTGTTGTAGCATTGCTATTATCGAATTTAATCTGCGGTAAGTATTGATGCTTCTTAGATTATCTCAATGTCACTATACTAGGCGGTAAATCTAAAATCTATATTTTTGGAGCATTAAAATGTATAGTACCTATCTTATCCAAACTAAACCCATGACGATAAACTACATCGTACAAATTATCTTCTTGATGTTGGTACCACTGTTTATTACCGCCCAGAATATACCTAAAACTTATGTAGCACATAATACAACGGAATCCATTCATATTGATGGAATCGCGAGTGAGACGTCTTGGAAAAATGTAAGCTGGAGTTCAGATTTTATGGATATAGAAGGTTCAAAGAAGCCTCTCTACCGCACTAGAATGAAGATGATTTGGGATGCTGAATACCTTTATTTTTATGCTCAAATGGAAGAGCCTCATATTTGGGGTACGTTGAAACAGCGAGACACGATTATCTTTTACAACAATGATTTTGAAATCTTTATCGACCCTGATGGAGATACCCATAATTATATGGAGTTTGAAATGAACGCCCTTAATACAGTTTGGGACCTCTTTCTTACGAAACCCTATCGAAATAGCGGAAAAGTGCTGAATGGATGGGATATTCAAGGGTTGAAATCAGCTGTCCATATTGATGGCACCTTAAACAACTCAACCGATAAAGACAAGAATTGGAGCGTAGAAATTGCCATTCCTTGGTCGGTTCTAAATGAGGCTGCCACTACGAGCACAGTACCCGTAAACCACTTTTGGAGAATTAATTTTTCAAGGGTGAATTGGGATTATCACTTGACCGATGGAGATTACGCTAGGAAAAAGGATTCAAAAGGTAAATTTTTGTCCGAATATAATTGGGTTTGGTCGCCACAAGGGGTTATTAACATGCATGAGCCAGAGCATTGGGGCTATGTCTATTTTTCGGATGCACCCGTAAGTGAAGCTATTGTATTTGAGATTCCCAAAGACGAACATATAAAATGGATGCTCTATGAAAAGTATAGAGAGTTACTAGTTGCGGATGACAACTTCGATATTCTTTATAAAAAAGTATCGGCTGCCACTACTGAAATTTTTGGAAAGCCTTTAAAACTTACTATAGATCAGCATGTAACCGGGTGGACTATTTGGACGGTTAGTCCTTTTTCAGGAAAAACACTGCTCATTGATGCAGATGGAAAATTCAAGAGTTATGAGAAACAGAAGTAAAGCGTACCCTAGACTATGGGTATATTCGGTAATTCTGACCGTTTTATATATATCTACTATACAGGCCCAGCAAAAGGAAACAGTTTCAACCCATGAGGATTTTAAGTTGTGGACATGGATAACTGCTGACGCTAAGCGAAGCGATGCTTCTTTTCAAGAGGAATTTGATAAGTACGCCGCAAATGGAATCGATGCCGTACTGATCAATACAGGTACTGATCCTAAATTGTTGGCTAGATTGGTTCCTTTGGCCAAAAAATCGCAGTTGGAAGTCCATGCCTGGATGTTTACCGTTAATCGTCCTGGAGACAAAATCGCCGAACAGCATCCAGAATGGTATGCTATAAGCCGCGATGGGAAGTCCACTTACGACGACCCTCCGTACGTTGAATATTACAAATGGCTATGTCCTACTCGAAAGGAATCAAAGGCTCATATTTTAAGTCTGGTAAGCGGTTTGGCTAAGGTCGAGGGCGTAACAAGCGTACATTTAGACTATATCCGATACTCCGATATATTTCTGCCAATAGGTCTATTGCCCAAATACAATCTTTTGCAAGACATTGAACTACCGCGTTATGACTTTTGCTATTGCGATGTCTGCGTCTCCGAATTTGAGAAAATCCACCATAAAAATCCCAAGAATAGCGAAAATCCTGCTATCGATATGGAGTGGAAGAATTTCAGGCTCAATCAAGTTAAGGCCATTGTCGATGAAGCCTATGTCATTGCGCATACAAACGGAAAACAACTTACAGCCGCGGTATTTCCCTATCCGGAAATGGCGGACCATATGGTGAGACAGCGTTGGGACAAGTGGGATGTAGATGCCGTTCTACCCATGATTTACAACAGTTTTTATAATGAAGAAATCGATTGGATAGGTTATGCGACAGGGCAAGGCGTTTCCGATTTAAAAGGTAAAAATGTTGTGCTACACACTGGGATTTATGTACCGGGGATGTCCGCAGAAGATGTATCGACCGCTATACAATTGGCCAAGAAAAACGGGGCAAAAGGGGTTTCCTTTTTTGATGGGCCAGCAATTACGGAAGGGCAGTGGGAGGTTATAAAAGGATTTACACGCTAGCTTTCCTTTTCCGATATATACGTTTTGTGATTGATGTTTCAGTAGAAGGCGTCAAAGTTGTACTTGAGTGACCTCGGGCTACCGCCCTGCTTCTTCGTCTTATTCCAACCCTTCAAGCTGGCGCTTGGGGCTTCCATAAAACAAAGAACCACGCCCTAAGGGGCGTGTTCCGGCGAGTGTCGTGATCCTGACAAGATTACCTCCGGTATTCTTTGGGGCATCTATGCTGCAAATGCCTGACCACGGGCTAACGCCCTGCTTCTTCGTCTTATTCCAACCCTTCAAGCTGGCGCTTGGGGCTTCCCTAAAACAAAGAACCACGCCCTAAGAGGCGTGGTCCGGCGAGTGTCGTGATCCTGACAAGATTACCTCCGGTTTTCTCGGGGGAATCAATGCTGCAAATGCCTGACCACGGGCTAACGCCCTGCTTCTTCGTCTTATTCCAACCCTTCAAGCTGGCGCTTGGGGCTTCCAT